>DASZXI010000056.1:0-49515 GCA_035545955.1 Candidatus Didemnitutus sp. | reverse complement strand
AGCGGTCCCGCCCTACCCAATTCATTGAGCCATTTTGCAGCAGTATGTTAGCCTAAGGCCCCTACGGCTTCGCGTCGGGTGGGTTCACCGCGAGCAGCTCGACGTCGAAGATCAGGCCGGAATTGGGCGGAATGTTGCCGGCGCGCATCGCGCCGTAACCGAGTGCCGGCGGAATGTAGAATTCCGCGTGGCCGCCGGGATGCATCGCCTGCATCGCGACCGACCAGCCGATGATCAGCTGGCTCACGGTAAAATCCACCGGACCGCCATTCTTGTGCGAATCCTCGAAGACTGTTCCGTCCTTCAGGCGGCCGATGTACTGCACACGCACGACGTCATTCGGCTTCACGAGATCGCCGGTCCCCGCCGCCAGGATGCGAATGCCCAGGCCGCTGGTGCGCCATGTGATGTCGGGCGCCTTCGCCGCATCACCAAAATATTTCAGGTGATCGGCGGCCGCTTGGTCGACTACGACGACGGGCTTCTCCGGTTCCTTCGGCGAGCAACCGGCGAGAAGCAGCACGGCGAAAAGAAGACAGGAGGATTTGGTCATGACGGATTTTACAGGAGATAACGGAGGAAACTGAGAGATGATTTCGAACCAACTGAACTTTCACGAAACAACGAGGACTTCGTGATCCACAATCGTTGACAGCGAAAACCGTAGCCAACCATCCCGGGATTCTCCGACGACCGATGGCGGAGAGACAAGTGATCGTACGTCCGTGCCCACGCCTGCCGGAAGTCGCACGCGTACGGCAATCGGTCCGACGGGAATCAGTTCGTGGACGGGAGCGCGCCAGGTACCGGCGTTGGTGAGATTGACGATGTGCAGCACGAAGCGGTTCTGTTGCCGGTAGAGATGAACGTCGAGAAGTCCCGGTCCTTCAACCTCGATCGGCAACTCGTCGCGGACAACCCAGCGCACGAGCCGCGCGAGAAGATTCCCGTGATCGGGCAAGTAGTCGCGGGCAAATTTCCGGTCGAGGTCGGCCGGCAGGTAGGCCACCCGGCCGCCGGCTGACTCGCGCAGAATCAGTCCGGGAATATCGGTGGAAGGCTGTCGCATCCACACCTCCTCGGGCGGCATGACCGGCACCGGCGGGACGTACGTGAAAACAACCTTCGCGTCCGGAGCGAGCGTCAGTGGCTGGAGCGTCCCGCCAAACGGCAGGATCGCGGTCTTTTCGAGCCCGGAGAGAACCTCGTGCCGGTTCTCCACCGCGGGCATTCTCAGATAGGTTTGTGTCCACGCCCGCGCGGCGGCGGTGCGCGACGCGGGCCGGCGGAAATCGTGCTCCGCCGGCAGATGCGCGCCGAAAAGTCCGGCGAGTGCAAAATCGGATCGCGTCTCCCCGCGCTCGTTCGTCACGGAGGTGGCGCCCGTGGCAAACACGCCGCCGCCAACGGCGGCAAATTTCCGAATCGCGTCGGCCTGCGCATCGGACATCGCGCCGATATTGGGCAGGATGAGGGCGCGCAGTCCGAGCGCCGCGGTGGCTGAGGCCACGTCGTCGAGCGCGACGGGCACGTACGGAATTCGCGCCTCCACCAGCGCCTGGATGATCCCGTGGTAGGGCTGGCTGACGATCGCCTTCGGTTCATCGCGACCAAAATGGTCCATGTTGCGCCGGCTCCAGACAACACCGACCGTTGCCACGGGAACGCGATCGATGAGAAACTCCTCGCGATCGCGGTGCCACTGCCAGATTTCGGGGGCGGAATCAAAAGCGCGGCGGTCCTCGGGCGCACCGCCGAGGTGGTGCCACCACGGCTGAACCCCGCCGGCGAAACCTTCGAGCGCCCACAGCCGGACTTCGGGCGCAGACATGGCCGTCAGACGAAAGTTGTGCTCGGACGCCGCGTACATCGCCATGCTCTCCGGCACCACCTTGTCCCAGCCGGCAATCGCACGAATGCGCAGTCCAACTTCGCCGTTATGCGCAAAGCCCTCCGCCTCGGACCGATGCTGATCGTCGAGCATGACGATTTCGGCGCGTTTCAGAAGTTCATGATCATCGCGGAAAACGCGCGACTCCCATTCGGGCGAGCCGGAGAGCATTCCCGACCAGGTGCATTCGGAGCCGCCCGCCTCGCGACAAGTGCGACTGAACAAATCCCAGATTTCGATGCGCCGCTCGTAGTTCCACTCAATCCAGTCGCGGTAGGTCGCCGAATCCCAGTCGGGTCGGGTCGGAATATCCGCGCCGGCGCGGGCGTGAAACCGGGTGCGGCAGTTTTCACAAAAGCAGGGTTGCTCGCGAAAAAGCCCGTTCCAGTTGTTGTCGGTGAATCCTTCAGGATGATAGCGCGTGGCGATTTCACGCAGGATCGCCGGCAGATGCTGCGTGTAGTAGGGTCCGTTGACACACGCGATGTAGAGGTCGGTGCTCCGATACGGCTGACCCGAAGCGTCGCGGGAGAACCAGTCCGGGTGCGCGGCAAACAGATCCGCGTCCGCGCGATTCGAGTCCATCCGCGCCAGCACGGCGAGTCCGTCCTCCTTCGCCGCCTGCCGAATCGTGCCGAAAAGATCGCCCGAGCCGAGAAACGACGAGCGGCGGTGAAATGGAATCTCCGTGGGATAGTAGGCGACGATTCCGCCGGCATTCACCACGAGCCCCTGGACGGCGGTGCGTTTCCAGTGCTGCCGCCAGAAATCCAGATCGAAATGCGCGGCGTCGATTTCCGCGAGATTCGTTTGCCCCCAGCGATACGTCCGGCGAAACCACGGCTTCGCGCCGGGAGCGGCGGGTGTCGGAGTCGTGGCGGCCAAGAGCGGGAATGGGGCCCCCGCCAATGCGATCGAACCGATCGCTACCTGGCGCAGGAACTGCCGTCGGGAGGAGTCAGCCGGGCCCATGCTGCTGAAGGTTGAGCGTTGAGGGTTGAGAGGCCAAGCCCCATCAAGACCTCGGGCTTCCGGCCGCGGGATGATATCAGGTCACTTGCCCGAGATCCTGCCGTTGCGTATCTGGCGGCCACTCATTCGTCCGCATTCCTGGTGAGTCGTGGTGATTGGTGGTTCGGTCGGATCGTTCGCATCCGTCAACCGGTCCAGCGCGCCGGCCGCGTGGCGGATGATTGCGGTGCCGGCGAATCATCAGGCAGGCGAGCGCCAAAAATGGCGAGTCGCCACCGGTGTCGTCGACCGGGTCGTGCAACTTGCGATATTTCCCGTCGCCGGCGGATTTTTTTCTCATGGCACAGCCAGTCGTCGCAGCCCGGGAGTCTACTGACCGGAAAAACGGATGGCGGTTGCAGGCCTAGTGGGAATTCCACCAGGTGCGGACCGCGTCGATTCCGTGACGCAGGTGTTCCCGGATATCGAGCAGGGCCGCGTGCACGGCGGGCCAGTGGTGGTCCGCGGTCCACAGCACGAGGACGACCAGCGCCATTCCGGCCACCGGCCCGAAGATGGCCGGGCCGCCATAGACGCGATAGGGACCGCCGTAGCCGCCGCTGAAATAGATCGCGTGCTTCATGGCCCGGAGCGGCCAGACGACGAGGTTGATCGCGATCAGCAGCGCGAGCACTCCGACCCACAGCGGAATGCCCGCCGGGAGCGTCATCCCGAACACGGAACCGTTGGCCACGAGCAGCGCCACGGCGAGCAATCCGCCCAGGGTGACGATTGTCTTGAGGAAACCGATAAGCGGAAGTGCGAACCACCAGGCGTTGGGCTGTCCCCAATGGGCCTGCCAGTTTTGTCGCCATTGGAAGGCGTTGGCGCGCATCTCGCGTTTGAAGTCGCGGCTCCAACCGCGCATTTCATAACGAAACCGGCGTTTCCATTCGCGATGGGCATCGCGGTCGCGAAACGTGCGCATGCCCTCGTAGTAACCGGCCTTGGCGCGGCGGACAAAATCCTCGGCCGTCGATGGTCCGCCGCCAAACGCCGCCGCCTTTTCCT
Source organism: Candidatus Didemnitutus sp. (assembly GCA_035545955.1). Taxonomy (GTDB): domain Bacteria; phylum Verrucomicrobiota; class Verrucomicrobiia; order Opitutales; family Opitutaceae; genus Didemnitutus. The sequence goes on along the minus strand of DASZXI010000056.1, from coordinate 45,602 downwards.
GGGGCGATTCGGCCGCGGGCACGACGAGGCTCATCACAAAATAGAGGAGCAGGCCGCCGCCCCAGGTGAACAGCGTCAGCACGACGAAGAGCAGTCGGATGATGGTGACGTCGATGTTGAAGTAGGCGCCGAGTCCGTTGCAAACGCCGCTGACCATCGCGCCCTCGTTGATGCGGTAGAGTCGCTTCACGCCGCCGGCTTTCGGTGCCTCGCCGGCTGACCCGGCGTCCGCACCCGTCGACGAGGGCGTCGCGGCGGCCGCCGGCGCGCCCTCGCTGCGCGCCCCACCCTCGGCGCTCTGCACCGGGCCCATTTCGGCGATCACGGCATCAACCTCGGAGGCCACGACGACGGTCTTGAAGGCGTTGAGGCGCGTGCGGAACTTGTCGGCCATTGACTGCTCGATGTCGGCGATGATTTCCGCCTTGTCGGGATTGCCCTCCAGCTGGCGGGCGGCGTTCTCGAGATATTCGCGCAACGTGTCGTAGCCGTTCTTCTCGAGTTGGAAGGCGTTGCCGTTGAGGTTGACGGTGATGACGATGTTCATGGTTCGACTCTCCTGGGGTGCGGGCGATTATTTCTGTCCCAAATTTTTCACGAGGTTGCCGAGCTTCTGCCAGTACTCGCTGGTCTCGCGCAGTTCCTCCCGCCCCTTGGCGGTGAGTTTGTAGTATTTTCGTGGCGGTCCGGCCTCCGACTCCTTCCACTCATAGTCGACGAGCTCCTCGCGGCGCATCTTGCTCAGCAGCGGATAGAGCGTGCCTTCCTGCGTGCGAAACTCGGTTTCATTCAAGGCGCGCAGGATGTCGGCGACGTACACCTGGTCCGCGGCAATGATCTTCAACACCAGGAACTCGAGGAGTCCCTTGCGAATGGCGGAAAATCGTTCGTCGACGCTCATTGGGTGGTTACAAGCTACCTTGTTCGACCAAGGTAGTGACCCTGAACAAGGAACCCGTCAAGCGAGAATCGCACTTTTTCTGAAAAAAGTTTTCGCGGGTTCGCCGAAGCGAGTCATGCGGCTGTCCATGATCACGCCAAATTCGGCCACCCCGGGTAGGGGCGGATGTCCCATCCGCCTCTCTCGCAAGGCTGGCGCGGAGGCCGTCCCCTACCAGGCCCACCACTTCCTGCCGGCGCACAATCCAAGCGAAGGCCGTACAGGGACAGGCTAGGTTTTAGAGAGGCCAGTGAGGGGCGGGCCGTCGGCAGAGTCCCCAGCCGTACGGCGGGCAGCCCGTAAAGGGACAGGCTATGTCCGGCGTTCGAGAAAGGGAATTCGCATCCCGTACGCCAATCGGTAAGGGCGGATGTCCTATCCGCCTCTCACGATCACCCAAGGCCGGCGCGGAGGCCGTCTCCTATCGCCGTCGTTGCGTCCTCCCTGATAGGCAAGCCATCCCGATGGCGGGCTGCGTCAAACAGGGACCGGCACGGTTCGGAACCGTCCCTCGAAAACCGGGCGTGCATTTTCCCGCCGATTCCACATACTAATCATTTGCATGAGCCTTTCGGTTCCCGAGTCGCCGCAGACCGCGAAGCCCCACAAGCAGCTGCGGATCGTGCATCTCGATGATATGCGTGAACTCTGCACCATCGTGCAGGTGTCGCTCGAGCGGGATGGCCATAAGGTGGAAAGCTTCAACGACGGACTGGCAGCCCTGCGCCGGATTGAGGCCAACCCGCAAACCGTCGATCTTTTTATCACGGACCACCACATGCCAAAGCTGAACGGACTCGAAGTGGTGCGCCACCTGCGACGCATTTCCTTTCCGGGGCGGATCTTCATCTACAGTTCTGAAATCGATGACGACGTGAACGCGGAGTATCGGCGTCTGCACGCTGATCGTGTGATGTCGAAGCCGATCCTGCTGCCGGAACTGCGCACGCTCCTCGCGGAATTCTAAGAAAGGCCAGTGAGCGGTGAGCCATCAGCAGGCTCTTCCCACTGTCATCACGGGAGCCAGACGCGATGATGCGCGGCATTAATCATCGACCGGCAGGTCTGGATGTTCGATTGCAGGTTTTTCAGATTTCGACCGCGATTTAAGTTCTCTTATCGCCTGTACATGGAGGGACGGGACCGATTGCGGGCCGGCTTGGGGCGAATCACGAAACTGCGACCTCCGAAAATTCACGGCGCGCCCAGCGGTCGCGCCCAACCCTCAAGGCAGATTTCATCGGCTGCGTCATCATTGACATGCCCTGAACTTAGAATGCGGAGTCTGTTCTCAGTCCTCTGTCATCTGACCTCTCCCTAACGTGCCGGTAACGCAAACGCCAGGTAGGTGTCGCCGCTTTTCGTTCCCAGTTTGCCGCCGCCGCAGGCGATGACGACATACTGCCGGCCTCCGACTTCGTACGTAGCCGGCGTGGCATAGCCGGCGACGGGCAGCTTCACCTTCCAGAGTTCACGCCCGGTCCGTCGATCGAACGCACGAAACATCTCGTCGCGCGTCGCCGCCACAAACACCAAATTTCCCGCGGTGACCAAGGGACCGCCGTAGTTCTCGACTCCGGTCGGGGGCACGCCCTTGGCCGTCAGTTCCGGAAATTCTCCGAGCGGAATCGTCCAGACATATTCGCCGGTGTTGAGGTTGATCGCATTGAGCGTGCCCCACGGCGGCTTGATCGCCGGATAGCCGTCGGGATCGAGCCAGCGGTTGTAGCCCGTGTGCGTGAACGGCGGCGGTTTTGCGCCGACCTGCTGATCGGGCAGATAAGTCTGCCAGGCACCTTCCCCCACCGGGGCGCGCTGCGGCTCCGCGTCACCGTAAATGTATGACACCACGGCATCGCGCTGCGCGTCGCCGAGGAATGCCCATGACGGCATGACGGCCCGGCCTTTCGTGACCACTTCCACGACCTGGGCGCGCGTGCGACGCTTGCTGAGGTCGAGCAGCGAGGGAATATTGGCCGCGGCGTTGCCCTTGCGGTCGGCGCCGTGACAGCCGGTGCAGTTCTGCAAATAGACCTGCTGGCCGAGGGTGGTCGCCCCACCTGCATCGATCATGCTGAGAATCCAGGCCATCTCGCTGGAATTGACGTATAGAATGCCATCGGGGTCCGCCGCCGCCCCGCCCCACTCCGCCCCACCGTCGAATCCCGGCAGAATGATTGTGCCCTCGCGACTCGGGGGAGTGAAGCGCGCGAAGGCGCGCACCCGCGAATAGCGTTCCAGCACGGCGCGGTGGGCTTCGGGGGTGCGGTTGGTGATTTCGTTCTCCGAAAAGAACTGACGCGCGAAAGCCGCCGGCTTCAGCGGCACCGGTTGCGTCGGTGAGGCCACCTCGCCGGCCAGGTCCGATGACGGCACCGCGATTTCCTCGTAAGGGAAAAGGTGTTCGCCGGTCACGCGGTTGAACACCCAGACGTGACCTGACTTCGTAACCTGCGCGACCGCGGGGATGTCCTGGCCGTTGCGGTGCACCGTCAGGAGCGTCGGCGGCGCCGGCGGATCGCGATCCCACAGGTCGTGATGGGTGAACTGAAAATGCCAGACCAGTTTTCCGGTCGCCGCCTCCAGGACCACGAGGCTGTCGGCGTACTCATCATTGCCAAGACGATCGCCGCCCCAGAAATCAAAAGTGGCGGAACCGATCGGACAAAACACCAGGCCGCGCTCTTCGTCGACCGTCATGCCGGGCCAGGCGTTGACGCCGCCGAGGTGCTTCCAGGCGTCCGGCGGCCAGGCCTCGTAGCCGGGTTCACCCGGATAGGGAATCGCGTGGAAAATCCAGGCGAGCTTGCCGGTGCGCACGTTGTAGGCGCGAACGTGTCCGGGCGCCGCGGGCGCAGGTCCTTCGCCGACACGCGTCGAGAGGATGATGAGATCACGGTAGATGACGCCGGGGGTGTTGGCCTGGATCGCAAGTCCGCGGACGTCGCGGCCGAGATCGTTGGCGAGATCCACGCGACCGTGGTCGCCAAACGAGTCGATCAACTTTCCCGACGCGGCATCGATCGCATGCAGCCAGTGGCCATTCCCGTAGAGAATGCGGCGGTCGTCGCCGTCCGACCAGTAGGCCAGGCCGCGGTTCACGCCGTTGGGTTCGGCCGGCGCAAACCGCCACTTCTCCTTGCCAGTCGCCGCGTCGAGTGCGATGAGCTTCATCTGGGCATTGGTGAGATAAAGGACACCGCCGATCATCAGCGGATTGCACTGGATTTGCGAGGTGTCGGGCCGCGCCTCCCCACCCTGCCAGGTCCAGGCCACCGTAAGATCCTTCACGTTGTCGACGCCGATCTGGCTGAGCGATGAATAGTGACTGGCGGACTTGTCGCCGAGATAGGCGGTCCATTCATTGCCGGCCGCGGCGGTGAGACGCACAACGCCAGCCAGCATCAAACCGATCCATGACATATGGCGAACCAAGGGAGGGGTAGTCATTGGCGAAAATTCAAGGGACTTCGCGGGTTTTGCCAAGCGGAGACCGATCGCGGAACCGCGGCTTGCATCCCGAACGGACGGAAACCACGCTGCGCGCATGAAAACGGCGCGGACCCTGATCGGCGCGGGCGATGGCCTGCTGGATCGCGCCCTGTGCGTGCTCGGGGCGGTGATCTTTTCGCAGGGCCCCGAGTTCATGCAGCAGTATCTGCAACGTCTCGGTGGTCATCTCGACGAGGCGCGGCGCCATCTGGTCCAGTTCCAGGACACGGCCGCCCAGTCCGGCCTCACGCTCGACCGGCTCATCGCCCAAACCAATGCCAATCCGGATCCGGCCGTCGCCAAACTGGGATCCGTGATGGCGGAGGCGTCGACACGCGTCGACTCCCTCGCGACCGCGCAAGCCGCGATCCAGGATGCCTCACTCTGGACGCGTCCCTTCGTGTTTCTTCGTCACCTGGATCCTTCGATCGCGCATGCGACGTGGTCCGCTTTCAAACCTGCGGTTCCGACCACCGTCGAAGGCCTGGTGTACGCCCTGGCCGGCATGCTGGTTCTGCTCGCGATTTACCATCTCGGCATCAAGTACCCGATCCGTCGCGTGCGCGCGCGACGCAACTTTCCCGCAGCGGCCCGTGCCTGAAGACGGACAAAATTTTTCCCCGCCCTTGCCCCATGAAATTCTCCAGCGTCCTCTCCCGCCTCTCGCGGATTTCAATTCCGTTCGTTCTGCTCGCCGTCTCCGCCTGTACGCGGCACGAGAATCAGGACGTGCGCGATCGGGTGAAATCCGCCTACGAGGACGCGAAGACCGCCGTCGCCGACACGTGGCGCGACGTCAAATCCTACACCTACGAGAAGCGGCGCGATTTCAGCAGCCAGGCCCGCGATCTGGGGTCGAAAATGGACTCGCAGGTCGATGACTTGAAGCGGCGCTGGGATGACTCAAAGGCAAACGATCGCAAGAAGGCGGCGCTCGACGAACTCAAACGCTGCCAGGCGGACTTCAGGGCGCGCGTGAATGATCTCGAACACGCCACCTCCGACACGTGGGACAGTGCGAAGCGCGCTGCCGTCGACTCCTGGGATCATCTCAAGACGGCGTATCAAAAGGCGCGCGAGGATTGAGGGAATTTGATCAGCCGGGAGTTTCGCCGGGTTCCTTGTGGGAGCCGTAAGGTAGGGCGCGACCGCCGGGCGCGCCGAGGCGGCATTCGGCAATGCCGCCCTACACTAGGGGGCGCGCTTCAACCAGCCCGACTCCCGCATCCAGTCGGTCGCGCGATCCGGCCACGAGGTGACCCCGAGCTCCGTCCGGCGCAGCCCATAGCCGTGCGGTCCGCGCGCATAAAGGTGCATTTCCGCAGGCACGCCGGCTTTTTTCAACGCCAGGTAGTAGAACAACGCATTTTCCACCCGCATGCCGTCGACCTCAGTCATGACGATGAACGTCGGCGGCGTGTCCTTCGCATTCGGGTGCAGCAGCGGGTTCAGCGCATCGTTCTTGTCGCCGTCGGTGAGATACGCGGGATAAATGAGCACGCAGAAATCGGGGCGGCAGCTGAGCTGGTCGGCCGCGTCGACCGCCGGATAGGTGCGCTGCTGAAACTGGCTGCAGAGGACCGCGGACAGATTGCCGCCCGCGGAGAAGCCGAGGACGCCGATGCGCGCCGGGTCGATCGCCCATTCCTTCGCGTGCGCCCGGACCATTCCCATCGCCCGTTGCGCGTCCTGGAGTGGCGCCGCGTAGTCCGGGCGGCCCTCCCGATGCGGCACGCGATATTTGAGCAGCACACCCGTCACTCCGATCGAGTTCAGCCACTCGCACACCTCGGTTCCCTCCAGATCCATGGCGAGAATCCAATAGCCGCCGCCGGGACAAACCAGCACCGCGGCGCCCGTATTTTTTTCGGGCGCAGGGCGATAAACCGTAATCGTCGGATGGGAAACATTTCCGATGCGAATGACGGGCCGGCCGGCAATTAGGTCGTCCGTTGCCTTCGTGGTGTCGGCTTCCGGCGGTAACGTCTTGGTTTCCCCCGGCGCGGTGCCCGGCCACAGGGCCAGCGTCGGAGCTTCGTCGGCGCGGGCGGCCAGGGTCAGGAGGAACAGGGCAAAAGTGACACGTTTCATGGGTGACGGAACCATGTCGCGGTGGGCGGGATTGGCAACGCACGAAGTCGGAGCCATTCGATCGGGAGCTGGGAGTCCGGGGCCAGAGCCATTTCAGAAATTCCATGGCCCCAAAAAGCGAAATAGAATCGGCGTTCTTCAGCCCGGAAAGGACCGATCGCTTCCTCTGGACAAGCACTCGTGGATGGACTCGGTCGAAAGTTATTGGTCAGCAGCTTTGCACTGCTGTATTGGCAAATCGCGCACTCTCGCGAGGATTTTATGTTGTCGTCGCGCCGCGCATGGAGGCCGGCGGGACGCCGTCCCCTACCTGGCGGGCATCCGCGGTCGGAACGAATGCATGTCTTCGATAGGTTCGGATGTCTCCATCCGCCCGCTGGAGAGTTCCGTCGCCAACCCGCAACTTTGGTTTCGGCTCCGCAGCGCTGTGCACTTTTGCGGCCACAAGAGCATTTGATCCGCGCTGAAATAAACTTTCCGCCACCTCCGAATCGGAACGACGCACACAACGTTGCCCATTTCAAAATGATCCCGGATCGCTCCCGTTCATTGGTGTCCATTCGTGTTCATTCGTGGTTGGACTCAATGGCTCCGGCGGAAAGGAATGATGACGCGAAGCCGCATTTTACTTTCCCGGATCACTGCGTAGGATCGCCCGATGCAACAGCGCACGCTCGGGAAAAACGGCCCGAAGGTTTCCGCCTTGGGTCTCGGCTGCATGGGAATGTCGGAGTTTTACGGGCCGCGAGATGAAACCGAATCCCTGGCCACCCTGAATCACGCGCTCGATCGCGGCGTCAACTTTCTCGACACCGCCGACATGTATGGCTCGGGACAAAACGAAATCCTTTTGAGCCGCGTCCTGCAAAAACGCAGGGCGGAGATCTTCGTCGCGACCAAGTTCGGATTCGTACGCGACCCGGCCAATCCGCAGACGCGCAATGTGAACGGCCGTCCGGAATACGTCCGGCAGGCCTGCGAGGCGAGCCTGCGCCGCCTCGGCATCGATACGATCGACCTCTACTACCAGCACCGCGTCGACCCGGCCACGCCAATCGAGGAAACGGTCGGAGCCATGGCTGATCTCGTTCGCGCGGGCAAGGTGCGTTTCCTCGGCCTGTCCGAGGCCGGGCCGGAAATCCTGCGCCGCGCCCAGGCCGTCCACCCGATCACTGCCCTGCAAAGCGAATACTCGCTCTGGACCCGCGACCCGGAAAACGGCGTGCTCGCGGCGTGCCGATCCCTGGGCATCGGGTTTGTGCCCTATAGTCCGCTCGGGCGCGGCTTCCTGACCGGTCAGTTGAAGAAATTCGAGGATTTCGCAGCCGACGACCAGCGTCGCCAGCAACCGCGATTCCAGGGAGAGAATTTCAATCGCAATTTGGCACTGGTCCGGCGCCTTGAAGAGTGGGCTGCGCGCCGCGGTTGCACGGCGAGCCAGCTGGCGCTCGCGTGGGTGCTGGCGCAGGGCGACGACGTCGTGCCGATTCCGGGCACCCGGCGCATCCGGAACCTTGATGAGAATCTTGCGGCACTCGCTTTGCGTCTGACTGCGGCGGAGAAAACGGAAATCGACGCCCTTTTCCCGCCCGACGCCGTGGCGGGCGCACGCTATCCCGAGCGGATGATGAACCTGATTTCGCGCTGAGTCCGATTTGGACGCTCCGGCTGGCAATTTGATTTGAACCACAGAGGCACCGAGGTTTTGACCACTGATTTCACAATCAATTCTTTGCGGTCATACTCGCTCCTCGATTCCCGCTTCTCCGCCGGGCATTTCGCACGAAGTTTTCCGCCATCTTTAGCCCGCTCACCGCTCACTGCTTGCTATTCTGAACCACCGAGGCACAGAGGGATTGCCCATGTGGGAGCGGCTTTACGCCGCGAATCGAACAAGCTGATTTTCCCGCGGATCACACGGATACCTCGGATAAATTCATAGGCCGATCGTCTCTGAATCCGTTTTATCCGCGTAATCCGCGGGAAAAGGATCGGGTCCCAACTTTCTGAATTCCACGAGGAATCGATTGTCTTTGGCGGGCGAGGTCGCCCGCCCTCCTTCGTTCTTCGTGCCTCTGTGGTTCAAAATTGGTCGCCAAACGTTCACGCTGCGAATCGATCGAATTGGGTTTCCCAGCGATGACACGGATACCTCGGATAAATTCATAGGCCGATCGTCTCTGAATCCGTTTTATCCGCGTAATCCGCAGGAAAAGGACCGGTTCTATCTGCGGCGGTTTCGCGTGGTTCGCGTATTTCGCGGGTCAATTCGGCATTGGACATCGTTGGCGGCCGAGGGCCGCCTCCGCCAAGGCTTCGGCGGGCCAAGTCGCCCGTCATCCGGATCCCACGGCCCCGGAGGAAACGCTCCTATTGCAGCAGCAATCCCCACTGCAGCGGGGGATTCATGGTCGTCGCGGAGCCTTCGGTGATCAGGCGGCCGGCATCGAGCGCGGCGCGCTGCTCGACCTGAAGTTCCATGAGGGCGGAAATCTGCAGCGGCGTGAGCAGATTGCGCGCGCCCGCAATGGCCTCATCGGTGATGAGACCGGCGGCGTCGGGATTCACGACCGGCATGACGCCCGAGACATCACCGCCAACGACGAATGAGATCGAGGGGACGGTGCTGCCGCTGTCACGCGGCGCGCTGCTGGCGAGAACCTTGACCAGTCCGTCGGACTGCGCCGGCGAGAGAGGCGACGCGGAATAGCTCAGCCGCCGCTCCAACTGGGCCACGGTCGCTCGTTGCGCCATCGTGGATTCGTAGTCGCGGTACGTGTCGTAGCGATCGTCGCCGAGTGTCGACTTGATCGATTGCTCGATTTCCGACTGCGCCGAGCGAACCTGCGGGGGCACCAGTCCGGCGCTGGGGGGCGCCTCGATCGCCTGGCTCACGGCTACGACATCGAGCGCGAGGCTGTCCTTTTGCGCGAGCAGGCGCTTGAACGCGCTCAGTTCATCCGGGGTCAGGTCCAGACGGCGAAACAGATCGGCATAGCGAAGGTCGAGCATTCCCTCGCGATAGAGTTCGTAGGCGTTGACAAAATCGCCGTCGGCCAGGACGGAGCCGTTTCCCAGTGAACCGGTTGGCTTCCACGAACCCATCGCCGCATCGGGTCCCGAGTCGGAGTCGCGCCGGGCCGCCGCGCCTGATTTCGGAAGATGCGTCGTGAGACGCGGAGTCAGGGCGAGACGGGAACCGGCCACGCGCCGGACGCTGACCTGACGATCGGCGTCCCGAATGTGCGCCGGACCGTGCGTCAGCTGATAAATCTGCAACTGCTGCCAGAGGGCCAGGCCTCCCAGGGCCGCGAGCGCGGCAGCGAAGACGTAGGCCTGGCTCCGCCGAAACGGCGGGGCCGACGCTGGGCGCGGCTGGACGGAAGTAGGCATCGGTTGTGTGCGGCCCGCGAAATACTACACTGTCTAATATCCACCTGTCGGAGACGGGCAAGGCCATTTCGCGTCATGGGACTGCGGATGCGCTTCACCAAATTGCATTTGGCCTGATGGGCTGGCGCGTTATGACATGACGCCATGCGCTCCCGCTGTTCCGGTCTATTTCTCCTGACACTGCTGTCCGCCTCCACGCTTCCGGCGGCGTCCCACGAAACACTCGACCTGCTTTTCGCCACCCGCACCTTCGCGCAGGCCGCGATCTCGCCCGATGGCAAGCAGGTGGCCTGGGTCGAAATGCTGTCCAATCCCGACCGCACTCCCACATCGGGCCGAACGATCACGGTCGGATCGGCCGCGGGCGGATCAGAACGACGGGTGACCGCCGGTGATGCAAGGAAACCCCACAATGAAGGTGACGTCGCCTGGTCACCGGATGGAACGCAGCTCGCGTTCCTTTCGGATGCCGCGAAAAAGGGGCAGCTCGAACTGTATGTGGTCGGCGCCAACGGCGGGACGCCGCGCGAAGTCGGACACCTGACGGGTTTCCTGAGCAATCCCCGCTGGTCGCCCGACGGACGCAGCATCGCCCTGCTGCAGGTCGAGTCTAGCAATGCGAAAACCGGCGCCGTCGAGGCCGCGGCGCGCGCGACCGGGGAGGTGGCGGCAGAGATTTCCGAGCAGCGCATCACCGTGCTCGAGGTCGCGACCGGTCACAGCCGGTTTGTCACGGACGCCTCGACCTATGTTTATGAATTCGACTGGGCCCCGGACAGCCATCGCCTGGCATTCATCGCGGCGCCCGGCGACGGCGACAATCATTGGTGGATCGCCCGGCTTTTCACCCTCGAGGTCGGGGACGGAAAAATGACCGAGCTCCTGAAACCCGACCTGCAGATCGCGGTGCCACGCTGGTCTCCCGACGGGCGAAGCGTCGCGTTCATCCAGGGTCTGATGAGCGATGATGGCGCCACCGGGGGCGACGTGTGGGTCGTTCCCGCCACGGGCGGGGTCGCGCGCAATCTCACGCCCGGCCGAAATCGCTCGCCCGCGTGGATCCACTGGTCGTCGGATTCCTCGACGCTTCTGGTTTCCGAGTGGAAAAATGGCGGTAGCGCGATCTCGCGTCTCGAGGTGGCCACTGGAAAAACCGAGGATCTGTGGTCGGGCGACGAAACGATCCAGGCGACGTTCGAAACCGAAAGCCTCTCCCTCAGCGCCGATGGCAAACAAACCGCCGTGATCCGGTCATCGTTCGCGCAGCCTCCGGAAGTCTGGACCGGTGTCATCGGCAAGTGGAGACCCCTCACCCACGCCAACGCCGGCCGCGTGGCGCCGTGGGGAACCGCCGAGCGGATCGAATGGAAAAGCGACGGCTATGACGTCCAGGGTTGGCTCGTGCCACCGCTCACGATCGAACCCGGCAAGCGCTATCCGCTCGTGGTGACCGTCCACGGCGGCCCGGCCTCCCAGGCCACGCCCCGCTGGCCGCCGCCCGGCCCATCCGGAATTCCGCTCGCCGCCGATGGCTATTTTATCTTCGTGGCCAATCCGCGCGGAAGCTACGGACAGGGTGAAAAATTCGCCGCCGCCAATGTCCGGGATTTTGGCGGCGGCGACCTGCGCGACATTCTCGCCGGGGTCGATGCCGTGCTCGCCACGCATCCGATCGATCCGAATGCCCTCGGCCTGCAGGGCTGGAGCTACGGTGGATTCATGACGATGTGGGCGCTGACCCAGACGGGACGATTTCGTGCGGCGTGCGCAGGCGCCGGGATCTCCAACTGGCAAAGCTACTACGGCGAAAATCTGATCGACCAGTGGATGATCCCCTATTTCGGGAGCTCGGTCTACGATGACCCGGACGCCTACGCGCGTTGCTCGGCCATCAATTTTATCAAGAAAGTGCAGACGCCGGTCCTGATCGTCGTCGGCGAGCGCGACAAGGAGTGCCCGTCACCTCAGTCGTTTGAATACTGGCACGCCTTGCGCACGATCGGGACGACGACGACACTCGTCGTTTACCCGGATGAGGGACACCATTTCCGCAATCCCGCGCACATTGAGGATCTCCTGGACCGGACGTCGGCGTGGTTTGGGCGGTATCTAAAGCGTTGAGCTGCGCCGCAGAACGCGGCGCGAGTCTAGAGACCAGAGCTCAGGGCTGAGAGACGTCTTGCCGACGATCGCATAGGTTCCCTCTGTCGCGACGAGGTCCACACTACGCTTTGGCGACAATACTTGGGGAGGGCTAGAGCAGGTTCAGAAATACCGTAGCCGATGTAGGAGCCTGCTCGCAGGCGAGAGAATGGAGCATCGCCACTCTTATCGCCTGCAAGCAGGCTACTACATTTCCGATCCCAAACAGCTACAGTTCAATTTAAACTGCTGTCGCTGGCTCTCAGCTATAGACCCTTAGCTCTTGGCTGCGTAGCATCCCGCCTCACTTGTTCGTGAACCGCATGCTGTCCGCGGTCATCTCGATCTTGCCATCGACGATGTCCACAAATGCATGCATCGCCTCGACCTTGCCCGAAGGCGTCTCCACCGCGAGATCGCCCGCCACCGTGGAGAGGTCCGCATCGGAAAGCATCATGCCCACCGGCGACGAAATGGTGACGTTATTGCCGATCTTGAGCTGGGCATCGGGGCTGTAGATCCGGAAATCATCACGGAGCGAAAAACTTCCCTTCGCGAGATCCGGTTTCGGTGTTGCCGCCACTGCGACCGGGCCGGCTTCGGTCCCCGTGGTCGCGGTCGCCGGCGTCGACGTCGTCAGCGCCGCCAGCTTTTGTTCCGCCTCCGTCAGCTCCGTCCGGGAAGCCGCGAGCAGGGACTTAGCCTCCGCCAGCTGGTGCTCCAGGGACTCGGCGCGATCCGCGTTGTCGGCGGCAGCCTTGCGCGCCGCGGTGAATTCCGCACGCGGCACATGCTCGCGCCGCTCGAACTCGGCCTCGGCTTTGGCCTCCGCCACCTCGGTACGGGCGGTTTCGATGGCGTGGCGATGGAAAAGCCAGGCTGCGCCTGCCAGCAATGCGACCAGCACAAGGAACGCCCAGGGAAAGGAACGCGGCGCGCTCATTCCACAAATCTCCGCAGATACTTCGCCTCCGTCGGCGGGAGGTGAGTCATGTTCAACACGCACCAGCGAAACAGCCGCTTCACATCGTCACCCAACTCGCCGGTGGGAACCGACGGCTTGTCCCCGGGGGACGCGATGGGCATCGGACCGCGCGTGAAAAACATCAGGTTGGGCGGGCGATCGCCGCGGATGATGTACTCGTCAATTTTGAGCTCGAAAGCGAACGCCTCGGAAACACCGCCCTTGTTCCGGCTCGAAACCGAAAGGGAGGCGGCCGACTCGCCGGCGTAATACGATTTGGTCACGCCGGGTTCGACGTCCTCGATCGGTCGCGAAGCGCGGGTGACCAGCGAGGCGCCGACCGAAACCGGGATGAGCAATTGCAGAAAAGCCTGTCGGGCCTTGGGGTCGTCGAAATCGAGACTCAGCCCGCCGTTGAGTCCACGCGGAGTTCGCGCGCGCTGATGCCGGAGGCGTCCCTGGGTGATCACCTCCAGGCCGTCGATGCGCAGCCCGACCTTTACGTTCGAACCGGTATCCACCGCGGGTCCGCGGTCGAGCGTCACGCCGAGACCGCCCACGGCGATGTCGCGCACATTTCCCGTGGCGTTCCAGTCGTCGCCCACCACCGCGACGGCGAGATGGAAATCCGGACCGATGGCATAGCGCTTCTGCAGGCGCCGCTCCACCTTGGGGACGTCCTCCGCCGGGATGTCGAAGAGCTGCGAAAAGAATTTCATTCGACGCCGGCCAATAATGCCCGCCTCGCGCCCCCGCGCCAGTAAAATTGCCAGTGGCCGTACCCGAAACGTTTTAGAAGAAAGTCTCCCGCTCCAAACTTGCGCCGCTCACTTCGTTTGCGCGCCAGTGCCTTGGATCACCAATTGCCAATATCGTCCGGAGTGCCGGAAATTTTGTCCGGGCCTTTGGAAAAGAGGTCGTAACTGGCGACGTTCTTAGCGCCTGGAGACGTGTATTGATAGGGCTCACCCCAAGGGTCCAAAGGCAGCTTGTTTCCTGGAAGGTCCAAATACGGTCCCTTCCAATGCTCGGTCTTTCCGCTCGGGGCGGAAAGCAACGCCTCCAAACCTTCAGAAGAGGAAGGGTAAGCGCCGAGATCGAGTCGATACTGAGCCAGCCCTGTCTTCACCGTATCCCGGACGAACATTCTCGAAACCGCTTCCTGCCCCCTGCCAAAAATAGTATCGAAATTGACCGCAACGAGGGCGAGGAGGAGGCCGAGAATCGCGAGCACCACCAGCATCTCGATCAGTGTGAAGGCCTGCCGTTTTCGCTGGTGCCGCTCGAAACCCGATACCTGATTTTGTCCGTCCATATTCTGCCGGGGTTGTAGGCAAGACGCCCAGCAAGCATCGCCGGTAACATCGAAATCATTCAGAATTGCCGCCACTAGTCTGAGCGTCCGCAGTATGGCCCGGCGGAGATCTGTCCGCCGACCCACTGCCAATCGGAGCGCAGCCGGGAAATGCAGCCGATACTTGCCAAGCCGTCCTTATGACACCACGTTCGCCCCTCATGCGATCGGACTTCGTTCCCCAACCGTCCCGTTCCCTGCTCCTGTCTGTCTTCCTGACCCTTTCTGTCGCCTCCGCTCCCGGGCGAGGTGCCGAAAGCGCCGGCCCCGCATCCGCTCCCATGGCTGACAACCCGTTGCTCGTCGAGAGCACTCTCCCGTTTCACTATCCGCGCTTCGACCTGATCCGGAACGAGCACTTTGGACCCGCTTTCGAATGGGCGATGGCCGACCATCTCCGGGAAATCGACGCCATCGCCCGCAATCCGGAGGCGCCCACCTTCGACAACACGATCGTCGCGATGGAAAAAGCGGGACTGCCCCTCGGACGGGTCGTGCGCGTCTTTCTCAACCTGACCGGCTGCAACACGAATCCCGAACTCCAGAAGCTGCAGCGCGCGATGTCGCCGAAGCTCGCGGCGCATAGCGACGAGATCCTCCTGAACCCCGCCCTCTTCGCCCGCGTCCAGGCCATCTACGACCAGCGCGACGCGCTGAAGCTCGATCCGGAGTCAAAGCGCCTCCTCTGGCGGTATTATCGCGACTTCGTCCGCGCGGGCGCGCGCCTGTCCGAGCCGGACAAGGTCAAACTGAAGGCCTTCAACGCCGAGATCGCCGCCCTACAAACGACGTTTTCCCAGAACGTGCTCAAGGAAACCAATGCATCGGCCCTGGTGGTGGACTCGGCCGCCGAATTGAGCGGTCTCACCGACGCACAAATCGCCGCGGCCGCCAACGAAGCCAAGGCCTCGGGTCACGAGGGCAAATATGTCCTTCGCCTCGAAAACACCACGGGCCAGGCGCCATTGAGCTCGCTGACGAACCGGGCGGTGCGCGAGCGCCTGATGGCCGCTTCACTGGCGCGCGGCAGCCGCGGCGGGGACTTTGACAATCGCGCCACCGTGGCCCGGATTGTCCGGCTGCGGGCCGAACGCGCCGTTCTCCTCGGCTATCCGAATCACGCGGCGTACGTCGTCGACGAGCAGACCGCAGGCTCCGTGGACAAGATCAACCAGCTCCTCGCCCAGCTCGCTCCGCCCGCCGTGGCCAATGCGCGACGCGAGGCGGCGGACATGCAGGCGATCGTCGACCAGGAGCACGGCGGGTTCACGATCGATGCGTCAGACTGGAGCTTTTATTCGGAAAAGGTTCGCGCGGCGCGCTACGCGTTCGACGAATCGCAGCTCAAGCCGTACTTCGAACTGAATCACGTCCTGCTCGATGGCGTCTTTTTCGCGGCCAATCAGGAATACGGCCTCACCTTCAAGGAGCGCCACGACCTGCCGGTGTACGAGCCGACCGTGCGGGTTTTCGATGTCTTTGACGCCGACGGATCGCAGCTCGCGATCTTCATCGCCGACTACTACGCGCGTCCGTCGAAGAACGGCGGCGCGTGGATGAACGCCTACGTCCAGCAATCCGGACTGCTCGGAACTCATCCGGTTGTGGCGAACCACCTGAACATCCCGCCGCCCGCCGCGGACCAGCCGACGCTGCTGACCTACGACCAGGTGCGCACCATGTTTCATGAATTCGGACACGCGCTGCACGGGATGTTCTCCCACGTGCGCTATCCGCGTTTCGCCGGCACGCAGGTGCCGCGCGACTTCGTCGAGTATCCCTCGCAGGTGAACGAGATGTGGGCGTCGTGGCCGGAGGTCGTGAAACACTACGCCAAGCATTACCAGACCGGCGAACCGCTCCCGCAGCCGCTGCTGGACAAGATGCTTTCCACGCTGAAGTTCAACCAGGGTTTCCTGACCACCGAGTATCTCGCCGCCACGCTGCTCGACCAGGCCTGGCACCAGATTCCGCCCGACCAGGCGCCCGAGGCCGACGGTGTCGTTGCGTTCGAGCAGGCCGCGCTGAAAAAATACGGCGTCGATTTCGCGCCGGTTCCACCGCGTTATCGCAGCACGTATTTTTCGCACACCTTCTCCGGCGGCTATTCGGCAGGATATTATTCGTACATCTGGGCCGAGGTGCTCGATGCCGACAGCGTCGAGTGGATCAAGCAGCATGGCGGCCTGACGCGCGCGAACGGCGATCGTTTCCGCGCCACGCTGTTGTCGCGCGGCGGCAGCGACGATGCGCTCGCGCTCTTCCACAATTTCACCGGACGTGATCCCTATCTCGAACCGCTGCTGGTGCGCCGCGGTCTCGATGGCGCGGTCGCGAAATGATTCGCGGGAAAGCGAAAAAATATATCCGCTGAAGGGCGAATTGTCGCAGCTCGCTTGTCATGAATGACGCGAACCGCGGCACGAAACCAGCACCAGATTCGCATTCTTTTTGCAGAACCTATTTGCCTTTCGAGCGTCACAGATTGTGAGCGCAAACCATGACATCGATGTCTCCTGTTGTACCCGAGCAATCCGTTTCGACGGCGCCCAAAAAGACCTACCGTATCCTCTACGCGGATGATATGGCCGAACTGCGCACGCTCGTGCAGATCTCCCTCTCGCGCGACGGTCATTCGGTGGAAACGGTCGCCGACGGAAAACCGGCGCTCGAACTGATCCAGGCGAATCCGGACGCCTACGACGTCCTGATCACCGATCACCACATGGTTCAAGTTAATGGCTTGGAACTTGTTAAGCAAGTTCGTGAACTCCCCTATTCCGGCAAGATTGTCGTGTTCAGCTCGGAGCTTCGGCACGACATCGGCGAAGCGTACAAGGCGCTGCGCGTCGACGCGGTGTTGTTCAAACCGGTGATGCCCGGAGTGCTGAGGCATCTGCTGCAGGATCTCTGAGTCCGCCAGCGGCGGGCTTGAGTGATCGCGTCAGAGTGACGCGGAAAAAGGTGGAGCGGCTTGCCTCAAGACGCTCAACGCTGCCAGGACCATCGAAAGTTTGCGGCGCGCCCAGCGGTCGCGCCCTACCCAACAATTCGCCGCGCAATTTTGGCGTGTCGCCCCAGCAATGCGGCCAGATCGAGTCCGCGGATACCTTGTTCGCTCACGCGCACGCGCCCGTTAACAATCAGCGTGTCGACCGGACGCGGAAAGCAGAGCACCAATGCGTCCACGATGTTCTCCGCACCGGAGCTGAACAAGTCCGTTGCTGGAAAAATCGCGATGTCCGCGCATTTGCCCGCTTCAAGGCTGCCGAGATCCGCACTGCGTCCCAGGATTTCCGCGCCTCCCATGGTGGCCAGGTGCAGCGCCTCCATCGGCGTCATCGCGCCGGCTCCGCGCGTCACGCGCGCGAGCAGCAGCGCCTGGCGCGCCTCATTCAGCATGTGACCCGAGTCGTTCGAGGCGCTGCCATCGACTCCCAGCCCCACCCGCGCGCCGGCCCGCTGCAGGTCGTACACGCGGCAAACGCCCGATCCGAGTCGCATGTTGGAACAGGGACAATGCGCCACACCCATGCGGTGCCGCCCGAGATGAGCGATGCCGGCATCATCAAAGTGGATGCCGTGAGCGAGCCAGACGTTTTCGCCCGCCCAGCCCACGGTTTCCAGCCATTCCAACGGGCGCATGCCGGTGAGTTTCACCGCGAGGTCGTTTTCCGCGATGGTTTCGCCGCAATGCGTGTGCAGCTGCAGCCCGTGATGCCGCGCCAGATTTGCACACTCGCGAAAAAGTTCGGTCGACACCGACGTCATGGCGCACGGCGCAAGCACGACACGGTTCATCGAGTCTGCCGCCGCGTCGTGATGTCGCGAGATGAGGCGTTCCGAATCGCGCAGGATCACGTCCACGGGTTGCACGGCCCACTCCGGAATGAGGTCGGACGCCTTGTCCATCGAGCCGCGCGAGGCGTGAAATCGGATTCCCATCTCCGCCGCCGCCGCGAACTGGGCGCCAACCAGGTCGCCGCAATCCGGCGGGAACACGTAGTGGTGGTCCGTCGTGGTCGTGCATCCCGTCAGCATCAGCTCGGCCAGAGCCACCTGCGTTGCCACGCCGAGATCCTCGGACTTGAAATGACGCCACAGCGGCGTCAGTCCGGCGAGCCAGGGCAGCAGGGGCACATTCGCGATCGGCGAGTAGGCCCGCGCCAGATTCTGGTACATGTGGTGGTGCGTGTTGATCAGTCCGGGCAAGGCAACGCCACCCCTGGCATCGACCACCTGGGCGCCCTCGATCGACGGGACGACCCCCGAACCCACCTGGACGATGCGGCCGCTGCGGCAATGAATCCACCCGTCCCGCAGCACCTTGTGCGCGGGGTCCATCGTGGCGATCGCGCCGCAATTCCGGACCAGCAGTTCGCCGCTCATTTTCGGACCGGCCTTTGCGCTGCCTTCCGGGACAATTCGACCCGCTCCGCTGGCGACAGGAACGCCGTCGCCAGTGCGTTTTCCTGGGCGCGCCGGATCTGGGCCGGAGTCAGTCCCGCCGCGGGCGCCGCCACGTTGAATTCGTAGCCCAGATCGATGCCGCTGATGACCGGATCGTCGGTATTCAGGCTGGCCGGCACGCCCAGCTCAAGAAACGTGCGCATCGGATGCGCGGCAAGCGAAGGAACCGTCGCCGTCTGCACATTGCTCGTGAGATTTATCTCCAGGCCGATGCCGCGATCCGCCAGCCGGCGCAGGAGTTCCGGGTCGCCGGCCGCCTTGATGCCGTGACCGATGCGCGTCGCACCCAACTCCTCGACGGCATAACGCACATTGTCCGCCCCACCCGCTTCGCCGGCGTGAACGGTCACGCACCAGCCGGCGTCGCGACCCCGCCGAAAATGATCGTGAAAAAGCTGCCCGGGCCAGCGCGCCTCGTCGCCGGCAAGATCGAGCGCGCAGATCTCATGGCGATGCGCCAGCAACGCCTCGAGCTCGGCCCGACAGGCTTCGGGTCCGAACGTGCGGCTCATGATGCCGATCAGATTGGTGCGGACGCCAAAATCGCGCTCACCCGCCCGCGTGCCATCGACGACCGCGGCGACGACCTCCGTGGCGTTCAACGCGTGGGGACGCGCCATGAAGCCGGGACTGAAACGAAGTTCGAGATAGTCGATTCCCTCGCGCGCGGCGTCCTCGATGCTCTCATACGCGATCCGGCGGCAGGCCGCGGTGTCGGCGAGCACGTGGATCATCCATTGCAGCCGGTTCAGGAAATCCATCAGGCCCGACAGCGAACCGGTGATCACCACCTGGGGTCGGAGTTCCTCGACCGTGCGGCCCGGCAGCTTGAGGCCGTGGCGATCCGCCAGATCGAGCATCGTGGTCAAACGCACCGCGCCCTCGAGATGACGGTGCAGTTCGATGACCGGAAGTCGGGAATCAATCATGGGCGTCGGTCGGTTGAGCCCATCGATGTGCCGCCAGCAGCAGGAGCGCAAGCAGTCCGTAGCCGGCGGCGAACGGCCACGCCGGAAACAGGGAAACCCACCCCGGCGCCGGCCCGCCCTGGGCCAGCCAGTCGATCAGGGGCACGTTGATGACCGTGTCGGACGCGGAAAATTTCCACGCATGCATCAGTCCCGCGAGTGAAAGCGCCGTGGCAATGGTGCTCCAGGCCGCGGCACGGAGGAACTTTCGCTCGACGATGAAATAGGTCATGGTCGACCAGATCAGCGCGCAGTAGATAAAGCCCTGTTCCAGCGCAAAGGCGCCCTGCAGGTAAAAATCGTCGCGGTGAAACGCCTCGAGCAACGCCGGCGAGAACGGCGGACCGCCCGCCGCTCCGTAGCCGGCCGCCCGCAGCGCATTCTTGCCCAGCAGGGCGGCCCAGGCGGCGAGCGCCGGAAAAAATCCCACCACCACGGAAACCAGGTGTTGGCGCGGCACCACCTGCAGCGACTGCACCGCGATGACGATGCCGACCCAGATGATGATCGCGATGCCCGCATCGACCGGAATCAACCAGGCCGCGAGGCTGGCGCTGCCCGTCAGGCAGAGCAGCGTCACGAAGACTCCGTTGAGTGTGCTGTAACCCGCGCGGGCGCCGACCGCCTTCCAGCCCGGATGTCCGATGTAGATCGACATCGGAAAGGCCGAACCGAAGCAGGCCGCAGCGATCGTGCCGAGTCCGTTCGTGATCATGGCGGTTCGGACCGGATACGCATCGCCGGCTGCCTCAGCCGACTCGATGTTCTGCAGCGAAGCGAGCCAGCCGAGCAGACCGGTCGGAACGATCACCGAAATGGCCGCGAGCAGTTGTCGACCGGTGATCCCATGCCACAAATCCGCGAGCACAGGACGCGGAAGGGCGAGTCCAAGGTGCGCGCCGGGATTGTGACCGACCGGAGCGAGGCCCGTGAGCCACGCCAGACCCGTCCCGAGCACGACGGCGAGTGCGATACCGGGCACGCCGCGGCCAAAGCGCACGCGGCCGAAATAAAGAATGAACATCACCCCGATCGTCACCAGCCCGACCAGAGGCCGGCTGAAGGACTCGAGGAGAAATCCCATCGAAAGAAACGCGATCCCGATGCCGCCGAGGGTCGCGAGCATCGCCGGAGGCGGCGTGAGACGCCGGATGCGCGTGGCCACGAAAGACCCGGCAAACTCGATCACGCCGCAGGCAAGACAGGCAACGAGTCCGGCCTGCCAGGCGACCCGATTCGGATCGGTTGCACCCGTGGCGATGGCCAGTTCCTTGGCGGGGCGCATCACCAGAAAAACGTACGCGATCATGATCGGCGTGTTGATGCCGTACGGCAATGCGCAGACGTCGTTGCGTCCGGTTTCCCGCGCCAGTTTCAGCGCCGCGCGGGCGTACAAAAGATTTCCCACCAAAAACGAAACGGCCACTCCCGGCAGGATCGTCCGATAGACGAGCGTGTCGTCGAAGCCGAGGACGCCCTGGCAAAGTCCGATGATGATGAGAATCTGGACGACGTTATCGAGCGCCAGCCCGAGAAATCCGTCGATGTCGCCCTTGACGAAGGCCTTCACGCCAGCGTGCGCACGAGGTGAAGGGCGAAAAACGCCGCCTGCCGCGCGGCGATCTGCCCGAGGGCCTTGTAGTCATTGCCCGGATTCGGCTGGGCGAGATTGCTGCCGGCGCGGATGACGAGATGCGGCACCTGCAATTCGGTGCAGACCTGTCCCACCGCCGCACCCTCCATTTCCACGAGGTCACATTTCAATTTCGCCCGGATGTCCGCAATTTTGGGTGCCGGCAGGCCGAAAACATCGCCCGAGCAGATCAATCCGGAGCGGATCGCCGGCTCGTAGGTGGCGCCGTTGGCCGTGACGATGCGCGGCCGGTGCGTTTTCGCCGCCGCGAGCGCCGCGCGGAGCAACGCGGGATCCGCATCGTATCGAAAATGCGTCGGGTGACCCGCGCGCGGACCGATGATGCGGCGATAAACCATGCCGCCGGCCTGCCAGCTACCGGCATCGTGATGAAACGTCCGGCGCCCGATGATGATGTCGCCCGTCCGCAACGCCGGATTCAGTCGCGCCGCGCTGCCCGTATAAATCAGGCGGACGGGCTTGAAACGCTCGATGAACAACGCGGCGAGAAAAGCGGCGTTGGTCTTGCCGACTCCCGTGTAGGCGGTGACCACCCGGGTGCCGTCGAGGACGCCCTCGCGAAAGGGATAGCGTTCGATGCGCCCGGCCCGCGAACGCGTCAGCGTTTCAAGCACGGGTTTGATCTCCCACGGCACGGCGCCGAGGATCAGGGTGACCGGAGAAGGCATGGGCGCGGCAGTTTTGGCAATTAACGGGCCCCGGAATCATGGCTCCCGGCCTCATTCAGGCCAGCAATAATGCTCGCGGCCCGGAACCGGATGCATTCCCATACGTCTTACTTCCCATGCGCCTTCTTCGAATCGCCGGTCTGGCGGGCCTTCTGGCCCTGGCTGCGGACGTCTCCGCCGCGCAACCGGAAGCCACTCCGGCCTGGGGATCGATTTCGTTCACGCGGGGGCTTTCGGGCGAAGATGTGGCCGCCGCGGGACTCACCAAGCTCTCGGCGGACCAGATCACTTTCCTGAATTCGCTGGTGGCGCGGGAGGTTTCGCTCGCCCATGCCGGCGGCGTGACGAGCTTTGCCGGCACGTTTTCCGGCCGTCGCACGGCCGCAGAAAAATCGAAAGCCGGTCTCGACCTCCTGACCGACAACGAACGCGCGCGACTCGATCTGCTGGTCGCCCAGGCAATCGTCGCCGGTCCGGTGGTCGCCACGGCGGAACGCACCTGGGGCAACCGGCTTTCCGCCTTCGCGGACCGGTTGGAGATTCACGGTGAAGTCAGCTTCACGGTGGGCACCTCCGGGCACGGACGAAATTTCTACGGCACCTCCTTCTTCACGACCATTTCCGATCCGGCCTCGGGCGTCACGGTCGGCATCGGTTTCGACCAATATCATGGCAAGGGCATCCCCGCCTGTTCGTATTACGGCGGACCGGGCTATCTGGATTACGACGTGATGAGTCCGATGCGACTGATCAGCGGTCCGGACTATCAGTTGGTGCGGCGCTGAGGCGGAGAGTTTTGCCGGAGACTGTGGGAGCGGCTTTACGCGGCGAAAGGTGGAACGCGACGTCCCCGGCGCGTTTCGAAAGCCGAAAATCCAATTCCAATCCGACCTGAAAACCGGCCCGGAGGTCCGGTTCCACCTTTCGCCGCGTAAAGCCGCTCCCTCATTTCGCTCGGAAATCCTTTCACAATCCGAGGCATCCGCGCAGTCCGCGGTAAAAAATGCCGGAATCGGATCTGCTCAATAAAAAGCCCGCGAGCCTGGCGGACTCGCGGGCGGAAATTGGATTCGATTGGTCCGGACTACTTCTTCCAGGGCGCGTCGACGACCTTGTAGCCGTCGGGTGTCTTGCGGAAATAGACCTCGTCGAACTCGTAGTACTCGATGTCCTGATACCACACGCTGCGGGCATCGTTCGGCAGGGACTTCGTGATGGCCCCGAGCGGGGCTGGAGCCCAAACGACGCCGTCGGGTGTGCGCTTGAAGAACTGGCCATCCTTGAAGAGGAACTCCGTGTCGCCCATCCAGACCGACTGGTAGTCCTCCTTGGCAGGAGCCGGAGCACTCGGCGGAGGCGGCGGGGCCGAGGTCACAACCGTCGTCGTCGGAGCGTCCACCACCACGTAGCCGCCGGGCACGCTCTGATAATAAACATCGCCGTAGCGATAATAGACCGAGCCGCCGAAATAAACGCGGCTGTAGTACGGCGGCAGGTCGCGGATGATCGCACCGCGCGGCGCGTGCACCACGTAGTAGCCGTGCGCGCCCGGGCGATAAAACACGCCCCGGTGATAATAGTAGTGGTCACGGCCGACGTTGACCTCGGCGTAGCCGTGCGGAAGCGGCACACCGACCGAAAGGCCCACGTCGACCCGCGCATCGGCGCGCGTCAGCGATACCGTGGTCAATGTGCCCAGACCGACGGCGGCCAGAAGGAAAAGACGACCCGAACGAAGCGTTTTCATGGTGATAGAATAGACTCACTACCTAAGACGCGCAACTATCGCAAAAGTTTCACGAGAAGGTGCCCGAAACGGACCCTCGTCGCCGATCGCATCCGGCAGGCGATCGGCCGCAAACGGCTTGTGGGCCGTCGCCGGGCAACGGAAAATCCCGCCATGTCGAATTTCGATTTTATTGGTGCCAGGCACGTCGGCCGACTCGGGTTTGTCCTGCTGGCATTGGGCCTCTGGATACCTTTTATTCGCGCCGACTCGCCAGCCGTCGATCCGATTGAAGGAACCTGGATGGGCTCCGTCACGGCTCCACAGGGCGACGCGCAGATCGGATTCCGCTTCGCTCGCAACGCGCATGGCGATCTCAACTTCTCGCTCTATTTTCCGCTGATGAACACGTTCGGGGCCACGTTTGATGTCCCCGTCACACGCTCCGGCGCGCACTATTCCGAGCCCGTCTTGAAATCGCAGCTGAATCTCGACGGCGATCAGCTCAAGGGGACATTCGGCCCGGGGAAATTGCCGATGGTGCTGACCCGTGGCGGCACATTCGCGCCGGCGCCGCCCCCGCCGGTGTACCCTGCGGCACCGACAGTGGCATGGCGCCAATCGCTCGGGGCACCGACGTGGGCTTCCCCGGTGTACGTCGAGGGCACCGTGTACGTCGGCAACAACAAGGGATTATTTTTTTCGATCGATGGCACCGACGGAAAAATCCGCTGGACGTGGACCGGCCCCAACCGGATCGATGGGAAAGCGGTCGTTGCCGACGGAGCGCTCTATTTCGTCGATGGGAAAAACGATCTGGTCTGTCTGGACGCCGCGTCAGGTGTTCTGCGCTGGCGCTCGGCGCTGTACGACGAAAAGCGTGCCGGCAAGCCGCTCGCGGAGAATCCGACCTTCAACCGACGCACGGCGACACCGCGGGTCGAAGGGAAACAGGTTCTCTGCGGCTCGGCGGACGGCGGATTGTACTCGCTGGATGCCGCGACGGGGCGGGTCAAATGGAGATTCGAGGCGGGCGCACCCATTTTTTCCGGCATTGGGAACTTCGGTCCGAACCAGGTCACTTTCGGGACGATGGATGGCTCCGTCGTGGCCGTGGATCTGGCTCATCAAACGGAAGTCTATCGCGCGAAAACCGGCGGCGGCGTGGTCACCACCCCGATCATGGCGGGCGACATGATCCTGGCGGGCAGTCGCGACTATTTCCTCTATGCGTTTCGGGCGTCGGATCGAACGGTGGCCTGGAGATTTTCCTACTGGTTTTCGTGGGTCGAATCGACAGGTGCCTTGCGCGATGGCATCTATTATGTCGGCGCTTCGGACTACCGGCGCGTCATTGCATTCGAACCCACCTCCGGCAGGACGCTCTGGGCGACCGACGTGGGCGGAATGGATTGGGGAACACCGCTCGTCACCGGGAAATCCGTCTTCATCGGCACGGTGGCGCAGAACATTCCCGGAACGGCAATCGTCCACCGCGGCGGCATCATGGCCCTCGATCGCTCGACCGGAAAGCCGCGCTGGCAGCTTCCGGCCGCACCGGCGCCCGAGAATGGTTTTGGCGGCTATGCCGGATCGCTCGCCACGGACGGGAAGCGCATTTTTGCCGCGGGGTTTGATGGCGACCTGATCGCGTTGCCGGCAGAGTAGGTCGATGGAGGGCGGGCGACCTCACCCGCCGATGACGACCAAAGCCGATTCGACCCGCGAAATACGCGAACCACACGAAACCGTCGCCGAATGAATCCGAGCCGACTCTCCGCGGATTGCGCGGATGACACGGATTCCGAATGGATTGGCGCATGAATATATCCGAGGTATCCGCGCAATCCGCGGGAAACTCAACCGGTTCGATTCGCGGCGTAAAGCCGCTCCTACAGGGCAATTTCTCTGTGCCTCTGTGGTTCAATATTCAGGCCGAAAGAATTTCGGGTGTACGTTTGGAGGAATAGCCGCGAACGTCCGGACCGATGCCCGTTCCCTCCGCCATCCTCGATCTGCCGGCGCGCACGCCAGAACTGGCGGCGTTGCTGATCCGATGGTGCAATCAGAATTCGGGGAGTCGCAATGAAGCCGGGCTCCTCGCCATGGCGACGCTGTTGGAAGAGGGATTCGCGAGCCTCGGCGGGAAAACCGAGCGGGTGTCGCTGTTGGGATCTTCGGTGCCGGCGCTAAGGATTCGCCTTCGACCCGAGGCGAAGGTCTCGTTTCTCCTCAGCGGACACTTCGACACCGTCTATGACGCCGACGATCCGTTTCAAATCTGCTCACCGACCGGACCGGACACGCTTCGTGGTCCCGGCGTGATCGACATGAAAGGCGGTCTGGTCGTCATGCTCGCCGCCCTCGAAGCCTTTGAACGCACACCGCACGCGGCACGGGTCGGTTTCGAGATTGTCCTGAATCCCGACGAGGAAATTGGTTCATTCGGGGCTGCGGCCGTGATCGAGGAAGCGGCGCGACGCCACCGCCTCGGACTCGTGTTCGAACCGGCGCGACCCGATGGCTCCCTGGTGCAGTCGCGCAAGGGCACGGGCAATTTCACGATCACCTCCCACGGCCGCGCCGCCCACGCCGCGAGTGCCGCGCGGGACGGCCGCAACGCCATTGCCGCGCTGGCGGAATTTCTCACGAGCGCAGCGCGTTTGCCCGAGGAGATGCCCGGGATCCTGCTCAATATCGGACGGATTCGCGGCGGTGGCCCGGCCACCAATGTCGTTCCCGACTTTGCCGAAGCCCTGCTCGATGTACGCGTCACGGCCGCGTCGGAACGAGCTGCGCTGCGCGCCCGACTCGACGAACTGGCCGGCACGATCAATCGCCGGCCGGGATTCCGCCTCGAAATTGTGGGTGAATTCAACCGTCCCCCGATGGAGCGCAGTGCGGTCGCCGACCAAGTCCTGCACCACTGGCAAACCTGCGCCTCCGACCTGGGCCAGTCTCCGCCCTCGGCGATCCATGCCGGGGGCGCCTCCGATGCGAACCTGCTTTCAGCCGCGGGGTTGCCCTGCCTTGACGGCCTCGGCCCGGTTGGCGACCGTCTGCACAGTCCCGAGGAGTGGGTTCAGGTATCCAGCCTGGCCCGGCGCGCCCAGGTGGCGGCGCTGTTTCTGCACCGGGTCGCCTCCCGGGAAATCGAGTGGCCGCTCGCGGGTCCGCGCTAGACGCGAAACGGAAGCAAAAATATTCCTGCTCCGCGCATGCTTTCTGCTGACCCCCCGGCGGAATGATTCCGCGTATCGACTGACAAGGTTACAGCCCGGTTAACACTTGCGCGGACCGCCGCGCGCACCGGGTTGAAGGCTTGACTATGACATGGCGGAATCCTTCGCTCGCCCAACCTAAGCCCGGACCAACCTGCCGGGACCGTAAACCTAAGTACTGCAAGCTGCACCATGCCTAAAGCATTCGTAAGACTAACGCTATTGGCGGCGATGGCCCTGTCGTTTCTGGCCATCCGCCCTGATGCCCTGGCCCAGGCGATCGTCTCTTCGGCGATCACGGGCACTGTTCTCGATACCACCGGTGCGCCGGTGGCCGGCGCGACTGTGACCGCCGTTCACATACCGACGAACTCGAGCTACACCGCGATCTCGAGTCCGTCCGGTCGCTTCACCTTCACCGGTCTGCGCGTCGGCGGTCCCTACAGCGTGTCCGCCACCGCCACCGGATTCCAGATCGAGTCACTTTCGGGCATCCAGACTACGCTCGGTGACAATACCGAGCTCGCGTTGGTGGCCAAGGCTTCCAAGGAAGAAGTCGTCAAGCTGGAGAAATTTGAAGTCAACGGCGGCGTCAATGACCTCGACTCGGGTGCCACAGGCGCCAGCTCGGTGCTGAGCAATCGGGCGATGATGGACCTGCCGTCGGTCAACCGCTCCTTCGCCGACCTCGCCAAGACTAATCCGTTCGTCTCGATCCGCGGCTATCCCCAGATCCAGGCGCTCGGCATGAACAATCGGTACAACACGATCACGCTCGACGGCGCGAAGATCAACGACTCATTCGGCCTTAACTCGTCCGGCCTCTTCTCGCTGGTCAATCCCTTCTCGATGGACGCCATCGATCAGTTCAGCGTCTCGCTGACCCCGTACGACGTCCGCCAGAGCGGCTTCGCCGGCGCGGCCATCAATGCGGTCAGCAAGAGCGGCACGAATGAATTTCACGGTTCGGTGTACGATGTCTTCACCGATGCCAACTGGCAGGGACCCGACGAGTTCGGCTCGACCATCCACAAGCGCTCGCCGCTTAAGCAGCGCGTTTACGGTTTCACCCTCGGCGGCCCGATCTGGAAGGACCACCTGTTCTTCTTCATCAATTTCGAGAAATTCCTCCAGGACACAGCGCCGACCTTCGCGGGTTACACCCCCGACCCGGCATTCCTGAGTTCCCTGCAGTCCGCGATCGCCACGCTTCCGGGTGCCCCGAACTTGGGCACGTGGGGTGGCTCCGCCACCACGCGCGAATTCGACCAGAAACGCCTGGCGAAGATCGACTGGAACATCACAAAGAATCAGCGCCTGACCGTGCGCTACAGCGACACGAATGGCGTGAACCCCAACTTCGGGTACTTCAGCTATACCAGCTTCAGCCAGCCCGTGACGCCGACGAACCAGCCCGCCCTGACCAATCTCGGCACCGGCCTGAGCTCGACGGAATATAACATTAGCGTGAAGGAAAAGGTCTGGGCGGCCCAGTTGTTCAGCGACTGGACGCCGGACTTCAAGACCGAGTTCGATTATTCGAACACGAAGCAGGACTCGGTTCGGTCCCTCCCCGTAACCTTCCCGAGCATCCGCATCTTCAACGTGCCGGGCACCGCCCAGAATGCCGCGGCCATTAGTACGCTGGATGCATTTCAATTCGGTTCGGAAACGAGCAGCATGGGCAATGAGCTGCACGTGAAGACCCAGACATTCACCGGCAGCGGCGACTACACCTGGCGGAACTTTACGTTCACCGGTGGTGCCGACCACGAGGCCAGCAACTACCTGAACCTCTTCCGTCAGGGTTCCTATGGCTACTTCAGCTACTGGAATCTCGCCGACTTCATCGCGGACAAGCCCTTTGGTTTCGACCGTTCGGTGGTGTCCACGGGGACGCCCACGGCCGACATCAGCAAGTTCGAACGCACCGGCATCTTTGGCCAGATCAAGTGGGAGCCCATGCCGCGTCTTAGTATCACCCTCGGTCTCCGCACTGACTACATTGGCAGTCCGATCGCGCCGCCCGCAAACGCGCAATTTGCCAGCCTATTCGGAGTCACGAACGCCGGCACAATTGACGGCAATACGTCGGTCCAGCCGCGCCTCGGATTCAACTATGCGCTCGACGCCAAGCGCCTGACGCAGATTCGCGGCGGTTATGGCGTGTTTCTCGGCCGAAATCCGTGGGTCTGGATCTCCAACTCGTACGGCAACTCGGGCGTCGGTCGTTTCAATGTGATCGTGAATACCCCATCGTCTAACGGTGCCCATCCGAACACCGCCGCCTACACCGGACCGACGCTGACCCAATATCTCAACGGCTCCTATTCCAATTCGGATCCCGCTTACAAGTTTGACCCGGCCAATCCGATCGGAACGTCGGACCTGCCGGCCTCAGTCGGCGCGGCCTCGATCAACCTGATCCAACCCGGTCTCAAGATGCCCACGATCGGACGTGGCAATCTCGCGATCGACCGGAAAATTCCGGCCCTCGACGCCGTGCTCACGGTGGAATACATCCATACCGATCAGATCGAGGCCCTCGACCTCGAGAATCTGAACCTCAAGCCCACGACCATCGGAGCCGATGGTCGCCAGCGCTTCGCCGGTTCACCGAGCACCGCCGCCAACGCGCTGCACTCGCAGTTCGCCAGCGTAATCGAGACCTACAACACGCGCGCCGGCCGATCGGACTACGGCTCGATCTCCCTGAACCACGAGTTCAAGAACAACTGGGCCTGGAACGTCGCCTACACCCGCGGTCGTGCCACCGAGGCCTCCTCGCTGAACAGCTCCACCGCGAGCTCGCAGTTCAACTTCAACGATGTTTTCAACCAGAACACCGTCGAGATTGCGCGCTCCGACTACGAGGTGAAGGATCGCCTCCAGGCAACCGTCAGCCGCGATTTTCACTGGCTGCACGGCATGGTATCCACCGTCACGCTCAACTATGAAGGCCGCTCCGGTCAGCCCTACAGCTGGGTTTACTCCGGCGATCTCAACGGCGACGGCGTGACCGGCAACGATCTGGTGGCGGTGCCCTCCGGAACGAGCGATCCCCGCTTCGACTTCAGCGGCATGACTCCGGCGCAACAGACCGCCTACTTCAACTATATCAATCAGAACGGACTCAGCAAATTTGCCGGTGGCTATGCCCCGCGCAATGCGTTCCTCGGGCCGTGGCAGAACCGACTCGACATGAGCTTCCGTCAGCAGCTGCCGGTCTACAAGCAGTTCAAGGTCGAGCTCTTCCTCGACTTCCTGAACTTCGGCTCGTTCCTTGACAAGCATCTCTTCAACTACGTCGAGGAAATCAACACGGGTACGACATTCGGCGGATTGAGCCGCGTCCTCGCGAACGCGACGTACAACGCCAATGGCCAGATCAAACCGACCGCGTCCACCAATCCGGATGGCACGCTCACCATTGCGTCTGGCTCCCTTATCACCGTCAACAATGGCGATACCCGCTGGCGCATCCAGGGCGGCATCCACCTGACGTTCTGATCGCGCTCTGAGATTGTTTTCAACGAGGCGCCCCGTGCAAGCGGGGCGCCTTTTTCTTTGGGGTCGCGAATGCGAGGTGGAACGCGACGTCCCGGCGCGTTCGGAAGGCCGCGGTCGGATCGTGGCGTAAAGCCGGTCCTGCCAACGGCGCCGCCGGGTCCGAATGATTTTGCCCGGTGCGGGATCCGCTTGTGGGAGCGGCTTTACGCCGCGAAGAATTTCAGGAGGGCGGGCGACCACGGCCACCGAGAACGCATGCCGCGAGAAATGGGCGAAATACGATCCTCGTCCGGCCACGCGAGTCTTCGGCGGGCCAAGTGGCCCGCCCTCCATTTTTTTCTCCGCGCGCGTCTCTCGCCCATTCCGTCGCCGCGCTCTGCTCACGGCTCACCGCTCGCTGGTCACTTCTCACTACTCGCTACTGGCTACCCACTACTCGCCCCTGGCTATTCACCACTTTGCCATCAGGTCCGCATTTTCGTCCGGTCAAGAAAATATTTTCCGGACTATCACGTTTCGCCAATTCCCCGCGCTTCAGAGGAGAAAACCCCGGCGCCCGCCCGCCTCGCGCCAAAAAAATGCATCGCGGGTGGCGGGGTTGATTTTGTCCATCAAAAAAGTCACAACAAAATTACCTTTAAAAAATTGACGGAACCCGGCCCGCCACCATTAGTTGTGGCTTAGGTTCCGGGCAGCCACATCCTGTGGTGGTCAACAACGTGTGGGAAAGTTCTGGCAACTTCGGTTCGCCATCCGCTTTTCGCCGTCGCTAGACCACGGGCAGAACTGGCTTTTCCCCAAATCTTCCGTCCCCCGTCGTTTCGTCATGCAGAAAATTTTCCAGATTGGCGCCAAGGCATTCTCTCTCGATCAGGACAAGGCCGAGGCGGCATTCGCGGCCAAGAAAGTCATCAACGGCCGCCAGGTTCCCTACTTCAACCTTCTTCCGCTGAAGTACCAGTGGGCCTACGATCTCTACAAGAAAATGAAGGCCAACCATTGGGAGCCGGAGGATATCCCGATGGGCAAGGACATCGAGCAGTGGCGCGACGCGCGCACGGTGTCCGAGCAGGAGCGCTGGATCATCCGGATGGGCATCGGCTATTTCTCCGCCGCCGAGGGCATCGTCGGTGACAACGTCCAGCACGTCGTGCGCGAAATCGTCACCGCGCCCGAGCTGAAGCTCGTCCTCGGCCGTCACGCGCACGAGGAGAATATCCACGCCGACTCGCTGCTCTACATGGTCTCGTCCCTCGCGATCAACCCGCACGAGTGCGAGGCGATGTTCGAGGACATCAAGTCGATCGAGCGCAAGAACGAGTTCGTCAACCGCGCCTCGCAGGCGCTGCGTCGCGACCTCGACATGACGGTCGCCGCCAACAAGCAGCTGCTCGCGAAGAACATTTTCATCTTCGGCCAGTGCATGGAAGGCACGCAGTTCTACGGCCTGTTCGGCATGGTGCTGTCGCTCTACCGGCAGAACAAGTTCCCGGGCATCGGCCAGATGTTCCGCTACACGCTGCGCGACGAGTCGAACCACATCGAACTGTTCCGAAACCTGTTCATGGATCTCGTCGAGGAGAACCGCGAGATCTGGACGGCGGAGTTCAAGGAGGAGCTGCGCGAGACGATGCGCGAGGCCATCAACCTGGAGAAGGAGTTCATCCGCGACTGCCTGCCCGTGAACGCGGTCGGTCTCTCCGTCGACGAGTTTCTCACCTACATCGATTACATCGCCGACCGCCGCCTCGAGGGCTGCGGCCTGGCTCCGCTGTGCGCCGGCCTCAAGAACCCGCTGCCGTGGCTCGCGGAAATGATGGATATCAAGAAGGAGCAGAATTTCTTCGAGGGCCGCGTGACTGAGTATCAGAAATCGTCCGCCCTCCAGGTTGCCAGCGACGACGAGCTCTGAGTTTCCGGAGCTGTCCGTCGCCCGTTCGTCCCCGCCCGCCCCACACACATCCCACCCCCGTCTCGTTTTTCGCCATGAACAATTCATCGGTGCACCAGGACCTTGCCCTCAAGAAGTTCGCCGGCACCCCCCAGGACCAGAAACCCAACTACAACTGGCGCGATGTCCTCCGCGAGGACGTCACCGTGCCCGAAGTGGAGGTCCTCTGCCCGCACGGCTCCGAGCGTTTCGACCTCGCCGAGGTCGCCGACACGGTCGGCAAATCGCTCGCCAACCTCATGCTCGCCCGCGGCGAGAAGGACGTCTTCAACGAGAAGAACCAGGCCTTCGTCGCCGGTGTCACCCGCGAGGTGGCCCAGAATCTCACCCGCACCGCGCTCGAGCGCGGCCCGTTGCGCGTCACGCTGCACGACCTTTACGTCCTCATCGAGAAGACACTGGTCGACAACAACGCCCATGACGTCGCCAAGAGCCTCCTGCTCAAGCGCGCGCAGAAGCTCAACGTCGAGCACAGCCAGCCGGCCGTCACCGTGCGCCTCATCCGCCGCAACAACCAGGTCGTGCCGTGGAACTCGGTGAAAATCGAGATCGCGGTCCGCAAGGCGTTTCTCTCCCTGAAGAAGGATCCGTCCCCCGCCACGGTCATCACCCGCAATGTCGCGGAGCGCGCCGCCGCCCTGAAACAGTCCTTCCTCCACATCGAGGAGGTGCAGGACATGGTGCAGGAGGAATTGATGAAGTCCGGTCACTACAAGGTGGCCGAGGACTACATTCTCTACCGCGCCGCCCGTCATGCCGCCCGCGGGGGCGACGAGACCGCCGCCGCGGAGGTTCCTTCCGAGGGTTCCCGCCCGCCGACGCCGCAGGGCCAGAACTCGATGATCGTGGTGCAGCGCGCCGACGCCACCACCTACCTCTGGGACGGCGTCGACCTCCGCCGTCGCATCGAATTCGCCTCGATCGGCCTGCGCCTGAGCCTCACACCTGAGGCCATCGAGGCCGAGCTCCGCCGCTCCACCTTCGACAACATCGCCCAGGGCGATCTCAACAACACGATCGTCCTCAACGCCAAGACGCTGATCGAGAAGGACGCCGATTTCGCCAAGTTCGCCGGCCGCATCCAGCTCACCTACATCTACGAGGAGGTTCTCGGCTGGGATATCGTCCGGGACGGTGTCGGCGCCCTGAAGCGTTTCCACCAGCAGGCTTTCACCACCTACATCGAGCGCGGCATCGCCATCAAGCGCCTGACCCCTCGCCTCAAGGAATACGATCTCGCCCGCCTCTCGAACGCCATCGATCCGTCGGCCGATCTCGAACTCGACTTCCTCGGAGTGCAGACGCTGTACGATCGCTATCTCATCGTCGACAAGACCGGCAAACGCTCCCGCCGGCTCGAAACGCCGCAGTTTTTCTGGATGCGCGTCTCGCTGGGACTTTTCCTCGACGAAAAGAGCGAGCGTGAGGCCTGGGCCGTCCGCCTGTACGAGCTCTACAAGTCCCGCCGCTTCTGCTCGTCCACCCCGACCCTGTTCAATGCCGGCACGCTGCATTCGCAGCTGTCGTCCTGCTACCTCTACTACGTCGACGACTCCCTCGAGGGCATCATGTACCGCGGCATCGCGGAAAATGCCCAGCTGTCCAAGTGGGCCGGCGGCCTCGGCGGCTCGTGGACGGCGGTCCGCGGCACGGGCGCCCACATCGCGGGCACCAACGGCGAGTCGCAGGGCGTCATTCCGTTCCTCAAGCTGCACAACGACCAGCTCGTGGCGGTGAACCAGGGCGGCAAGCGCAAGGGTTCCGGCTGCGCCTACCTCGAGACCTGGCACAACGACATTTTCGAGTTCCTCGAGCTCCGCCGGAACACCGGTGACGACCGCCGCCGCACGCACGACATGAACACGGCGAACTGGATCCCGGACCTGTTCATGAAGCGCATGGAGGCCCGCGGCACCTGGACGCTTTTCCGTTCGAACGAGACACCCGATCTGCACGATTCCTACGGCCGGTCGTTCGAGGAGCGCTACGCGCACTACGAGCAGCTCGCCGAGCAGGGCAAAATTCAGGGCCACAAGGTCGAGGCCATCGAGCTCTGGAAAAAGATGCTCTCGATGCTGTTCGAGACCGGACACCCGTGGATCACGTTCAAGGATCCGTGCAATGTCCGCTCCCCGCAGGACCACGTCGGCGTCATCCATTCGTCGAATCTCTGCACGGAGATCACTCTGAACACCTCGAACGAGGAAACGGCGGTCTGCAATCTCGGCTCCGTCATTCTCGATTCCCATCTGAAGTCCGACGGCACGCTCGATCACGCGAAGCTCCGCGACACCATTCGCGTCGCGCTCCGCGCCCTCGACAACGTCATCGACATCAATTTCTACCCGACCGTCGCCGCGAAGACCTCGAATCTCCGCCATCGTCCCGTCGGTCTCGGCGTCATGGGCCTGGCCAACGCGCTCTATCTGAAGGGCGTGGCCTTCGCCTCGGACGCCGCGGTCGAGTTCAACGACGAGTTCATGGAGGCCATCGCCTATTACGCCTACGAGGCGTCCTCCGACCTCGCCGCCGAGCGCGGCACCTACTCGAGCTACAAGGGCTCGAAATGGGACCGCGGCATCCTCCCGCAGGACTCGCTCGATCTGCTCGAGAAGGAGCGCAACCTGCCGATCGACGTGCCGCGCGGCGGCCGCATGAACTGGGAACCCCTGCGCGCCAAGATTTCGAAGCAGGGCATGCGCAATTCGAACTGCCTCGCGATCGCGCCCACCGCGACGATCTCGAACATCACGAACACCTCCCCCTGCATCGAGCCGTACTACAAGAACCTGTACGTGAAATCGAATCTCTCGGGCGAGTTCGTCGTCATCAACACGTTCCTCGTCGACGACCTCAAGGCCCGCGGCCTGTGGAACCAGGAGATGATCGACAACCTGAAGTACTTCGACGGCGACTTGAAGGACATCGAGTCCGTTCCGGCCGACCTGAAGGAAAAATATCGCACGGCCTTCGACATCGATCCGAAGTGGGTGGTCGACGCCGCCGCGCGCCGCCAGAAGTGGATCGACCAGTCGCAAAGCGTGAACCTGTGGCTCAAGACGCCCGACCTGAAGACGCTGTCCCACATGTACCGCCATGCCTGGCGCGCCGGCCTCAAGACGACCTATTACCTCCGCACCCTCGGCGCCTCGAACATCGAAAAGGCCACGGTCGCGGTGAAGAAGGAAGTCCGCGGCTTGGCGGGCGAGAAGGTCACGATCAGCGCCAATCCCTTCCCGGCCGAGGCCCCCGCCCCGGTCGCCAAGGAATCCGCGCCCGCCAAAAAGGTCTACACCGAGGCCGAAAAGAAGGCCTGCTCGATCGAGGCCATGCGCAACGGCGAGATCTGCGAGGCCTGCCAGTAGTCCGATCGATTCGTTGGAGTCTCAAAGCCGCGGATGACCTCCGCGGCTTTTTATTTTTGGCCAGGTAGGGCGGGACCGCCGGGCCCGCCGCGATTTCATGCAACAGATCGGCGCGTCCGGTTTCGCGATTCACCCGAAAGCCGGAGCGGGAAACGGTCGCGCCGAGCCAGCCCCACAATTATCCATCCGCTGCAGGTCCGCCGTAACAGGACACGAATCGTCCGGCGGGCCCAGCGGTCCCGCCCTACCTGTCGGCAGGACAACTCGTCACTCGTCACCGGCCACTCGTCACTCTCTCCGCCCCTGCCCAATCCGAATCAGCTCCTGGATACGCCGCGCGGCCGATTTCCACAGCCCGTTGATCACGATCGGCTGCGTCCCGCCCGACGTCTCGATTGTCATCGTCGCCAGAAAAACGCCGTTCTCCGTGCGGTACGAAGCGATGGCACCAAAGCCGATGTGCTCCTCGCGCGAGCCGAACATCGCGCCCTTGCGAAAAATGATCCCGTCGGGCGCCACGGTGAGACGGTCGGGAAAGAAAAAATTTCGGGATGACCAGCGGCTGGAACGAAAGGTTTCACCGGTCAGGTCATCGGCCGCCACCGGCGAATTGCCGTCCTCCGCTTGGGCCATGATGCGCTGTTTCGCCGTGGCGAATTCGCCATCGGACAGGTATCCGGCTTCGCGCAGGGATGAGAGTTTTTCCAGGTCCTGGGCAACCGACATGACGATGAGCGTCAGTGCTCGGGTGCGAGTTTATCGAATTCGGCGGCCAGCGCCCAGTGGGGTGAATCACGTCCCCCGCGGTGGCTTGGGTTTCACCCCATGGCAAGAACGGCCATTTCCGCCGACGGTGTCGCCATGGCTGAAGCAACCGCCTCCCATCCGCATTCCCATGGCCATGGACACGGTCTGGGGTCCTCTCATCTCCATGCGCGCGAGCACCGCCGGGCCATCCAGGCGGAAAACCAGGAGGCGGAGGCTCCGCCGGCCACCGAGCGCCCGCCGGAGTCCGCCCCGACCGCCACCGCGATGCCCGCGCTGGCGATCGCCCTCGGGATTCTCGCCGCCATTTTTGCCGTCGGTGCCGGCGTGCTGTGGTTCCAGAAGGATGCGCGCGAACATGCCATCAAGGGCTATGAGAATCGCGCCCAGCAGATGCAGGATAACCAGGCGCAACTCCAGCGTCAGCTCGACGACTCGAAGTCCGGTCTCGCCCATGCCCAGCAGCAGGTCGATGAAGCCAAACGGGCCACCGCGCAGGCCACCGAGCAGTTGACCCGCGAAAAGACCGACGCCCTTGCCGTGCGCAACCAGCTCGACAAGTCGCGCGATCTGTCGGCGGGATTCGAAACCCAGATGGAGGAGGCGAAGGTCGAGTCCATCAAGGCGCGGGGCGATGTGGAGCAGGCGCACGCCGAGGTGGCGATCCTGCAAGCCCAGCTGACGCATGCGCGCTCGGAAACCGCCGACGCCCAGCAACAGATCTCGCAGATGAAGTCAGCCAACGAGGACCTTCAGACGCAGCTGACCGCGGCGGAGAAGCAGCTTTCCGATCTGCAGCAAAAATCCGCGCCGCGACGGTAGGCGTGACCGCTCGATTCAGGTTAGGATCGATGTCCTCATCGATCCGATTTGGGGTTGTGCAGCGGCATTGCCTCCCTTGAGCCGCGCGAAAGTCCGAACCGCCTTGGCTTGAACTGCGGGAGCGGCTTTATGCCGCGATTCATCTCGACCATCGCGGCGTAAAGCCGCTCCCACAGTCGACACGAGACAGGCCTGGCAACGCCCTACCCGGGTTTCTCGTGTCCGAGAAATGCCAACATTCGCGCCAGGGCCGGTCCCAACTGCCGCAATTCCCTCACGTGCGATGACGTCAGGCGTTCCAGCGCGTGGTTGCCGCGGGGGGTCAGCGAAAGATCGACTTTCCGGCGGTCCACCGTGGATCGCACCCGGCGGATCATGCCCATGCGCTCCAATCGTTCCGTCAACTCGACCGCGCTATGATGCCGCACCAGAAGTTTTTCCGCCACGGCCCCGACCGAGACCGGCGTGCCGGCGGGCATCCCCCGGATCGCCAGCAGCGCCTGGTGCTGCTGCGGGGTCAGACCCGCGCGCCGCGCCGCCACCTCGCTGAATCCGAGGAAGTTGCGCAAGGCGTGACGCAGCGAGGCGAGCGTCTCGTAATGGGCCTGCGACAGGCGCGTCGGGCGTGGGCGGGTCATCGACACGCTTTCTCGTTGATTATATCGGGACCCGATGCAATTCCTATCTTTTCCCTTGAACACAACCTCTCATTCTCCCGCCGCCGAGGGCTCCCCCGCGCTGGCTGATTTTACCACTGATCGCCGGGTTCTCCTGCTGACGCTGCTCGCCGTGCCGATCGGCGCGATCGGCGCCTTGGTGGCCAAGGCCCTGCTCTGGCTGATCGCGCTGTTCACGAACCTCGCCTATTTCCAGCGGTGGTCAGGGCTGCCCGCGAGCCCGGCCGACAACCATCTCGGGCTCTGGGCCATCCTGGTGCCCGCGGTGGGCGCGCTCATCATCGGGTTGATGGCGCGTTATGGTTCGGAGAAAATTCGCGGCCACGGCATCCCGGAGGCGCTCGAAGCCATTCTCCTCGGCAAGAGCCTGATCGATCCGCGCGTGGCCGTCCTCAAGCCCGTCTCGTCCGCGCTGTCGATCGGCACCGGCGGTCCGTTCGGCGCCGAAGGTCCGATCATCATGACCGGCGGCGCCTTTGGTTCTCTCTTCGCCCAACGCTTCCGGCTCACCGCCGCCGAACGCAAAACGCTGCTGGTGGCCGGTGCGGCCGCGGGCATGTCCGCCGTGTTTGCCACGCCGATCGCCGCGGTGCTGCTGGCGGTGGAACTGCTTCTGTTCGAGTGGAAGCCGCGCAGCTTCATTCCGGTGGCCGTTGCCGCCGTGGTGGCCGCCGTCGTTCGCGTCCCACTCCTCGGCGCGGGACCGGTTTTTCCTGTCGCGCCCCATGCGATGCTCTCCCCTTCGGCCCTGATCCTCGCGCTGGTGGTCGGCCTCGCGGCCGGTTTCGGTTCCGGCGCGCTGACGGCGCTGGTCTACGCCTGCGAGGACTTTTTCGCCAAACTCCCCATCCACTGGATGTGGTGGCCGGCGCTCGGCGGGTTGGTGGTGGGACTGGGCGGATGGATTGATCCGCGAGCATTGGGAGTGGGCTACGACAACATTCAGGCGATCATCCAGGGACATATGCTCGGCTTGTCGCTGGGCCTCCTCCTGCTCGTGAAAGCGGTCATCTGGTCCGTTTCCCTCGGCTCGGGCACCTCGGGCGGCGTGCTGGCTCCCCTGCTGACGTTTGGCGGCGCGATTGGCGCGCTGATCGGCGCCTGGTGGGGGCCCGAACAGGCGGCTCTCGGCGCCCTGGTTGGCATGGCGGGCATGATGGGCGGCACGATGCGTTCGCCGCTCACCGGCATGTTCTTCGTGCTCGAACTGACCCACGATTTCCAGGCCCTGCCCGCACTCATGGTCAGCAGTGTCGTCGCGCTCGGTGTCACGGTTCTCCTGCTGAAACGGTCGATCCTGACCGAGAAACTCGCCCGCCGCGGCCAGCACATCACCCGCGAATACACGGTGGATGTCTTCGATCTGGCACTCGTCCGCGACGTCATGGATCCGAAGCCGCCCCTGGCGCCGGCCTCGATGACCGTCAACGAACTCGCCGCGCGCATTGCCGGTGGCGAGGCTCCGCTCGCGCAACGGCAGGGTACCGTGCTGGTCGACGAATCGGGTGCCCTTGCCGGGCTCGTGACGCGATCGGATCTGATGCGGGCGATGCAGGGAGGTCAGGCCGGACGCACCACCGTGCTTGAGGTGGGAAAAACGGACCTTATTACGACCCATCCCGAGGAGACCTTGCGAGATGCCCTGGAAAAAATGCTCGCGAACAAAATCGGTCGCCTCCCCGTGGTCGAGTCTCCGGGTTCCAAACGGGTCGTGGGCTACCTCGGACGCGCCGACATTCTGGCCGCACGCGTGAAACTCGCGCGCGAGGAACAGCTGCGCGAGACCGGCCCCTGGCCGTTCGGGACGGTCTCCGAAGCCAAGAAGTGATCGGGGAAAGTGGGGCGGGTTCGCCTGCCCTGCAACTCAATGCAGACGGGCGGCAGGGATCGATGTCCTCATCGATCCGAGACCGATCGAGCGAGCTGCGTGACGAGACACGGCACGATGGGGGGGACATCAGGCCCCGCCACAACGCTCGCTACCGTCCTCCCATTTTCAGCGCCACCCGCCTGCTCACGCAAACCGCTCCGCGAACGAATCCCCCGGCCAGCCGTGACCGAACCAGCGCAGGGCACGATAGACCGCCCACCGCTGAAACGAAGTCGCGCACAAATCCGTCATCGCCTCGTGGGCGAGAATCGCATCGGCCTGCTGACGGCTGAGCGCGACCGCACGTCCGTCCTCCAGGACAAGCCGTCCGTGGCTTCCGTAGATCACATCGTGGACCCAACCGCCGAGTTCGATGCGGGGATCGTCGCACACCATGAAAATCGACCAGGCGAATTGCGGAATGGACGCCAGGTCCGAAAGGTAGCCCACCGGCACCCGAATCACGCCTCCCGCGATGTCGCTGCGAAAACGCAGTTCCTCCCGCAATTCGAACTGGGCGACATTCACCGGCAGCCGGCGCCGTTGCAATTCCTCAGGCGACAACTGCACCGATACGTCGCCTTTCGTATCGAAGAAACGGTTCATGGTTCCGGCTGACAGTTTCGGGCCTGATATTTGCACCTCCGGCTCCAGCCACAAGCCGGCAGAAGCGGACCGCTTTCATATCCATGCGCAGTGTCGCTCCGGAAACGATCACGACGGTCGGTGGAATCGCCGGGCGGTTTTTCCATTGTCGAGCCGGGTCCGGACCCGTAGTATGCCGGTGAATACCCGGCGTTACCTCAATCCCCGCACTCCCATGATTTATCTCCTGCCTGTCGTACTCTGCGAGCTCGCCCTCGCCCTGTTCATGATCATCGCCTACTGGAAAGTGTTCACCAAGGCGAATCAGCCAGGGTGGGCGGTGCTCATTCCCTTCTACAACCTCTACATCATGCTGAAAATCGCCGGCCGACCCGGTTGGTGGTTGCTGCTTTTCCTGCTGCCGCTCGTCAATTTCGTCATCACCATCATGGTCATGCTCGACATCGCAAAGTCGTTCGGCCGGGGTGCGGGGTTCGGGCTGGGTCTGGCATTCCTCGGATTCATTTTCTTTCCGATTCTCGGCTTCGGGTCGTCGACGTATCGAGGCCCTTCGGCGACCGGCTGACCTGTATCAACCGTGTTGGTTGGTTGATCGATCGGAGTCGTTTCGACGACGGCTCCCGGGAACCTTCCATGACCACACTTGCGCAATCTGTCTTCCGACTCTCCCGTTGGCCAGTGCTCGGACTGATCCTGCTCGCCGGGCGATCGCTCGACGCGCGCAACGCCGTCGTCATCCAGGCCGACTTCGGCGGCGCGGTCATGCCCGGCGTCTGCTACAGCGTGAGCAAGGACCTCGACATCTTCACGGTTCAGCCGCTGATCCCGCTCTACGACATCGATGCCGCCAGCCGGAATCTGATCTATACGGCCCCGGTCTGGCCCGCCGGCACGGTGTTCGTGTCGGTGGTCGACCCGGGTGTCGGCACGACACGCAAATCCGTCGTCCTGAAAACCAGGAACGGACAGTATTTCGTCAGCCCCGACAACGGCACCCTCACCGCCGTGGCGGATCAGTTCGGGATCGAGGCCGTGCGCGAGATCGATGAAAAAGTGAACCGACGTCCCGGCACCGAATGGTCCAACACCTTTCACGGCCGCGACGTTTATTCGTACACCGCCGCCCGGCTCGCGGCCGGCGTGATCACCTTTGAGCAGGTCGGGCCACTCCTCGAGCCGAAGGTCGTGCAGCTGGAATACCCGCCGGCCAAACTGGAAAACGGCACGGCCACTGGCATGATCTACATTTCCAAGAGTCCGCTCGGCAACACGGCCTCGATCATCAACCGGAAAATGTTCGCCGAACTCGGGATCCACGAAGGCGAGCCCGTCGTGGTGACCATTCGCCATGGCGACAAGGTCGTGTGGGAGGAGACGGTACCCTACGCTCGTACGTTCGGCGAGGTGCCGTTGGGCAAGGTGCTGATGTTCATCAACAGCAGCGGCTGCGTGGCGATGGCGATCAACCAGGGCAATTTCGCCGACCGGTTTAACATCGACTCCGGCCGGGACTGGACGCTTTCGGTGCGGAAAAAGTAATCGGCGGCGACGGATCGAATGTAGGGCGGGGTCGCCGAACCCCGCCTCAGTTTTCGAACAATTTCCCACGACACGTCGCGAATTACACGAAGGGAGGATCAAACCGATTTCTGAATTTCGGAGCGGTGGGGACCCGATCCCTACCGCCCGGATTCCGAGATTTTTCGCGGGGAATCGCTCAGGCGGGGTTCGGCCCTTCGACAGGCTCAGGGCAGGCGACCCCGCCCTACACCCATACAGCGCCTTCGCAATCTGCGTGGTCAGTTGATTCGAATACGCTGCTTCGATTGACCGCGCCGGGCCGGAGGCGCACGATACCGGCATCGTCGTTCACCCTGGTGGCGAAGGACGCGCAACCCCATGAAAGAACTCCTTCACGACGCCGCCCACCGGGCCGTCACCTACCTGTCGGGTCTTGACCAGCGTCCCGTGGCTCCCGATGCCGCGGCCGTGCGCAAACTTTCTGTCCTCGACGAACCGCTTCCCTCGGCGCCCTCCGATCCGGCCGAGACCCTTCGCCTGCTGGACGAGGTCGGATCGCCCGCGACCATGGCGATGGCGGGTTCGCGCTTCTTCGGCTTCGTGATCGGTGGCTCGCTGCCCGTCTCGCTCGCCGCGAACTGGCTGGCCGGCGCGTGGGATCAGAACAGCGCGATGTTTCGCGCCACGCCCGGCACGGCCTATCTCGAGAAGGTGGCGCTACGCTGGCTGCTGGAGGTGCTTCATCTGCCCTCCGAATGCGGAGGTGCCTTCGTCACCGGCGCCACGGTCGCCAACCTCTGTGCCCTCGCCGCCGCCCGGCATGCCGTGCT
Source organism: Candidatus Didemnitutus sp. (assembly GCA_035545955.1). Taxonomy (GTDB): domain Bacteria; phylum Verrucomicrobiota; class Verrucomicrobiia; order Opitutales; family Opitutaceae; genus Didemnitutus. The sequence goes on along the minus strand of DASZXI010000056.1, from coordinate 2,602 downwards.
CAAGCGCGCCGGCTGGAACGTCGAGGCCGAGGGTTTGTTCGGCGCGCCGACCATCACGGTCGTGATCGGCGCCGAGGCGCATCCGTCGCTGACCAAATCGCTCGGCATTCTCGGACTCGGCCGCAGCCGGGTCGTCAAAGTGCCGGTCGATGTTCAAGGTCGCATCATTCCGGAGAAGATACCGGCGGTGTCGGGTCCGACGATCGTTTGCCTGCAGGCGGGCAACGTGAACACCGGCGCGTGCGATGACGTGGGTGCAATCGCGACAAAACTCCACGGCTCCGGTGCGTGGGTGCATGTGGACGGTGCGTTTGGACTTTGGGCCGCCGCGGCACCGTCACGTCGTCACCTGGTCGCGGGCATCGATCGCGCCGATTCGTGGGCCACCGATGCCCACAAATGGCTCAATGTGCCCTATGACTGCGGCCTGGCGTTCGTCCGCGACCCGCATGCCCTGCAGGCCGCGATGGCGATCACGGCCGAATACCTCCCGACGGAAAGCGACATTCGCAACCCGGCGGATTTTACGCCCGAGCTGTCCCGTCGCGCCCGCGGCGTCGAGGTTTGGGCGGCCCTGCGCGCCCTGGGTCGCGACGGCGTGGCGGAATTGATCGAGCGGAACTGTCGCGGGGCGCGCCGCTTCGCCGAACGCCTGAAGGCAGCGGGTTTCGAAATCCTCAACGACGTCGTTCTGAATCAGGTGCTCGTGGCCTTCGGGGACGCCGAGCGCACCAAACAGGTGATCCAGCGCATTCAGGACGAGGGAACCTGCTGGGCCGGCGTGACGGTGTGGCAGGGACATACCGCCATGCGCATCAGCGTGTCGGGCTGGGCGACCTCGGACGCAGACGTCGAGCGCAGCGCGGAGGCGATGATCCGCGCGGCGAACGCCACGAAATAGCGACCGGGGCCATCGGAACCGCTCGGAAGCGGCGATAAAGCCCGCGACTTGCGCGCGCGCATCGGCGCGCGATTTATCGATTGTTCCGTTGCGCAGATAACGCTAGGTCAAATCCGCAATGAATGCACCTGCCCGTTCGTTACTGGCAATATTTGGTCTCGGCGGGTCGGAGATGGTCATTATCGCGATCATTCTCGGGATGCTTTTTGGCCCGGCTCTGATCGTCGGCCTGTGGCTGCTGCTGCGAAAAAAGGGGTCCAGTCGGAACGATCGGTAAATCCTGCCGGGCTACTGCGAACCTGAGCGCAACCATCGCCCGCTTGCCTCGAGGATTCTACTCGCCTTCCTCGCCCGTCTGGTCGTCGCGGCCGAAGTCGGGCGAGCCCAGTCGGAACTCAGGCGCAAAGTGCGGAATCCTTGGCAGCGGGAGCCTGCGCGCCGGCGATTTCGCGCCGGTGGAGCGCGGCCTCGGGACGCGCTTTAAATGAAATCGGCCCGGAGGTCCGGTTCCACCCACGATCAAATTCGCCTGCAAGCAGGCTCCACCATTTTTTCGCCTCAACGATCCGACCGCAAGAGGGCGCCGACTTCCCGCAAACGCTGGAGCTGCACGCCGGAGATCAGGCCGTCGCGATCGGGCGGCACGTCGAGGAGATAGTTCGCGTGCCGGGCGTTGCAGGTTCGCAGGCGCTGCACCACCTCGGCGGCGGACTGCAGATCGTCGGGCGTCTCACCGGGAGTCCAAAACCACCGCGCCTTTTTCTGAATCGGATCGCACACCTCGGCGGGCACCTGGTTCGCTTCCGGCGGCATTTCCTGCAGCCAGGAATATTCGTAGCTCAGCACATCCGAATCCTGCAGCCGGTGCGCATTGTTTCCGAGCACCACCAGATTGGGCTGCAGACTCTTCAAATAGGCGAAGATTTCCGGCCACTGCGCGATGGTATATTTGTTGTCCCACTGGTCGATCCACAGCAGGTCGATCGGGCCGTAGCGCTGCAGCATTTCGCGCAACTGCGCTTTCATGAAGCCCACGTAGTTGCCCGCCGCTTCGGGCGGCAGGCCGTGCAGATTCGGTTTTCCGGGTGGAGGCGCGTTGTGGTGCGCTTCGTCCGAGTAGTCGCCGGGAAAACAATAATAAAGGCCCACCTTCAGACCGCGCGAGCGACAGGCCTCCACGAACTCCCGCACGATGTCGCTCTTTCCATTCCGGAAGTGAGTGAACCTCGTGCTGTCGTGCGTCGTGAGCGCGCTGTCGTACAGCGTCATGCCTTCGGTGTGCTTCACCGTCAGCACCAGATACGTCATGCCGGCCTTCTTGGCCTCGTCCGCCCACTGGCCACAATCGAGCTTTGTCGGAGCGAAAAGCGTCGGGTCTTCGTAGCCCCCGGCCCAATCGAGATCGGCGAAGGTGCCGATGTGGAAATGCACGAACATGCCGAAGCGCCAGTTCATGAAGTCGCGTTGCGCGGCCGACAGGTCGGGTGTCGGCGACGCGGCGGACAGGGTCGGCGTGAAAAGGGCCCCGAGAAACGCGCCCATGAATATCACACCCGGGACGCGGACCAGCGCAGCATTCACGTTCACCGGACGAGAATCACCGAACTTCGGAACGCGCTAAAGCACAAATATCGTCCCTCGGCCGGTCGCAGGGCAAAGAGCTTCTGACAAACCATCGCCTCGTTGTAGGAGCGGCGTTAT
>DASZXI010000055.1:0-124531 GCA_035545955.1 Candidatus Didemnitutus sp. | reverse complement strand
ACCAGATCGTGGTGCCGATAGCGGTGCAGCGTCCGGCTATGCTTTGAGGTGGTGCACTGGAGGCGCAGCGGACAGGCGGCACACACGCCCTTGCGCGCCACGTACTCGGTGTGCTGGCGCCGGGCATCGTAGCCGCGCGGGCTGACCGGACGGGGTCAGGCTTTGTGGTTTGTGGTAGGCAGCGGGTGGGCGAGGCGGAGCCATAGTTTTCGGCGCCATGGCGCTTCCAACTTAGAGAATTCTCCTCGCGGAATCGCCTTTTGGCGAGCGGTGGACAGCAAATCCGAATTCGTTGCTTGGCGGGCACCAGATCCTCGAACATGATCGCTGCAACAACACGATAGGTGTCCCTCCTTTCATTTCCGTTCTTCTCAGACACCACAAACCACAAAGCCTGACCCCGTTCGATCGTACTGTATCGCTCAATTTTCTGTTGCCTGACAATGCGAACAAAAAAATCGGCACGTCGCGCCGGGATCTCTCGACCTGCAGAGGCGCGAAAATTTATCGATTCACTAGAAACGGCGCCCAAATTGGGGCCTGCCATAAAATGGATTCGCAACATCTGGACAAGCCATCCTCTAATGAGATGGGTAGTTATTGGCTGCGGTCTTTGCGTTCTGGGTGCGAGGACTAGGGATTGGTGGCTGGAACCTGACCGTACAAAGCGGTTGTTGCAAGAGATTGATGCAAAGCGATTCGATTGGTGGGGTGACAATATCCCTGAAGCGCCTCGCGACTCGTTTACTATTCTCGTTCCTCATCTCGAAAATGACACTAACCGACAGGTGGAAGAACTGTTGGTCGAAAGTCTCCGCCCACTTTCGGAAAAGGGAATGGCGATTCGGAGGCTAGACCGGATGTTGAGTACAAGTCGCCAGTCTTCTCCGATGGATTCTGAATTCTCCGTGCACGAGCGTGCCCGCGAGCTAGCACGCCAATCTGGCGCAGATATTGTGATCTGGGGACGAATACTGAATGTGGGCGGTACCCCCAAGGTAATTCTGTTCTTTGTCCCGTCATTGGCCTCGACGGCCGTGCATACTTCTTTGCAGGGTGCTGACCAAATATTTCCATTTCCTACTGCAATGCGAGAGGAACTAGGGGTCGCGGTCCGCGCTCAGGTTCTCAGTACAGTGCTGACTCTTCCTCGAACATCGATTGATTCACCCCTTGCGCTTCCAGTAATAGCCAAATTGGAACAATTGGCCTCGATCTGGAGTGATGGAGAGAATCACGCTCAGTTTCTTCTAGTGTTAGCCGGGCTCCAGTATCGCGTAGCAGTTATAACTTCTGACATGGAGCGTATGAAAAAGGCGGTAGCAGAGTATAAAGAGGCACGCACTTTCATGGCGAATACTCAAAATAATAATAGCACATTGATGCTAGATGTGTTGCTTGGCGAAGCATTAAGATCTATCGGAAAAATGCAAACAAGCATCGATGCATTCGTCGAAGCGGAGCAATTGGAAAGCGCCGCTCTGGCGACGGTTCCCGTCGGCGAAAAGAACGAGTTGCGAATGCTCCTACTGTCAGGCCGTGGATTGAGTCTCGAGTTGCTCGGGAGCCGCAGACTAGATGAACAATTGGCGGCAAAAGCGATTTACATGCAAAGGTTAGCTTTATCGGCCCTGCCAATTAATAGTAGTGAGTACGTTGAGGCGTGTATACATCAAAACCTCGGCTCGGCATTAAGTACGTATGGTCGAGTTACGGCAAACATTCGAGTGAAAGAAGAGGCTGAAATCGAATTTGAGGTCGCTTTACGGTCATTGAGAAAATCCGGGCAGTGGCTTGAGTGGGCAACGACCGCCCAGAATGCTGCAAACAATCTTACCGAGATCGGCGTGTTGAGCGGTCGAGCCACCTACTTCCAGCGGGCAATTTCCGCTCAACATCTACCTATTGTGATTATGAGGAGATTTGGTGGATTGGTCCCGGGGGGCAAGTGCGGAGATGGTGCTTGCTAGAGCACTAGTTGGGATCGCTGAAGTAAATAGAGATGCACAAATGCTCTGTGCCGGAATATATAAATATCGACGCGTATTGGGTACTATGAGGGACATGGAGGCAAGCTACGATTTTGCCGTGGGGCAACATCAACTCACGGCGGCGCTTCGTACATTGGGAGAATGGACAAATGATTGTGGTCCGATAACAGAAGCGCTGCGTCTTGCCGAAAGCCAAAGGCAATCCTTCTCTCGCGACAGCAGTCTTTCTATTTGGATTATCAACCAGCGTGACATAGGGTTATCGTTGGAGGACATAGGAAAGATGCGCGGAGATGTGCTGCGACTAAAGGAGGCAGAGATAGTTTTAGAGGTTTTAGTGGATAATAGTGATGTACGTAGCAATTCTTATATATATAGTGATGTTGCCAGTCATTTGGAGGCGGTGAGAATACTAATAGACAGACAAAAGAGATGAATTTGGGCGAGGAAGTGCAGTAGCTCTGGGTGCAAAACAGGGACATACGGAATCTGCGGTAGAGTGATGGGTTGGGTTGCTGCGGGAAGGGGGGCCGACCGGACGGGGTCAGGCTTCGTGGTTTGTGGTAGGCAGCGGGTGGGCGAGGCGGAGCCATAGTTTTCGGCGCCATGGCGCCTCCAACTGTGAGAATTCTCCTGGCGGAATCGCCTTCTGGCGAGCGGTGGACAGCAAATCCGAATTCGTTGCTTGGCGGGCACCAGATCCTCGGACATGATCGCTGTAACAACACGATAGGTGTCCCTTTTTTCATTTCCGTTCTTCTCAGACACCACAAACCACAAAGCCTGACCCCGTTCGATTGCGTCGGCGTTGGTATCGGCGACCGGTTCTATCCGCTGCAGAAGGCGGGCACCGAACAACTCACTACCAATCCGGCCCGTCGCCTCGGCGGCGGTCCAGCCGAGGATTCGTTCCGCGCCCTGATTCCAGCAGACAATCTGGTGACTCAGGTTCTTCACGACGATGGCATCACGAGCCTTGGCGAGATACTCCGCCTGCTCGCGGATGTGCCGGGCGGCCTGCTTGCGTTCGGTGATATCCTTGGCGATTCCGCTGATTCTGGCCGAACCGCCGGCGGGGTCCTGCAGCAAGACGGCGCTTCCCAATATCCAGCGCTCTGAACCGTCCGGTCGAATAATGCGATATTCCTCGTCAAAGGCCGATTTTGCTCCGGTCCGAACGGCCGTGATGGCAGTGTGGATGCGCTGGCGATCATCTTGATGAATGGATTCCTCCCAAGCTGACGGATGCTCGCGAATGGACGCGACCGGGCGTCCGCAGACTCGTTCGTAGGCGGGGCTGACGTACAGCATAGTTGGCGGCTCGATTTGCGAAATCCAGAAGACATCGCTGCTTCGTTCGGCCAGTTGAAAGAACTGTTGCTGGATCTCCCGAAGGTTCTGCTCCACCTGCGTTCGGTCCCGTCGTTCCCGGGCGTGGTCGATCGCCCGATGCACCGCGGAGATGAGTCTTCCCGGACGGTCCTTGATTATGTAGTCAGTTGCTCCGCGTTGCAGAGCCTGCATCGCGTTGATCTCCCCGATCGTGCCCGAAAAGAAGATATAAGGAGTCTCCGGCCGGAGGCTGCGCGAGTTCGTGCGCTGCCATCCCGGTAAATCCGGGCAGCGAAAAGTCGGAGAGGATGAGGTCGACATTCCCTTGCTGCAGCGCCGCGACAAAATCCTTCTCCGAGTGCACCCGCTGGACCTAGCAATCCGGCCATTCCTTCTTCAAGGCCTCACGGATGAGTTCCGCGTCGGGCAGGCTATCTTCGAGATGAAGGACGTGAATGGGCACAGCGAATGGGGATCATTTCTCTGTCCAATGTCGTCCATAACAGACAGCGGTTCGCGGCTGAGGTAACGCGGTGTGCTTCGAAGGCGGATACATGCCAGGTAGCCGCACTGGCCAACCTACTTCGCTGTAACGGGATGCGATAAGGCGATAACGGTACTAATATACGCTCTGTATAGCGCATGCATTGGCGGGGCAACGGGGCGCCCCCCGCCGCCGTTGCGAAGGCATGCCGGAGGGGCACATCCACATCTGCAGAAGGAGTTACGGGGACCTAGATGCCCGGCGTGCGGGTGAATCGGGAAGTGCTTGAAGCAGCACGGATCTTACCTCAGCCGATGGAAAAATATGAATATCAGGTCCGGACCGATCTCGTATTGCGTAATAACCGTTCGCGTACACCAGAAATAGGCCATCAATTGTCTGGCCATCGCTTAGTCTGAGCGAGCAGAGCAGGCCCGCGCTTTCGATGGCTTTCGCATTCTTGGCTCCTGATGCTGCAGCGAATTTTACAGCCCAGAAGAAATGTGCGAATCCTAGGAGCAATATGGCCGCGAATAGAGTTCTTCGACTTCTGAATTTCTCAGTCCACTTAGGAAGGCGATCTTTAGGTATCAAGAGCGGCAGGAGATATATGAGCAGCAATAACCGTTTTATGGAGGACGGTGACCAAAATGCATCTTTGGCCGCCTCAAATCCCTTGAAAAGCAAATCTCTGGTCGGCGGAAGGAATTGGTAAAGTGGCAAGCCGAAATGGGTCCAGCATTCTAGCTCCGAGCGAATTCCCAGGAATACGAGGATTCCTGTTCCAATTGCTAGGACAGCGCTGCTCGAGAGCAACACCTTTAGTATTTCAGTCGTGGCGGGTGTGTTGTTCTTGTCCAATTGACGTCGATACTGTCATTCGAAAGTAGAGCTGGCAAGATCGACTGTTAGTGCGCTTACCGTTCGGAGGCCCCTTTATCCAGACAAGTCGTGAATGCGGAGGACTCGAAGATATGCGCATCTTCTGCGCGTGAGGCGGTGACGGCGAGAGCAATCATCCCAACAGCGAGCAGGTTGAAGGTTGAGATCCAAAAAGGTGTCATGTCGCGACTTTTGATAGCGACCAACGCCGGCCGTGAGTTGGGCGAGTGGCGCGCGGCGCCATCCGGCCATGGGTTTGCCGCCGAGCGGTGAGATTCCAGGCCGACCTGAGGACGCCGATTGGCACCGCCCGTTTGCGAGACGATTCGTGTACTTCGTGGGAGGATTATCTTATCCCACGCATTTGGTGTGTTCCGTGGGCCAAGCGACCGGGCTCAGGCTTTGCGCGGTGCGCCGGGCAGAAGACCCGCCAGAGCCAGAACGAGCAGCGCTGCGACGAACCAGGAGTCCAGCGCACCGCCACCTCCTGAGCCCGACGACGTACCGGGCGAGGAAGTCGCGGGAGTGGTCGTGACGGTCAGCGTGGCCTTGGCGCTCGTCGTCTGACCCCAGCTGTTGGTGGCCACGAGGGTGTAGTCGCCGGCATCGGCCGTGCTCACGTTGGCCAGCGACAAGGTGAGTCCGCCGCCACCCGAAGAGATGGTCGACCCGTTGTGGTACCACTGAAACGCCGCCGCCGGGAGCGCGTTGACCGCTGCGGAGAATTGGGCGGTCTGACCAGCGGTGACGCTCTGGCTCGCGGGTTGGGTCGTGAACGTGGGGGCGTGCCCCGCGGTCGTGCCGCGGAAAATCAGGTTGGCATTGATGTCGTCGTCGGCGAGGTAGAATGTCCCCGCGGCGTCGATCGCAATGCCGGCGATATCATCGAAGTAGTTGTGTCCGCCCGGATCGGAAACGGTGAGATTGACCACGGCCTTGTTTCCATCCGGGGCAAAGCGGTAGACCGAGATCATCCCGGGAACGTAGACAGCACCCGTGGAATCGATGGCGATGTGGGAAGGCACAGTCGTGGCAAAGTCGCCGTCGATCGTCGACCCGATGGGAAGTCCAAGCGGATTGCCTGCGACCAGCGTGGCGACTCCCAGCGGGGTGATCTTCGCGACAAAGGCGTGACCGCGGTGCTGGGTGTCGTCCTGGCCGTGATTGACGACGAAAAGGTTGTCGTTGGCATCGATGGCCAGACCGGTCGGCGCCTGCAGCGGCGATCCGTAGTCGGCGGACAGTGTCATGGTCGTGATGGTGCCCAGGGGCGAAATCTCGCGGATGCCGCCGATGCTTCCATCGATGACAAACAGGTTGCCATGATGGTCGAATGCGAGGTCGGCGGGCTGCCAGCTCTCGGACTTGCCGTCGGCCGTGATCGTGCCGTCGCTCGCGCCCGCGAAGTTGGTCACGGTGCCGTCCGGGGTGATCTTGACGACGGTGGAATTCAGCAGCGTGGCGAAGACATTGCCCGACGAATCCACCGTGAGCCATTGGGGGGGACTGGCGAGGCGCGCTCGCGTCGCGACGACGCCGTTGGGCGAAATCACGCGTACGCTGCTGTTGTTGATGTCAGCGACATAGACTTCCCCGTTCGGGCCGGCGGCGAGATCCATGGGGGTACGGAAACGCGCCGCGCTTCCGGCCCCGTCGACGAAGCCTGCGGAAGCCGGGTACAGACCGGCGACGGTCGTCACGTCGCCGGCGGGAGTGATCCGTCGGATCGCGTTGTTGGCGGGTTCGACGACGTAGATGTTTCCGGCGGAGTCGACGACCAGGTCCTCCGGTGCGTTGAAGCGGGCCGCGGTTCCGCTGCCGTCGAGGAGTCCACGGTTGCCGAAAGTCCCGGCCAGGTCGGTGATCGTGCCGTCGGGGGCGACGGATCGGATTTGAAATTCGTCCGCGACCATGATGTCGCCGTTGCTGGCGAAGCCGAGACCCGTCGCGACCGACAAATGCGGGGCGCTCAGTGAAGTCGACGTGAGCGGCACGAAGACGTCGGACGCATCGAAGATGCCGACCGCGGGCGGGGTGACCGCGGGATCGTAGCTTTTGACGGTGGCGTACAGATGATCGCTCGCATCGACGGCTACGCCCCACGGGAAATAGGTGCTCGAGAGCGGATAGTCGAATTCGGTGGCGTCAGGGGCGAACGCCACCAGATCGTTGGCGCCTCCGGTCAACCAGCCGGTGACGAAGAGCCGGTTGGTCGAATCGATTGCGATATGAAAAGTCTGAGTGAAGAGCGACTTTCCCGATGCTCCGGGCAGGCCGACGAAGGTCGAGACCGTACCTTGCGGCGTGATCTTCCGAATGGTGAAGGTATCCGCCACGAACAGGTTTCCCTGGCTGTCGCGCGCCACGTCGGTCGGACCGTTGAAGCGGGCCGAGGCCAGGGGGCCATCGAGATTTCCCACTTGCTGGGCCGCGCCGGCGATCGTGCTGACGGTCCCGTCGGCTGACAGTTTACGGAGGGTCGCGTTTCCGGTGTCGGCGATGACGAGGGATCCATCGGTGTCGAGAAAAAGTCCCTTGGGCGTGTAGAAACGCGCACTGGCGCCGGGGCCATCGGCGCTGCCGCTGCTCGCGGCGCCGGCAAACGAGGTGAAGGCAATGTCAAACTGCGCGTTTGCATGTGGGATTGCGACGCCAACGAGCAGCAGAGCCACGACGGGCAATGGGGAACGAGTGAAGATCATGTTCGGAACACGGCTTCCTCATTAGACAATCGGGCACGAGGAATCCCCCATCGCCTCCGACCGCTTGTCCCCGGCCGGATTGGCGATCAAATCCATCCTGCTGGCCCCACGTCGCGCCCCGCACCGACTGTGCAGGGTCAGATTCGACGGGCGCGAAGTGCGATCAGTCCTCCGACGGAACAGAACAACAGCAACGCCGTCGCGGTGCCGTCGGGCGTGTCGATCGGTGGATCGGAGGTCGCGCCGGTGGTGAGATCGGTGAGTTGCCAGGACGACTGCAGGGCAACGTCGTCTGCATCATGTTCGAAGGGCAGGGGGCAGCGGCTGCCATCCGGAAGCGTATAGACTCCCCAGCCGGCATTCGTGAATGCCGCCGACGTGGTTCCATTGTTGTCGTAGACTCCAAGCCACCAGGAGGTGCTCATATTCGAGGTGCTCAGGTCCACGTCGGCGAAGACAAAATTGTTCTGGCCCACGTCGAAGGAAAAGACGGGCGAGGTCCCGTAAACTCCCTCGGTGGGTGTCGGCCAGGACAAGGACAGGGCGAAGACGGGATGGTCAGTCGACGTGCGGTAGGGCGTGTCGAGGCCGTTGATCTTGATCGTGAAGTCACTCGCGTCGGCAACCAACCCGTCAACCGCCGTCCCCGAAAACGTACCGGAGAACACGGTCGCATTCGCGAAATCATAACTGAAGGCGAATTCGTCCGCCCGAAGCAGTCCGACCATGGAGGCGAGGAGGAGCAGGGCGAGTTTCATGCTGCAACCAACCTACATTGGCGGGCACACCGCTGATAGGTGGGTTATCACCCTAGCCGTTGAATGATCGTTTCTTAAAATTTTTCAGGCGAAGGCAATGGCTTCCGACTCCGCGGATGAAGATCGCCTTCGACGTCGACCATCTGCTCCTCCGTGACGCAATACAGGGATCCACCCAAAGACATCTTCGCGCCCTCGTGAATTTCGTGGGGGGTCGGTGTCTTCCGCATATGCGGATCGACGAGCGGGCATTGATCGCTGCCGACGGAATCCGTACCTGCTCGCGTTGTTCGCGATCTGATTGTTCGATTCCGTGTGATCGGCGTGTTCCGTGGGCAAACGCTTCGGTCGGTCGTGTCGCATCGTGGTCCGATTTCGTATTCGTGAGCCTTCGTGGGGGATCGTTTCGGTAGGTTCAGTGGGTAGTCCTTTCCTTGGGACAAAAATGGACTAGGCTCGGTTAACCCCATGCTGCCCCTATTCGCGTCGGTCATCCTGTCCGTCAATCATCTCACCAATTCGCTCGGCGTTCACGATCCCAAGCCGGCGCTGTCCTGGCAGATGGAACCGATCGCCGGGCGGCGCGGCCTGGCGCAAACGGCCTACGAGATTCGCGTGTCGAGCCGGCCGGATGGCTCGGGTGATCTCTGGGACTCGGGCCGGATCGCGGGCGATGCGTCGATTGAAATTCCTTATGGCGGACGGCCGCTTCCGTCTCGCACGCGCGCCTGGTGGCAGGTGACGGTCTGGGACGACCAGGGAATCGCCACGACCTCGCCCGCGAACGCTTCGTTCTGGGAAACCGGTCTGTTGGCGCGCCAGGACTGGTCCGCGCAGTGGATCGGCGCGCCGTGGCAAGGGGCGGGGCACACCTCGGCGCGGGCGCCGTATCTGCGCCGTGATTTTTCGCTCCGCGACAAGCCTGTGGCGGCCCGCCTCTACGTGACCGCGCTGGGCTTGTATGAGGTCTATCTCAACGGCCACCGGGTGGGGGACGGATATTTTACGCCGGGGTGGACCGATACGCGCAAGCGAGTGCAGTATCAGGTTTACGATGTCACCGATCTGCTCGCTTCCGGCGACAACGTCGTCGGAGCAATCCTGGGCGACGGTTGGTATTGCGGCAACGTGGCGCAAAAAGGACGGCAGCTTTATGGGGACAGGCCGAAGCTTCTGGCCCAGTTGGAAACGACCTATGCCGATGGCCACCGCGAGACGTTGGTCAGCGACGGGACATGGCAGTTGGCGGGTGGGCCGATCCTTGAGAACGACCTGTTGATGGGCGAGAGCTACGACGCGCGCCAGGAATTGCCCGGCTGGCTCGTTCCTCACGCTGCCGGCGTCTGGCAGGCGGCGCAGGTGTTTGCCGCTCCGGAGATCGAGCTGTCGCCGTCGCTCGATCACCCGGTGACTCGCGAGCAGAATATCCGGGCGGTGGCGGCTCCGGTCAAGTTCGGCAGCTGGAGCGGGGATCGCTTCATTTATGATTTTGGGCAGAACCTCGTCGGCAACGTCACTGTGCACGTGAAGGCTCCCGCCGGAACCACGATTCGTCTCCGCTTCGCGGAAATGCTCGATGCCGGCGGAGACATGTACGTGGAGAACCTGCGCACGGCCCGGGCGACCGATTTCTACACCTGCAAGGGCGACCCCGCGGGCGAATCGTGGACACCGCGCTTCACCTTCCATGGTTTCCGGTATGCGGAACTCAGCGGGTTGGGGCACGACGTCACGCCCGCGACGGACGCGCTGGTTGCGCATGTGCTGCATACGGACATCGCGCCCGCCGGCGAATTCTCGTGCAGCGACCCGCTGGTCAATCAGCTTCAGCACAACATCCAGTGGGGACAGCGCGGAAACTATTTCGAGGTTCCCACCGACTGTCCGCAGCGCGACGAACGGTTGGGCTGGACCGGGGACGCGCAGGCGTTCATCCGCACTGGCGCATGGAATCGCGACGTTGCCGCATTCTTCACGAAATGGCAGCGGGACATTGGCGATGCGCAGGGACCGGACGGCGCGGTGCCGGCGGTGATCCCGAGCGTCGATCTGGCCCCGGCGGACGGCGGACCGGGTTGGGCGGACGCCGCGGTGATTTGTCCGTGGACGATCTACGCGTGTTACGGCGACCGTCCGCTGCTCGAGAAACATTACGAGGAGATTCGTCGTTACGTGGACTCCCTCGCGGCGCAATCCGTGGACGATATTCGCTTGCATCCGAGCTTGGGTAGATGGGCGGGATTCGGCGACTGGTTGGCGCTTGATGGAAGCGGCAAGCGGGAAGGAGGCACGCCGAAGGATCTGATCGCGACGGCGTTTTATGTCTATGACGCCCGTTTGCTCGCCGCCATGGCGCACGCCATCGGACGCGAAGAGGATGCGCGCCGCTACGAGGGACTGGCGGATCGTGTCACGAAAGCGTTTCAGCGCCGATTTGTGACGGCCGATGGCCTGGTGGCGGGCAATACGCAAACCAGCTACGTGCTCGCTTTGCATTTCGATCTCGTGCCGGTGGAGATGCGACCGAAGCTCGTGGACGCGCTGGTCCGCGACATCCATTCGCGCGGCGACAAGCTGAGCACGGGTTTCATCGGAACGCCGTATCTGTTGCACGAACTCGTTCGCGGCGGGCAAACGGATCTGGCTTACACGCTGCTACTGCAGAAGGACTGGCCGTCGTGGCTCTATGCGGTCACGCAGGGCGCGACGACCATGTGGGAGCGGTGGGATGGATGGACGCGCGAAAATGGATTTCAGGACAAGGGCATGAATTCGTTCAATCACTATGCCTACGGTGCCGTCGGTGCGTGGCTGTATCAGGACGTGGCGGGCATCGACCTCGATCCTGCTCATCCCGGCTACAAGCATTTCGTGTTGCAGCCGCGTCCAGGCGGCTCGCTCACGTCCGCGCGGGCCTCGCACCAGACACCATTCGGTGAGGTGTCCAGCTCCTGGCAGCGCGCAGGCAACCATTTCGATTGGGACGTGGTGGTGCCGCCCAATACCACCGCCTCGGTGCGGATGCCGGTGCCGGCGCGGGCGACCTTGAACGAAGGAGCCAAGCCGCTCGCGCAGAGCGTGGGAGTCTCGAAGATTGGGACCGAGGACGACGCGCCGGTGTTTGAGCTCGCGTCAGGCGAGTATCATTTTCACGCGACGTGGTAGAGGTGCTGAATTTGAATCAAAGAGGCACTTTCTGGATTTGAGCCGCCGAGGCACGGAGGGCCGGAGATTCGCGGCATAAAGCCGCTCCACAGGCTTCGCCCTCGGTGCCTCCGTGGATCAAAACTGGAATCTCGTTTTCGGATCGATGAGGACATCGATCCCTACCGTCGGAATTTGCGTCGATTCGTGACCGTCGTGATTTTCGGGGGGATTGAAATGGCGGGGTCCGGAGACCCCGCCCTACATCCTGAACCGCTTAGTCGTTGTCGTCGTCGCAATCGCCCTGATTGTCGTGACCTTTGCTGTCGCGCGGATGCGTGAGCTGCAAGACCGTGGCCGAGTAGGGAGCCGGAGCCCAGCTGAAGTTCGCGCCGGTGATCGCGGCTGATCCCGAGGCGATGTCGGCCGAACCCGTGCCGGTACGAGCCGCGTCGTCCTGCGGAATGCCGTAGGAATATGTGATCGCCTGCGTGCCGACTTTAAAGCCATTGACCGTGATGTTGACGTTCAACGCGGTGGTCGGGTGCTTGTTGATGAGCAGCACGTTCAACTGGTGCGTGTGATGGTCGCGAACGACGTACACGCCGAGGCCGTTGTAGTCGCTGGTGGCACTCACCACGCGTTCGCCGCCGCGGGCGAAGTACTTCAGCAGCTTGTAGACGTAGAACGTCGGATAGCGATCGGCCGGCCCGGCGGGAGTGTTCGCGTCGACGATTCCATAGTCGCCGTAGTTGCGCCATCCGTACAGCGACACGGCGTTGTTATTGCCGGCCTCCTGTCCGTTGCGGAGATCCCACCAGAAGAAGGAATTGAATTCCGTCTTCATGAGGTTGCCGAGACTGTCCGCGAGGAACAATCCGTTGACGAGACTGGTGGTTTGCTTGCCGGGGTTGCTGTAGACGGAGTTGTTTTCGGTGCAGTCGATTTCCACGTTGCGGGCCGCCTTGCCGAGATAATCCGTCAGCATCTGGCGGATCGAGGTGGCGTCGTTGTTCCACGTGCGGGCTGAGTTCAACAGGAACGCGTCATTTTCCCCACCCGGCGCCTGCTCGTAGCGATGATAGATGACGAAGTCCGGCGTGACGCCCATCTGCTTGAACGTCGCGAGCATCACGGCGCTCCAGCCGTGGTGTACGGCGCTGGTGCGCGGGTTGGTGGCCGACTCGTCGGAATAATTGGCGTCGCTGTCCTCGTCGGCCACGATCACGGCTCCGATCTTGATGGAATGATCGGCCGCCTTCATCTGACGGACGTATTCCTTGAAGCGAGTGACGTAGGTGACGGGGTCATTGGGACGCGTGTTGCTGTCGGCTTCCCACGTGCCGTAGTTTTCATTGCCAATCTCCCAATACTGGAAGTTGTGGTGCTTCGTCTTGTTGGAATATTTGACCCAGGCGGCCGCTTCCTCCGGTGTGCCGGTGCCGTAATTGGCGGTGATGTAAACCTGCGCGTGGGTCTTTTCCGCGATGTCGGCGAAAGCGTCGAAATTGGTCGCCCACGTGAAGGTCTGTCCCTCGCTCATGTTCGTCTGCCAGTGATATTGATCAGAGGCCGACCCGCCCGGGAAGCGCAGCGCCTGGTTGCAGGCCTCGGTCAGGAGTCCCTGCGTCGTCGGGGTGTCGAAGGAACCGTCCCAGATCGCGGTGTTGAGGCCGAAGAGCCGCGGGTCGACCTCGCGGATGCGATCCTTCGCGTTGATGGTGACGTTGACGACCGACGGAGGCGGAGCGAGTTCGAGGCGGATGTCGTCCACGTAGTAGGTCGGCGCGTTGACGCCCGCGATTTCCTGCAGCCAGAAATCGGTGAGGTCCGGCTTGGCCGCCACGCCGAGCGCCGAAAGCGGAATCGACACTTTGGTCCAGGTATTCGCGACGAGGGGTCCAAGCGGCACGCCGGGCTGCGCGGTGCCGGAGAGCAGTCCGTTGACCTGCAGCATTTGGCCGCCGGCCGTGCCGCCGTTGATCCAGAACGTGAGGGCGGTGTAGTCGGTGCTGTCGATCGCGTCGTGATGGAAACGCAGCGCCGTGTAGGGTGCCGAGGTGACGGCGATCGAGGCGGAGCCGGAGTTGACCGGATTCACGTTGCCGGAATTCACGGTGGCCCAGCTCCAGTCCTGCCATCCGTTGACGAACGAGTCCTCGTAGATCGCCATCGCGCCATCGAGCGGCGGCGGCGGCGTCACCGGGACGCTGCCGGTGAGAACGACATCGTCGACGTAGAACGGATTGGACGATTCATCGGTGCCGGTGAATTCCTGGATCCAGATGCCGGTAAAGTTTGCCTTGTTGTCAGCGCCGAGCGATGCCAGCGGCACGGTGACCTGCTGCCAGGTGTTGGCCGCGAGCGGACCGACGCCGACGCCGGACGACAGTCCATTGTGATCGAGCGTGCCGAAGACCCGGACGGTCTGGCCGCCCACCGCGCCGCCATTGATCCAGAACGTCACGTTGCCGTAGCCGGTGCTGTCGAATGGATCGTGTTGCAGGGAGAGCGCCGACCAGGGCGACGCCGAAACGGCGATGGAAGTCGAGCCGGTATGGGCGTAGGCCGTGCTCGCGAAATCGACCGTCGCCCAACTCCAGCTGGACCAGCCAGCGGCGAGCGAGTCGGAATAGATCGTGAGGTCGGACTGGGCGGAGGCGGAAGCGCACAACCCGAGGGTCAGCGCGAACAAAACCGAGCGGAACAGGCACGCGTTTTTCATGCAGTCAGGCGGAGTCCGCAGATTCGCGGCTCCAGTTATTGGGGTGGGGGTAGGGGTGGGACCCAGACATGGACAGTCGAGGCAGGCCCGCGGTTCGAGGGTGGCGGTGAATTTGGAAAAGAAATACGCCGGAAACTGTCATAACGACGGCCGCGTAGATCACCCGGCCCGGGCTATTCGCTTGCCGTGAGGCCAGCGGACCGTGATCAACGCTCCGTGGCGGATGCGTTCGCGTTCGTTGTTTTTCTGGTGGATGCGGTCGTGGTCGCGGCCGCCGGGTGGTTTGTCGCCCGGATACTTCAGCCGCGCGCGTTGGGTTTCCTGGAATCCGCGCTGGCCTGGCTGCTCGCCAGCATCCTGGTGGTGGCGGCCTGCAGCACGATTCTCGGCGTCACCGGCGGCTTTGGTCCGTTGGGTTTTCTGATCAGTCACTCGGCAATCCTGGTCGTTGCGCGATTTCTGCGTCGTCACCGTGCTTCGGACGATGCCGGCGCCTGGCGGCAAATGGTGGCATCATTGTTCGCGGAGTTTCGTCAACCCGGTGTAACCCGCGTCGGCTTGTGGACGATTGGGGTTCTGATCGTGCTTCTAGTCGGGCTGGCGGCAGCCGGCGAGCCGTTGGTCTATGATGCGCTGACCTATCGCTTGCCACGCATCGCCCAATGGCTGCAGGACGGTCGCGTCTCCGCCGTGACGTTCGACGACCAGCGCCTGAATTTCATGTCGTGCGGGCAGGACATGATCGTGGCCTGGCTGATTGGCGCATTTCGCGCGGGCTTTCGCTTGGCCGCGCTCGCGCAGGTGATCGGAGGTGTCTTGCTGATCGGCGCCACCCTGGGCCTGGCCCGGCGGTCCGGTTTGGGAAAGGGCGCGGCCGTGGGCGCAGCGCTTCTCACCTTTGGATTCGCCAATCTCGCGCCGCAGTGGACCTCCGCGCACAACGACCTTTTCGCGGCCGGCGTTTTTGCTTCGGCGTTTTATCTGGTCTGGCCGGCACTCTTGCGCGGCCAGGGAAGCTGGCTTGCCGGTCTGGGTCTTGCGTTTGCGCTCGATGCCAAGGGAACGGTTTTCTATGCCGGGCCGATGGTGGCGATCTGGGCCGTTGTCCTGGCGCGCCGATTCCGGGCACCGTGGCGCGCGTGGTGGGTGACGTCGCTCGCAGGCGCCATCGGCATGGCGATGTTTCTCGGTCCGCCGTTCGCCCGAAACTTCCGGCTTTATGGTCATCTCGCCGGGCCCGTGGAAGGCGTTCGCGAGCATTATGGGCCGGCAATGTCCGCGACCGATCGCGTCGCCAAACTCCGCCTCAACCTGCGCACCGCGGCAGCGCAGCTCATGGATCCCTGGTCGCAGCCGTGGGGTTTGCGCCAACTCGTGGGTCCCGTCGCCCGCAATCTCGCGGATGGGTTGCCCGAGCGAGATCCGTATTCGTTCGAGGACCTGGATCGCCGGGGAAATGTGCAGTACTTCCTGAATGCAACGCAGCCGAATGCGGACTTTTCATCCTTCGGACTCCCGGCGGCAGCTCTATTGCTGGCCGGCACGCTCGTCGGGGCGTTCGCGTGGAGGACAAACGGACCTTGGTTGTTCATGGCCGGCGGCAGCGTCGCGCTTTTCGTGCTCACGGAAAACGCCCTCCTGCAATGGCACCCGTGGGAATTTCGTTACGCCGCGCTGGTGGCGCCGTGGCTGGCCATTGCGATGGCTGGCGCCATCGACCGAATTCCCGGACCCGGACGTGCTGTGGTGTGGACTTTGTTGCTGCTCGGGAGCGGTGAAATTCTGCTGGAGACGACGCTTCTCGCCGGACAGGTCGGCTGGCAGGCGTGGGAGTTGCCGCGAAAAGGCCTCGCGTTGGGGCAGCCGTGGCGCGGCTGGGCGCGGAGTCTCGGTGCGGACACGCCGGACCTTCGCGTGGCGCTGATCAGCGATCGGCCACTGGCCTGGCTTTCACGTCTGGAACCGGGAGTGACGATACACCTGGAATCGCTGAAAAGTTTGCCGGCCGGGTCGGCCGAGAAAGCGGTCGCCGGACGCCAGGGCTGGCTCGTTGTGCCCGCCGGCACCTTCATGGGCAGGGAAGGCCGCGTTCTCGCCCGCACCTGGCTGGATCGTGGCGACGCGGGAAACGATCTTAGTCTCGCGGCGTATCGATCGCTTCGACCTGGAGAATCTCCGCAACCGGTGCTCTACCGGCAGGCGATTCGTCGCACGGAGAAAGGCTACCATATCGAGCTGAAAGTCCGATCTTGGGGAAAGCGAATGCTTCTCGACTGGAATATTCCGGACGGGGAGTCGTGGACGGCGAACGTCGCGTCCAATCCAGGGTCACCCGCATTGAATCTTGGCTCGGGCGGTAATTTCACGATCCTGGTTTCCACGAGCGAGGGCGGCTTATCCTCCATTTCCGTCGACCTCATGCCGGCACAGCCGGACGCCAGCGTCGGTCGGCCACCGGTAGTGATTGCGATCCGGTCGTCGGAGCCATGATCTGCCGAGGCAGAACAAGGGTATTGGCCCACGAAGAAACACGAATTGGCACGAATCGATCGACGAATTTCAACAGGGGATCGCCGAGAAATTCCCGAATGAAGCGATTGCAGGAGGCAACCGAGGGATCGGAGAGGTTTGCGCCTTTTGCGGCGACAGGTTTTCTGAAACGGGATTGAAGGTTCGCTCTCGACTGCGCGGCACGGGAAAGGAAAATCATCGTCGAGCCGATGGATTCTGGAAAGAAGCTGCCCGAAACGACCGCACCCGGCCCGATCGTGGACCCGCTGTCGGGTGGCGGATTCGTCTGGCGGCTGCTTCTGCCCTTTGCGGTGGCCATCGCGGTGCGTTGGTACCGTCTCGATCATCTCGAGCCGTTCGTCGACGAAGGTGCAAATATTTTGACGAGCCTCGACGCGCGGATACGTGACGTGTTCCATCCGTTGGAGCAGGGGCGCCCGCTCCTGGAGTGGCTTTTTCGTCCCGCGCCCTGGTTGCCGGGCGATTTGCTGTGGGCGAGTCGGTCGATGACCGCGCTGGCCGGTTTGGCGACCATGGCGAGTCTGGCGTATACCTTGGCGAAGCTCGCCGGGCGGCAGGCGGCATTGTGGGGACTTTGGTTGTGGGCGCTCTTGCCGGTGGCGGTGTGGCACGAGCGTCTCGCGTTGCAGGATCCGTTCGTGACCGCGGGACTGGGAATATCGTTGGCGTGCCTGTTCGCCGGGCAGTCGGCCGGAAAGTATCGGACGATCGCCTGGCTCGCGGCCGGAGTCGCTTTCGGCACGACGTTCTTGCTCAAGATCTCGGCGACGTTTGCGCTCGCGTGGCTGGCGATCTTTTATTTCGGCCTGCGCCGGCAACAGTCGGCGTCGTGGTGGGACCGGAGACTGCTCTGGCTGGCGCTCGGCATGGTCGTTCCTATTGCGTGCCTTGGGCCTGGACTCGCCAAATTGGGCACGGGTCTGGGCGACTACCACGTGATGCCGTCGGCCTCGGGCTGGCTGGCGGGCTATGCCTCGCGATTCGATACCTGGACGAGCTGGTATCTGGAATACGACGGCTGGCCCTTGCTGGTTTTGCTCGCCACTGCGTCGTTCGCGATTCTGCGTCTGCCGGCGAATCGGGTGATGGTCTGTAGTTTAATCGGCGGCTGGCTGGCGATGCTCGTGGTGAGTCCGTTCTTCTACAACATGGCGTACTCCCGCTATACGCTGCCGGACCACCTGCCACTGGTCCTGGCCTTTGCGGTGGTGCTGGCATCAACCCAGGGAGCGCGGTTGCGAAAGGTGGTGGTTCTCGCCGGTGCCGTGGCGCTCTTTCGTTTTGGTATGGTCGACGTTTCGATCGTGAGCGATCCGGCGACGGCGTCCGTGCCGGCCGCCGATATCGAGCAATATGTGACCGGCCCTTGGAGCGGTCGTGGCACGCGGGCGGTTCGAAATTACCTGACGGGTTACGCCGACCTGCACCGCGTTTCCTGTCTCGTGCTGACGCATCGCGGTTTGCGCCCGGGTTGCTACGCGCTCATGCTGGCGGAGTGGAGCGATCCTCGGGTTGCCGTGATGCCGTTCACGATCTACGAGCGCGAGGAACTGGCGGCGACGCTCCCGAGTCTGCGGCAGGTGGCAAAGGGACGGGCCGTGGCGTTTTTCCTCCTGACCGAGGGCAGTCTTTATCCGCCACATCCGTGGCTTGGCCAGCCGGGGACCGGCACGGAACTCGCGGCCACGATCGATCGCGGCGACGGGGAGAACTTCAAGTTGTTTCGGGTGACGCCGTGAATCCGATCTGGTGAGGCGGTAGGGGACGGCCTCGGGCCGGCCTTCGACGGTTGGAAGGCGGATGAGGACATCCGCCCCTACCCGGCGAGAAAGCGCGCCCGGCGGTCGCGCTCCACCTCGGCGGGATTCGGACCTTCGACAGGCTCAGGTCAGGCAATACGGCCCTACATTGAGTCGGTGGATCCGCTTTTCACCGTTGCTGGCGGCGGAGCATCTCGAAATTGCGCCGCGCATTCACGTTCTGCGGGTCGATTTCCAGCACGGCCGAGAGCTGGGCGATCGCCTGATCGAGACGTCCGGTTCGATAGTAGGCGCCCGCGAGATTATTGCGCGCGGCAACAAAACGCGGGTCGATCCGGATCGCGGCTTCGTAGTGAGCGATCGCGTCCGGGAGGCGCGCGGCGTCGGCCGCCAGAAGATTGGCGAGATTGAAGTGGGCCTGGGCGTTGCCTGAATTGATCGCAAGGCAGGCGGCATATTGCGACTCGGCGTCGGCCGTCCGGCCTTGTTGCTGAAGGAAGGCGCCGAAGGCAAAATGGGCCGTGGCTCTGCCGGGGTCGTCCTTGAGGGCCGCGAGAAAATGCGTCTCCGCCTCCGGTATTCGTGCGGGAATGGCCGAGAGCACGTTCGCCAGCCCTAGTTCAGCTTCGGCGAAGGTTGGGCGCAGCCGTAGCGCGGCCACGTATTCGTCGATCGCTGCGGGGAGACGGCCCGGAATCGAAGCCAGCGTTACGGCGAGATTGTTGTGCATCTCGGCGTCGTCAGGTGTTGCGGCGAGCGCCGCCTGGTAGTGCGCGATAGCTTCCTCCCGGTGCGCCGGGTCGCGGGCGAGTTCGTTCGCCAGATTGTAGTGCGCGGTGGCGAAGGTCGGCCGGAGCTCGATCGCGGCGTACAGGTGAGCGAGGGCGTCGTCGTGTTGTCCGGGCAGGGCGAGCAACCGTACGGCCAGATTGTTGTGCGCGTCGGGATAGCGCGGCTCGAGTTCGACCGCCTTGCGATACTCGACGATGGCGTCGCTGACGCGGTCGGGGTGGCGCTCGAGTTCGACACCCAGGTTATAGTGCGCGCGATAGTTGCGAGGTGCGGCCGCGACGGTCTTCGTCCAAAGGACCAGCGGATCGAGGTAGTCGGCGTTGCGATGCCGAGTGACGAAGCCGAGCACCGTTGCGGCCGCGATCCCGACGAGCAACGCTCCGCGTCCGGCGACGGAATAGAGCGCGACGGTTGCGCCTGCCACCACGGCCGCCAGTGGTAGATACAAGCGATGCTCCGCCATGGTCTGGCCAATGATCGGAATGACACTCGAACTCGGGGCGAGCCGCAGAAAAAAAGTTCCGCCGATAAATCCGATCAACGGACGGCGAATAAGCGCCCAGAGGGTCACCCCGAGCAGCGTCAAGACGAGAAATCCTGGCAGAATGGCACCGGTCCAGGACGTTACGACCTCGCTGCCGTAGTCGAAAACGAGCGGACTCGGCCAGAAAATCGTCCGAAGGTAGCGTGCGAGCGCGACGGCCTGGGTTTCCAGGTATTGCCAAGGCGTGACGCCGAGTCCGAGACCGGCGCCCGTGCCGCGACGTCCGGTGGCAAGCAAGACCAGCGCCGCCAGAACGAGCCAGCTCGCGGCGAGGCAGAGAAAGTAACCGCGGCGTTGTCGCGCCGCGCCCGCAAACGACTCCGAACAAAAGCAGCGATCGTAGAGAACGATCAGCAGCGGGGTGACGACGACCGTCTCCTTGACCGCCATTCCGAGCGCGGTGGCGACGACGCTCAGCCCGAGCCAGCCGATTCGTGCGCGGTCGCTCGTTTCGGTGCCCCGGATGAAGGCGTAAAGCGCGGCGAGGATGCACAGGGCGGCCAGCGACTCGGCGCGTTGCACGACAAAGGTGACCGATTCGGTTTGAAGCGGGTGGACGGCCCAGAGGAGCGAGCTGACGCCGGCGAGAAGGTTCGCATCGGCGCCGAAACGGGGCCGAAGCCGGGCCGTGAGAAACGTGCGGCGAACGATGCCAAAGAGCAGCACGGTGGCCAGGGCGTGGATCGCGATATTGGTGAGGCGATATCCGACCGGGTTGAGTCCGCCGACCGCGTAGTTGAAGGCGAAGGTGAGATTGAGCAACGGGCGACCGGTGACCGTGCTCCCGTCCGCCGGCGGAGTGAAGGCCGTTGAAAAATGACGGATGCTTGGATTGTCGACGATCGAAGGCAGGTCATCGAAAACGAACGGCGCACCACGTCCGTTGAGAAATATCGCCAGCACCGCGGCCACGAGCAGGCCGGCAATCAGCGAAGGCACGGCCCGGGACGACGGAGCTGTCGATGGCTGGGCAGATGGGCGGGATCGGACCAAGACGAGGGCCGAGAACTAGAGGGTGGCGGGGAAAACAGAAGCTCAAAGGGGGGAGGGTAGTTGAAGGTTGAATGTTGAGGGTTGAGGGACGGAGAGCAGAAGCCGAGAGCTTAGAGTCTAGAGCTTAGAGACTCTTTTCTCGGATATGCGCGATGCGATGCCTGCACTCGTCGGGTAGCGGGGTTTTGTTCGGTCTCCTGTGGTCGGGGGGTTGGACGCTCAACCCTCATCTCTCAACCTTCAACCCCCGATCGCCCCTCAGTGGTAATTGTGGCTTTCGCCGGAGGGCAGGCCGAGATCGGGCAGGCCGGTGATGGTTTCGGCGAGGATATGAATGACGCCGAATTTGTTCTGCAGGCGGCCCGTAATGACGAGCGCGGGTTCAAGATTGATGACGAGACGGCACTCTTCGAAAAGCTTCGGACGGACGATGGCATTGGCTAGGCCGGTTTCGTCCTCGAGCGTGATGAAACAAACTCCCTTGGCGGTGCCCGGGCGCTGGCGGGTGATGACGGCACCTCCGACCGTTACGCGGGAGCCGTCTTCCACTTGCGAAAGATCGCCGGCAGCCTTCAGACCCGGCAGGCGATCGCGCACCAGCTTCATCGGATGCGCGCCGACGGTGAGCGACAGGTGATCATAGTCAGCCCGCACGCGCTCGAGCAGCGTCATTCGTTCCAGCGGTACCGCCTGCTTCGTTTCCTCGGTGGGAGCATGACGAAAAAGATCGTCGTCCTCCCGGACCGCTTCGACCTGCCAGAGCGCGGCGCGGCGATGTCCGGCGAGCGCGTTGAGCGCGCCGGAGCCTGAGAGCACACGTTTTTCGGCGGCGGTGAGATCGGTGCGACGGAGAAAATCGTCGACGGAGACAAAAGGTTTTTGCGTCCGGGCGCTGACAATGGAGGCGATGCCGCGGTCACGCAGGCCGTGAATCGACCGGAGGCCAAGGCGGATGGCATCGTCGCGGTCGACGCGACAACGGGCAGCGGAGGCGGTCACGCACGCCGGCAGGAAATGAATGCCACGGCGGCGTCCGTCCTGCACCAGCGTGGCGGGCGAGTAGAATCCCATCGGCTGGCAGTTGAGCAGCGAGGCGTAGAACGCCGCGGGCCGGTGGACTTTCAGCCAGCAGCTGGCGTAGGCGATGAGGGCGAAGCTGATCGCGTGCGATTCGGGGAAGCCGTAGAGCGCGAAGGACGCGAGCGAGTTTTGAATGTAGTCGGCCGCGACGTCGCTGACACCGTTGCGTCGCATGCCTTCGCCCAGTTTCACCTTCATGCGATCGAGGCGGTCGGGCGTGCGCGTGAACCCGATCGCGCGGCGCAATTCGTCGGCTTCGGCGGCGGAAAAGCCGCCCAGTTCCATCGCGAGGCGCAGGACCTGTTCCTGAAACAGGACGACGCCGAGCGTGCGTTCGAGCGCCGCACGGGCCCGCTCGTCGGGATAGGTGACCGGCTGGCGGCCGGCCCGACGCTCGAGGTAGGGATTGACGGCGTCGCCCTGGATCGGCCCGGGGCGGATGATCGCGACCTCGATGGCGAGGTCGTAGAAGGTCTCCGGTTTCATCCGCGGCAGCGTCGACATCTGGGCGCGGCTCTCGATCTGGAACACGCCGATCGTGTCCGCCTCCTGGATGAGCTTGAAGGTGGCAGGGTCGTCCTTGGGAATGCGCGCGAGATCGACCGGCTGGCCGCGCTCCGCGCAAATTTCGAGCGAGTCCTGGAGTACGGCCATCATGCCGAGTCCGAGCAGGTCGATTTTCACCAGGCCCATGTCCTCGCAATCGGACTTGTCCCACTGCAGCACGCTGCGTCCGGGCATGCGGGCGTTCTCGAGCGGCACGAACTGGTCGAGGTTGCCGGCGCTGAGCACCATGCCGCCGGAGTGCTGGCCGAGGTGACGCGGGAGGCCATGGACGCGGCTGCAGGTGTCGAGCAGCGCGCCGAGGCGGGGATGATCCGGCGCCACGCCGGCCGCGCGCAGCTGATCCGCCTGCTCGATCGTCTGGGGAAAGTCGCCGCCGTGGTAGAGACTGGAAAAACGATCGAGGACGTCGTCGGGCAGGCCGAGCACCTTGCCGACCTCGCGCATCGTGCTGCGGCCGCGAAACGAGATGACGTTGGCCGTCATCGCCGCGCCGCGCCGGCCGTGGCGGCGGTACATTTCCTGGATGACCTCCTCGCGCCGGCTTTCGCTGGGCAGGTCGAGATCGATGTCGGGCCAGTCGGTGCGACCCTCGGAGAGGAAACGCTCGAACAACAGTTTGCTTTCGATCGGGTCGACGGCGGTGATGCCGAGAGCGTAGCACACGACGCTGTTGGCGGCGCTGCCCCGGCCCTGGACGAGGATGCCGCGCTCACGGGCAAACGCACAAATATCCCACACGATCAGAAAATATCCGCTGAAGCCGAGCCGCGTGATCAGGGTAAGCTCCTTCTCGATCTGGCGGCGGACATCACCGACGACGGAGCCGTAGCGTTGCTGCGCGCCGAAATAGGTCATCTTGCGCAGAAAGGAATCCTGGGACTCGTCGACGGGCACGTGATAGTCGGGAAACCGGTAGCCGAGGTCGGCGAGGGTAAACTCGAGTCGCGCGGCGAGACGGGCGGTTTCTTCGACCGCCTCCGGGAGATCGGCGAACAGCGCGCGCATGGCGGCGTCGCCCTTGACGTGACGCTCGGCGTTGGCCGCGAGACGGCGTCCGGCGCGATCGATCGTGGTGTGTTCGCGCAGGCAGGTGAACACATCGGCGACCGGACGTGCGGCGCGATCGGCATGCAGCACGCCATTCGTGGCGAGGAGCGGCAGATGTCGGGCGGCGGCCCAGTCGACGAGGAAACGATTGGACGCCTCCTCGCCCGGAACGAGGTGCCGCTGGAGTTCGGCATACAGGCGGTCGGGGCCGAAGAGATCGCGCAGACGGTCGGCGGCCGCGGCGGCGGCACTGGCGCCGTGCTCACGCCACGCGCGACGCACCGGGCCGTCCTCATCGCCGGTCAGCGCGATCAGACCGGCATTGTCGGCGAGTTCGGTCCACGCAATGCGACCCTCGCCCTTCGGCGCACGGAGGTTGGCGGTGGTGAGGAGCCCGGAAAGCCGTCGGTAACCGGCCTGGCTGGCGACGAGCACGGGGACGACGGTTCCGTCCTCCATCGGAAGTTCGCAGCCAACGAGTCCGCGCATTCCCGCGTCGCGCGTCGCCAGGTGAAGTCGCACGGCGCCGTACACGCCCCCGCGATCGCAGAGCGCGAGCGCGGGAAGCTGCTGACGCGCGGCCTCGGTCGCCAGCGCCTCGGGCAGGGAGGCTCCGCGCAAAAACGAGAACGCGCTGCGCGCGTGCAATTCGACATAGGACATGACGCGTCCTCAATCGAGCATGCCTTCGACGCACCAGCTCCCGCCGGTGCGGGCGAGCTGATAGAGGCCGGCGGGTGGCACCTCGATGTGCCAGGTCTCGACCGCCCAGGGTTGCAGCGTCCACCAGTCGCCTTCCGAGCGCCACGGGCCGCGGGCAGCGGCGACGAGTCCGCGCAGCTCCGGACCACTCAACGACACCGGCTGTCCCTCGCGGCATTCGACCTCGACGGGCCACGGCGGGCGGAAGCGGCGCAAGGCAAGTCCGGTGGGGGCATGCGCCGGTGGCTCCCGCGGAGCTGGGACGCATTCCACGGGACGCTCGAGGGTGAAGGCATCGGGGCGCCAGGTGTCGGCCGGCGCGGGGGTGCCGACGCCGTTCTCGCCGAGCAGCGCGGCGACGCGGGCGAGATTTTCCCAAAAAGTGGCCGGATCGCGCAGACCGGTGTCGAAAAGACCGTCCTGTTTTTCCGGCGGCCGGGCCGCGGTGGCGGCGAGGCGGACCGCGGTCACGCGCGCAGGGGTGCGCACGGTTTCGAGATGACCGTGCAGCACGCGCAGCCAGCCGTCGACGTCGGTGCCCGGTTCGGGCAGACGGAATTCGCGCCGGTAATCCGACTCGTCCTCGAGCAAAAGAGTCAGGGCGAGCTTCTCCGCGGCGAGTCCCGCGCCACGCAGTTCGAGCGCGAGGCATTCGGCGAAGCGGCGCAGGCGGAACAGCAGCGGTTCCATCGATTCGACCGGCGGCTCATAGGTCCATTCCGTGGCAAAGCTCCGGGCGGGTGCGGTGAGGTGAAGCACGCGCTCGGTTTCGCCGGCGGCGCGTTCCCAGAGGCGGACGCCTTCCGTGCCGAGGCGCAGGCCGATTTCCGCCTTGGAGAGCGCAGCGAGGGCTCCGAGGGTGCGAATGCCCCAGCCGTGAAGAATTTCCTCCTGGGCCGGCGTGGGGTCGGCGAAGCTCAGGGGAAGCGGCGCGAGAAAGGCGGCGGTGTCGTCGATGAAGCAGACTGGCGATGCGGTGCGGGCGGCGTAATCAGCCAGCAGCGGGGTGGGCGCGATGCCAGCGCGGGCGGGCAGTCCGGCGGCTGCGAGTTCGGCGAGGCAGCGTTGCAGTCGGGATTCGGTGGCGGGCCGGTCGGCGCCCTGCAGGTCGATCGTGCAACAACCGGCGGTGGTGAGTTCGACGCGCGGCGACAGCGTGAAGGCGGCGGCGAGCAGGAGCCGCTGGGCGGAAATTTCCGCGACCGGGTTGGGCGGACGCAGCACGACGCCTGGGCAGCGCGCCATCGCGAGGGTGACGGCGAGGCCCGGCTCCAGGCCGGCGGCCTCGGTCGAGGCGGCGGCGATCACGGCCTTGCGGCCTTCGCCGCGGATGAGTGCGACGGGCCGGCCGGCGAGCTCAGGGGCGTCGCGACGCAGCGCGTGCAAGGCGAAGTCAGGCACGCGCAGCACGGCGTAACGGAGATTGGCGCGCGGGGCATTCATCCGGTGAGTTCGTCGGCGATGCTGACGTGTCCGCGCGCCACGGCGCAGGAAAGTTGTCCGACCAGGTGAGCGCGGGGTTCATCCAGTTCGGAAAGCGTCCGGGATGCATTCAGAACGAGTCGCCAGGGAACGGAAGGAACGAGGGGAGTCGCGGTCTGGACGAGCACGGCAGGAGCGGAGGCTGCGGCGGCGTGATGGAGCCGGTGCCAGAGCGTGGCCGGCTGCCGGAGCAGTGCGCGTTCGTTGAGTCCGCGGAGATCGAGCACGACGACGGCATAGTTGCCATCGCGCACGAGGATGTCGGCGGCGGCGAAGGCCGGGTCGATGCCACCGGCGCGAATCCAGACGAGATGGCGCAGCGCGTCGGAAGGCGCGGAGGAAGGAACGAAACCATCGGCTCCGTCGATCAGCGCGACCCGCTGGCGGGCGGCGCGCGTGGTGAGCAGAAGATGTTCGAGGATGCTCTGGCCGCCGCTGCTCGGCGTGGCGGAGACGAGTTCCGTCAACTGTCCGGCGGGCAGGCCGCCGCCCAGGGCGTCATCGAGCGCCGGAACGCCGGTGAGCACGGCACCGCCCGGCGGGCGCGGACGGGCGGCGGTGCGCGCGGCCACGAGGCTCCGCAATTCGGTGACGGTCATCCGGCTGGCCACGGGAAAGTTTCCTTTTCATGCCAGCTGGCGCCGGATCACGCCAACGACGACGCCCTGAGACTCGAGCCGTTGCGGCACGATGTCGGCGTAACGGGGATTTTCCGCGCGCAGAAGAAAACGGCCGCGCTCGCGGACCAGGCGTTTCAGGGTGGTGGTGGTTTCATCGACGAGGGCGGCGATGATGTCGCCAGGCCGGGGCTCGCGCCGCACCAGCGCCACGAGGTCGCCCTCGAAGATGCGGGCGCCGGTCATCGAGTCGCCGGTGACGCGCAACAGCCAGAAATGATGCGGGCGGGGGGAGCGGAGACCGAAGACGGAGGGATCGATCCGGAGGTGTTCCTCGGGATCCTGTTCCTGCATGGCGGGAAGGCCGGCCGGGATGGCACCGTAGACGGGGACCTCGAAAAGGTGGAGCTGCACGGCGCCGGCGTTCAGACCCCAGCGACCGTCGGGGAGTTTTTCGAGGCGACCCTTGGTTGCGAGGGCGCGCAGATGCTTGAGGGAGGTGGGTTGGCTGAGGCCGAAGCGGCGGGCGATTTCGCGCGTGGAGGGCGGGACGCCGTGGCCCTGCTGGTACTCCCGCAGGAAATCGAGAATCTCCTCTTGTCGTTCCGTCAGCATGCTATCACTTGATAGGCTATCACGTGATAGCTTTTGGGCTGCTTGGCAAGTCTTGGACGCAGGAAAAGCGAAAAGCAGCGAGGCAGGGGACGGCCATGGCACAAAAAGACACGAACAATAATCGAAGCTGACCGCGGGCGGATGAGGACATCCGCCCCTACCGAAGTCAGGGTAAACCGTTAGACGAAGAGTCAGCGAGGTCGGGGACGGCGTCCCGCCGGCCTTTTCGGCAAATTGGTCGGTAGCCATTGCTGGCGCAGGCCTTGTGGATGGCGCGAAACGCGCGAGGCAAAAAACACGAACAACAATTGAAGCTGATTGCGGGCGGATGTGGACATCCGCCCCTACCGGTAGTTCGCGCTTTCGACTCGCGAGCGGAGCCACCTTCCATCAGCTTGCTGTCACCGGGCCGCCTTTTTATGAACTATTCGTGCGTGCCCGGTTTTGGATCGCGTTGGCGGCTCGTGGTTTTTCTCGCGATGCTTGCGGCATTATTGGGTGGATGCGTCACGACCTCACCGCCGGGGCCGGCCGAGGATCGGTCAGTGGCCATCGAGGACGTCATCGTCCAGGTGCAGCGCGCCTTGGCGGACACGCAGGACATGCTCGCGGCGCGAAAATTTCCGCCCTTGAAGGAAGTGCGCCTGACCCTGCAGACCGTGGCCTCGCACAAGACGGGCGGCAGCCTCAAGCTGTGGGTGCTGGCGGCCGGCGCGTCGGTGGAGCGCACGGCGACTCAACAAATTGTTCTCTCGCTCGTGCCGCCGAAGGCGCGCGAGATTCAGGGCGCTGCGCCCGCGCTGCCGGATGAACTCGAGCACGCCATTCGCAGCGCGGTCGAGGGAGTCGAGAAAGCCCGCACGGGGCCCGTGCCGCTCGTCACCAACTCGCTCGACGTGGAGATCAATTTTGTGGTCAAGCGCAGCGCGGATGGCGGTCTGAGTCTGGCGGTCGCACCGGTTTCCGCCGGGCTCGATGGCGGGGTAGGTGCCGCGGTGACGCAGACAGTGAAGGTGAGTTTTGCGGGGCGGTGAGGGGCTGAAGAAATAGTCCAGAGCGAAGAGCTGAGAGTCTAGAGCCGTGGCGCTGAGGTTGAGCCGCGCGAGTTGAAGGTTGAGAGATGAGGGTTGAGGGCCGAGGCGCCGTGGAACGACGTCTGGATCAATGGAGGGCGGCCGACCCCGGTCGCCGGAAACTCGCGCTGCGATAGATGAAGCGGATGGTAGGAATCCCTCGCGTAGCAGGAGTCTTCGGCGGGCGCCAGGTCACCCGCCCGCCAATGATCGTGTTCCGCAGTCGGGTTACGAAATGGTCAGTGGCGAAGCGGCGACATTGTCCTGGCAGGGGAGAGTGGACGCGCTTGCGGCAATGCCGTCCGGCTGGCGATCGGTTATGCGGGCTCGTCCGTGAGCGAGATGGATGACGCGGTCGGCGGTGGCGATCAACCGGGCGCTGTGGGCGGCGACGATCACCGTGCGGCCGGCAGCGCGAAGTTGCTGGAGGAGAAACGCGAGATCGCCTTCGGCCTCCTGGTCGAGCGCGGAACTGGGTTCGTCGAGCAATAGGATCGGCGGGTCGAGGTAAAGCGCCCGCGCGAGGGCGAGGCGCTGCCGTTGTCCGCCGGAAAGGTTGAGTCCGTTTTCGTTGAGCAGCGTAAGGAAGCCTCGGGGAAGTCGTTCGATGAACTCGAGCGCACCGGCCCGTCGGCAGGCGGCGAGAAGGCGGGGAAAGTCGGGTGGATCGTTTCCCGGCGCGATGTTTTCGAGCACGGTCCCGGCGAGAAGATGGGTTTGCTGCGGCACGCAGGCCATCGCGCGGCGGAGGGAATCGAGCCGGCAGAGTCGAAGATCGCGGGAGCCAAGCAGGATCCGGCCGGATTCCGGGGTGTGGAGACGCTGGAGCAGCGCCAGCAGCGTGCTTTTGCCCGAGCCGGATTCTCCCGTGAGCGCGGTGATGGCGGCCGGTTCGATGCGGAAGCTGATCTCGTCGAGTACCGGAGAGCGTCCGGCATGACGAAACGTAACGCGTTCAAAATCGATCCCCGACGGCGGCAGTTCAACGTCGGCCACGCCTTCATCGCGACTGGTTTCCAGGTCCATGATCTCGAAGAGCCGGTCGGTGGCGATGGCCGCTTCCTGGAGAGCGGAGTTGAGTCCGATGAGGGTGGTGATCGGGCCCGTCAGGTAGGCGGAGAGCGCGTAGCAGGACATCAATTCCCCCGTGGAAAGGCGGGCCTGCAGCACCAGGCGCGCGCCCAGCCAGAGCAGGGCGATGACATAGATGGAAGTCGCAAAGCCCGTGGCGGAACCGCCGGCGATCGCGGCCAGGGAAGCCTTGCCCGTGGCGCGGAGCAGCCGAACCAGGCGGGTTTCCGCGCGGAGGCCGACGCTGTTTTCGAGGCGGAAATGACGGATCAGGCTTTGGGCACCGAGCGATTCGACAAGATGGGCATCGAGATCGGCGCTTCGTTCCATAATCCGGCGCTGCCAGGTGCGATTGCACCGATTGATGATCCAATAGACGACGAGATTGGCGGGCAACAGGGCGCCCGAGACGAGGGCCAGGGGCGGTGACCAGGCCAGAAGCGTCCCAAAGGAGAACACGAGGATCAGCGGATTCAGCACCAGGGTGGGAAGGGTGTTATTGAGAAAATTCCGGATCTTGATCGCGTCGGCGACGCGGGAAGTGATTTCGCCGATGCGCATCGTGTCGAAAAACGACTGCGGCAGTTGGAAAAGATGCCGGTAGTATCCGAGCACGAGCGTCGCATCGATGCGCTGCGCGGTTTGGAGGGAAAGGAGTGCCTGCAGGACTCCGACCACCAGGCGAATGCCGGCGCTGGCGGCCATCGCGAGCGCGAGGAGATTGAGGAGAGCGGCATTTCCATCCGGGATAACCGAATCGACGATCTGCTGGACGTATAACGATGTGCCGAGGCCGAGCACGGTGGTGACGAGGGCACCGAGCAGGGCCTGCACAAACACGGAGCGGTGGGGGCGAAGGAGCTGCCAGAGTCGCCGGGCCGGCGATAGGGTGCGGTCACCGGGAACGAATGATTCGCCCGGGGTAAGGATAACGAGCGCTCCGCTCCAGAACGTGAGAAAGCGCTGGTGGCTCCACTTCTCCATCCGGCCACTGGCGGGATCCATTACCCTGGCGGCGTTCTTCCGCCAGGCGTAAAGAACGACGAAGTGATAACCTCCGCCGGCGAGTCTTCCGTGAGCAATGGCGGGAAGGGGAACGGACGGCAGGGCTTCGGCCGGTCCCTTGACGCCCTTGGCCAGGAGCCCGATGGCCTGTGCGCCGGCGATCAGTCCGGCGATGGTCGTGCCCAGTTGACCCGTCGCGACGGCACGCCTGATCCAGCTGAGCGACAGTCGCAGGCGATGCCAGCGAGCCACCGAGGCCAGACAAGCGGGGCCGCAGTCCGTGAGATCGGACTGTTTGACCTCACACTTCCGCCGAAACATGGATCAGAGCGGCTGAAAAGGGATCAGGGGCTCGCTCCAACCGGTGGTGGCAAATGCGATCAGGTTCATCGTCGAATGGCTGATGACCGTGAGGACGGCTCCAACCCGCGGATTGGCCGGGGAATATTTCTGATAGCAATGCACGAACACTCCGCAGCTCCATGCCATCTCCGGACCCCAATATCCGTAGCGGGAGGCGATCGCGCCCCACGATGAGGCAATGGCGAGACGGGCGAAAGCCGGTTGGATGTTCAGGTTCCGACACCAGCGAAGACAGAGGACCAGCAGCGTGGTCTGGAGAATCGGGGCACCCACGATCCAATTGAGAGTGTCGAGACTCAGGGACGTCGACGGACGTGTCATGGAATGGCTCGGAAAGAGAGCGTGGAAAAGAAGGACGAACGTGAAGGCGGGTACAAAGGCGACGAGGGCGTGATTCAGCGCGATCGACCACAGCCGGCCCATCTGGGCACGCCATTTCGGGTTTTCCCAAAATGGCGTGTGCAGAAGATCGTCAGATTCTCCCGCTCCACTGTCGGGCGGGGTGCCCGGGCATGGGCCGCGGGAAGAGTCGCTCGGACCTGACGACACGGGCGCGCCTATTTGGCAGTCCGGACGCCCGTTTTCCATTCGACGATGGAGGGGGCATCCGCGGCGGCGTTGGCATATTCGACGAAGCCTGCGATGCCGGCGCCGATGACATAGCCGGCCATGTAGAACAGGTCGTAGAAGATGTTGCTCTGGGTGGTGACGCCGGTGGTCGGGGGCGTCGTGGTGCCGTCTCCGCCCGAAAGGGATCGGGCTTCGTCGGCGTTGAGGGGAATGAATGTTTTCATGGAAGGTTGATCACAGGCTTTGGA
Source organism: Candidatus Didemnitutus sp. (assembly GCA_035545955.1). GTDB lineage: Bacteria > Verrucomicrobiota > Verrucomicrobiia > Opitutales > Opitutaceae > Didemnitutus. The sequence goes on along the minus strand of DASZXI010000055.1, from coordinate 93,452 downwards.
CTTTGTTGTAGCCGTCGGTGACTCCATCGGCGAAGCCGGTCTTCATCTGAGACCAGTACGTGATGAGATAGCCCGTGAGGGTGATGAGCAGGAGCGAGGCCGGATCGGCCCCGCCGGAAAGGGACGACTGTTCGTCGTGGTTGAGCTCGATAAGGGAGTTCATGGGAATGGGGCGTCACTTCGCGAGCGGCGCGGCAATGTATTTCAGATAGTCGCCGATGTTGAAGATCCAGGAGCGGTCGGCCGGGTTCACGGGAGTCCATCCCGGCGGCATGGTGAGAGGCTGGTCGATGGGATCGCCGCCGCCATGAAGGCGGTGAAGATCCCGGGGATTGATCGGTTTCATTTTATGTTTTGTTTTATCTTTCCGACGGAATGTCGGAATCGGGCCTGGATCCTTCCCGCCCGGAAGTGGCGGCCCAGCGAGGATCCCATTGCGCGGAAAACTTGTCGGAGAGGGCGTCCCACAGGCTGCATTCGGCGACCAGGAAGCGGACCTGGACGGTGTAGCCTTTCAGCAGACGGGCGCGCGGCCCGGACGCGAGTTGCAGGACGTCGGAGTGGGGATGGATGCACACCTTGAAAACAGGAATGGCGGTGCCCGGTCCGGTTACCGCATCTCCGGAGACGGATTCGACGGTGCCGTCGAGCACACCCCAGCGGGTGTAGGGAAGCGCATCGACCGCCAGGCGCACGGACTGGCCCGCCTTCACCAGGCCGGCATCACGGGAAGAGACGTAGGACTCGATGCGCAGATTGCCCTCGGGGGAAACGGCACCCAAGAGCTGGCCGGCCGCGACATAGGCGCCGGTGTTCCAGCCGTTGAATCCGACGAGTATGCCCGCCGAGGGAGCCCGCAGCGAGCACCGGGAAATCTCGGCTTCCAATTGCTTGGCTTGGGAGACCAGGTCGGCTTGGTTCGCCTCATTCTCGTGCAGTTGCGCCTGCCAGTGAGCCATGGCCTGCCGGCAGAGAAATTCGGCCTCGGCAATCAGACGGTCACTTTCGTATTTCGCGCGATCACGATCGCTCAACGAGGCAATGCCGCGCCGGGCGAGTGAGTCGTAGCGCTCGAATTCGACGACCGCCTTGCGGTGATCGATGACATTGGCGTGAAGACGCGCCATCCATTCGGCGGCGTCGCGCCGCACGGTTTCGGTCTGCCAGGTGACGGGAAACGGCTCGGGATCCGCGTCGGGCCGGAACCAGGCGGGAAAGGCATCGGACGGCCCGCCGATGATCCGGCGGAGGTCTTCGGTGACGGCCTGGATCTCAGCGATGCGCTGCCGGAGATGAGCCAGTCGCTCGGAAGTCTCCGGCGCCTCCAGTTCGACGAGAATCTGATCGCGGGCGACCGATTGGTTGTCGTGCGTCCATACCTGCCGGATCCGGCCCGCGACCGGGGCGTGAATCTCGACCCGTTCACTGACGGGCCGCACAATTCCGGGCGCACGCACCGCCAGCTTTATCTTCACGACAGGCAACGCGGCCAGCGCGGCGGCCGCGATGGAAAGGGTGAACCAGAGCATTCCCTGCGCGGGCGCTGTACTCCGGCGGAAAAGTCCTTCGACGGTATCCTGCGCCAGTTCGACCGGAATAGGGGCGGAGGAGGCGTCGGACATGCCGGCCAGATTGGAACGGGCCCGCTCCGGGGAAAGCCGGCGATTTACCGAAAACACATGACAGCCGGGGCTTGACTCCGGCCGTCGCCGTCCGCGCCGCCGGGGACGCGGACGGGCGCTGCGTGATCAGGCGGAGATCGCCTCGACCGGCTCCGGCTCGTAGGCAAAATCCACGAAGCCTTTTTTCACCGCCCAGCGCATCAATTCCTCGCGGCTGTGCAGGCCGAGTTTCGTGAGGATGTGCTGGTGGTGGGTGCGCACGGTCGCGATGGTCAGCCCGGTGTGCTTGGAGACGCGTTCGTTCACCCAGCCGTAGCCGAAGAGCGGCAGAAGGTCGACCTCGCGGGCCGACAGAATCTTCGAGAAGTGCGTCGGATGCTTGCGCGCCTCGCTCATTGCGTTGAGGACCGGCCGCGAGAAATAGGTTTCCCCGGCGAGCAGTTTCTTCACGGCGAGCAACACCTCGGCGGTGTCGCCCGTGGATTTCAGCACGAAGCCGTGCACCGGACTGTAGAGCACGCGACTGAGCACGGCCTCCGAAATCGAAGCGGTCAGGATCAGGACGCGGGGCGCCGGTCGGAGGCCGCTGAGTTCGAGGGCGACATGCAGGCCGGGCATGTCGGGAAGTTTGAGATCAAGGAGCACGAGGTCCGGTTTCAGTTCGCGCGCGAGCTTGAGGCCGGAACGGCCGTCTTCGGCGTGAATCGTCTCCACCGTGATATTGGCGACTTCCTTGAGCCTGACGGCGAGGAGGTCGCGGAGGATGCTGTCATCCTCGATGCATAGGATCTTGAACGTGGGCATAAGTAAGGCCCGCGCTTACGGCATAAGATGCCTTGGCATCGGTCGCAGTTTGAAAAAAGGCCTGAAATCAGGCGGCGGCTCAGCCTGTCGGATGTTCGGGCGGGCAAACGGGGTACCAAATCGGAGAGGAAAACGAATGCAACGAGAGGCCGGCGGGACCCCGTCCCCTACCGAATTTGATCAGCGTAACTCGGTAGGTCCGATGTCGCCATCGGCCTTGGCCATTCCCAAACCAACCACGGATTGGGCGGATATCACGGATTCAAAATTTCCGCTTGGATTGATCGGCGCAATCCGTGAAACCCGCGGTGGGTTGAAAAGGCGGGGTTCGGCCCATTCGAAAGGCTCAGGGCGGGCGACCCCGCCCTACATCGCGGTGTTCCGCCGTCGCCGAGGCTATGGCGGACAAGAAAGCCGCTCCCACCATTCAATCAATTCGTGGCGGGTAATATTCCGACGAAATTCATTCGATTCCAACCCGCCGGCTGCGCCGTTCCATCAGCACTGTGTCGTGCCAGACACCGTCCCGTTTGGCGATGCGCTCGCGCCGTCCGACGACGCGAAAGCCGCACCGGGACTGGAGCGCGAGACTCGCGGCGTTGGTGGCGATGGTGACACCCTGAAGCATCCAGATGCCGTGCGATTCGGCCGACGCGATGAGCGCCTCGAGCAGAGCCGTTCCGACACCACGGCCGCGCGCCGAGGACGCAATATAGACGGCGACCTCGGCCACGCCCGCGTAACAGGTGCGGGTGGACACGGCGCTCAAGGCCGCCCAACCCTGCACGACGTTGTCCCGCGCCACAAACCGGGAGTGGGGAAGCCGCGCGGCGTCCCATTTTTCCCACGTCGGCGCTTCGACTTCAAAACTGCCGACACCTGTCGCCAGGCCGTCGAGATAGATTTCGCGGGCCGAAGGCCAGTCGGCGGCCGTGAACGGTTCGATCCGGAACGGCATCGTCCGAAGATTCCGATCAGGGATGAATCGTCACCATCCAGCCCACGCCGAACTTGTCCTGCACCATGCCAAAGCACGACGACCAGAACGTTTTTCCAATGGGCATCCGGACGGTGCCTCCGTCCGACAACGCGGCGAAGGCTTTGCGCGCCGTCGCCTCGTCCGCCAGGCTGAGGGACAGGGTGAAGCCCGCGAAATTCGGTTTGTCGCCATCACCATCGGAGGCCATCACGCGGCTGTCGCCGATCTTCAGGCTCGCGTGCATGACCTTCTTCTCGAAGCCGGCGGGAATCGCACCGGGCGGAGGGGGCGTCGGGGCCTCGTTGAATCGCATCAACATTTCGACCTTGGCACCCAAGGCGTTCTGATAAAAGGCCAGGGCTTCATCGCACCGGCCACCGAAGAAAAGATAGGGTTCGATCACGGGATTCTTCATGAGCAGGCACCATCGGGCAAAAGCCGGGCACTGGCAAACCGGATCACGATTTCGCGGTGTTAAATGCTGGCGACGCTGACAGTGCCACCTAGGTTGGGTTCATGGTGATTGTGATCACAGGAGTTACGCGCGGGTTGGGTCGCGCGCTGGCGGAATGGTACATTGCGAACGGCCACACCGTGGTCGGCTGCGGCCGCGGGGCGCAGGTGCTCGATATGCGTTTCACCCATCCGCCGCCGCACGACTTCTCGGTGGTCGACGTCACGGAGGAAAACAAGGTCGCGATCTGGGCGGACAAGATGACGGGCGTGCACGGCGCACCGGACATTCTGATCAACAACGCCGCCCTGATGAACATGCCGGCGCCCTTGTGGAAGGTGCCGGTGGCTGAGTTCAACAAGCTCATCGACGTCAACATCAAGGGCGTCGCCACGGTGCTGCGTCATTTTCTTCCTCCGATGATCGAACGCGGTCGGGGCGTGGTGGTGAACTTCAGTTCCGGCTGGGGCCGCAGCACGTCGCCCGAGGTCGCGCCGTATTGCGCCAGCAAATTTGCGATCGAGGGCCTCACGCAGGCCCTCGCGCAGGAACTTCCCGACGGACTCGCGGCGGTGGCGCTGAATCCGGGAGTGATTGACACGGACATGCTGCGCCAGGCCTGGAGCGATGGAGCGTCGAGTTACGCCAAGCCTGAGGACTGGGCAAAGAAGGCCGCGCCGTTCATCCTGTCGCTGGGGCCGAAGCATAACGGAAAGAGCGTTTCCGTGAGCGGCTTTTCGGATTGAGGGGACACGGGCGGTTGAAGGTTGAGAGAGCCAGCGCCCGAAGAGAATTTTCGCGTCTCTGATTCGTCGGATAGGTGGAACCGGACCCCCCGTTCGACAGCCTCAGGGCCTCGATCAAAGCCGAGAGGCGAGCCGGTTTTTCGATTCGAAGACGAAGCGCCAGATGATATTCAAGCGCGCCCGGAGGTCGCGCTCCACCTTCCGATAAAGGTGGCGGGATAAGGCAATCCCGGCCTACAACGAACCGATGATCCTACGTTTGCTCGGAGTTTTGGGTGTCACGTTGCTCGGCGTTGGTCTGACGATTCCGGTCGCGGCGAGCGAATCCGGCGCGACGCCTCACCTCCGAACGATTTACCTGATCCGTCATGGACAGGCCGAAACGTCGGGGCGGGGTGACGAAACTGCCGTCAACGGACTGACGAATCTTGGCATCGCGCAGGCCAAGCTGATCGGGGCGCGTTTGCGCGGAACGCCGGTCGTTTTCGATGCGCTGATTTCGAGTCCTTTTCTGCGGGCGCGACAGACCGCGGCCGTGATCCATGAGTCCTTGCCGGGCCTCGAGGTGAAGTATTCCGAATTGCTGCACGAAACCCTGCCGCGGACGCGGCAAGTCGAAGTGACGAAGGATATGTCCCCAGCGGAGCTCGATGAGGCCGAGAAGCAATTGAACGAAGCGTTCGTGCAGTTTTTTCAACCCGTGCACGAGACGGACCGGCATGAAATCCTGGTGTGTCACGGAAACGTCATCCGGTATCTCGTGACCAAGGCGTTGGGTGTCGATACGCAGGCATGGCTCGGCATGGGACTGGCGAATTGCAGCCTGACGATCATCCAGGTGCGACCCGACGGCTCGTGCAAGGTTCTCGCCGTCGGCGATACCGGGCACCTCCCGGCCAATCTGGTCAGCGGGTGGGGACGGCCGGAACCGCAGTTGATCGTTCCGGATGCGGGCGCGAAGCCGTAAGCGGTAAGCTGTCAGTTTTAAGCTAGAAGCGGTAAGCCTGAGTTTGTGATTCGATCCGTTGTAGGGCGGCATCGCCGAATGCCGCCGCCCAATCGCGGCATAAAGCCGCTCCTACAGCTGCAAGGTGGGAAGCGGCCGTTTTCCCGTCGGCTTTCGGGTGAGTCGCGAAACCGGGCGCGCCGTGGCGGGATTGGGGAATTCCGCCCGTCACATCGAACATTCTCGGATCGATGAGGACATCGATCCCTACCACTTGAAACCGTACCCCAGAATCACTCGCGAATTTTCGAATCGATCACGAGCGTCACCGGGCCGTCGTTGACGAGCGCGACCTTCATGTCCGCGCCAAACTCCCCAGTGGCCACAGGACGGCCCAGCGCGGCCGACAATTGCGCGACAAACTTCTCGTAGAGCGGACGGGCGAATTCCGGTCGGGCCGCGTCGTTGAACGATGGACGCGTTCCCTTGCGCGTGCTGGCGAAAAGGGTGAACTGGCTGATGGCGAGAATACCACCGCCGATGTCCGCCACCGAGCGGTTCATCTGCCCCGCGTCGTCGGGAAAGATGCGCAGACGGACCAGTTTTTCCGCCAGCCACACACCGTCGGTTTCCGCATCGGACTCCGCGATGCCCACGAGGAGCAACAGGCCGTGTTCGATGGCGCCGCGCACCGAGCCGTCGATCGTGACGCTCGCTGACGAGACGCGTTGGACGACTAGACGCATGAGTGAACCGAGTGGTTGGGAGGAAGAAATTGAAGCATTGCCAGGGACGCCTTGACGGATCCGATTTTCTTTGTCCGTCGGGCGGGACCGCTTTCCGCACCGGCCTTCGGGTGAATCGCAATACCGGGTCCGTCGAACACTAGCGGCGGGCCCAGCGGTCCCGCCCTACCATCTGCCTGCATTCGTTTTCCATCTATTCTGGGAATTGCAATGGCAACCGGTCTGTCTCTTCTCCGTCTCGGTCCCTCAACCCTCAGCATTCAACCCTCAACCGATTGGGAAATTGCCTACGGCATCACCCGATGCGGATCGACCTCCGCCTCGTAGTTCACGCCGGGAAGTCCGAAACCGAAAAGCCGCAGGAATTCGGAACGGTAACCGCGAATGTCCGTCAGCTGGTCGATGTTTTCGCTGGAAACCTTGGGCCAGATCTCGGCGACGGCGGCCTGCACGTCGGGGCGCATTTCCCAGTCGTCGACACGGACGCGACCGCCGGAATCCAGGTGGGCTTGGTGTCCGTTGTAGAGCTGGGTGGCGAAGAGCCGTTGCATCTGCTCGGCACAACCCTCGTGAAGGCCCTTTTCCTTCATGATCTTGTACAGGATCGAAATGTAGAGCGGAACGACGGGGATCGCGGAGCTGGCCTGCGTGACGAGCGCCTTGTTCACCGAGACGAGCGCGCGGCCGTTGCCATGCGCCTTCAATTTCGCGTCGATCGCCTTGGCGGAGCGCTCGAGATCGATTTTCGCGCGGCCGATCGTGCCGTCCTTGTAGATCGGCCAGGTGTGGGCGGGCCCGATATACGAGTAGGCGACCGAGGTGGCGCCGGGCGCGATGAGCTTGGCCTGAAACAGCGCGTCGATCCAGAATTCCCAATCCTCACCGCCCATGACCGCGACCGTGTCCGCAATTCCCTGCTCATCGGCGGGCGGGATCGTGACCTCGCTCACGATGCCGCGGTCGGTATCGACCGTCTTGTTGGTATAGGGCGCGCCGATCGGCTGCAGCGTGGACTTGTGCACGGCGCCGGTGCGCGGATGCTGCCGGCGCGGCGAGGCGAGCGAGTATACGATCAGATCGAGCGGACCCATGTCGCGGGCGATCTGTTCGATCGTCTGTTTCTTGATCTCGTCGGAAAACGCATCGCCGTTGATATTTCCCGCGTAGAGACCCGCGGCCTTGGCGGCTTGCGTGAAGGCGATGGTGTTGTACCAGCCGGCGGTCGCGGTGCGTCCATCCTCGGACGGGCGCTCAAAAAACACTCCCAGCGTATTCGCGCCGGAACCGAAGGCGGCCACAATTCGGGAGGCGAGTCCGTAGCCGGTGGACGAACCGATCACGAGGACGTTCTTGGGACCGTTCTTGATCGGGCCCTTGGACTTCACGTGGTCGATTTGCTCTTTGACATGCGCGGCACAGCCCTCGGGATGGGCCGTGATACACACAAAACCGCGAACCTTCGGTTTGATGATCATACAAGGCTAGTGTTTGACCGGACGAAAGGGGAGACAAGAGCCAATTGCCAACCCGCTACTGGCCTCCATTCCTCGGTCGAAATCACGGAGCGACAGGATCTTGCCCGGCGCAGGGTGCGATTCCGTGGATACGGGTCGAATCCCCCAGACGTGGCGATTCGGCTACGGTCCCGCCTCGTGCGCAAGCACCGGGCCCGGGCTGGCGAACTCGTCCGCATGCGCCTGGGTAGTGACGAAAAACCGGGCGACGGGCGGGCCTTCAGGAAAGGTCCACGACTCGCGGATCGGTCCCTGGGTGGCCTGGTGGAAATGGTGCACGGCGGCGGGAGCATCGGACCCCCGGACCACCCAGACCACATAGTCGTCGGCCGCCGGATTGGGCGGAAACTGTTCGCTCACGAGAAGCGCCGAACGTGTCTCCGAATTCCAGACCACGGTGGCAAATGGAGACGTATGGTTGTCGCCCGTGAGAACGCGCACAGTGAGCGGCGTCCAGGGATCATGCGCGCGCAACTGCCGGCCCAGGTCGTTGATCATCCCTTCGGCGACGAGGGAGCGCTGGTGAAGCTGGGTCTGCGCGGCGCGGAGGGAGACATCAGCCAGGTCGCGCTCGGTGGTGAGACCCTGGATCTCCACCTCCAGGGTCGCGACCTTGAGATTGAGCCACACCGCGGCAAAGGCGCAGGCGGCGGCGATGGCCAGGAGGATCCAAAACAGAACGGCGCTCGCGCCCGCCGAGTTATCGCGCGGCGCGATCATGGATGCCGAGCCGGCAGATGCCGTTGAAGGTTGAGGGTTGAGGGCACGAAGCGCGTCCGTTCATGACGGCCCGACTTGAAAGCGTCACAGGACGAACAATCCCACGAGGCCGAGGGCCAGCAGCAGCGCGAGGGTCGCCAGCAGTCGTCGTTCCTGCTTCGTGGTGGAGAAGATCATTGCTTGAGTCCGATCCGCGAAAGATTTCCAAAAATCTGCCGCACCAGCGGTTCGTCGGCAAGCACATCCCAGGACTGATTCGAGGAAACGCGGACAAAATACTGCGGGCCGTGACGGTGGAATCCATAGTGCAGCGCGAGCGAAAGCAGGGCGGGCACCGAATACGGATCGCGGTAATTGATCACCCGTCCATCGTAGACGTGCCAGAACCAGACCTGCTGGACCTGCCCGGTGGCATTGGCAAAAATGCGATGCTCGGCGGGAGGCAGAACGTGATGATCGATCGCCAGCTCGCTGCGGACCTGGGATCCGTTTTCGAGAGTCCAACCCGCCCCCGGCCAGCACGCGTCAGGCGTGTGCGACGCCACCAGGCTGACCGGCGCCTCGCCGGAATTCCAGTGGGCGACATACACGGTGATCTGGGTGATGCGTCCGGCTTCGGTGCGGACGTAGGTGCTTTGGGCCAGATCCGTCGTGCGCAGGATATCCGAGAACTGATAGAGGCTGGTCGACGGCGCGACCTCCCACCCGGTGGCCGCATCCGGGAGAAACCCCCGCGCTTCGCGCGTCGAAGCGCTTTCCGAAGCGGACGGCCCGTAGAACAGGAAGACCAATCCGAGAACGATGACGCTGACGATTCCGCCCAGAAATGAACCGACGAGCGCGCCCCTGACCGATGTGGTTCGCGGTTCGGTCGGCGATTCCGCCGCGGCGCCGGGTTTTCCCCGCGCCATTCGTTCGGCCAGAAAAAAGAGGATGACGGCGGTGAGGCCGAGGACGGCGATCCCGGTCGCGTCGTGCCAGAAGCCCTCGATGTTGACGCCGGAATTCGCCATCAGGGTCAGCGCCAGCGACCGGAACAGGTTCATCAGAAGAGCGAGCAACGGCGCGGCGATGATCAAAACGGCGCGGCGCCCGGGACGACGCACATGCCAGCCCGCGAAAAAGATGCCGGCGAACAGGCAGGAGATCAGGCTGCGGACGCCGCTGCAGGCTTCGGCGACCCCGACCGTGGTGGTCGCCAGTTCGAGCACGTTGCCGCGCTGGGTGGCGGGAATGCCGAGCCAGTGCAGGATTTCGAGCACATTGCCCGTAATTTCGCCCTGCAGGGCATACGTGACCCGAGCGTAGGTGCCGCTTGGCAGCGGCGACGCGAGAATCCAGATGCCGCAGGCGGTGACCGCCGCCCAGTTGAATGGGAGAAACCGCACGGAGTCGTCGGCCAAGATGAGCAGGCCGGCGCCGAGCCCGGCGGCCAGAGCGCCGGCGAGGAGAAAATCACACAGGGAATGACTCCAGCCGAGCGAGGCTGCGATCAGGCCGGCCATGGCAAAAAGTGCGACGGCCACGAGCGCCGCCGCGCCTCGAAGCAGCGTGGTCACTGCATTGGAGGGCAGCCAGCGATACGGTCCGCCTCGGGCGGCGCGCAGCAAGAGCACGAAGGCGACGGGGACGAAGAAGCCGTGAGTCAGGTCCGGATTCCGCCACCATTCGGGGGCCAGGTGGAAACTGATGGCAAGGCTCGCGATGGCCAGCGGAGCGCTGATGAAAACGACCGGGCGCGAGAACCACGATTTCCAAGGGTTCTGGGCGGATGGCGGGGTTTGACCCACAGGCGTCAAGCGTGGGAAGAGCGCCGCGGTCGGCAAGGCGCAATGTTACGATGGATGCGCGGGCGAAACTTCCGGGCTCGCCGAACGGCGCCGGCGCGTCATGCTGGGAAACCTTTTCATGAGCGATAATGTCATTCGCACCGGGTTGCTGATTGCGGCGGCAGTGGCGCTGCCGGCGGGTTTCGCGGCGACGTGCCTTTGGCTAAAACGGAGGAAGGCATGGCAGTTCCTGTATTTCGCCTACTTCGTTCTTTTCGGAACGTTGGGAGGCAATGCACTGATGTTCGCGTTGTCACCCTCGGCTTTGGCTGCGGGAAGCGAGCTACTCATGACGACCGTCGCCCCGCTGGCCTGCCTGATTTCCGCTCTGGTAATAACCTTTCGCAAAGGGAAGGCGGCCCCGGAGTGGATCGCACTGACATTATCGTATCTCTACCCGGCCGGCTTGGCGGTGGTGGTGATTGCGCTGGTGGCTTTTGAAAAGCCCGTGGCGAAAGCGGAGCCGCTCACGCTCGCTTTGCCGCTGGACAATGGCGCCTATGTGGTTTCGACGGATATTTCGGGTCCGGATGCCGGCCCGACCCGACGGAACTGCGTTGTCCTGCACGTGACCGAGAAAGAGACGGGCAAGGAAATGGTATTTCAGACCGCGGCGTCGAATCAGATGAAATGGGCGCTCGACTGGTCGGCGCCGCAAACGCTGGTGCTGTACTCCGGCGACGTCGGAGTTGGCGCGTACGATATCAAGGACGGAAAGATCATTTCCCGGACCGCAACCGAGGCGGAGCAAGCCGTGGCCCGCAAGGCATACGAACGACGTTATGGCCGAAGGCCGGGCAACTGAGGTCGACCTGGAACGGTTCGAGTCCTGATGGTTCCGACACGTGCGGAAGACCCAAGGCGGATTCCGAGTATTCCGTGTGCTCCGTGGGCAATATCCTTGCTCGATTCTCTTCCGAGCCGGATAGCCACTACACCTTCGTTGTGAAAATCTCCGGATGCAGTGTGCCTTCGCCGACGCGGGTCACGGGACCGGTCATGCGAATCGCAAAATCGGCGCCGATCTCGATCGAGATTTTTCCGCCGGGCATGTGCACCGTGACGGAACGGTCGACGAGCCCGAGGCGATGCGCGGCGGCGGCGGCCGCGCTCGAGCTGCTGCCCGAGGCCAGCGTGTAACCCGCACCGCGCTCCCAGATTTCGATCTGGATGTTGGCCCGGTCGAGCACCTTCAGGAACTGCACGTTGATGCGCTTCGGGAAATTCGGGTGGTTCTCGATGTCGGGTCCGTAGCGTCGCGCCATTCCTTCGGATATCTCCGCCAGCGGAATCACACAATGCGGATTGCCAATCGAGGCGGCCGTGAACTCGAAGTCGCGATCCTGAATGCGCATCGACTCGCGGACGACCTCGCGGGAAGGACCGGTCACCGGAATGCGCTCGCTCTGGAACGTCACCCGGCCCATGTCGATCGTGATCAGGCCGCCGCCGGGTTGGATGACGACATCGACTACGCCACCCGGAGTGTCCACGGTGAACGGCGCGGTCGTCACCTTCTTGCAGTCGTACAGGTAACGCGAAAAGATCCGCAGCCCGTTGCCGGATTTTTCCGCTTCGGAGCCGTCGGGATTGAATATCCTCAGGCCGAAACCGGCGCGCTTGGTTGGCAGCGGACCCCAGAGAATGCCATCCGACCCGATGCCGAAGTTGCGGTGGCAAATGACACGGGTCTGTTCCGCAGTGGGAGCTTCCCACCCGGGATAATCAGCCGGATCCATCACGAGGTAGTCGTTGCCGAGGGCGTGGTATTTGAAAAAGCGCATGAACCGATTGAGGGAAGCGACGAATGCCGCGCTTGGCACGAACAAAGATAACGTGTGTGCACAGGCGAAGGTAGTCGCAAAACGGTGCGAAATAGAGCGGCACAGATCGTTGCCTGATGAGGTAGGGGACGGCCTCCGTGCCGGCCTTGGGCGATCGGGCGAAGGCGGATGGGGACATCCGCCCCTACCAGGTGGAACGCGTTGCCCTCAACGCGTTGAGCGTCTTGAGGGCAAGCCGCTCCACCGCTTGGCGGGGTTCGGCCCATTCGACTGGCTCAGGGCAGGCGACCCCGCCCTACATCAAGGCAGAAACGCGAATGCCTGCCGGAAGGCTTCGCGGCCGCCGGTCTCGATGTTGCGTCCGTGACCGACGATGATCCGATCGAAATCCCACTTCAAAATATGATCGATCGAGCGGCGGACAGCCAACTTGTCCTGCATGAAACTTCCCCCGAGACGGCTCGGCTTGAATTTTCCCCACAGCCCGTTGAGGCGCATGATCGCGGCAAACCACCACGGTCCGGGTGGGGCGAAGTTGAGGGCGATGTCCGCGATGAGCAGGCTTCGGGACGAGCGGTGAAGAAAGACGACCTCGTTGATGCGGGGCATGCCCTGGATCAGGTGCTGGGCGAAGACATCAGCCCATTCGGGGTACGGTGTGTCGGAAAGTGTGGCGTCGAATCTCACCTTGGGCAGGTGCTGCGCGAGGCCGGGCGTGGCGTGATAGGTCGCATCGGGATACTCGGCCTGAAACGTGTCGAGACACTCATCGTGCAGTCCGCTCGGGGCGACGACGTGCCGGACGGGTCCAAGTGCGGCCAGTTCGGCACGCAATTCGGCCGTGACCGGAATGGGCGAGTGGATCCAGAGACCGCCGCCGGGCAAACGAGCGACGACCAGTTGTCGTCCGATCGGAAGACCGTACAGGCGGTACGGCACCGGGGCGATCCAGAGGCCATCCTGGATCGCACGCAGCATCACGACGCGGCGGCGACCGGTCGCTTGCCGTAACCGAGCAGATTTCGCTGCTTGATGACCTCGGCGACCTTGGCGGGCACCAGGCGTTCCCACGTCGGATCGCCGTTTTTGATGCGTTGCAGGACGTCGCGGGAAAAGATGCTTAGGTAGTCCTCGTTGAAGCCCGCCAGGCAGTCGATGTAGTGGTTCTCCAGCAGGTGCGCGTAGAGGTTGCGCAGGTGATCGGCGACGTGGAGATTGCGCGCGGTGATGAGCACGTTCGCCGCGAAGGCGTGGCTGACGGCCGCCGGCGCGTTGGCGGGAGTGCCGCTCTTCAGATAGGCGTCGTAGGCGGACTGCTGCATCGGGTAGATGTAGAGCTTTACCGCGTGGCGGAACATGCGGCCCATCGACTCGAGGATGCCGCCCTCGAGGTTCTCGTAATACTTCTCGTTGAAAATCTCGAGGAGGTTGTTAATGCCCATGGCGACGCCGATCATTTCCTTCGTGTAGCGGCGGAAATACGACACGAGGCGGTAGAACTCGGAATAGTTCGAAATCAGGACCGTGAACCCGATGTGGCCGAGCATGTCGACGCGGGAGAGAAAGTCCTCGGCGTCGATCGAGCCGTCGGCGAGCAGATTGTTCATCGTGATCTCCATGATGATCACGACCTCCTTGTCCTTCACCATCGGCTCCTGGAGAAACTGCGCCGTCGCGCAATTGAGCATGTCGACGTTCACATGGGTCACCGGCCGGAAACTGCCGCGCTCCACGAGGACCGGGCGGTTGTAGATCACCTCGGAAGGCTGGAGCACATCACCCGTCGGCGCGAACATCACGGCGTTGGTCAGGCCGTGCTTCACGAGATGCAGCGACAGGAGGCGGTTGTCGACGTTCGCGAATGCCGGGCCGCTGAACTTCAGCATGTCGACCTCGATGCGATCGGTGCCGAGGTTGTCGGCGAGCGACTGGATGAAATGCTCCGGCTCGTCGCGACAGTAGAATGCGCCGTAGATCAGGTTGGTGCCGACAATGCCGAGCGCCTCCTGCTGGAGGACGTTCTTCTTGTCGAGCATCCGGACGTGAATGATGATGTCGCTCGGATCCTCGCCCGGCTTCGTCTGAAATCGGACGCCGAGCCAGCCATGTCCGGTGGCGGTGCTTTTGGCGCTCGTGGTGGCAACCGTGTCGGCGTAAACGAAGAAGCGCGTGCGCTCACCGCGCTTCTCCTGCAGGCGCTCCTTGAGCAGATCGTACTCGTGGCCCAGCATCGTCTGCAAACGCTCGCGCGAAACGTACCGGGGCGCCTTGCCATAGATCGAGTCGCTGAAGGTCATGTCGTAGGCCGACATGGTCTTGGCGATGGCGCCCGAGGCGCTGCCCGCCTGGAAAAACACGCGGGCGACCTCCTGGCCGGCGCCGATCTCGGCGATGGTCCCGTAATAAGAACCGTCGAGATTGATGGTGAGCGCCTTGCGGCTCGTGGTGAGTAGTTCTTGTTTCTCGCTCATGAGGTCCGGAACGAACGCTAGCCGCCGTCGCCGGAAAAGTCTAGTCGCGTTCACGGGGCCGCCGAGATGTCACCCGCAAGGTACGGCGCCGCCCGACGCGCCCCGCGATCCGTTCATCCCGGCCGGCCGGCCGCGGACCGTTTTTCGCTGGCCGGAGCTGGGGCCGCGGGTACCGTGCGGGCATGAAGAATTTCTTCTCGTCGTTTTTTGCCACCCTGGCCGCGCTGCTCGTTTTCTGCATGGGCGGGGCCTTCCTGGCCATGCTCGTCCTGGCGGCCTTCGCGGCGATGGGCGAGAAGACGGTCAGCGTGAGCAAGAACTCCTACCTGGTGGTCGACCTGAATGCGAATTTCCAGGACAAGCCCGACCAGATCGAGGGCTGGGATGACTTCGCCGAGGCCTTCGATGGCGGCGGGCCGCACAATCTGCAGTTGCGGGCGGTCACCCGGGCCATCCAGGCTGCGGCTTCCGACCCCGACATTGCGGGTCTGTTCGTGCACGGCCACCTGACTCCGGTCGGCTACGGCTCGGGCTTCGCGGCGTTGCGCGAACTGCATGATGCCATCGATGCCTTCAAGGCCTCCGGGAAACCGGTCAAGGCCTACCTGAATTTTGCCACGACGCGCGATTTCTATGTGGTGTCCGGTGCGAGCGAGATTTCGATCAATCCCTACGGCGGCATCTACATCCCCGGGCTGGCCTCGCAACCGATGTTCTATACCGGTTTGTTTGAGAAGCTGGGCATCGGCGTGCAGGTCACGCGGGTCGGCAAATTCAAGAGCGCGGTCGAACCTTTCATCCGCAAGGACATGAGCCCCGAGAGCCGCGCCCAGACGGAAAAGTTGCTCGGCGACCTGTGGTCCGATGTTACCGCCGGGATCGAGCAATCCCGGCATCTGACGGCCGGCTCGCTCCAGGCCCTGGTGGACAAGGAGGGTGTGCTCGAGTCGGACCAGGCGGTGAAGAACAAGCTCGTCGACCGCGCGGTCTATCTCGACGTCATCCTCGATGAATTGAAAAAGGCCACGGGTGTCACCGGAGCGAAGGCGGCCTTCCGCCAGATCGCGGTGAAGGACTATGCGAAGCTGGTGTCGGGCGACGGCCTCGTCGCGCACCGGCATTCGCCCGGCAAGGTCGAGCTCGGCGCCGGACACAATTCGGTGGCGATCGTATATGCCGAGGGCGAGATCGTCGACGGCACCGGCAACGACCAGAACATGATTTACGGTGACAAACTCGCCCGCGAGATCCGGCAGCTGCGCGAGGACGACAGCGTGAAGGCGATCGTGCTGCGCGTGAACAGCCCGGGCGGCAGCGCCACGGCGTCCGAGGCGATCCAGCGCGAATTGCGGCTGACGGAAAAGCAAAAACCCGTCGTGGTTTCGATGGGCACGGTCGCCGCCTCGGGTGGCTATTGGATTTCGACCTATTCCGACCGGATTTTTGCGGAGCCCACCACCATCACGGGTTCCATCGGCGTCTTCGGGATGTTCCTGAACGTGCAGCAGCTCGCGAACGACAAGCTCGGACTCAGTTTCGACCTGGTGAAGACCGGCAAGTTTGCCGATCTGGAAACGATCACCCGCCCGAAGTCAGAGGAGGAACTCGCGATCTTCCAGCGCCTGGTCGACTGGGTCTACGGACAGTTCATCGCCAAGGTGGCGGACTCGCGCAAGCTTGACCAGGCCGCGGTGCAGGAAATTGCCCAGGGCCGGGTCTGGTCCGGTGTTGAGGCCAAGAAGCTGGGGCTCGTGGATGAGATCGGCGGCCTCGATGCCGCGTTGAAATATGCGGTGGGAAAGGTTCATCTCGGCGACGACGTCCACGTGATCGAGGTGCCCCGCAAGCGGCTGTTCGCGGAGGTTCTTTCGGAGGCGCTCGACGGACGTCATCACGACTACAGCTCGACGAACGCGGTGAGCACGCTGGTGCAGCAGCTGGCGGCGGGTTGGAAGAGTCTGACCCATTTCAACGATCCGCAAAACATCTATGCCCGGCTGCCTTTGGAGCAGGGGTTGCCGTAGGCAAATTCAGGGTTGTTGAAGGTTGAGAGTTGAGGGTTGAGAGAACGAGGCGATGCGAGATCGCGTTGGTCGAACCTTCCCTCCGTGCCGGTGCCGGAGTTCCGCCCTGCGAACGGGGCGTTCCGTCCGTGATCATCCTGGTCAGCTGCCCAGTCGGAAGGCGGCCGGCAAAAATGTCTTTCGACGGCAGGAATCCGGCCTAATATGGCGGAATGATGCAGGATCTGAAACTTTCGCGCGATTGCACGGCCACCACCATTCCGGCCGGCACGAAGGTGATTTTGCCGGCCGGCGCCAGCGTGTTGATCACGCAGACGCTCGGCGGAAATGTCACGGTGCGCACGGATCACGGGCTCTTTCGCATCGCCCAGGAGGAGGCCGGGGCGATCGAGGGCTACTCGGCACCGGCGGAAAAGGCGGCGGCGGTGGGTGGACAGTTCAGCGAGGCGCTCGTCTGGGACACCTTGAAGACCTGTTTCGATCCGGAGATTCCCGTCAACATTGTGGACCTCGGCCTCGTCTACGATCTCGCCGTGGAAGCGATGCCCGAGGGCGGACGGGCGGTGGACGTGAAGATGACGCTGACGGCGCCGGGCTGTGGCATGGGGCCGGTCATCGCGGAGGATGCGCGCAAGAAGATCGCGGCCCTGCCCGAGGTTTCCTCGGCGAAGGTGCACATCGTCTGGGACCCGCAATGGACCCCACAAATGATCTCGGAAGCCGGCCGGAAGGCGCTCGGCCTGGAATAGACGTGGCGCTCCCGGCACAGTTTCGTCATGTGAACCTGATCGCCGCAGACTGGCGGCGACTGGCGGAGTTCTACGAAACGGTTTTCGGGTGCGTGCGCGTGCCGCCGGAACGAGATCTGTCCGGTCCGGAGATGGATCGGGGCACGGGCATCGAGGACGCCCATTTGCGGGGCGTGCACCTGCGGTTGCCGGGTGGTGGCGAAAACGGCCCGACGCTGGAAATCTTCAGCTACAATCTGAACGACGTCGTGGCGCCGGGTATGCCCAATCGCACGGGCTTCGGCCACGTGGCCTTTGGCGTGCCCGACGTGGCCGCGGCGCAGGCGGCGGTGTTTGCGGCCGGTGGATCGGAGCATGGCGCCATCGTGACGACGCGCGCCGGCGACAAGCGGATCACCTGGGTCTACGTGCGGGATCCCGAAGGCAATCTGATCGAGCTGCAGTCGGTGGCTTGACTGGTGGCCGCAAAAAAAGCGCAAAAGTGGTCCGGTTAGTTGCGCGGCTGAGGTTGAAACCGGGTAGGGCGGGACCGCTGGGCCCGCCGAGACTTGCGTTCAGGCCAAGAGGATTCGTTGAACATGCTTACGGTGCGGCCGGATTTGCGATCCGCCCACAAACCGATGAAGGTGTCGGTTGCGCCACCTTGAAAGACGGCGGGCCCAGCGGTCCCGCCCTACCTTTTGGTCTTAAGCGCTCAGCTGGTGACCGTATCCAGCGAACAGCTCTCGATGGGAGTTTCGCAATTCGGGCGCGCGATGACGCCCGCGTAGGGTTCGTCGGCGAACGGCGTGGCGGGATCGGTCAGCAGGTGGCGGTCGCAGACTGCGAAAAGATCCCGCTCGGTCATTGCCCGGCGCATGTCGTGGAGAAACGCGCCCTGGGCGTCGACGCTCTGGCCGACAAAATTGAGATACTTCTTCATCTTGGCCACGTGCGCGGCTTCGGGGACACCGGGAGCGGTGGTGGCACGATAGAGATGCTCGATGTAACTGCGGGCATCCGCGAGCGTCGGCGCGAACGGGGTGCAACCGGACGAGAGTTCGCGCACCTGCCGGAAAATCCACGGATTGCGGATGGCGTGGCGGCCGATCATGACGCCCGTCGCGCCCGTTTCACGCAGGATGTCGGTCGCGCGCGCGGCGGAAGTCACGTTGCCATTGGCCAGGACCGGGCAGCGAACCGTGCGGGCCGCCTGCCCGATGAAATCATAGTGCACGTCGCTCCGGTACATCTCCTTGACCGTGCGCCCATGCACGCTCAGCAGGTCGACGTCGTGGCGATTGATCAGATCGAGGACCGCGGCGAAATGTTCGGTTGAATCGAAACCGATGCGCATCTTGACCGTGAAACGACCCGCGATTTCGTTCCGGAGCGCGCCGAGGAGCTCGTCGATCTTGGCCGGATCGCGGAGGAGTCCGCCGCCGACGTTCTTCTTGTAGATTTTCGGGGCGGGGCAGCCCATGTTCAGGTCGATGCCAGCCACCGGATGACGCAGCAGTTCGCGCGCGGTGCGGATCATGTCCGGCACATGCTCGCCGATCAACTGCGCGAAGATCGGGCGGCCGGTTTCGTTGGCGTCGATCGAGTGCAGGATGTGTTTCTCGGGTCGTGACTGACCGTGGACGCGGAAGAACTCCGTGAAGAAATAGTCGGGCGCGCCGTAGTGCGCCATCACGTGGAAAAACGCGTGATCGGTGACGTCCTGCATCGGCGCGAGCGCCGTGAGGGGCGTGCCCGGCAGGATGGCGTCCGGCAGCGGACGCAACGGAACCGCCGGAGCGGTCACGCCTCCTCCTCGCCGGCCTGCTCTTCCTTCTGCTGCTTGAGGACGCGATCGAGGATTTCAGTCATGTCCTCGACCACGTCAAAAACCCGGCGGGCCACGAAAATCGGGCGCTTCTGCTGCAGGGCGAGAACGATCGAGTCGCTCGGCCGGGCATCGAGTTCGAGGATTTTTCGGCCGAGCTCGTTCTGCATGTGCAGGATGACGCGTGCAAAATAGGTGCCATCGTTGACGTCGTTGATGACGATGCGCTCCAGGCTGACGCCGAAGCCGAGGAAAATGTGCCCGATCAGGTCGTGGGTCAGGGGGCGCTCCTTCTTGACGCCATTGAGGGTCATCGAAATGGCGCTGCCGACGCTCGGATCGACGTAAATGACGAAGGTCTTTTCGTCGTTGCCCAGAAAAACGGCGCAGCCGTTGGCGGTGGGCATGAGTCCCTTGATGGCGACTTCGACGATATCGGGCATGGCGCCAATCTGGCTGCGGCCCGGCAAAGTGCAAGTGTCGCGGAGGTTCGTTGAATGGATCGATCTGTGGGAGCGGCTTTATGCCGCGATAACTAGAAGAAGGCGGATGAGGACATCCGCCCCTACCAGGTGGAACGCATTGTCGCCAACGCGTTGTTCACCCCGGGTCAACTTCTCCGCCGTGCTCGTGATATGGCGGCGCGCCCGGCGGTCGCGCCCCACCGAATATACGATTTGCTCAAAATCCTGTCAGCGCGATCTTCCACGCGCCCGCCTGGGTGAGCACGGCCGGCTTGTCGACCATGATGACGCCTTTGGCTTCGAGCGCGGAAGCCGTCAAGCCCGCTTCATGCATGACCTGGAGCGTCTGCAGTCCGAATACCGGAACATCGAAGCGAAAATCCTGTTTCGGTTTCACGGCCTTCACGAACAGAGCCTCGTCGGTCTTGAAACCGCCGGCGCGACGGAGCATTTCATCGGTGCCTTCGAAAGCCTCGACGGCGATCACGGTGCCCTTGCGCACGACGCAACCCTGACCCACGTCGAGCCGGGCCATTTCGCGGGCAATCTGAATCCCGTGTTCGAGATATTCGGCCTCGATGGGAAATTTCCCTGCAGTCATCGGTCCGGCGGAAGCGAGTTGGTCGTCGAGAAAGGCGCGGGCGTCGAGCAAGGTTACGCCGAGGGCCGTGATTTCCTCCGCGATGGCGCCGAAGATCGTCTCCGCGTTGCGGCGCTTCAGTCGAAACAGGATCTGCGCCGCCTTGAGATCGGGGGTGAGGCCGTGGAACAGTTTCTTCGGCTTCACCTGACCGGCCATGATTGCGCTGCCGGCGCCAAAATCCTTAAGGGCGGAGAGCAATTTGCCGATCTGGCCCACGTTGAGCACCGTACGGTCGGCTTCGGGAAAGGACGCGATCAATTCCGGCGACGCTTCGTCCTCGATCGCGATCAATCGGAGCGGAACGCGCGCGCGACGGATGCACTCGGCGGTAAGGGCCGGGTAGCGCCCGCGTCCGGCGATCAACGCCACCGGTCGATCAGGGGCGAAGCCGGCGGGCAGGAACGCGGAAAGCATGGCGGGGGAGGATGCAGAACGGACCGGCGGACTGAAGACGGAAGTTGTCCGCGCCGGCCGGCCTTCGTCACGACTGGGCGCCGTAATATTTCTTGTAGCTCCGGTAGTACCGGTAGTTGCTGTAGTACTGGATCCGGCGCGGCGAAAGACCGTTGAGGACGACTCCGAGGAGCTCGCCTTTGCTGGCCGTGAGTCCTTTGATGTAGAGCCGAATGTGCTTCCGGTAGGCGCGATTGAACCGGCAGACGTAGATGATCTCGTCGATTCGCTCCGCGATCAGGAGGGAATCCGTCACCGCGCCCATCGGCGGTGAGTCCACGACGACCAGATCGAAATGACGTTTCATCGCATCGAGAAACTGGCCGAAGACCGGGTTCTCGAGCAGTTCCGTGGGCGTCTTCGAGCGGCCGCCCGAACGGAGCAGAAAAAGATTCTCCGCCACGCGCACAATTCCCAACGATGCCTCCGCCAGCGGGTCCGCGGGAACCTTCGCGCCCGCCTCATACCACGCAATGAGGCCCGCGTCATTGCCGAGATTGAACGAGCGATGGAGCATCGGCCGGCGAAGATCGCAATCGATGAGCAGCACCTTCTTGCCATGGCAGGCGAAGGAATTCGCAATATTGCTGCTGATCATCGTCTTTCCCTCGCCGGGAATCGTGCTCGTGACGAGAATGCTCTTGGGGAAATCGAGCTTCGACTGGATCTTGATCGAGCTGTAGATGCTGAGGAACGCCTCCGATCCGGGCGTCGTCTGGTTCGTGGTGACGAGGGTCGCCTTCTCCGCGTCCGGCACACCGGAAAGGTCCGGCACAATGCCGAGCAGATGGGCGCCGATGAAGCTCTCGACGTCCCACGCGCTTTTCACGCGGTCGTCGAGGAAACTCATGCCGATCGCGATGCCGCAGAACACGACAACGCCGAGGCCGACGCAGGTCTTGACGATGTTGCCGATGTTCGGCGTGTAGGGTCCACCCGGGCGGACGGCCTTGTCGATGAGCTTGAGCGGAATGTTCTCCAGGTTTTTCGAAGTGGTCGTCTGGTTCAGCCGGTCGAGGATCTGGATGTAGTTGCTCTTCGCGACGGATGCCTGGTTCTCGAGGCTCTTGAACTCAACCGACAGGTCGCCGAGAGAGAGCTGTGCCTTTTCGGCCTCGCGATACTCGCGCTCATAGGACTGCTCGGACGACGTGACCTTGGCGAACTGGGCGCGGAGGTCGGCGATGGCCTGGTCGACGTTCTTCGCGATCTGCTGGTTCACCACGTCGATGGAGTTGGCGAGATCGATCATCTTCGGATGACGCTCGAGATAGCGCTCGCTGTCGATCGACTGCTGCTTGGTGAGGTCGGCCAGCTGCGCCTTGAGTGCCGGCACGTTGCCGTAATTGGCGATGTAGGAAATCTCGAGCAGATTGCCGTGGTCGGCCTGGAATTTCTCGATCTGCTTCAACAGCACGTCGAGATTGAGGCGCTCGAGGCGGACGGACGTGAGGGCGCCGTTGATCGTCTTGAGGCGGTCCGCCACGATGTCGACGCTGGCGGACAGGGAGACGAGGTTGTGATCGCGTTTGTACTGCTGGAGCTTCTGCTCGGATTTCTCGGACTCGACGCGCAGCTCCTCCGCCCGGTTCTTGAGGTATTCGACGGCGAACTCGTTCTTCCCGCCCACGCCCTGGATGAGAAACTCCATGAAGACTTCCACATACTTGTTGGCGATGATCGCGGCGCCGTCGGGGTCGCGATTGGAGACCGAAATCGTAAGAATCGAGCTGTTGCGGACGTTGCCGACGTCGGGGATCCCAAACAGCGCGCCGGGTGGCGGCGGCACGGTCCCGGCCGGCGCGCCTTTCAGATAGGGACGCTGCAGGGCCTGCACTTCGTCGGGCTTCAACGCCTGGGCGACCAGCGCATGGAGCCGATTGCTGCGCAGGTCGGTGATGTAGTTGTTGAGATCGATCTCCGAGCGCACCGAGGGGTCCACGACCTGCTCGTTGAGAACAACGCGCTCGGGATGCTCGAAAAGCATCGTGGCCGTGGCGCTGTAGAGCGGCGTCTGCTGGGCCTGATAATAGCCCACGCCCACCGCCACGAGCAGCGCGACCGGGAGCGCGATCCACAGGCGCTCGCGCAGGATGATGATGTAGTCCCGCAGCGTCCGCCGTTCCGACGCCGGTTCCTCGTTGCCGTGCAGGGAGCCCGAGGACTTCGGAGGCGGAGGTGAGGGGGGCGACATCTCGATCAGATCAGGCTCTCGGGGACGTAGACGATGTCGCCCGGTTCAAGCAACAGCGTATTGTCCTCGGCATTGCCCTGGCCTTTCTTGCCCTTGATGACCGCGTCGACGTTGACGGTGAAAACCTTCTTGCTGCCGTCCGGCAGGATCCGGGTGACCGTGACCGCGGAACCCTTGCCGATGTCGGTGAGTCCGCCGGCCTTGGTGACGAGTTCGACCACCGTATAGGTCGACTCGATCGGCAGCGTGTAGCGCCCGGGATTGCGAATCTGGCCCTGGATCGAAACTTCGGACGGCGCGTATTCCTCGACATTGATCGTGACCTGGGGATTGCGCAAAAACCGTCCGTCGCGGTAGGCCTTCTGGATGGCGTCCTGGGCTTCGGTCACGGTCATGCCGCCCACCGACACCGCGCCCACGAGAGGGAGCGCGACCTGGCCGTGAGAATCGACGCGAGCCAGGGTCGTCAGGTCGTCCTCCTGATAAACCGCGATGCGAATGCGATCCGCCAGCTGGAGCTTGTGCGCGTAGCTTTTTTTCGCCGGAACGCCATCGGCCGCGGCGAAGGCCGGAAGGCCAAGGATCGCGAGCAACAGAACGGAAAGCAGGCGCGGGGATTTCATGTTCAGTAGCGTCCGCTCAAAGTGATGGAAAACTGGTTGCGGTCGAACTCCGCGAGAAATTCGTCGGATTGGTTGTCGAAGTAGGTGTAACGGCTGACGACCTTGAAATGTTCGTTCACGTTATACGTTCCTTCCACGTACCACGAGAAAAAGTCGTCGACCCGGCCGGCCACGGTCTCGTCGAGAAAACGGTTGCGTCCGCCCGAGATCCCGGCGCCGAACTGAAAACGACGGTTGAGGCCGTAGTCGGCGGAGAGCGAGGTCGACAGCGAGTCGACCGACGCCGACGTTGCCGTCGTGTTGAAATCGCGGCCGACGAGTCCGACGACGGTCAGCTTGCGGGTGGCGGTCCAGGTCAGCTGCGCGGAGGCACTGGTTTCGTTGAACCCCAGTCCCGTTCCGCGGATTTCGCGGCGCTGGATACCCACATGGATCACTCCCGTCACCTTGGGAAAGATCTGGCCGGTGACACCCACGTGAAAATCATGGTCGATCGTGCGGTCGACATCCGTCCGGCCGAAACGCACGCGATAGCCGGCCAGCGCATCGATCTTCGAATTGTAGACGTAATACCCATCCAGGCCCTCGGCGAAATCGAGGTAGTTCTGCAGTCCGGCGTTTCGATCCTCAAACTGGCGGTTCTGGGCTGCCGAGTCCGAGGTGGCGTAGAACTTCTCGTTGATTGGATAACGCAGGCTCAGCTCGACCGGAAAATTCCAGCTCGAGGTGCGGAGATTGACCGCGCTGTCCGCCTGTTGCGTGCGATAGGCCGAAAGGCTGAGCGATCCCGTCAGGCGGCCGCTGGTCTTGCTGAAGAGGACGACCAGGTTCGGATCCACCGCGTCCAGTGCACTGTGCTGGTTGAAGCGGTAGGCGGTGATCGAACTCGTGGCATCGACCGCGATGATGCCCGCCCGCCGGTGCCATTCGGCCCCGAGGGCAAAATTTTCGCCGACGTCCGATTCGCCGTCCCGCTGCGCCAGCAGGTTTGAGTCATAGGTGAGGCTGGCGCTGCCGAACACGAAAACCTGGTTCCGCTCGCCATCGATGTTCAGCAAAGCAAAAACGCTCTGCTGCGCGAACAGCAGAGCGAGAAGGAGCAGGCGCGAGACTTTGAGCTGCGAAAGGGTGGCCACGAAGGATTTTACTGACCGGAATTCAGGCGATCCGGGCTGACCGTGAGGCCGGTGGGCGGGTTGGCGGCGACCGTCGGGTGGGCGACCACCTCACCTGCGCCGGCGCCTTCATTGGCCACGTCGAAGGCCACGGTTTTGCGCGCCTGGCACGCGACGCTGAGCAACGTTTCGAGCGAACCGGTGGCGTCGTGATCCAGGGGGCTGACGACGGTTTGCGGATCTCCACCCGGAACCGGTGTGATCACAACCTTTTCGCCCGGTTGCAGCGTTACGCTCGATCCCTGGCTGGTTCCGGTGCGAATCGTAACGTTTCCTTCGAGGGCGGAAATGGTGGTGGCGTTGGCGGTGACGTTGATCACGACCCGGCGACCGCGTACGTTCACATTGGCGAGCGGCGTCGAGTACACCAGCGTCGTGCCGGACATCATCTGGCCCGTGCAGGTGGCCACCGTCCCGTGATCGATGGTGATGAGCGTGTGCGAAACCGACGGCTCCTGATCCGTGTTCGGAGTCGCCACGAAACGATCCTGGTCAAACTGGTTCACCTGCACCTGCGTATTCGCGTCGAGGTAAAGTCCGGTGCCCGACGACATCACGTAAGCCTGATGCGAGTCCTTGTCGGTCACCATCACCGTGCCGCGAGCGGAGAATGCGGCGCCCTGACGCGGTTCATACACCTGCCCATTGTTTTCAATTCGTCCGGAGCCCTTCGTCTCGGACAGATAAAGTTTGCTGATCGGACCTTTCGAGGCAGGCGCCTCCTGCGCCGGCATCCGTGCTTGGGATACCGCGAACAGGACGATCGCTGACGCCAGGAATTTAGAGGTCGCAGACATTGAAAATGAAGCGGACCAATGGCCCATCTCCTTGGCGGGGCAGCTAATTAGCGCAACTCAGCCAATACAAGTCTATTCCCGGAGAATCTCGTCGGATGTAGACTCTTTCAGACCAACAGGTTGATCAGCTTTCCTTTGACGAAAATCGAACGCTTGATCGGTTTTCCGCCGAGGTGGGGTGCGACCTTGGGATGTTCCTGCGCCAGCTTGACCAGGTCCGCTTCGGTGACGCCGACCGGCACCTGGGCTTCGCCCCGATGTTTGCCGTTCACCTGGAAAACGATCGTGATCGTCGAGGCGACGAGTTTGGCCGGATCGAAAGTTGGCCACGGTGCGGCGGCGACCGAGCCTTTTTCGCCCAAGCGGCTCCACAATTCCTCGCCGAGATGAGGGGCGAATGGCGCCACAAGTTGGAGCAACGACCGGATGGCCGCGCGCGGGAGCACCGGCTCCTTCTGCAGCGCATTCACCAGAATCATCATCTGCGAGATCGCTGTGTTGAAGCGAAGTCCTTCGATGTCATCGCCGACCTTCTTGATCGTTTCGTGCAGGAGCCGATCCGTGTCGGCCGAAAGCGAGCCCGAGTCGGAAACCCGGGAATTGACGTTGCCCTCCTCGTCGAGGCACTCGCGCCAGATCTTGCGGAGAAACCGGTGCACGCCCTCGATGCCTTTCGGATTCCAGGGTTTCATCGCCTCGAGCGGCCCGAGGAACATGAGATAGAGGCGAACCGAGTCCGCGCCGAACTCGCGAATCAGATCGTCGGGATTGACGACGTTGCCGCGCGACTTGGACATTTTTTGTCCATCCTCGCCGAGGATGATGCCCTGGTGGAAAAGACGGCGGAATGGCTCGCTTTGCGGAACGACGCCGAGATCGAAGAGTACCTTGTGCCAGAAGCGGGCGTACAGGAGATGGAGGACGGCATGCTCGGCTCCGCCGACATACAGGTCGGGCACGTCCCAATACTTCATCGCGGCGGGTGACGCGATGGCGTGGTCGTTGCGGGGATCGAGATAGCGAAGGTAGTACCAGCACGAGCCCGCCCATTGCGGCATGGTGTTGGTCTCGCGACGGCCGCGCACCCAGCCATCGCCCGCGGGTTTCGGGTCAGTGGCCGGAATCGCGGCCCCGGTTGAGAAATCGAACCAGATTTCGAGCCACGCCTTTTCATTGGCCAGCGGGCTTTCGCCGGTTCCGCTCGGCAGGTAGGACTGAACCGGCGGCAATGGCAGCGGAAGAGCCGCGTCGGGCAGCGAGATCGCAAAATAGCGGATGCCGCTTTCCAAATAGGTCACCGGCTGTTCTGGCAGATCGCGGCGGGACTGCGCCGCCTTCGCGTAGTCGCTCTCCGACACCCAGACGATGGGGAACGGCTCGCCCCAGTAGCGCTGACGCGAGAACAGCCAGTCGCGGAGTTTGTAATTTACCCGGCGGCTGCCGCGTTTTTGCGCTTCGAGCCAGGAAATGATCTTCGCCTTCGCGGCGTCGATTTTCAAACCATCGAGCGAAAGCGACGGACCCGAGCTGTTGATGGCGGGACCATCTTCGACAAACGCCTCACCGGCGAAATCCGCGGGCGGCTGTACGGTGCGGATGATTGGCAGCGAATACTGCTTCGCGAAATCCCAGTCGCGTTGATCCTGGCCGGGCACCGCCATGATCGCGCCCGTGCCGTAGCCCATGAGAACATAGTCGGCGATCCAGATTGGAACCTTGGCGCCATTGACCGGATTGAGCGCGAAGCTGCCGGTGAACGCGCCGGTTTTCTGTTTCGCGGAATCGGCCATGCGATCGACATCGCTCTTGGCCGAGGTGGCTTTCACATAGGCCTCAACCTCGCTGCGACGGTCCGGCGTGGTGAGTTTCGCGACGAGCGGATGCTCCGGCGCGAGCACCATGTACGTGCAGCCGAAAAGCGTGTCGGGACGCGTCGTGAAAATTTTCAGTTCACCCAGCGCAGAATTCTCGAGGGCGAAAAGCACCTCGGCGCCCTCGCTGCGTCCGATCCACGCCTCCTGCATGCGTTTGGTGGAGTCGGGCCAGTCGACGTGATGGAGCCCTTCGAGCAACTTGTCCGCATACGCCGTAATGCGCAGCACCCACTGGCGGAGATTGCGGCGTTCGACGGGGAAGTTGCCGACCTCCGACTTGCCGTCGATCACCTCTTCGTTGGCGAGGACGGTCCGCAATTCCGGACACCACCAGACCGGGCGCTCGTCAACATAGGCGAGGCCTTTCCGGAAGAGCTGGAGAAATATCCATTGCGTCCACCGGAAATACTTCGGGTCGGTGGTATCGATCTCGCGATCCCAGTCATAGGAAAATCCCAAGGATTTGATCTGCTGGCGGAAATTCCGGATGTTGTTCTGGGTGTTGGTTGCCGGATGGGTGCCGGTTTTGACCGCATGCTGCTCCGCCGGGAGACCAAAGGCGTCCCAACCGATGGGGTGAAGGACATTGAACCCCTTCGTCCTCTTGTAGCGGGCCAGGATGTCGGTGGCGGTGTAACCCTCGGGATGGCCGATATGCAGCCCCGCGCCGGAAGGATACGGAAACATGTCCAGCACGTAGTACTTGGGGCGGTCGGTGCCTTCGGCGGCCCGAAACGCCTTGGTTTCCTCCCAGATCTTTTGCCAGTGTGGCTCGATCTTGAGGAATTCGTATTCTTTGCAATTAGTAGCAGCCATTACGTGAAACCAGCCACTTTGCGACTATCCCCGGCACCGTCAATAACCCTCCGGATCGCCGGCTTGGTCGCGCTGGCTCTGGCGGCGAGCCTGCCCGTCCAGGCCGGCATGAACCGCGATTTCAACCGGTTGCTCGACGCCGTGGTAAGAATCGACGTCAGCGAAACGAGCTTCGAGGAGGGCACGATGCATCCCGTGCGCGGCACCGGATCGGGGGTGATCATCTCGGCCGACGGCCTGATCGTCACCAATGCCCACGTCGTGAGCCCGCGCGCGGCCGAGGTGCTCGTCACGCTGGCGGATCTCGAGCAGGTTGACGCGAAGCTGGTCGGCTGGGACCACTGGACCGATCTGGCGGTGGTTCGGCTGAACCTCGCGGAGGTGAAGCGTCGGCACCTGGGCTTCACGGCGGCGCAATTCGGCGACTCCACCAAACTCTACCCCGGGGAAACGGTTTATGCGGTGGGCACACCCTACGGACTCGCCCGCACCGTGACGCGCGGCATTATTTCCAACAACAACCGGCCGTTCAGCGATCCGGAAGGCGTGGATGGGTACGAAACTGGCGATTTCAACACGTGGTTGCAGACCGATGCCGCGATCAATCCGGGCAACAGCGGCGGGCCGCTCGTGACCGAAGACGGGAGCGTGGTCGGAATCAACTCGCGCGCGTACATCGGGGCGGAAAACCTCGGCTTCGCGGTACCGTCGAGCGTCGCGCGCGAGGTTGCCGCGCGCCTCGTGCGCGAAGGCAGGATCGTGCGCAGTTATCTCGGGATCGTGCCGGTGGCCATGCGCGACATGGAGAATTTCTACTCGCTCGCCGCCAACACCGGCATGCTCGTCAACGGCGTGGACGTCGGCTCCCCGGCAGCCCGCGCCGGCCTGCGGCCACTCGACGTGGTCCTGGCGATGAATGGCGCCAAGCTCGACGGTCGCTTCCCGGAGCAGTTGCCCGCCATCCTCGACCGCATTGCGAGCCTCCCGGTGGGATCGCAGGTGCATCTCGACGTGCGGCGCGCCGGGCAACCGATGACGCTTGACCTCGTGACGGAGAAACTCGAGAGCCACGTGGGCGAGGAGAGCGCTTTTGAACGCTGGGGACTCAGCGTGCGCAAGGTTACCCGAGTGGCCGCCCGGCAGGCGCAACTGGCCGATGACACCGGTGTGGAGGTGATCGGAGTGCGCCCGGGGTTCCCCGCCGCCCAGGCCGGGGTGGCGCCGGGGGACATCATCACCAAGGTTTCCGGGGAACCGATTCTCGACCTTGGGCGTCTGAAGGAGGTCTACCGCGAATACACGGCGAAGCCGGGGCCGGTTCTGGTGGAAGCCCAGCGCAATCGACGGGTTGCCCTCTATGTGTTCAAGCCGTAGACAAATGGGACGGGTCATGATTTTTGCCGGATCCTTGAAGCCCAGAGCCGAGAGCCGGGAGTCGCGAGACCTTCTGCCCGGCACCCCTGGCGCGGCCAGCGTCAACCGAGGGTTCGCCTTCCGGCAGGCCTGACAGTATTCCGCGTCATTCATGATCTTCTGGTGTCACTTCATGGGCCGCATGCATCATTCAAACTCAACCAACGGACTCGTCCTGCCCCGAAACCGCTCTCGAGCTCGCGCCACGTTGGCGGTGCTCGGACTTGTGCTGACTCTGGCCGCCCGTGCGGCCGACGTGCCGACCTTGCTCAAGGAACGGCTGGCGTCGGTGGTCGCCATCGAGTTTGTCGTGCAGACCGAAAGCGAACGCCGTCCCGTCTCGGTGCTGGGAACCGTCGTGGACGACCAGGGCGACGTGATGATTCCCGGCAGCGCGATTCCTCCAACCGTCGGGCTCGACCAGATTCTCGACTTCAAGGCCTATCCGGCGGGCGGGGGCGATGGCGAGGCGGCGACTTATCTCGGTTTCGATGCCTACACGGGCAATCACTTCGTGAAGGTGGGCGAAGGTCTGCGCGGCTCGCTGGTCCCGATCACGCATTTTCTCGCGCCGGCCGGCTCGGCGGCGCAACTCGACGACGAGGTGTGGGGCATTGGATTGCGCAACAAGGACGAGGATTTCACACCCTACGTGCTTAGCTCGCGCATCGCGATCATCTCGCGTCTCCCGAATCTCACCGCCATCACGGCCGAGGACGTCGCCGGTCCGGGCCTGCCGGTTTTCAATCGCAAGGGTGAATTCGTGGGCATCGCCCAGAATTCATTCGGGCAAAATTATCTCCTGTTTTCGCGCGGCCAGAACGGCACGCCGATCCTGCTGGTGAACGTCGAGGAAAGCAGCGTTATCGAACTCGCTCCGGAAGTCACCGAAGGATTCAAGCGCCTGCCGCACCAGCCGTCGGGGCGTCCGATTTCCTGGTTCGGCGTTTCCGGCGTGCAGCCGGTCGACCCCGAGGTCGCCAAGGTTTTGAAGCTGGGCAAGCAATCCGCCCTCGTGCTGAGCGATCTCGTCGAGGGCAGTCCGGCCGCCCAGGCCGGCTTGCAGGACGGCGACATCGTGATCGCGCTCGACGGCCAGCCCCTGCCGCACCTGAAGCCCGACCGGGTCGTGGCGCTTTATTTCGGCCAGGAAATGCTGCGACGGAGTCCGGGCACCGTCGTGGACCTGACGATCTTGCGGGGATCGGACCGCAAGGAGATCAAGGTGACGCTCGGCGACGAGCCGCGCATGGTGCGCGAATCGGAGCGGCGTTATTTCGACCGCCTCGGCTTCACGGTGCGCGAGTTTCTCATGGTCGACCGCATTCTCAACCGGGCGAAGATTTCCGAAGAGGAGGGGGTGGTGGTCAACTACGTGAAACCAAACGGACCGGCCGCGGTCGCGGGATTGCGTGGCGATGACTGGGTGCGAGAGATCGACGGAGCGCCGGTGAAGACCTACGCCGAGGCGGTCGCGAAGCTGGCGGCGGCCGAGGCCGACAAGTCCCGCGCGGAAATCGTGTTGCTCGCCAGCCGCGGGGGCGAGACACAGGTGCTGCGGCTCAAGCTCAACTGACATGTTCACCGGAATCGTCGAGGACGTCGGCAAAGTCGTCTCTTTCGCGCAGGCGAAGGAGGCGTGGTCATTGCAGTTGCTCGCGCCGCGGGTGTCCGCCGACGTGGCGACGGGCGACAGCGTGGCGGTCAACGGCTGTTGTCTCACCGTGGTCCGTCACGAGGCCGGACATCTTTGGTTCGATGTGCTGGCCGAAACGCGCCGCCTCACGAATTTCGGCGAGCTGCACGTCGGGGCCGCGGTGAACCTCGAGCGTAGCCTGCGCGCGGATACGCGCCTGGGCGGCCATTTCGTTTCCGGGCACATCGACGCGCTCGGGACCGTCGAAGCCCTGGAGCCGCGCGGACAGGACTATTATCTGCAGGTGAGAATTCCGGCCGAGCTGACCCGTTTCCTCGTTCCGAAAGGCAGCGTGGCGGTGGACGGCATTTCGCTCACCGTGGCCGAGGTGGGGGAGGACCGGTTTTCCGTGTGGCTGATTCCCCACACGATGTCGGTCACCAATCTCCGGGAAAAGACGAAGGGCGCGGGCATCAACATCGAGTGCGATCTGCTCGCCAAATACGTCGAAAAGCTGATGCTGGTCCGTCCTGTCCCGACGCGATGAACGTGCGCGATCAACTGCTGGCCCTCAACGACGAGCTGCGACGCCTGAAGGCGGAGGGGCGGCGCACGGTGGCGGTCTCGGAGGAGAGCCTCGCCGCCCTGCGAACGGCGGTGGCTGCGGCGGTCGCGACGCCGGAGCCGGCATCGACGACGAATCCGGCGGCCGACGCGGTCCCAATGAACCCCGGGAGTCCGCCCTCGACTGCCATGCCGGGCGCCGCATCGAAGCCGGCCCGTTGGGTGGCCGCAGCCTCAGACAACACGGCGGCGGTGCCATCCACGCCGCCGGTCGTGAAACTTCCTGGCGGCGACAAATCCACGCGCTGGAATGCGCTGAAGGAACAAGTGATGAACGATCCCGTTTGTCGCGCGCATGTCCGACCCGGAAAAAAGGTCGTGTTGGGGGTGGGAAGCCTGGAGGCCTCGATTTTCTTCTGCGGAGAGGCGCCGGGAGCCGAAGAGGAGGTGCAGGGCGAACCGTTTGTCGGCCCCGCCGGACAACTCCTCACCAAGATGATCGCCGGAATGGGCCTGAAGCGCGAGGAGGTCTACATCGGCAACATCATGAACTGGCGCCCGGAAATGCCGGCCCCGAGCGGTGTGCAGTACGGCAACCGGCCGCCGACCCCCGAGGAGATGGCCTATTGCCTGCCATATCTGCGGGCACAGTTGGAAATCGTGCAGCCCAAACTGATTGTCGCGCTCGGCGCCACCGCCTCGGGCGGCCTGCTGGGGGCGGGCACCTTCAAGACCCTGGGCGAAATTCGGAGTCGCTGGCACGCTTTTGGCGGCGTTCCCTTGATGGTGACCTATCATCCGTCCTACATTCTCCGCAACCCGACCAATCGCTCAAAACGCATGATTTGGGAGGATTTGTTGCAAGTCATGGAACGTGCCGGGCTCCCCATCTCTCCAAAGCAGAGAAACTATTATCTCGGATGAAACGCCTCGTCCTCCTCGGATTTGTCCTGTTCGCCCTGGTCGCCGCTCGCGCGGCCACGGGTCCCTTCGATTTCGAAGTCCTCCAGTTCCGGGCCAAGGAACTGGCGGCGCAGCCCTACAAGGAGCCGAAGCACCACATCCCGGGCTGGTTGATGAAATACGATTACGACCAGTACCGCGACATCCGCTTCGATCCGATGCGCGCGTGGTGGCGCGATGCGAAGCTGCCGTTCCAGCTGCAGTTCTTTCATCCGGGATGGCTCTACAACAAGCCGGTGCAGATCCACGAGCTGACCGACAAGGGCGAGCAGTTGATCGAATTTTCTCCGCGCTTGTTCGACTATGGGCACAACCGCCTGGACGGGCATGTGCCGGCCGACATGGGCTTCGCGGGATTTCGCATCCACTACGCACTCAATCGTCCCGACTATTTCGACGAACTTGCGGTTTTTCAGGGCGCCTCCTATTTCCGCGCGCTAGGCGCCGGCATGCACTACGGCATGTCCGCGCGCGGTCTGGCGCTGAACACCGCCGAACCCGGCGGCGAGGAATTTCCCTCGTTCGACGAATTCTGGGTCGAACGCCCGGCGCCCGGCGCGCGTCAACTCGTGGTCTACGCGCTGCTGAATAGTCCGAGCGTCGCAGGCGCGTACCGTTTCACGATCGTTCCGGGGGCCGCAACGGTCATCGCGGTGAAGGCCGCCGTGTATTGCCGCAAGAATCCCGCCGTGTTCGGACTTGCCCCGCTGACGAGCATGTTTGCCCACGGTGAAAACAGCGGCTGGTCGCAGAACGACTATCGCCCCGAGGTGCACGACTCCGACGGATTGCTGATGGAAACCGGCGCGGGCGAGTGGATCTGGCGGCCGCTGGTGAACCCGAAGTCAGTGCGAATTTCTTCGTTCATGGACAATGGTCCGCACGGCTTCGGGCTCCTGCAGCGCGACCGCGACTTCAAGCACTACGACGACCTCGAGGCGTGGTACCACGCCCGGCCCAGCGTGTGGGTCGAGCCGGTGGGCAACTGGGGCGCGGGCTCCGTCCGCCTGGTCGAACTGCCGACGGCCGACGAGACCAACGACAACATCGTGGCGTTCTGGGTCCCCGCACATCTGCCGCCTCCGGGCGAGCCGGTCGTCTGCGAATACAAGCTGCACTGGATGATGGATCCGGGCGATCGTCCGCCGGCGGGATTCGTGTCATCGACGCGCACGGGTTCGGTGCTCAAGCATCCCGAGCAGCGCCGGTTTGTGGTGGAGTTCGACAGCAAGTATCTTGATCACGAGCCGGCCGACCCGGAGGTGAAGGGCGTGGTCACGATCGTTTCCGGCGCGACGCTGGTCGGCGAACCGGTCGTGCAGAAGAACAATTTCACCGGCGCCTGGCGCCTGGCGTTCGAGGTGGTGCCGCAGGGGAAGGACCACCCGGTCGAGTTGCGCGCGTTTCTGCGCAAAGGCTCCCACGTGCTCACGGAGACATGGAGCTACCTCTGGAATCCCTGAGTTCGTTCCGGCCGACCACCGGCACGCCCGAGGAATGGAACGCCGCGTATGTGCGCGTCGAGGACTACCTGCGCGCCCATCGCGTTCACAATCGGCTGCAGCAAAGCCGCATCCTGCAGAACGTGCTGGTGCGCGCCGCCCGTCGCCACGCGCAGAACCCCGCCGCGAGCCCGACGACGCTCGCCGCCGAGGAAATCGACCGGATGATGGATGCGTGGTTTGCGGAGCTGCTCGGCGACAAGACGCTGCCGCACGAGCGCGTGGCGATCGAGGGTCGGGTGGCGCTGCTGATGTGTGACGGCGTCGATCGCTGGCCGTACGCGTTTCTCGACCCGGTCAATGTGCCGATGGAGTTCGCCGACGAGATGAAACGCCGTTCGATCCAGGCCGGTCCCGATATGGCCGTCTCGAGCATGGTACCACGCGAGATCAAACTGGGAGCGCTGACCGAAGTGGCGGGTGAAACCTTCGAGCGCATCGAGCGCTGGCCGATTCTGCGCGTGACGCTGCTCTGGGTGATTTTCCTGACCATGCTGGCCCTGGTGTTCCGGGCCACCCGCTGACGAATGAGTACGATCTTCACCGTCGAACAGGTGTCGCGCGCGCGGGCCAGCCGCCGGCGGGCGTTTTTCTTCACGCTCGTCTTCCTGATCACCAGCATGGCGACGTGGTTCATGGCCGACCTGCTGTGGCGCGTGCCGGTGACACCCGTCAGCGTGCTCGTGCTGGTTCTGTTCGTGATCCTGTTTTCTCAGGTCGCCACCGGATTTTGCACGGCGATGATCGGCCTGTTCGTGCTCAATCGCGGCGATCGGTTCCGCATCTCCCGCAGCGCCGAGGAGGAGGACCTCGCGGATCTGCCGCTCGGCAGCACCGCCATCGTGATGCCCGTGTTCAACGAGGATGCGAGTCGCGTCTTCGAGGGCCTCCGCGTCATGTACCGCTCGATCGAGCAGACCGGACGCCTGCCGGATTTCGATTTCTTCATCCTGAGCGATTCCAATGATCCGAATCGCTGGATCCAGGAGGAGGTCGCGTGGGCCGAACTGTGCAAGCAGCTGGGCGGATTCGGACGGATTTTCTACCGCAAGCGGGGGCTTTCCATCAACAAGAAGAGCGGCAACGTGGCCGACTTTCTGCGCCGCTGGGGGCAGAGCTACCGGTACATGATCGTGCTCGATGCCGACAGCATCATGACCGGCGATTCGATGGTGCGGCTGGTCGCAATGATGGAGCGCAATCCGCATGTCGGCATCCTGCAAACCGCGCCGCGTATCGTGAACGGCGTGACACTCTATTCGCGCCTGCAGCAATTCGCGAACCGGCTGTATAGTCCGCTTTTCCTGGCGGGCCTGAATTTCTGGCACCTGGGCGAAAGCAATTTCTGGGGTCACAACGCGGTGATTCGCGTCGCTCCGTTCATGGAGCACGCCTCGCTGCCGGAACTGCCCGGCATCGAGCCGTTCGGCGGCCGCATCCTGAGTCACGATTTCGTCGAGGCCGCGCTCATGCGCCGCGCCGGCTGGAGCGTGTGGCTGGCCTACGATCTCGAGGGCAGCTATGAGGAGGGCCCGCCGACGCTGATCGACAGTGCCAAGCGCGACCGGCGCTGGTGCCAGGGAAATTTGCAGCACAGCTGGCTGCTGTTCGCGCGCGGCTTTCATCCGCTCAATCGTTTTCATCTCCTGATGGGCATCATGGCGTACGTGTCATCGCCGCTGTGGCTGCTGTTCATGCTCATCAGCACGCTGCAGCGTTTTCACGAAGTGACCTCCGGGGCCGCGGGCCGCTATCATGCCGAGAACTACACGCTGATCTTCGGCTACCCGGTGGAGATTCCGGAAGCGATGGCGCTGTTCGGTTTCACCTTGATCCTGCTTTTTCTGCCGAAAGTGCTGAGCGTCCTGGTGGCGTTGCGGGAACGGCGTGGCATCGCCTTCGGCGGGCCATTCCGGCTGATCGTAAGCGCGCTGCTCGAGATGCTGCTGTCCGCGCTGCTCGCGCCGATCAACATGATGTTCCACGCCAAATTCGTGGTCTACATTCTGCTCGGCCAGGGCGTGTCATGGTCGACCCAGCAGCGCGCCGCCAGCGACGATGCCGACTGGCACGACGCGGTCATGAATCATTTGACGCAGTCGCTGTTCGCCATCGTCTGGGGGGCGTCGGCCTACGTGCTGGTGCCGTCGTTCTTTTGGTGGCTGTCGCCAATCCTCCTTGGCCTGCTCGTGGCGGCGCCGCTGTCGATTTTTCTCGGCCGCGCCAGGTTCGGCCGCCGGGCGCGCGATCACGGACTATTTCTCACGCCCGACGAAACGCAGCCGGCGCCCGAGCTGCCGCTGCTCGAACGTCACCTGGCCGAGTGTTACCGGCACATGCAACCGATTCCCGAACTGCGCGAGGACTACGGCATGCTCCAGGCCGTGCTTGATCCGTACGTGAATGCGGTCCACGTCGCGCTGCTGCGCCAGCGCAAACGCAGCCTTTCGGTGCGCCGTTACTTTATGGAACTGCGGCGCCGCCTTCTGGCCGAAGGTCCGGAAAATCTCTCCGCCCGCGAAAAGATGGCGCTGCTGCGCGACGCCGAATCGATGAACTGGCTGCACGAGCAGTTGTGGAAGCAACCGTCGGAGCAACTCTCCGACTGGTGGCAGCTGGCGATGCGCCAGTACAACGTGCTCACCACGACGCCGGTGACAGCGTTGTATCGGTGAGCGGAGGCGCAAGACACGAGACGAGGGACAAAGGACGAGGGAAGAAGGACGAAAGACCAGAGGGCCAAGGGACAAAAGAGGGGAGACTGGCGGCGTGGAACGAGAGTCGGGAGACGGATTGCGAGGTAGGAGCCTGCTTGCAGGCGAGGTTTGGGCATTGATCTCTCCGCGCTCTCGGTGACCTCCTGTGAATATGGAGCCCGGGCCGATGAGGACATCGGCCCCTACCTGAAACGGAATTCTCCGCTCCCTCCTGTAGCGGAAAATTTGCGCCTCTTGCGCTTTTATGCGGCAATATATCTTCCGCCAGAATTCTACCGGATATTCGCGTAGGCGCTGACCAGCACGTCATGACCGGTGCGCTCGCGACCCTTGATGCGCACGGCGGCGTTGGCGTGTTCCGCGGTGCTGCGCGGCTTGATGACCAGACGATAACGCCGACCGAGTTCCACCGGTTGAAGCGTGATCGCAAAGGCGTTGTTGGTGGCCGTCGCCTCGGTGAAGTCGACCTGCAGTCCGGGGCCGGCATCAATTTCCACCGTCTTTTCGTCCGCGGCGCCGCCGATCGGCCAGTCGACGACGCGGGGCGTCACCGTCGCGATCTCAGGAATGTCGATCCGCACGGTGAGATATTGAGGCTCCGGCGACTCGTCGGTCGTCACGGTGATCGTGCGCTCGTAAAGTCCGACCCGGTCGCCTACCGAAAAATGCGCCAGAATCCGCCCACGGCCGCCGGCCTCGATCGAATCACGGTCGGCGCGCGCCGAGACGCAATGGCAGCCGGTGCGCACGGCCTGGATCTGCACGGCGTGCGAACCGGTATTGTGAAAGCCGAATTCCAGGTCGACGTCGGTCTGGAAGGGAGCCGCTTTCACCTCGCGCGCAACCGCATCCCACTCGACGGCGCGCGCGCTAGGAACGATCGCGGCGAGGGCCGCCAGCAGCAGGGCGGTTTTCAACCGTAGGCGTGGGATTTCGCTCACGAACCGGAGCGAATTCCGTCCTCGGGCCGAGGCAAGGCGATTTGCTCGCTGCTCAGGCCGACTTCAGCTGCACGAGCACCGGCGTGAGGCGTTCGAACTCGGCGCGCAACGCGGGCAACGCCTGCGTGGCGCCGGCGAAGTCGGCGACCTTGCCCATGGCCTCGATGTCGCGCGCGAGCGCGGCGAGGGCGGTGGCGCCAAAATTTCCCGAACTGCCCTTGATGCTGTGGGCGGCACGCGTGAGGTCCGGAGCCTGCCGGGCGGCGAGGGCCGTCTCGATGTCGGCGAAATGTTTCGGCGTGTCGGCGAGGAAAATCTCGATCAGTTCGCGCAGGAATTCGCCGCCGTCATCGGGATTGATGGCGCGGAGATTCTCGATGGCGGAAGGGTCAAGGACCGGGAGAGAGGGATTCATGGTGAGGGTTCAGCTGGCCCATTCGAAGGACGTGCTGGCTTCGATCTCCTCGATCGTGGTCAGACCGAGCAGCACCTTTTTGAGGCCGTCGTAGCGCAGCGGACGGAAGCCGACCTTGGTCGCGGCACGCGTGATCTCCTGGGCGCTGCGTCCGTCGGAGATAAGCTGGCGGATCTCCTCGGTGATGAGAACCAGTTCGTGGAAGGCGATGCGGCCGCGATAGCCGGTGCCGCGGCAGTGCGGGCAGCCGCGACCGCGGTAGAAGGGAACGTCGGTCAGACCCTCGTCCTCGAAATAGCGCGAAAGCACCTCACGGGACGGATAGTAGGCCTCCTTGCACTTCTCGCAGATGCGCGCCGCGAGGCGCTGCGCGAGCACGCCGATGACGGAGGGGGCGACCATGTAGGGTTCGACGCCGATCTCGACCAGGCGCGTGATGGCCTGCGCGGCGGTGTTCGTGTGCAGGGTGGCTAGGACAAGATGTCCGGTCAGGGCCGCCTCGGTCGCGATCTTCGCCGTCTCGAGATCGCGGATTTCTCCGACGAGAATCACGTCCGGATCCTGGCGCAGCAGGGAGCGCAGAAGCGTGGCGAACTTCAGGTCGATGTGCGAATTGACCTGGCTCTGCGTGACGCCGCCGAGCTGGATTTCGACCGGATCCTCGATGGTCGAGATGTTGACGTCCGCGTTGTTGATCTCGGCCAGCGCGGAATAGAGGGTGGTGGTCTTGCCCGAGCCGGTCGGGCCGGTGACGAAGATGATGCCGTTGGGATTGCGGACCAGGCGCTGCAACGGCTGCAGGATGCTTTGGGAAATGAGCATCTGCTCGAGCGACATGCTCGATTTCTTGCCGGTGGCGGCGAGGACGCGAATGACGGCCTTCTCGCCGAAGATCGTCGGCAGGCTGGAAAAACGGAAGTTGGCCTTGCTCGTGCCGATCGGAACCGTGAAGCGGCCGTCCTGGGGAAAGCGCGACTCGGCGATGTTGAGGTTGCAGAGAATTTTCAGGCGCGAGAGGATCGCCTGGTGCAAACGACGGGAAAACGTGAGCACGCTCCGCAGGTTGCCATCGATGCGGAAACGGATGCGCGACTGCGTTTCGTGCGGCTCGATGTGGATGTCCGTCGCGCGCTCGCGCAGCGAGAAATAGAGGATTTCGTCGAGCGCCCGCACCAGGGCGTCGGATTCCGCCAGCGCCTCGAGGCGTTCGCCAGTGATGCCGGCT
Organism: Candidatus Didemnitutus sp.; assembly: GCA_035545955.1. GTDB lineage: Bacteria > Verrucomicrobiota > Verrucomicrobiia > Opitutales > Opitutaceae > Didemnitutus. The sequence continues at coordinate 53,842 of DASZXI010000055.1, read as the reverse complement.
CCGGAAAACGGATCGCTCTTTTCGAGATCACCGAGCGTTTCCGTGACGGACTTCTCCGTGCTGTACTGGATGGCGATCGCATCGGCGATTTCGCACGGCAGGCTGAAAACCGGGCTGACCTTGATCTGGGCGATCTGCTCGAGGCGGCGGACCTGGTCCTCGTCCTCGGGCGTGGCCATGGAAACGGTCAGGATGCCGTCGATGACGTACAGGCCGATGGCACGGATCTTCCGCGCGATTTCGCTCGGAATCTTGCCCACGGCCTCCTCGGTCGTGACGGAGGACAGGACGTCGACATACGCGATGCCGATCGAGTTCGACCACTGGCGCACGGCGTCGTCCTTCGTGATCATGCGGGCATCAATCGCCGCCTGCAGCTGCTCGAGAGAGCCCTCGCCGTGCTCACGGCCGAGCGCGTCGAATTCGTTGCCGAAGTCGAAGCCAGGCTGGCCCTTCACGAGCCGGACAAATTCGTTATTGGCGGTTCTTGAGGCCACGGCGGGCGCGGGGTTTGTTGAAGAGTTTGGCGATCTCGACCTGATCGAGTTTTTCGCCGGCAAAGGCGGGCGCGCGGCGCTCGAGCTGCACCTCGGCGATCATGGCCGGCAGTGAATAGCGGACCACGGCGAGCTGGACGCCCGGCCCCGACGGCGAGGAGGGATTATGCGGCGCGATCATCGGTGGGATTGGCGGGCTGCTCGGGTTCAAAGTTGTCGTCGATCACCTGCTGGAGCTGCGCAATGAGCTCGTCGCGGGGAATATCCTTCCGGAGATAGTTCGTCGCGCCGAGACGCGAGCATTCCTCGATCGTCTGGCGATTCGTCAGCGAGGTCAGCATGACCACCAGCGCATCCGGATCGCCGGCGCGGATCTGGCCGAGGGCCTGCACGCCATCGATGACGGGCATGTTGACATCGAGCAGCACCAGGTCCGGGCGGTGTGCCGCGTAGGCCGCGACCGCTTCCTGGCCGTTGCGCGCCTCGATCACGACGGGGTTGCCGAGACGCTTCAGGATCAGCACGAGGAACTGGCGGATGTGCGCCTCGTCGTCGGTGACCAAAACTTTGCCGTTGAATTTCATGCCGACAAGGGGAGGGAAAACATGAAGGCGCAACCGCCCTCGCGGCGATTGTGGGCGGAGATCGAGCCGCCGTGGGCCTCGATGATGCGGCGGCAGATGGCGAGACCGAGACCGGTGCTCTTTTCGCCCGCGGTCGGTTTCACCGAAGTCTGGCTGAAATCCTTGAACAACTTGTCGTGCTCGCCTTCCGGAATGCCCGGACCCTGGTCGATCACCGCCACCATGCAGTCGGTGGGTCGGGCGCCGGCTTCCACGGTGACCAGGGAACTCGGCGGCGAGAACTTGATGGCGTTGCTGATGAGATTGTCGACGACCTGCTTGATTTTGCCGCCGTCCATGCTGACCGCTCCCGGAAGTCCCTTCACATGGAGCACGATCTTACTGCCTTTCTTCGCGGCGTTGATGTTGTTCAGCGTAACGGAATTCTCGAGGAGGTCCGCGAGCGAAGAGGGTTGGGGATGGATCTTGATTTCGCCGGACTCGATTACGGCGGCATCGAGCAGCTCGTTGACCATCGTGAGCATCGACTGGCTCGTGCCGTAGATGCTCTCGATGATCTCTGCCTGATCGGTGGACAGTTTTCCATCGCGCGCGTCGTCGCGGAGAAATTCGGCGAGTCCGCGCATCGTCGAGAGCGGATTGCGGAGATCGTGCGCGACCATGCCAAGCAGGCGATTCTTGGCCGCGTTGGCGGAACTCAGCTGTTCGACCAGCTTGCGCTGTTGGGCGACGAGCAGGCGGTTTTGCAAATGCGTGCGGATGCGAGCGAGGGTCTCGCGGGGACGAAATGGCTTGGGGAGGTAGTCGACGCCGCCGGCGGCCAGACCTTCCACGACGTCCTCGGATTCGGTTTTGGCGGTGATGAAAACCACCGGGGCGAGATTGTCACCGCAGCGACGCTTCAACTCCCGACAAGTTTCGAAGCCATTGATGCCCGGCATCATAACATCCAGCAGGACGAGGTCGGGATTGGAGGCGGAGTACTTTTCCAAAGCGGCCTCGCCGGAGTTGGCCTGAATCACCTCGTAACCTTCAGGTTGGAGAATGCGCGACAAAAGCATGAGGTTAAGCCGATCGTCATCAACGACAAGCAGCCTGCGCCCGCGTAGGTCCGTCGGGGACGACTCGGAGGGGGGATTCATGGGATTTCGCAGCCTTGGAATTCGGCACAAGTGGCCGTGGTTTTAATGCAATCCGCTGAAGAATTAATGATATATCATGAAATGCAGATATGTTGATATTGGACTTGATCGAGTTCGGTTTGGTCCGTTTCGTTTGGGGCCATGGCCAAATCATTCGTCTTTTCCTCCGAATCCGTCGGTGAAGGGCATCCGGACAAGGTCGCCGACCTGATTTCGGATAGCGTCCTCGATGCCTGCCTGGCGATCGATCGCACGAGCAGGGTGGCGTGCGAGACGCTGGTGAAGTCGAACATGGTCACGCTCGCCGGCGAGATCACGATCCCGAAGATCGGCCAGAAGCCGATCGATGCCGTGCTCAATGTCGGCGCCATTGTGCGCGGGGCCATTCGCTCGATCGGCTATGTGAACGACGACGACGTGTTTCACGCCGACAAGGTTTTCATCAACAATTATCTCACGACGCAGTCACCCGACATCGCGCAGGGCGTCGACGCCAAGAAGGCGAAGGGCAAGAAAACGTCCGAACAGGGCGCGGGCGACCAGGGACTGATGTTCGGCTACGCGTGCAACGAGACGCCAGAACTCATGCCGACGCCGGTCATGTTTGCGCATCGTCTGGGACGCGAACTCACCCGCGTGCGCAAGAGCGGCCGCGTACCGTGGCTGCGCCCCGACGCGAAGACCCAGGTTTCCATCCGCTATGAAAACGACCGTCCGGTTTCGGTCGTGAATGTCGTCATCTCCACGCAGCACACGCCGGAGGTCAGCCATGCGGAAATCGAACGCTTCCTCATCGATCATGTGATTCGGAAGGTCATCCCGGCGCGAATGCTGTCCGCGAAGACCGCGTTTCTCATCAATCCAACCGGCCGTTTCGTGGTCGGTGGCCCGCAGGGCGACAGCGGTCTCACGGGGCGCAAGATCATCGTCGACACTTACGGCGGCTGGGGTCGCCACGGCGGCGGCGCGTTTTCCGGCAAGGATCCGTCGAAGGTGGATCGCTCCGCGGCCTACATGTGCCGCTGGGTCGCGAAAAACATCGTGGCGGCGGGCCTCGCGGATCTCGCCGAACTGCAGGTGGCTTATGCCATCGGTCATCCGCATCCGGTCAGCGTGTTCGTCGACACGATGGGCACGGGTCAGGTCCCTGACGAAAAAATCGCGGCCGCCGTGCAGAAGGTTTTCAGCTTCAAACCCGCGGACATCGTAAAGCAGCTCGATCTGCTGCGTCCGCTTTATCGCCGGACCACCAACTACGGTCATTTCGGCAAGGCCGATCTGCCGTGGGAGCAAACCGACAAGGTCTCCGCCCTGCGCGCCGCCCTGAAATAATTTCGCACCGTCAACTTCGCCAACGAGGAATCGCCATGCCCGCCATCACCACCCAAGCGTCGGATTACAAGGTCAAGGACATCACGCAGGCCGATTGGGGCCGCAAGGAAATCGCCATCGCCGAGCACGAGATGCCCGGCCTCATGGCGGTGCGGCGCAAGTTCGGGCCGGGCAAGCCGCTGGCCGGCGTCCGGGTTACCGGCTCGCTTCACATGACGATCCAGACGGCGGTGCTGATCGAGACGCTGCGCGAGTTGGGCGCCGACGTCCGCTGGGCGTCGTGCAATATCTTTTCGACCCAGGACCATGCGGCCGCCGCGATTGCGAAGGCGGGCGTGCCGGTCTTCGCCTGGAAGGGCGAGACGCTCGAGGAATATTGGGAATGCACGCTGCAGGCCATCGCGTTTCCGGGCGGCAAGGGCCCGCAGCTGGTGGTCGATGACGGCGGCGACGTCACGCTGCTGATCCACAAAGGCTGCGAACTCGAAGAGGGCAGCGACTGGGTTACAACGCCCTCGTCCTCACACGAGGAACAGGTGATCAAGGATCTGCTCCGTCGCGTGCACAAGGAGGACCCACTCCGCTGGACCACGCTGGCACGGGAATGGCGCGGTGTTTCCGAAGAGACCACGACCGGTGTGCATCGCCTTTACCAGATGCTCGAAAAGGGTCGCCTGCGCGTGCCCGCGATCAACGTCAATGATTCGGTCACCAAGTCGAAGTTCGACAATCTCTACGGCTGCCGCGAATCGCTGGCGGACGGCCTCAAGCGCGCGACGGATGTCATGATCGCCGGCAAAGTCGCCTGCGTCTGCGGCTACGGCGATGTGGGCAAGGGCTCGGCGCACTCGCTGCGCGGCTTCGGCGCCCGAGTCATCGTGACCGAGGTCGACCCGATCAACGCACTGCAGGCGGCGATGGAGGGCTTCGAGGTCAACACGATCGAATCGACGCTCGGCACGGCGGACATCTACGTGACGACGACGGGCAACGTGGACATCATCACTCTCGAGCACGTGCGGCAGATGAAGGACCAGGCGATCGTCTGCAACATTGGCCATTTCGACAACGAGATCCAGGTCGACCGCCTGAACAAATCCGATGCGAAGCGCATCAACGTGAAGCCGCAGTACGATCAGTACACATTTCCGAACGGCCGCAGCATTTATCTTCTCGCCGAAGGCCGCCTGGTGAACCTGGGCTGCGCGACGGGTCATCCCTCATTTGTGATGTCGAACAGCTTCACCAACCAGACGCTCGCGCAGCTGGACCTGTGGAAGAATCGCGACACCTACAAGGTCGGCGTGTATCGCCTGCCGAAGCATCTCGACGAGGAAGTCGCCCGGCTGCATCTCGAAAAGATCGGCGCGAAGCTGACGAAGCTCACGACCCGTCAGGCCGAATATCTCGGCGTGCCGGTCGACGGACCCTACAAGCCCGAGCACTATCGGTACTGAGTCCGGAGGAGGCGAGGGGATACCGACGGGCCTTTCCATGCACGCGCAACAGCCCTGGCATCGCCCGGTGGTAACTGAGATTCGCTTTGGCCAAGGGAGGGGCCTGCTTGCAGGCGATCGGAAAGCAGGTGAAGCGAATTTTCGTTCTTCGCTCGAGAATGACACGTGGCACCAGGATTTTTGTTGTCGGGACAGCCTCGCCTCGCAGTGTGTCCGCGACGTCAATGCGGGCCAGCGTGATGTCGTCCGCTCATGCTTGTTAGGACCACCCGCTTGATGGGAATTTTGCTCTGCCTGGCGGGGATGCGCCAGCCAGTCGACGCGACTCCGTCCGCGCCTTCCGCGGCGGCCGACTCCAACAATGTCAAGGCTTCCAGCGAGTCTTCCCTGTCAGCGGTGACTGCGAGTGCGCCGGCACAGGCGGGCTCGAAAAGGACTCCGGGGACCGCGGAGGAAATACAGTCGGAGGCCTATGGCACGCCCATTGAGTTTTATGGCAAGGTGGTGGACCAGAACGGCGTGCCGATCTCGGCGGCGAAAGTATCAGTATCGTTTGTCGACAACTCGGGTCCGGGAGAGCATCATACCCATGTTTCGGGTTTATCCGATTCCGTCGGCTTGTTTCATTTCGAAGGTCGTGGCTTGGAGATCGTCGTGATGGTCGCAAAGGTTGGATATTGCCCGTCCGTACCCGCTTCCAGCAACTTTAGGTACGCGGAGATCCTTGGCCGAACGGATGTCCACGCGACTCCGGAGTCGGCGGCCATATTCACGCTCAGGAAGCAGAATGGAGCGAGCGACCTGATCTGTTTTCAAAAGGGCTTTGTTCTCGCGAGAGACGGAACGCCTGTGGACATCGATCTGGAGCGTGCGCAGGTCGTAGGTCCGGGACGCGGAGACATCCGTCTACAGGCCTGGATCTACGACCAGGGTCTCGGGCCGAACTCGAACGATCCTTATGACTGGCGGTTTGCGATTTCCGTTCCCGGCGGAGGAAGTGAGGTATGCTCCGAACCATCGACCTTCGAGGCGCCCTCGAGTGGCTATAGCGAAACTGACGAGGTGGCAATGCCTGCAACTCTCGGTCGAAAATGGCGTGATCAGGTCGCTAGAAATTACTTTCTAAAATTGCGCAATAATCGGTTTGCAAGAGTCGGCATTCAAATGATTGCGGGAGGAGATCACTACGCCTTTGTCACGTCCTGCTTGAATCCTATTCAGGGAGATCGGAACCTGGGTTCGAAACCGGAACCGGCTGGTCCGGAATTCGTTCAGCCTGAGGTTGAGGGAGGGCCGTACCCCCGTTGGATCGGCGGTAAGGATGCCGCTCCCGACGATGCGCGCTGGAACACGATTCGGGAACGGGAAAAATCTGATCCCCATTGGCAGGGAAAGATGCCGATCGATTTTTTTGGTTTGGTGGAGGATTTCGACGGCGCTCCGGTGCCTGGAGCAATGATTTCGTTTCAGTGGACGTCATTGGATGCGGCCGGCACCCACATGTCGACGACCACTTCCGATGCCAAGGGAATGTTTTCGCTGCATGGAGCGGTTGGAAAGTTCCTTGGCGTCAAGGTTGCGAAGCCAGGATATTATGCGTCGCGCGCAAATCGATATGGTTTCGAGTTCGCCCAGTTCTCCGATGAGCAATTTTACCAGCCGGATTCCGAGAAGCCGGTGGTGTTTCGGTTGCGGAAAAAAGGCGTCGAGGCCAAAGTCGGCTTTCATCAGACACTCTACGGCCTCAGGACGGACGGCGCCCCGCAGTACATCGACCTGCGCTCAGGAGTCAAAACGACCGGCGGAGCTTCATGCGGCGACATCGAATTGCGGCTGGTGCGTAGTGTGCCGGGTCGCGAGCACCGATTCGATTGGTCGTTCCAGGTGAAGGCGGTGGGCAAGGGAGGTCTGATCGAGTCTGGCGATGAATTCATGCTCGAGGCGCCGGAGAAGGGCTATGTGCCGTCGCTCCAGCTTGTCGAATCCGTACGGTCGCCGGACTATCGACGGCAGCTGACGCGAACTTTTTATATCCGTCTCGCGGACGGTGAGACTTATGGGAAGGTTATCGCAGACGTTCGCCCCGAATATAACGATGCCGGCGCCGTGGATCTGCGGGTGTACGTGAACTTGGAAGGCACTCGCAATCTTGAATTTGACGAGACCAAGTGACGCTCGGGAAACAGGGACATACTGTATTTGGAGTAAAGGAAGGCGTTGTCGGGTGCGCCAATGGACCGAGGATCGGATGCGTGCGAGAGGCGCGGATCAAGATCGACCCGAGGAGCGGCGAGGCGGTGTACCACTGCGTCAGCAAGGCGGTGGCTGCCGAGTGGTTGTTCGATGATGTAGCCAAGGAAGTCTTTCGCCGACAGCTCTGGCGTGCGGCGGACTTCTGCGGCCTGCAGGTGATCACCTACGTCATCCTGTCCAATCATTTCCACGTGACGGTTCGCGTGCCCCGATTTAAGCCCGTCCCGGACTCCGAACTGCTGCGACGTTACGCTTTATACTGCGACCTGTCGAAGAAGGACGATCGAGCTCGCCTGGCGACGATCCGGAGCCACCTTGCAACCAACGGGCCCAAGGCCGAGGAATGGCGGGGCGGACAGCTGGCCCAGATGGGGGACATCTCCGCTTTCATGAAAAAGTGGAAGCAGCGATTCAGCAGGTGGTTCAACCGAACGCATCAGCGGATTGGCACATTGTGGGCCTCACGCTTCACCAGCACACTGATTCAACCGATTGGGTTCGCGGCCGAAACCGTCTCGGCTTACGTGGATCTTAACCCAGTCCGGGCCGGTATCGTCACAGATCCGAAGGAATATCGCTTTTGCGGCTATGCCGAAGCAGTGAGTGGTCAGACCCGGGCGCGCGCAGGCATTGGCAGCTTGTATCCGTCTCTGCGCTGGTCTGAGGTGCAGCAACATTATCGGCTGGCTCTCTTTGCCATCGGCGCCGATGCCAGGAAAGGGAAGGCATCGATTCCCTACGAGGACTACAAACGGGTGAGTGGGGAAAAGGGCAGGCTGGATGGTTCTGAGGTGCTGCTGCACCGCATCCGGCATTTCGTGCACGGCGGGATCCTGGGTTCGCGCGCGTTCGTGCAGGGCCAGCTTGCGGCATACGAGCGACGCACCCGGCCACGGCCTCGCACGCGCCCGCGACTGCTTCCACTGGGCGATCAGGAGCTATTTGTGATGCGCAACGTGCGGGATCGCGCGGCCTGAATCTGGACCGAGCCCCTGAAACGGGTCGGCCTGTCGCAACGAACGAGGAATTGAACAGATTTCCCCGTTCCCACGCGGTCATTGGTGGAAGAACGGCGATAGCGAAAGAGTCCAAGCGACCGAGATTGCCCTAAAGATCGACCATCTCCTCCGAGCACAGCCTGTCCCTGTATCTATCCGCAGGCCAGCGCCTGGGGTTTTTGCTAGCTTCCTCAAACACAGTCTGTCCCTGTATCAATCGCGAGGCGAGGCTCCGGCGAGACTTTCAGTTTTGGCGTCCGCAACGGATCGGAGCAATTCCTCCGACCTCGGAATTCGCGGCGTTCCGCCGTCGCCAAGGCTAGGGCTGACAAGAAAGCCGCCCTCACAAGGGAATGCCGGTCTCAAGACTTGGGTTTGTCCTCGGGCTTGGCGCTCGGCTTGGAATTGATGTCGGGCACGTTCGTGCGCGGCGAATCCGGATGGGTCGTGCCTTCGAAACCCTGGTGCAGCGCCGCGATGAAACCGTGATGGAGCGCGTTGGCGATGCTCGTCCAGGTGCGGACGTTCATCTGATTGGTGTCGCCGGAAAATGGAACACGGGTCGCGACCTGGTCGCTGCGCCGGTTTTTCACCAGGTCCATGGCGGCACTGACAATCTTCTCCCACAGCTTCGTGCCGGCGGATTTCTTCTCGCCCGGAAAATCCTTGAAGTCGATGTGGTCAACGAACGGCTTCACGTAGCCTTCGTAGCGCCCGTTTGCCATCGCGAGTTGACCGAAGACCTCCAGGCGTCCCTTCGAGACATCGACATCGGCATACGCGCGAAGAAAGTCGTTGAGCACCGGCAGGGAAACGTCGCGCACTTCCATGTTCAGTTCCATGTGCGGCTTGTCGGCGAGCGGCTCGAGTTTGGTGAAAAGCAGCATTTGCCCGTGTCCGGGCGTCTGCGCATGCAGGTTGATCCTGGCCGGAAACGGGTCGCCCGACCGATCCGGACGGTTGCGCAGGCCGGTGGCTTCCAGACGCAGGTCCGTGATCGCCAGATCGACTTTCGGCTTCCGCGTATAGTCGGCGAAGCGGAGCGTGCCGCGTTCGACCCCGAGATAGGTGATGTCGATCGGAAACAGGTCGTTCACCACATCCTGCCAACGACGATCCGCCGGCACCTCGTGAGTCTCCTCCTCGCGCGAGGTGACGATGTAATTGAATTTCACGTCCTCGGCGAGGATGTCACTGACCAGCTTCCGATGCAGCAATTCGCGCCAGGCGATCGAGAAGTCGATCCGGCCCGCGGAAAAGAGCGGCTCATCGCCGGCTTCCGGGGTGATCTCAAACCCGCGCATCGTGTAGCCGCCGCGGAGAAGCTGGACATCGACCGCTTCCACCCGTCCAGTGTAGCCGGGAATTGCCGCGAGGCGCCGATTGATCGCACCGCGCAGATAGGACGGAAGGGCCAGACGGGCCGCGGCCAGAACGACCACGATGATTGCTAACGTGATGACGGTTCGTCTCGGCCAGCGCCGAACCTCCCGCACCACGGGTGAGGCCTCTACATCGAGCACCTGGCTCATATCCCGTCCAGACAAGACAGGATGAGAGCGGTGCGTCCGCAATTTGCCCCATGGGGCGGAGCAGGGCAGCCCAGAGCTGAGAGACAGAGGTGGAACGCGTTGAAGCGTCTTGAGGGCAAGTCGCTCCACCTTGGACAATCTCTCAACTTTCAACTCTCAACATTCAACCAGGCATCAGCTCGAACCGCCCGCGTTCCTGGTGCACCCGCAACCGGCCGCCGAAAAGCCGGGACAACGTGCGTGAGTTCAGTAGACGTTTCTTCGAACCATCGGCCACGATTCGGCCGTCGCGGACTAGAATGACCCGTTCGATCTCCGGGACGATGTCGCCCACGTTGTGCGTGACGAGCAGAACGCTGTGACCGGCCCGGCAAAGGCGGCGGAGCAAGCGGCGAAAATCGGTTACGGCGCCCGGATCGAGGCTATTGGTAGGCTCGTCGAGGATAAGCGCGGCGGGATCGTGCACAAGGGCGCGACCGATCATGACGCGTCGCTGTTCACCGGAAGACATTGCGGCAATGGACCGGCGGGCGAGGGGCTCGATTTGCAGAAACCGAAGAATCTCCCGTGCGCGCTGTCTCTGCCGCGTCGAAACGCGGTGGTGCGGCCACAATCCGATGCTGTTGAAGAAGCCCGAGAGAACCAGGTCGAGGCCGGTAACCTCGCGCACCGTGACCTCGTGAGAGAGATTCTGCGCGAGATCCAGTTGGACGATGCCGAATTGCGCCCGAAGTTCCGTCAGATCCCAGTTCTCCTGTCCAAGGATTCGGAAATGGGAATCGGAACTGCCGGGCAGGGGATAGATTTCCCGTGTGATTGCCTTGATGAGGGTCGATTTTCCGGAGCCATTGGGTCCAAGGATCGCGACGTGCTCGCCGGCCCGGATCTGGAGGGAAAGATGGGGCAAAACGGGCTTTTCACCGCGGAGGAAGGTGAGAGTCTGAAAATCCACCAGGAGCGGAGAAAGCTCGGCGCGTGCGGTTCGCATTCGGTTCCTAGGCGAACGGACGGCGGCGATGAGTCAAGTCAGCCGTGGCAAACAGACCCGCCTCCTGGTTCCAGGCACGGTATTACCGGACCGCTCTATAATTCTGAGGAGCAAAAGCTTGGCGTGTCCCAGGCGTTCAACAGATCGATACGGTCGACTGTCGTGCCTGTCCCTCGAAGGCGAAAAACGATGTCTGTCCCTGCTGGAACCATGTCTGTCCCTTCAAGCACGGGAATTCGAGCGTGCCGAGGCATCAGGCCCTCTTTTTGAACGAGGGTGCTCTCCGGCGCGTTTAATGGACACCCGATGACGACAACCTCGTCAATTGGGGTGAATTCATGACACTTTTTACGCCGGGCGGCGTCTCAAAGCCCGGACGGTGAGATTGGCTTGGAATGGACTCAATTACCCATCAAGGTGTTGGGCCAGTTTCGGGCCTGATTTTACGACCCCATTCTCCATGCGGCTAATACCCAAAGTAACGCTTCGCCTTACCCGCACCCTGATGGTGCTCGCGCCGATGACTTTTGCCGGCGCATGCCTGTGGGCGCAGTCGACTCCCACGCCGACGCCGGTGCCCGCTCAGCGCCGGAACGGGCCGGTTCCGATGCCCATGCCGTCCGGAGAAGGTGTACGCGGTGCACCGCCGCCCGGAGCCATTCCCATGCCCTCGAGTGGCCCGATGGTGGGCGTGTCGGACGCCAACACGCCGTCGGTACCCGTCGATGCGATGACCGGTACGGTCGGACCGCTCAAATTCGGCGATCTCGCGATCGATGCCGCCCTCGACCTGCTCGAACAGTGGACCGGCCGCATCATTTTGCGCACGCAACAGCTGCCGGCGACGTCGCTGGTTCTGTCGATCAATCATCCGATCCCGAAGGCCGAGGCGGTGCAGGCCCTGGAAACCGAACTCAGCCTCAATCAAATTGGCATCGCTCCCATGGGCGACCGCTTTCTCAAGGTCACGCCTCTGGCGCAGGTCCGCAGCGAGGCACCGGAGCTGATCGAGGGTTCGACGCTCGCCTTTCCCCCGAGCGGCCGCGTGGCCGTCAAGCTGTTCGAATTTCAATACCTGACCGCTTCCGAGATCATGCCGCAACTGGCGACGCTCCTCAGCCCGGGCATCGGCGCGGCGCCGGTGGTGGTCGACAAGGCGAATTCCGCCCTGATCACGGACACGATCGCGAATCTGCAGCGCATCGAGCGCCTGATCAAACAACTCGACCAGCCGAGCCTGACGAAGCTGACGCCGCATTTTTATAATCTCACGAATGCCAAGGCGAGCGACGTGGCGAACAGCATCAAGGGTCTGCTCACGGGTTCGCTGGCGACCCAGATCGGGAATTCTGTCACGATCCAGCCGGACGACCGCACCAATCAGCTCATCATCCTGTGCGACGCGCGCCAGCAATCATTCTTCGATCAACTGATCGATAAATTGAACAGCACGGGAGATTCCAATACCCGCCAGGAAGTCATCTTTCTGAAACACGCGGTCTCGAAGGATATCGCGACCCTGCTGACCAATCTGGTCAATGGACGCAAACAAGCGACCCAAGCTTCGGGCAATCCGGGCCAGAATGCCGCGCAACAGGCAGCGGCAGCTGCCGCCGCCCGCCGTCAGGGTCCGCAGGCTCCGGGCGCAGCGCCCGTTGCTCCCACCTCCGTCGCCGGAATCCTGCAGTCGGCGACCGAAGGAGCCACCGAGTTTAGCACGATGCTGACCATCATTTCCGAGGATCGGAGCAACTCGCTGGTTGTTTCGGGCACGGTCGACGACATCGCCATCATCCGGGAGCTGGTCAACAAGATCGACGTCGTTCTGGCACAGGTGCGAATCGACATGCTGATTTGCGAGGTGCAATTGGATGACGATCACTCTTCAGGGATTTCAGCACTCGGCCTGAACGTCGTGGGGGGCAAACTGGTGGGTTTTAATGGCGCTGCGGCCGGCCTCAGCGTTGGAGGCGGAGTGGACTCGACGGGGGCGTCGACGGGTCTCGCCACATTTGGGGCGAACCACGAACTTACGGCCCTGATCGGCTTGAGTACGACGCCGCGGAAGAATTTCGTCACGGTGCTTTCGCAGCCGAGCATCGTCGCGACTCACAACCAGGAATCGACGATCTTTGTCGGCGAGTCGGATCCCGTGCTGAGCAGCTACGCCAACAACGGAACGATCTCGGGCTCCACCACGACCGGTATCGGCACTGGGTACAACACTGCCGTGACCTACAAGGATATTGGCGTGCAGGTGAAAGTGAAACCTCTGATCGGTAGCGACGGCGCCATCGAACTCCAGATTTCGACGGAGGTAAACGACATTGCCGGAAGTGTCACGGTGGATGGCAATGCGCAGCCCAAGATTACGAAGCGCACCACGGAATCGACAGTGAGCGCACGCGACGGCGAGGTGATCGTGCTTGGAGGGTTGCAAAAGAAATCCGCGTCCCTGAGTACCAGCCGCCTCGGCCCCATTCCTATTATCGGAGATCTTCTGGGATCGCGAACCAAGAGCGCCAGCCGCGATGACTTGGTGTTTTTCATGCGTCCTTACATCCTTACCAACACTCCCGTGGACAATCAGGTGGCGATCAAGCGCCTGGACCAGACAAAACAGGGACCCGAGATTCGCAAGACACTCGAGGATCAGGTCACCCCGAAGCCGAACTGACCTTCGGGGATTCTGCCATGTCCGTTCCGACTTCGGAATCATTGCTCCCGCTTTCGCTGGCTTCGCGCCTCGGGGACGAAACCGTCCGCCTGCTGGCTGAGACGCCGGGCGACCAGCGACTCGACCGTCTGGCGGCGTCGTTGAATCTTGCGGAGCCTCAGGCGCGCCGCGAACTCGCCCAAGCGACCTCGCTGGGTGTGATCGACGAGCCGGCGGTAAATGTGGAGGTGCTGCGCACGTTTCCAGCCCGACTGGCCAAGGAGTGCCGCCTGATTCCCGTGCAAGCTCCCGCCGATGCGCCGCCGGCCGACGTCATGCACCTCGCGACAGTCTGGCCACCGGCGCCCGAAGTCAGCGACTGGCTGTCGACGTTCACTCCGAAGCCCGTGCGCTGGTACCTCGCGCCCGCCGAGCGCGTGCGGCAGCTGATCACGGACAACTATGGCGTCGGTTCGGACAGCCTCGAAGAATCCGACGAGGAACTGCCCGCCAACGCGCCGGCCAACGTCGTCGAGACCGAAGCCGATGCCGATGCGGTTGTCGTGCGATTTGTCACCGAAGTCGTCGCCCAGGCAATCGAGGTGGGGGCCACCGACATTCATTTCGAACCGCAGGAGGGCCAGCTGCGCATCCGCTATCGCGTCGACGGCATTCTCCTGCCCGTGCCGATGCCCGACAACCTGCTGCGGTTTCAGGACGCTATCATCTCGCGCCTGAAGATCATGGCGCGACTGAACATCTCCGAGCGCCGCCTCCCGCAGGATGGGCGCATCGATTTTCGTGCCGGCGGTGCGGCGGTCGACATTCGCGTGTCGACGATTCCCACCATCTATGCCGAGAGCGTCAGCCTCCGCTTGCTGAACAAGCGCAAGGAGGCGTACACGATGGATATTCTCGGGATGAGCGCCGAGGAACAGGCGCAGATCGGCAAGGTGCTCGACTATCCGCACGGGTTGGTGCTCGTCACGGGGCCGACGGGTTCGGGCAAATCGACGTCGCTGAATGCCTTTCTGCGAAAAATCAATTCGCCCGACCTGCGCATCGTGACGATCGAGGACCCGATCGAATACGAGGTTCCGGGAGCGAACCAGATGCAGACCCGGGCCGAGATCGGCCTCACGTTCGCGGGTGCGTTGCGACACGTCTTGCGGCAGGATCCGGACGTGATCATGGTCGGCGAAATTCGCGATCTCGAGACCGCGGAAATTGCGATTCGCGCTTCGCTGACGGGTCACCTGGTGTTCTCGACGCTGCACACCAACGACGCCCCCGGCGCCGTGACGCGCCTGATCGACATGGGCCTCGAACCGTTTCTCGTCGCTTCGGCGCTGGAGCTTGTGATCGCGCAACGCCTCGTGCGTCGTCTCTGCCCCGATTGCTCGCGTCGTCAGCCGGTGGACCAGGTTCGCCTCCGCGTGGCGTTGTCGGCCCTCGGGCTGCCGGCATCGGAAGCGGACGGAATCACGCAACTCGCGGCGCCCGTCGGATGTCACCGCTGTCGCAACACCGGCTATCGCGGCCGCGTCGGCATTTTTGAAATTCTGCATCCCAAGCCGCTTCACGAGCTGATCATCAAGCGCGAGTCGAACCGCGCCCTCACCGCGCGGGCAAAGGAAAATGGCATGCATTCCCTCACGCAATCGGGCTGGGAAAAGGCGAAAGCCGGACTCACGACCGTCGACGAGGTCGTGCGCGTCACGAGCACGAGCGACAGCTAAGCGATGCCGCAGTTTACCTACAGTGCCCGGGCCGGGGCGGGACCCGCACCCGTGACGGGCACCCTGGATGCCCCGACCCGTCGTGATGCCGTGCGGCAGCTGATTGCGCGCGGCCTGCAACCGACTGCCCTGAACGAAGTGGGCGTAGCCCCGGTGGTCAAGGCCAAGCGGACAGCCGTCGCGGGAGTGAAATTTTCGCGCCGCCTGCGCCTGCCTTTTCTCGAGGCATTGGCGGAACTGGCCGAGGGCGGACTTTCGGCCGGTGAGTCGGTGCGCATGCTCGCGGCGCGCCTGCAGGATCCAAGTCTGCGCGCGCTGTGCGCGAACCTCTGGGGCCGATTGGGCGAGGGCTACACACTTTCCCGCGCCATGGCTACGCAGTCGGAGGTCTTTGATCTGCAGACGATCAACCTCATCTCCGCCAGCGAGGCCACGGGCAATCTCCACGAGGTGTTGCAGCGGCTCATCCAACATTTCCACGAGCAGCGCGAACTCCGGCGCCAGCTGCTGGCCGCCATGCTGTATCCGATCTTCATCACATTTCTGGCCTTCGTGGTGATGCTGATATTTCTCTTCGTCCTGCTGCCGAAGCTGCAGGGCCTGCTGTCCTCGCTCGGGGGCAAGCTCCCGCTTCCGACGCGTCTGATGGTGGCCGCGTCAAATTTTGCGCTGCACTTCGGACCCTTTGTTCTCGTGGCGCTGGTGATCGCCGCGGTGGTGGTCTGGCGCTGGCGCACAACGGTGGCAGGAAAACGGGCGATTGATGCGCTGCTGCTGAAATTGCCCGTTACCCGCGACATCGCGCTGCGCACCGCGATCCTCAACTTCACCCACACCCTGGCGGTCCTGCTCGAGAATGGAGTCACGACGGCCGAGGCGCTTCGTCTCACCGAAAGGGCGATCGACAATGAAACTGTCCGGACTTCGCTGCGCGAGTGCACGGATCGCGTCCTCGAGGGCAGCGCGCTTTCCACCTCGCTGGCTCGGACCGGATTTTTTCCGCCACTGTTGACCGATCGTTTGGCCGTGGGCGAGCAGACGGGGCACCTGGCGCCGGGCCTGCGCTCGATCGCCCGCAACTACCAGGTGGAGCTCTCGCGCCGCCTGCAGGCGCTGACGAAAATCATTTCCGGCGTCGTGCTCGGCTCGGCGTTTGGATTCGTCGCGTTTCTCGCGTATGCGATCGTCTCTGCGATGCTGGCCGTGAGTGGAAGCTTCCGGATCTGAGGCCGTTTCCGGACGGATCGATGAGGACATCGATCCCTACCGGCCGGAACTGGCGCGATTGACGTTACTTTGCTGACTTGGCCGCGGCCTTGAGCACTTCGACCGAGGAAACCTGCAGCGTCGCCGTCAAAAGTCCGCCCGAATTGCGCTCCACCAGAAGCGAGCACTGCTCGAGGCCGAGATAGGGGGCACGTTCGTTCAGCGACTGGTAGAATTTGAGTAATGCGCTAAGTGCCGCACGACGGGAAGTCACCTGCACGCTATGAATAGCGAGTTCCTGCGTCTGGGTGGTGTGGGGCGGCTCGGTATTGATCGTCAGGCCGGCGTCCCGTGCGATCGCGCTGATCTCGGACGCCAGATGCGTGGCATCGTAGGTCTTGGTCGGATCGAGGCTCTTGATCGCCAGGCTGGCACGTTTTTCGATGTCGGCCTCGCGCGAGAGGACGATCTGTTGGTTGTCGGCATCGGATTTGGCGAGCTGCCAGGTAAGTCGATTGGTCCGCACATGACCAAGGGCGGCAAGCAGCCAGATAATGCCCGCCATGATCACAAAACCCGTGAGCAGGATCTGTTCGCGACGGGAGCGATTGAGGAAAAAGGCTTTCATGCGGATCCTTTCGCCGGCGCACGCAGTGTGTCTGGCTTGAAGGTGATGGTGATGACAAATGAGGTCATGCCGTCGCGGGCCCGAATGTCCCGGGTGTTGACCTGCGCAATGCCGGGGGCGCCCTGCAGCGCCTGCTCGAAGTTGGTGACATCGCCCGCGTTTCCGGTCTGGGCCTCCACTTCGAGCGTGTTGGGTCCCTTCGTCGTCGTGCGCACAAACTGAATCGAGCCCGGGCGCTTGTCGTTCACGAGCACCAGCATTTCGAAGGGCAACAGTCGCTGGGTGGCCAACTCGTCGACGCGTTTTGCGAGAGAGTCGGCGGTCTGGAGCCGCTGCACGGTGGGCGCCTGCGCGGTCACCGTGGCTTGCACGGCGTTGCCACGATTGCGATAGACCAGGCCGACGAGGTCGAGGGCAAGGCCGGCGGCAATGAGGGCCGAACCGGCCAGGAGCACGCGCCAGAGCATGTCGCCGCGCCGGGTCTGTTCGCGGCGTTCGGCCAGAAACTCGCGGTCGCGCACGTCGACCTGATCCACCTGGTCGGCAGGAAAGTCGATCGCCGGACCGTTGACGTCGCCAATCCGCACCCGGATTCGATCGCCGGAACGCTCCACCGTCGGCATCCCGGTGATGAGTCGCGGTTCCATCGGAGGCAGGCCGGCGCGAGTGACGAGGTCGCGTCCGAAGGCCTTGCGCTCGTCGACGGTCGGTTCGGCGGCAAAGCCCCGGACCAGCATCAAGGTGGGGAGCGCATCGGTTCCCGCGCTCCAGGCCGCGCCGGCAAGTTGGGAGTCGAGGGAATGAAGCAAGGCGGCGGATCCGGGTGCCGGACGACTGGCGAGGGGCAGAAAGGTCGGGATGACGAGACCGGCGTTGCGCCACGGCTTGGTTTCCTCGGGAGAGAACCGGCGGCGATGCGCCGCGTAGACCAGTGCGCGCGTGCGATCGCCCGACAAGAGGTAGCCCCAATACAGTTGGGACAGTGGAAAAGGCGCGAGGCCCTCGAGCGCGAGCTCGACTTGTTCCGTGGCATCGGAGTCGGGCGCGATGGGAACGACGCGCACGAAGAATCGATCCGCGGGCAGAAATACCGTGGCGGGAGCCGTGGGGCGAAGGAAAGGCAGCTTAGGCATTGGGAGTGGCCGGAGCGGAAGGAGGAGCATTCTCCTCGCTCAGTTGTAGGATGACAAAAGGATAACTCAAGGTGCTCGTGCGGGCCGCGCGGGTGGTGGTGCCGGTGGCGGTGGTGTCACCGGTCGCCGTGCTTGCCGCTGCCGTGGCCGCCGTCTGGGCCTGGGTGGTGGCGTCGTCGGTCAGGTCACCCACGGTGGCCATGGCGGGATACGTCGCCTTGCCCGGCTGCGCCACCAGCGCATTGAGCACCATGTTCGAGGCGCCCTCGCGAACCGTGATCTTGATGCGGAGGCATTGGATGGTTGTGCCGAGTCCGGAGGTCGGCGCATTGCCGAGCACGGTGCTCACGTCCTTGGCATTGCGCAGATAGGGCGGGGCGCCGGCGATGCGGTCGCCCTTTCCGGCGACGTAGTTGGCGATCAGGGCCGACTGGCTGTCGTCGAGCTGCGCCGCCCCGAGCGTGTTCGCCTGGTTGGCGTTGATGTTCGAGGCGTTGAATGCATACAGCGACACGCTTCCCCGAAAGGCATCGAAGAGCGGCTTCGGCTGGTCGTCCGAATCGAAAAAGAAGTCCCGCGCGCCGAGCACGACCTTCAATTCGTCGAAGGTGCGCAGGGACCGGTGCGCGGGCTGATAGGGCAGGACGGCCGAGGAATAGGCGGCATCGTCGATGGCGGAATTGGTGGGCACATAGCCGTCGTGCATCCAGAAGAACAAGGCGTCCGTGACCTGGTTGGCGTCGGCCTCCACCAGGCCGAGCCGTTCGAAAAGATTGAACAGGGTGTCGCGGCTGGCCGTGGGCAGGGAGATTTTTCCGCTCTCGTCCTCGAAGGCCACGTCGACGGTGACACCTTCCCGGGGCGTGTATCCGGCATACCCCAGCGGATCGCTCCAGCCCTGGATCGGCGTATAGAGTCCGTGATCGACCGCCAGAAAGTCCGCCAGCGTGGCCAGCGTGACTTCCAGCGCCGAATGCGCCTCCTGCCTCAAGCGTTCGCGATCCGCGTGCTGGGTTTCGAGCATCAGTTCCACGGAAGTCGACTCAATGAACTTGGTGAGCAACATGGCCGTGAGGAAAACGAGGACGAGCACCAGCACGATGACCGATCCGCGCTCCTTCCGGCGAAATCGTGAGTTGGGCGACGATGGTTTCATGCCGCGGGCACTCCCTCGACCGCCACCGGAAGCGTGATGATCGTCTCGATTTTTTGTTTCGCGCGTTCGAAGCGAATGCGCAGCCGTCCCGGAGTGATCGGATTGTTGGAAGTATCGGTCTGGATGTCGTCGGTGGTCTTCCAGGACTTCGCCACTTCGTCGTAGTAGTCATAGGCGATCGACTGGCCGAAGGGTGAAATCACGACTTCTTGCGGCGGCTCCTTCGAGAAATTCAAATCGACGCGGGATTGCCAGTAAAGCACGAGTCCCGCCTGGCGATCAGTGCCGAGCGAGCACGAGACATCCGGAAGCGGCTCACCGGTCCAAGGCAGCAGGCGATCGCCAGCCGGAAGGACAAACGTCAACAACGTGCCGGTGCCGCCTCCGTTGGGCAATTCGAGTTTCGTTGGCTGCAAGGCGGTGGTTCCCGCACCACTGGCGGTGGCCGACTGCAAGGCGTCGTTGAGAAGATCCTGGATGTGACGCGTCACGGCGCGCGTGTGCTGGGCGAACAGACGCTCCTGCTGCCCGTGTCCCCAGAGATCCGCCATGGAAAACACCAGGATGCTCATGGCGGTCAGCAATGCCGCGAGGAGCACGAGTGAAACCAGCACCTCGATGAGGGTGAAGCCGCGCTGTCGGGAAGAAAAATGTCGGCGACTCAGTTCCATTGGCGCTGGGCAAGCTTGTCGCGCGATGCGGCGCGAAGCGTTTCCCGATCGGCGGGCTGCGACCAGGTGGGTCGCAGGAGCATCATGTGATCGGTGACGTTGAAGTTGTCCTCGCCGGGGCCGCCCGTGATCTCGATCTGGCAGTCGACGGCAAACAGGTCGGCGATCTGCCCTGGCGTCACCGAGACCCGCCAGCGTCCCTTGCGATTGTCGGGCAGCACGATGTCGTTCCAGTCCTGCGCGGTCGTCAGGTCGGCGGTGGCCTCCACCGCCCCCCGAATCATCTGCAGGTCACCCGCATGGTCCTTCCGATTGAAAACCGCGGCGTAGTCGCGAATCACATTGGAGTACGCCATCGCCAGCACCAGGGCCGACGCCGAAAGGATCGCGAGGGCAACCAGCACCTCGATGAGTGTGAACGCGGACCGGACCCGATGCTTTTTCACGGATGACCTCCGGTGTCATCCGCCAGCGGCGCCGCTGTCCAAGGGTCAAACGCCACGATCTTGCCGCCTTGCTTGCGTTTGAACTCCACGCGAAACGCATCGCAGGTGCCGTCCGGATAAAACATCACCTGCTTGATCGGATCTTCGAGGGCCTCGCCGCCGACCAGGATCAGCGCGTCGCGCTGGGCGGGAAGAAAGAAAACCTTGGTGTCGCCGGGCGGCAGGCCGAGCGATCCGCCTTCCCAGACGAGGGAATTGTCGGTGACTTTCAGGGCAATCGGATGGGCGGCGGCCACCGCGGAACGACGCGCGCCCGAGATCGCGTTTTGCACCGCCGACTCCGCGTCGCCCTCGGCGGAGGCATCCGACAACGCGCGCGTGCCCGTCAGCGTGACCGTCGCCACCAGCGCCATGAGCGCGAGGACGAGCATGATCTCGACCAGCGTGAAAGCCCGGCCGTCCCGAGAGTCGGCGAGCGGTCCCGGGCCAGTGCGCAAGACTGGCGGCGGCGGGATCACCAATTTCCGATGTCGTCGGCGGTATCCGCCGCCTTGTCCGGGCCCTTCGAGAACAGATCGTAGCTGCCGGCATTTTTCGTGCCGGGATAGCGATACTGATACGATTCAGCCCACGGATCGAGAGGCACCTTGTTGCCCGGGGCATCGAGGTACGGTCCGTGCCAGCGATCGGCCTTGCCGCCGGGGGCGACCATGAGCGCCTCGATTCCTTCCTCAGTGGACGGATAGTCGCCGATATCCATTCGATAACGGGTGAGCGCGGTCTTGAGGCTGTCGTGCACGAAGATCTTGGCCACGGCGGCCTGACTGTTGCCGAATATCTTTTCGGAGTTGGTAACGAGCAGCCCGATCAGCATGCCCAGAATCGCGAGCACGACCAACATCTCGACCAAGGTGAAGGCGCGCTGGGCGCGGCGGCGAAGATTGTCCATGGGGAATTGGCTCAGCGATTGGGGTTGTTCATGTCGACGGGAACGGCTCCTGGCCCGGCGCCCGGAGTCGGCATTGGAATATTGCCACCCTCACCGCCGCGACCTGGCGCGGGCATCGGCATCGGGCTCGAACCCGTGCCCGGGGCGACATTGGCTCCGGCGGGCATCGGCGCACCGGTGCCGCCCTCACCCGGATTCTGGGCGCCAAAACTCTGCATGCGTTGCGCGCGGCGGCGGCGCATTTCCTCGATGAATGCCTCCATGCGCTTCGGGTCCGGACGGCCATCGGCTCCCATCACGTTTTGCATCCAGCGACCGCCGCGTTGCGGACCGTTTTCGGCGGGCTGGGCGGCCGGAGCGACCGGCTTCGGTGCAGCCGCCAGTTGAACCGTGGCGAGTTTGAGGCCGAGATTCACGTTGTGGCCGTTCAACTCCACCGTGACGGTGTCATTGGAAGCATTGTAGCTGCGCACCACGAACGGATGTCCGGTTTCGTTCATGCCGACCCACGCCGAGCGCTGGGTCGCGGTGTCGTAAATCGAGAAAATGGTAGATCCCTTTTCGGAGTCGAAATAGTGTCCGCGAAACTCAACCGACTTGTCGCCGCCCGCGGCCGCGCCCGGACCCAGCGGCGCAAACGGCGAATTATTGAGCAGGCTGGAGTAATCCGCGGCTTGGATCAGACCCGCCGCGACACAGGCGAAGAGGGCAATAAAGGTCGTCCGAATCATGGCGATGGGTTGGGAATCAAGACGCCGGCGACGGCGTCCCGGTATCAAAGGGTAAGCAGCTAGGAAAAGAAAGATAAATGCCCGCCCCTGAAGGCTTAACGATTGAATGTATTGTTCAACTCAAAATTGTGCAGGTCGCTCGTTTATCGATGATTGCGTATGTAGGACAAATGGGAGGCCATAGTCCGCTCTCCCCAGCGGAGATATTCCCACCCGACTTCCTGACCGGGGGAAATCACGGGCGTTCCATGAATGAAGGAGCGAGACCGGTAGGGGCCGATGTCCCATCGGCCTTTTGGAGAATCAAGGAGCATGAACCGAGAGGAAGCCATGGTATATGAGGGAGATGTGATCGACTGGTTTTCCGCAATCGTTGCTCCTCGATTCCAACTTCTTTCAGTTAATTTCGGGTGGCCCGGTTTTGCGATTCACCCGAAAGCCGGTGCGGAAAACGGTCCGCCCCTACCTTCGAGGCGAGAGCACCGAGATTCGGTATCTACTCGCTCCTCGGTTCCCGACTACGTTTCAATTGCCATTCCATGCCCTCCTTCGCCAAGGCTTCGGAGGGCCGCCATCCTCTCTCGCCTCGTCGTTCGAATGACTGCGCCATCCGAAGCGCCGTCGGCGCGAAGGATGGCGGAGAGAGAGGGATTCGAACCCTCGATAGAGTTTCCCCTATGCAGCTTTAGCAAAGCTGTGCCTTCAGCCACTCGGCCATCTCTCCGGAGGAAGGATTACGAGCAAACGGCCGGGCAGGGGGAGTGCAAGGGTTTTCCGGGGCCCGTCGACGGTCACGGAATCGGATGGGCGCGGGCGAGGTCCTCCGCTTCCCGATATTGCCGACGGAATTGTGCCGCCAGGTCTTTGGCCAATAGCACTTCGTCGACTTTGTTCTTCGAATTCAACGCCGGCTTGATGCGGGCGTTCATCTGATCGTATGAAACGACGGACAGGTCGCCAAACCGTGCCAGTGCATCAGCGGGCATGCCGTGCCGCACGATTTCCTTCCACGCCGACGCCAGGTCGTCATGGCAGTCCTGACACATCACGCGGATCACGAAAGCCATTTCGCGGAATATTCCACCCGTCCACGCGGCGTTATAGACGAGCGGATTCCCGCCGGAGTAGGGATCGATGTCCGGGTCCGAGCGGCTCGCCCGCCATTCCTCGTGGGTATAGAAATCCCGGCGGATCGGCAGGCGGCGCAGGGCGAAGCGTTGCGGTCCATCGGGTGTGCCCGGACGAAAATTCCAGATCTTTTGTCCCTCGAGCGACAGTACGTATTCGATGAAGGCGATCGCCGGCTCGCGATTCGGGGCGCCGCGCAACAGGGCAATCGGATCGCACGACACCACCGTGCCGGCGGGGGGCGTGAAAAATCCGAGTCGCCGCACCCCGCTCCGTTCGCGGGCACTCTGCTCCTCGGCCCGGCCATAAAAATCGATGCACATGCCGGCCGCCGAGTTGCCCTGCTGCACATCGATCGGCGGTTTTTGCGACGAGTCCGTGAAATAACGCGCGTTGGCGCCGATGCGCTCGAGGAGGCGCAAGCCGTTTTCCCAGCCGAGGCGAACGGCCTGCGGCTCGACGGACGCGTCTGCGGTCCCGTTCTTTTGCAGCCGGGCCAGTTCGCGATAGATTTGCTCCTGAATCACGTTCTCGAACGCCTGCGCGATCGAGCTGCTTTTCGTGGGATCGCACAGCGCCACCTCCCCAAAATAGCGTGGATCCGCGAGATCGTCCCAGGCCTTCGGTTCGCCGGGAATGTGCAGCCGCGCGAGCGAGTCGAGATTGTAGATGATTCCATACGAACTCAGCACCGCACCGATCCATCGCCCCTGTTTGTCCCAATATGGCTGGCCGGTGTACGACTGCGGGATGATGTCGGGTTTGAACCATTCGGGATGCGCCTGCATCAAACCCGTGTCGACGAGCCGGCCGGCGTCGGCCTGGCGCATGAAATCGAAGCTGCCACCGCCGAAGAACACATCGATGCCGCAGCTCACGCTCGAGTCGAGAAACGCCTGGCGCGCCTCGCGGGCCGTGCTCGAGGCGTCCGCGGCGAGGTGCCCATTGGCGAACGCCGCCTGCACCTCGATGCTCCAGGGGTGGTGCAGTTGATTCGTCCAGAAATTCTGGAACGACGAGATGTATTCCGACTCCAGAAAACGCGTGATCTCGCTCGTGCCGCCGATCACGCGCCAGTCGATCGCCACGGTGCGGCCCGTGCGCGCCTTGTACCAGTCCTGAAAGCCGCGGGCGAATTCGGACCGGATCGCCTCGTTGTGCGGCGTGACGACCACGATCGTCTGGTCGGCCTGGAGCAGCACCGGCTTGCGCGGACGCAGCAGGAAGGGAAGGGCGATGACCCCGACAAATGCAATGATCAGGATCGCGCGCTTCACGTCGGACGGAGCTTACTCGGTCAGAACGATCACGTCTTCGGGCGCCACGACCGCGTGCAACTCGCCGCGCGCGGAGCCCTCCGTGAAGCGGGGATTGCGTTCGAAAATCTTGAGGGTCACTCCCGCCGGCGTCACGAATTCGTACTGGGCGACCTCGCCGAGATAAACCGATTCGCCGATGCGGCCGCTCACGGCGTTGTCGGACTGCGGCGTCTTGTAGAGCTCCCAGCATTCGGGCCGGATTGACACCGTGACCTTCGCGCCGACGGCGGGCGGACGGGCAGGATTCCCGAGTGTGCCGGCAAACGTGCCGACCGGCGTTTCCACCGTTACGGCTTCGCCTTGCAGTGAACGCACGGTTCCGTCGAGGAAATCGGTCTCTCCGATAAAGTTGGCGACCGTGCGACAGTTGGGTCGCTTGTAGACCTGGCGCGGCGTGCCGACCTGGAGGATGTGGCCGCTTTCGAGGATCGCCATGCGGTCCGCGATCGAGAGGGCCTCTTTCTGGTCGTGGGTCACATACACCGTCGTCAGCTGGAATTCCTTGCAGACCCGCCGGATTTCGGTGCGCATTTCGAGGCGGAGACGCGCGTCGAGATTAGAGAGCGGCTCGTCGAGCAGCAGACAGCGCGGGCGAATCACCAGCGCGCGGGCCAGCGCGATGCGCTGTTGTTGACCGCCCGAGAGCTGGTTTGGCCGGCGATCGGCAAATTTTTCCATGCGCACCGACGCCATCGCCTCGCGGACGCGCTTGGTGATCTCCTCGCGGGGGATTTTGCGCTCCTCGAGTCCGAAGGCCACGTTTTCCGCCACAGTCATGTGCGGCCAGAGCGCGTAGCTCTGAAACATCATTCCCGTGTTGCGCTTGTGCGGTGCGAGCTTGGTGACTTCCTCCGTTCCGAAAAGGATCTGTCCTTCCTCGGGAATGTAGAAGCCGGCGAGGGAGCGCAGCAGCGTCGTCTTGCCGCACCCGCTGGGTCCCAGCAGAAAAAAGAGTTCCCCCGGATTGATCGTCAGGTCGAGGCCATGCAATGCCACCACGTTTCCGAACCGCTTCGTCAGCTTCCTCACCTCGATGGAAATCATGGGGCGTGCGTTCCGCCGAAGCAACCGGCGGGCCGAAACCAAGTCAAAAAAATAAACCCCGAATCAGGGATTGTAACAGATTGCCAACGGGTGGCCTTTCGCTCTTAACGCAGCATGGCCGCAGCCAAGCCGATCCCGGAGCTCAAGCATCTCGCCCGCGTGCTGGTCAGCGAGCGCGCCATCCGCCAAAAGGTGGCCCTCCTCGGCGAGAAGCTGAACCGCGACTACCGGGGCAAGGACCTGACCGTGGTGGCGATCGTGAACGGCGCCCTGATCTT
Source organism: Candidatus Didemnitutus sp. (assembly GCA_035545955.1). GTDB lineage: Bacteria > Verrucomicrobiota > Verrucomicrobiia > Opitutales > Opitutaceae > Didemnitutus. The sequence continues at coordinate 27,975 of DASZXI010000055.1, read as the reverse complement.
CACCGCCGACCTCCTGCGGCGGCTGCGGTCGCCGCTGCGCCTCGATTGCGTCCGGGCGTCCAGCTATCACTCCGACACCAAGTCCCAGGGCTGGCCCGAAGTCATCGACAACCTCAAACTCGACATCACGGGTCATCACGTGCTGCTCGTGGATGACATTCTGGATACGGGAAAAACGCTTTCGGCGGTGCGCCAGATGCTGCTCGCCAAAGGGGCGCTGTCGGTGCGGACCTGTGTGCTGCTCGACAAGAAGGCGCGTCGCGTCGTGCCCTTCGAGGCGGAATACGTCGGCTTCGAGATCCCCAACGAATTCGTGGTCGGTTACGGACTCGATTTCGCCGAGCGCTATCGCAACCTGCCGTGCATCGGCGTGCTCAAGCCGAAATTCTACGCCGGGAAGATCTAGTGGATCACCGGAGGACGCGGTCGCCAGGGCGCACCGCACAAGCAAGCGGAAAACTGCAGGAGCGACGGACGCTGGCCTCGGAAAAACGCGCCGGGGACGTCGCGTTCCACCCAAAGACAGGAGCAAACCGCACGATTGCCAAGGAGCTTCCCGAAGCGGAGAATTCACGAAATGAAGATCACCGAAATTCCATTCGGGACCACCGACTGGTCGACAGTGCCCGTTGAGAGGAAACCGGGCGAAACCGGTTGGGCGGAATGGCGGGTTCATCAGTTTGGGGGTATTCGGGTGCGGATGCTGCAATACTCGCCCGGTTATCGCTCGGATCACTGGTGCAGCAAAGGGCACATCCTGTTTTGTCTCGAAGGCGAATTGGTCACGTCGCTGGAGGACGGACGGGAATTCACGCTTCGTCCAGGAATGAGTTACCAGGTGGCGGACGGCGCGGAACCGCATCGTTCGCGCACGGATATCGGCGCCAAGCTTTTCGTGGTGGATTGATGAATGAGACGTAGGGCGGGGTTGTTTTCCGCACCGGCTTTCGGGTGACTCGCAAAACCGAACGCCGCCGCAATCGTTTCTACGTGGTAGGGGCGGATGTCTCATCCGCCTTCCCGAAAATCGTTCCAAGGCCGGCTCGGAGGCCGTCCCCTACCGATCGTCGAGCGGCTTTGTGCCGTGAATGCCTTGGCAACGGCGGGGTTCGGCAACCCCGCCCTACAACAATCCCCTCGCGGCCACCTCAGAAATTCCGCGTGTACACCGCGCCGTGGTCGTCCTCGAAGGTCAGCGACTTCGCCGTCACTCCGGTCAACTTGAGCCCCAGCTCGTGATCGACGACATCGTTCAGGCGGTAAACCCGGTCGTTCATCAGCACCTTGCTGTCTTCGCCCGCCGCGCGGATGCCCGTCACATGCAGATTTTCGATGATCGTCACCATGTGCACGGACGGCTTCGGGCGTTCATTGGCATGACCGGTCTCGGCGACGACGGGAGCGGGATTCGTCGCGGCCGGAGTCGGAGATGACAAGGGCAAGGTGAACGGTCCGGAAGGCGGAGCGACCGCCACCGTTGCCGCCGGTGCCGGCGCCGCCTTGGGAGACTCCAACGCTGCGGTGGTGACTGGCTTGCTCTCGGCCGATGGAGGATTTGTCGCAGCCGGCGGCGGCGTAGTGGCCGCGACCGCGGTGCTTGAAGGCGCGGGGGCGAGTGCTGCGACCGAAGGCTTGGGAGATGTGCTCGTTTCGGTGTTCGCCGCAACCGTTGCCGTGGCGGGTGGAGGCACCGTGGGCGCCGCGGTGCTAGCCGGATGGGCAGGTGCGGGTGCGGCGGCCGTCGACGCCGATTGTGGGGGCGGCTTGGAGCCCGACCGCATGAACCAAAACACGCCTCCGCCCACGAGCAAAAGGAGCACAACGGCACCCGCGGCTCCGGCGACGAGCATCTGGGAACGGAAGCCGGCGGGCTTGTCGCGGCGGGCCACGCGCGGACCGGCCGGGCCCGCGGCGTCCGGCGTGGTGGGAGCGGGCGCATCGGTGCCTTCGCTGCGTTGCCGTTGGGCTTTCTTGAGGGCTTCGTTGATGAGGCTCATGGCGCGGCGAGAGTTGAAGGTTGGATCGCGAAGGCGGCGGAAAATTTCAGCCCGTCAGTTGATCGAGCTCGCGGGCGGCGCGGCGGGCGTCCCAGTAGGTAACCTCGTCCGCGTCGCGAATAAAGGCCGAAAGCAGGGCCTTGTCGCAGAGATTGTTGATGATGCGGGGAATTCCCTTGCTGACCTTGTGGATGTGCCGGATCGCCCACGGCGTGAACGTCGGCCTTCCGTTGCCGCCGGCCAGGCTGATGCGATGCTGTACGTAATGCTCGAGCTCGTCGCGCGAGAACGGACGCAGTTCGTAGTGCACGAGAATGCGCTGACGCAGTTGTCTCAGCTCCTCGGCGGCGAGTTTTTCCTTCAGCTCCGGCTGCCCCATCAGGACGATCTGGAGCAGCTTCTGCTTGTCGGTCTCGAGATTGGAGAGGAGGCGAACCTGCTCGAAGACTTCGAAGGAAAGATTCTGCGCCTCGTCGATGATGAGCACGATTTCGCGACCCGCGGCGATGCGTTCGAGCAGCAATTTGTTGATCTGCGACACCAGATCGTTCTTCGCCTTCGAGACGTTCGACTCGCCGAGCTCCTCGAGAATCGCGCGCAGCATCTGTGTTTCGGACAGTCGCGGATTGAGCACGAGGGCCGTATCGTAGTGCTTGGGGTCCAGCTCGTTCATGAACGTGCGGCAGAGGGTCGTCTTGCCGCAACCCACCTCGCCGACGAGCACGATGAAACCTTTCCGCTCCGTGACCCCATACCGCAGGTGTTGCAGGGCCTCCAGGTGCGTCGGACTCAGATACAGGAATTTCGGGTCCGGAGTGATGTGGAAAGGCATCTCCGTGAACCCGTAATAACTCTGATACATCGCGCGCCGAGTATCATTTTCGAGGCTGAAAACGCACGACAATTCGATGTCAAAAACCGCTTAAAATGCGTTGCCTGCCGGGGTTGGGAATCCATTAACATGCGCGAATTCCGCGTGCAATGGCCCAAGGTAATCTCCGGTGTGTTCCTGGCGATCTTCGTCGCCACCGCGGCATGGGGAGGAGTGTTTTTTCTGCAGATGCATCGGGAACTGGCCACGCTGCGCGCGCAGGAAACGCTCAATCAGCGCCACCTGGCGGAGGCGCAGGAAAAATTGGCGGCGCAGCAGCGCTACCTCGAACGCCTGCAGCACGACCCGGCGCTGATCGAGAGCATCATTCGCCAGAAGCTCGGCTACGTCCGGGCCGAAGAGTTTGTTTTTCGTTTTGAAGACAGTCGAACTCCCTGAAGGAATTCCCTGTCTCCTGCGTCATCTTCTCCACTTTCCGCATGAGTCACGACACGTTGATCGAAAATTTCCGCCGCGCCGGCCAGGGGCAGGTCTTCGCTTTTTGGGACCGTCTGTCGGCGCCGGAACGGGCGGCGCTCGCCGCAGAGGCGACCGAGGTCGATCTGGCCGAAGTGGAGCGTCTTTATCGCACGCTCGTCGCCGCCGGACCGGGCGGCGGTGTTTCATTGGAGGGAATCCGGCCGGCGCCGTACATCAAGCTGCCGGGACGCGGCGGCGAGGCCGGCGAGTGGGCTCGCGCTGAGGCGATCGGCGAGGAGGCCCTGCGTCAGGGTCGCGTGGCGGCTTTCACCGTGGCGGGCGGCCAGGGCACGCGCCTCGGTTACGACGGACCGAAAGGCACGTTTGCCGTCACACCGGTGCGCAGGAAAACGCTTTTTCAGGTGTTCGCCGAGAAAATCGCGGCGGCCGGTCGGCGTTACGGAAAGCCGCTGCACTGGTTCATCATGACCAGTCACGCCAACCACGAGCAGACCGAGGCGTTTTTTCAGGAACATCGCCACTTCGGATTGGATCGCGGGCGCGTGCATTTTTTCCGGCAGGGCCGGATGCCGGCGGTGAATCTCGAGGGCAAGATCATGCTCGAAACCCCATCGACGCTCGCGCTCAGTCCCGACGGGCACGGTGGTTCGCTGCGGGCGCTCCATCGGAGCGGTGCGCTCGATCTGATGGCGCGCGAGAAGATCGATGCGCTGAGCTATTTCCAGGTCGATAATCCGCTCGTGCGGTGCATCGACCCGGCGTTCATCGGATTTCACCTGCAGCACCGATCCGAGATGGCGAGCAAGATGGTTCCCAAGACGGGACCCGAGGAAAAGGTCGGCCACTTCTGCCTCGTGAAGGAGCGCCTGAACGTCATCGAATACAGCGACATGCCGGTCGCCCTGCAGCAGGAGCGCACGGCCGATGGATCGTTGCTCTACGGATCGGGCAGCATCGCGATTCACGTGATCGACCGCGAGTTTGCCCGTCGCATGGCGGCAGGCGGCGAAGGCGTGGCGCTGCCTTTTCATCGCGCGAACAAGAAGATCACGACCGTCGATGCATCAGGCGCGACGGTGAAACCCGACAAGGCGAACGGCGTGAAGTTCGAGCTCTTTGTTTTCGACGCGCTGCCCTTTGCGAAGAACACGATCGTGGTGGAGACCGCCCGGGCCGACGACTTCAGTCCCGTCAAGAATGCCGAGGGCGCCGACTCTCCGAAGACGTGCCACGACGATCAGCTGCGGCAATTCGGACGCTGGTTTCGCGCGGCGGGAGCGCCGCTCTCGACCGACAATACCGGCCTGCCGGGAATCAACGTCGAGGTTTCGCCGCTGTTTGGCGACGACGAGAAGTCTTTCGAGAAATCGTGGAGTGCGTTGAAATCGAAGCCCGCGATCCAGGAGGGAGTCTACCTCGAATAAACGAAACCCGCCCGACGCGGAGAATTTTTCCCTAGCGATGAATACCGAACAATTCAGGAAGTCCGTCGAGGCCGCCGCCAAGGGCGGCCAGCTCATGCCGTCCGCAGCCAAGAATCTCCTCGAGTGGTGGCAGGGCGGCCTGCCGGACTGGGCGACCGCGAGCATGGCCGAACTCGTGGAGCGTCAGGCCTGGGGAGAACTGAACGACCGCTTTTTTCGCTACCTGGAATTCGGCACGGGCGGCATGCGCGGAAGGACGATCGGAGCCGTTCCAGCGAAGGCGGAGACCGGCCAGCTGTCACCGCTGGGCAGCCCTGAACATGCGGGTGTCGGGTGCAACATGCTGAACGACTTCACTCTCGTGCGCGCGACCCTCGGTCTGCACACGTATATCAGCCGCTATCTGGCGAAGAAGCGGCCGGGAACGAAGCCGAAGCTGGTCATCGCCCACGACGCGCGGCATTTCTCGCGCCACTTTTGCGAACTGGCCGCCTCCCTCTGGACGCGGCTGGGCGGCGAGGCATTCATTTTTTCCGACCCGCGTTCGACTCCCCAGCTGAGCTTTTCCGTGCGCTGGCTGCACGCCGATTGCGGCGTCGTGATCACGGCCAGCCACAATCCGCCGCACGACAACGGGTACAAGGCATACTTCGACGATGGCGGGCAGGTGACACCGCCACACGACAAGGGAATCATCGACGAGGTGAACGCGGTGCCGCTGTCGGCGGTGAATCAGCATCTGAAGGTCGATATCGCAAAGGTCACGGTGCTCGATGCCAGGGCGGACGAGGCGTATCTCGCCGTTGCGGCGCAGGCGGTGCTCGATCCGGCGATGTTGAAGAGCGCCGCGTTGCGCGCGGTCTACACCAACATTCACGGAGTCGGCGGCGTTTCGACGATGCCGTTGCTCAAGCGCGCCGGGGTGCAGGTGGACGACGTACCCGAGCAGGCCGGCTTCGATCCGCGCTTTCCGACGGTCAAGTCGCCGAATCCTGAAAACGCCGAAGCGCTGACGCTCGCCGTGGCGCTGGCTCAGAAAGGCGGGCACGACGTCGTCATGGCCACCGACCCCGACGCCGATCGCATGGGCGTGGCGGTGCGCAATCGCGAGGGGAAGCTCGAACTGCTGACGGGCAACCAGGTCGGGGCCTTGCTGGCCGACTATCGGATCACGAAGTACAAGGAGCGCGGCTGGATTCCGCGCGAGGGAACGAAGAACGCATGTCTGATCAAGACCTTCGTGACGACCCCGCTGCAGGACGCGCTTGGGGCGGCCCACGGCGTGAAAGTCATCAACACCCTGACCGGCTTCAAGTGGATCGCGGCGAAGCTGCGCGACTACGAGGAAAAGCTGTGCGCGGCGATGGGGCCTGCGTTCAACTACGATGCCACGCCCTTCGAGCAGCGGGCCGCGTTGCTCCAAAAGCACAGCACATTTTATCTTTTTGGCACCGAGGAGAGCTACGGTTACCTGCCCAACGATTTTCTCCGCGACAAGGACGGCCCGGCGGCCTGTCTGATGTTCGCCGAACTGTGTGCCTGGGTGAAGTCGCGCGGCAAGACGGTGCCGGAGTATCTCGACGAACTTTACCTTCGTTGCGGATTCTTTCTCGAGGGCGTGATCAACATCTACTACGAGGGCGCCAGCGGCGCGGCGAAGATCAAGCGGATCCTGGACACCTACCGCTCGGATCACCCGAAGGCGTTTGGGGAGGTAAAGGTCACGCGCTTCCAGGATTTTGGGCGCGAGGAATTTCACGACGCCGATGGTGACCGCATTCCCGCGCAGGACTTGTATATCGTGACTTTGGCGAACGGTTACTCGTTCGCGGCTCGCGGCAGCGGCACGGAACCGAAGATGAAGTTCTACCTGTTTGCACGTGAGTCCGTGAAGAACGCCGCCGACCTCGCGCCCGCGAAGTCGAAGGCCCGTGGCACGCTTGATCACCTCAAGCAGTTGATCGAAGCCGACGCGCGCAAGAGGGCGGAAGGCTGATTCGCTGAGGGGTGTCCGCGAAACAAACGAATCGTGCGAAATAGTTCCGAGGGAGATTCATTCGCGGCGTAAAGCCGCTCCCACAGACCGACGAGGGCGGGCGACTTCGCCCTTCAGCAAGACTGATTCGACCTCTCTCGCTTCGGATATCGGCATCGCCTCACGGCACCGGACCTGCTCGATTGTCGCCATGACGATTTCCCGAACCTCGCGTTGCGGTCTTGGCCTCGCATGTTTTTGTGCTGTGGTCGCCGTTGCGCTGGCCGCTCCGCGCCGCAAGGTCATCATCGATCAGGACGCCTTTGGCCCCGGCGGGCCGAATCTGCAGCCGATCCTGATGGTGCTTCAGGCTGCCGACGTCGAAGTGCTTGGCATCACGATCGAGAGCGGCGACGGCTGGCAGGCCGAGAACACCGCGCACACTTTGCGCATGCTTGAACTCGTGGCGCGTACCGAAATACCGGTGGCCGGCGGCGCGACATTTCCGCTGGTGAATTCCGAGGAGGAAACGATCCGCTGGGAAGGCCTGTACGGGAAGCTTCCGTACACGGGCGCATGGATGCGGGAATGGCCCGACTACAACACGGTCAATCGGACGCACTATCATTCCGCCGAGGTCGTTCCGCCGTTGGAGGAGGGCGCTCCGGGCATCAAGCCGATTGCGGAACCGGCCGCCGTGTTCATTGCGCGGAAGGTGCGGGAATTCCCGGGCGAGGTGACTATTCTGGCCATGGGTCCGTTCACCAATCTCGCCCTGGCCTCGCGACTCGACGAGGGCTTTGCGGCGCAGGCGCGCGAAATCGTGTTCATGGGCGGCAGCTTCAATCCGCGTCCGCCGAAGCTCGACGAGTTCGCGCTGCAATTCATCCATAGTCCGCGGGTGGAATTCAACAGTCGCTGGGATCCGGAGGCGGCCAAAATGATGCTGCACGCGGGATGGAGGAAGATCACCGCCGTGCCGCTGGATGCCACGACGCCGACGAAGATCACGTCGGAATTGCTCAAGCGCGCGACGACGTCGAACACCCCGCTCGCGAAATATGTCGCGCGTTACGCCCAGCTGGGATTCCCGATGTGGGATGAAGTGGCGGCGGCCGTTTTCCTCGACCCGAGCGTGGTCAAACACGCTGAGAAGGTTGCGATGGACATCGAGATCGACCACGGCGCCAACTACGGGGCAACGCTGAGCTGGCCGGCGGGAAAGGGTCCGAGCCTCGGCGAGCCCGAGGTCACGGCCGTGCTCGAAATCGATGTTCCGAAACTCGAAGCGATGTTCGTCGACTTGATCAACAAGCCGGCAAATTAGTTTGGAGGGTAGGGCGGTACCGCTGGGACCGCCGGGCCTCGAATTGGAAACACCGATTCCGTGGACGCAAATGCTCGCGACAGTCAGCCAATCGCGATTGACCTCCCCCGGTCTTCGCGAGAGACGGATTGAATGAAACGCGCCCCCGCGAAAAAGGAATTGTCGGCCGAACAGCGCGCAAAATTGCTCGGCGCACTCGAGTCCCGATTTGAAAAGAACGCCAAGCGCCATCCGGGCATCACCTGGGACTCGGTGAAGGCACGTCTCGAAGCCAATCCCGCGAAGCTCTGGTCACTCGGCGAGATGGAACGCACGGCCGGCGAACCCGACGTGGTGGGCCAGGACAAGAAATCCGGCGAGTTCATTTTCTTCGACTGCGCGTCGCAAAGCCCGGAACCGCGCGCGAGCGCGTGCTACGATCGCGAGGGTTGGGAATCGCGCAAGGAGCACCGTCCGAAACACACCGCCATCGATCAGGCGGCCGAGATGGGGGTCGAGATGCTCACGGAGGAGCAATACCGCGACCTGCAGAAACTGGGCGAATTCGACACGAAATCGTCGAGCTGGGTGTTGACGCCGCCCGAAATCCGAAAACTCGGAGGCGCGCTGTTCTGCGACCGGCGCTACGATCACGTCTTCACTTATCACAACGGCGCGCAGTCGTATTATGCCGGTCGGGGATTCCGGGCGTGTTTGCGGGTGTGATCCAAAGGTTATCGGATCCGGTTGTAGGAGCGGCTTTACGCCGCGATGTTAGATCCCCGAGATATTCGCGAACCTCCGAACATTTGCCGCAAAGGAGCAATCGGGTGGGGGAATCGCGGCGTAAAGCCGCTCCTACAACGAGGCCGAGAGATCCAACGCCAGAATCAGGTCGTGATAGGTTCCGTGGCCGACGCGGAACTCCCGTGTGCCGACGCATCGATAGCCGAGCTTTTCGTAGAATCCGATGGCCGCGTCGTTCTTTCCGTAGACGCCGAGCAATAGCCGTCGGACACCACGCGGGCGCGCAAGGTCGCGGGCCTCGTTCATGAGACGTGCGCCGACACCACTGCCCTGGCAACGCCGCAGCAGATAGACCCGTTTCACCTCGAGATCGTCGGCGTTGATGTCCGCGAGCGGCAGGTCGGGCTTCGTCAGGACGAGATAACCGACCGGAGCGCCACCGGATTCCATCTCAGCGAGCCAAGCGGCCGAAGCCGGATCGTTCAACCAGGCAGCATATTTCGATGCGGCATGCTGATTCTGACAATGTGCGAGAATGTCCGTGCCGGGCAGGATTCCTGCGAAGGTTTCGAGAAAGGTGGCTTGTCCGATGAGCGCGAGGAGGGCCTCGTCGCCGGGTGCGCAGCGGCGGATCGAGATCGAATTCGCCGAGGCGGTCATGGTTTCAGTCAAACGAAGAACGGATCGATGAGGACATCGGTCCCGGCCGGCCGGAGGGATTCCGACAAGCTCAGACCAGCAGCAGCGCCGGCTTCTCGAGGAGGTCCTTCAGCGCGCCGAGGAACTGGGCGCCCAAGGCTCCGTCGACGACGCGATGGTCGCAGGAGAGCGTCAGGACCATCGTCTGGCCGACGACGATCTGGCCGTTCTTCACCACGGGTTTCGTGACGGTCGTGCCGACGGCCACGATGGCGGAATTGGGCGGGTTGATGATGGCGGAGAAACGTTCGACGCCCATCATGCCGAGATTCGACACGCAGAAGGTGCCGCCGCTGAATTCGTCGGGCTTGAGCTTCTTTTCCTTGGCGCGCTTGCCGAGCGGCTTGGCTTCGGCGCTGATCGCGAAGACCGACTTGAGGTGCGCGTCGCGGATCACCGGCGTGATGAGCCCGTCGTCGATCGCGACCGCGAAAGAAACGTGGGCCGCGCTGTAGTACTGGATGCCGCTACCCGTCCACGAGGCATTGACGGCCGGCACGCGGCGCAGGGCTTCGGCGCTGGCCTTGAGAATGAAATCGTTGACCGACAGTTTGACGCCTTCCTTCTCGAGGCCGGAGTTCAACTGGCTGCGCAGTTCGAGCAGGGGCGCCGCATCGACTTCGATCTCGAGGTAGAAATGCGGAATCTGCGTCTTCGCTTCCAGCAGGCGCCGCGCGATGGTCGCGCGCATGTTGGTCGCGGGCACCATGCGTTCTTCCTGGAGCGGACCCTTTTTTAGCAGCGAAGGGCCGTCGAGGCGGACACCGCCGCCGCTGGCGGCTGCGGGCTTCTTGAGCAGCGAAGGATTGGCCGCGGCGGCCAGGACGTCGGCTTTGACGATGCGGCCGTGCGGACCCGTGCCGGTGAGCAATGCCGGGTCGATTTTCTGATCGGCGGCGATCTTGCGGGCGAGGGGAGAGATGCGGACGCGGGCGTCGGGCGCGGATGGCGGAGCGCTAAGAGCGGAAGGCTGAACGCCAGAGGCCGGCGCGGGACTGGGCGCGGCGGGCTGCCCGCCTCCGCCCTGCGGGCTACGTCGCGGTTCGTCCGGTGGCGTAGCCACCGGCGAAAGAGCGGGTTTCGACGCTTCAGGAGCGGAGGCAGGTTTGCTTTCCGGCTTCTGACCGCTGGTTTCCGACTTCTGGCTTTGAGCCGGGCCGCCCTTGGCGGCGGGAGTGGGCGGGGCGTCAACGGCCTCGCCGGGTTTTCCGATCGCGCACAGACCGGCTCCGATGGCGACCTCGCTGCCGGCGTTGGCGAAGATTTTGATGAGCGTACCGTCGAAAAACGACTCGAGTTCCATCGTCGCCTTGTCGGTCTCGACCTCGGCGAGCATGTCCCCGGATTTGACGGCATCGCCTTCCTTTTTGAGCCACTTGACCAGCGTGCCCACGGTCATCGTGTCGCTGAGCTTCGGCATCGTGATGATTTCGGCCATGGTCGGAAAGAGTGAAGAGTGAGAGTGAAGAGGGAGGGTGGAAGAGAGCGAAAGTGCGGCGGAGACCGTCGTGGCAGGACGTATTGGGGGCGCGGATTACTTCAGGACCTCGAGCGCGGCATCGAAGATCTTCTTCGGCGTGGGCAGCTGCTCCTTTTCCAGTACCGGGCTGTAGATGGCCGGCGCATCGATGGAGGTGACGCGACGGATCGGTGCATCGAGGTAATCGAAAGCCTTTTCCTGGATGATGCAGGCCAACATCGCGCTGACGGAACAAAATGGCTTGGCTTCCTCCACCAGCAGGACGCGATTGGTCTTTCGGACGGAGGCCAGAATCGTTTCCTCGTCGAGCGGACGGATGGAGCGGAGATCGATGACCTCGGCGTTGATGTTATGCTTTTCCTGGAGTTCGGCGGCGGCCTTGGCGGCCATCTGGATCGTGCGGCCGTGGCCGATGATCGAGATATCCTTGCCCTCGCGCATCACTTTTGCGGAGCCGAGGGGAATCAGATACTCCTCATCCGGCACTTCGCCGGTTTCGCCGTACAGCAGCGTGTTCTCCATGAAGAGCACGGGGTCGTTGTCGCGAATGGCGGATTTCAAAAGGCCCTTGGCGTCGTAGGCATTGGAGGGCACCACGACCTTGATGCCGGGATGATACGCGGCGATGGATTCGGGCGTGTGGGAGTGCGTGGCGCCGACGTTGGTGCCGCCGTTGGCCGGTCCGCGAAGGACAATCGGACAGTTGATCAGGCCGCCCGACATGTAGCGGATGTTCGCGGCGTTGTTGAAAATCTGGTCGAAGGCGACGGAATAGAAACTGAAGAACATCAGCTCCATCACCGGGCGGATGCCGAGCATGGCGGCACCGATTCCCACGCCGATGAAACCGGCTTCGCTGATCGGCGTGTCGACGATCCGTTTCGGCCCGTATTTGGCGAGCAGGCCTTCGGTGACCTTGTAGGCGCCGTTGAACTGGGCGACTTCCTCGCCCATGATGACGACGTTGGGATCGCGATCGAGTTCCTCGGCCATGGCGTGGCGGAGAGCTTCGCGGTAGGTGATGACGGGCATGAGAGAGTAAGCGGTGAGCGGTTAAGAGTGCTTAGAGAGTGACGAGTGCGGTGTGACAGGTGACGGGTGACGAAATCGGAAAGCTGTGATCAGACTAGCTTGCACTACTCGCTACCCGCTACCGGTTGCTGGCTACTCATCGAAGAACAGACTTCCGACCGATTTCCGGTCGGCCGGGTTGTCGATCTCCCAATAGACATCCTTCTTGATGTCCTCGAGGGTCGGGTAGGGGCTTTCCTCGGCGAACTGCGCCGAGGTGTCGGCTTCGGCCCGGGCGGAGGTGTCGATCTTTTGGATCAATTCGTCGTTCAGGACCTTTTCGGTCACGAGCGCGTTCTGAAACACCATGAGTGGGTCTTTCGTGCGCTTGTATTCCTCGATTTCCTGCTTGTCGCGGTAGGTCGTGTCGGGATCCGCGACGGAATGCCCCCGGTAACGATAAGTGCGAATTTCGACGACACTCGGACGCGATTGCTCGCGGGCCAGGCGCAGGGAGCGATCGACCTTGTCGCGAACCTCGAGCACGTCGTGACCGTTTTCGACGATGTCCCAGTTCATGCCGTATCCTTCAGCGCGCTGGGCCAGGCTCGGTGCAGCGGTCGAACGCTCCTGACTCGTGCCCATTGAGTAGCCGTTGTTCTCGATGATGAACACGACCGGCAGAGACCACAACGCGGCCAGATTGAAGGCTTCATGGACCGCGCCTTGGTTGACCGCGCCGTCGCCCATGAAGGTCAGACAAGCGCCCTTGCGACCGAGGTATTTGAGTCCGTAGGCAAGTCCGGCCCCGAGGGGAACCTGCCCGCCGACGATGCCGTGACCGCCCCAAAACCGGCGCGAAGGATCGAAATAATGCATCGATCCACCCTTGCCCTTGGAGCAGCCGGTGTACTTGCCGTAGTTCTCGGCCATCATTTCATTCATTCCCATCCCGACAGCCAGGCCGTGGCCGTGGTCGCGATAGGCGGTGATGATGTGATCGTCGTCGCCCATGATCGAGACGCAGCCGACGGCGACCGACTCCTGGCCGATGTAAAGATGAAGGAAGCCGCCGATCTTTCCCTGTTGATAGCTGCGCAGGCAGCGCTCCTCGAAGCGGCGAATGCGAACCATGTCGCGGTAGAGGGCGAGCAACTCGTCGGGAGCAAGCTTGGCGTTGATGGCGGCCTGGCGCGCGTTGTAAGCGGCGCCGGAGTCATCGGGCTTCTTGGAAGGGGAAGGTTTCTTGGTCACACTTATTTCGAGTTTAAAGTAATTTTCAGGCGCGAATTTCACTCATCCAGCTTCGCGGCCCGAATTACAAGCGAAACTTGAAAGGGTAACCGGTAAGCAGTGAGCCGTGAGCAGATTCCACTTTTGATAAAGTCCTGCCTTTAGGAGTCGCTGCTCCTCCTCACCCGTCTGTCGAAGGCGGCATTGGGCCTATCGACCGGTTTTGCGGCAGCCAAGTTTGGGTCACCGCGACACCGTTCCCGTATGACCAGTCACGGGGATGCCGAAGATAGCCCGCTCACCGGTGACCGCTCCCCGCTTACTCATCACGGCGCCGGCGTGACCTGTTCGACAGTAATCTTGATCGGCGAAACGCTGCAGTCGGCGCGCAGCGATACGAACCGATCGTGGTAGCGATCGAATATCGGCCACAGCGCGGTCCGATCGGTTTCCGGGATATCCAGCTTGTCGATCGCGGTCCGATGGTGAAAGGCGAACCGACCTTCGAGAATATCGGGTGGCAACGCCTCGATCGGTTTGCGGCAGCGAAAAAGGAACATCAGCCAGTGGGTGTCCCCGTGATATGCCTTTTCGGCAATCATGGCGAAGAGGTGAAGATCCTGCTGGGTCACGACCAGCCCAGTCTCCTCGAACGTCTCGCGGATGGCGCATTCGAAGGGTGACTCTCCGATCGCCGTCTCGAGCTTGCCGCCGATCGGCGTCCAGACGCCGAAGTTCGGCTGTTTCGCGCGCAGCATCAGCAACTGTTCGCCGGCGCGATTTTCGATGAAGACGAGGACGCTGAGTTTGTAGGGCAGCACCGGCAAATTACGTATAAATCCAGCGTGACGCCCATCCTTCCTGCATCAATCAAATCCCGCGTTCGGGCCACCAAACCCACCGTCTGTCATGGGAGAAATTATTACGCTGGTAGTCGAGGTTACAGCCCGTCGAATCCGCGCGGGAGCGTTTGTTCCCGGCGGTCCGCGCCCTATGGAAGTCCGCTGTGTGCTCGAGGAGTCGCGGCCGTCGGGATCCGCCGATGAGTGGATCGATCAGTCCTCCGAGGTCGCCGCGCGCTACTGCGCGGCGTTCGGAAAGGTGGATGACGTCGCGCTCATCCTTCCGACGGAGGCAATCGAGGCCACGACTCTGACCATTCCAACGGCGCCTCCCGAAGCGCAAAGCGAAATGCTTCGATTCAGACACGCGGAGACGGCCACCTCCTTCGCTGAACCCGTCTGGACCTCGGTCCTCCTCGGAACATTGGCCGACACAACCGAAGTTTGGTCCTGCGCCGCGGCGCATCGGACAATCGTGTCGATCCTGGACTCGTTCCATCGGCGTGGATTCGAGGTCCGCTGGGTGCTCCCGGCCGCCGCCGTTTGGCTGGAGTGGATTCGTTCGCTTCCGGCCGAATCACATCAGGAATCGATGTTCGCCGTGGTCGAGGACCGTGACCTCACACTGATGTCCGTCGCGAATAATCGAGCCACGCTCCGGATTCTGAACCTCGGGAACGCCAACAACTCGGTCGCGGCCAATGCCGACAACGAACCGGGCGCGCACGCGTCACCGAACCTGGTTGTCGCCCGGGAAATGGCGCGCACCCGCCTTGCCTTCGCCCGCACCCTCGGAGCGAACCTGACCCGCTTGCGAATCATCGATCGCAATGAGGATCCGGCGTGGTCGGAGTGCTTGTCGGAGGCAGGGTTCGAGACGGCGGGTACGAGGCTTACGGAAGCGGAATGCCCCGGCGGTTCCGAACGGGCCTTTGAACGACTGATTGTTCCTTCGGTCGCGGCGCTGGTTGGACAGCCGGAACCAGGGCGGGCAGAGTTCATCGGCGACGATCTCCGCCGGCAACGGAGTCGGAACCGGCAGTGGAAGTCCTGGGCTTTGGTCACCGCGGCGCTGGCGATTGCCTTGCTACCGTCGCTGTGGAAGGAGATGGGAGCGCTGCGTGCCGTGCAGGCCGAACGCGACTCGCTGGCGCGAGAGATCGCGCGGCGCGAGGCGGAAATGCAAAGGCCCGGCACCGAATCCATCACCGCGAAGGCACAGCCCAAAGCGGCCACTGAGATTCCGTGGGCCGAGCTCCTGGGCGATTGGGAGCGACGATGGACAGATGCCGGAGGCGTGTGGATTGACCGGTTGCGCCTTTTGCCCTCGCAAGGACCGCACAGTGAGCAGCCGCTCCTGGCCATTTCCGGCCATGCCATCGACTGCGATCATGCCTTGTCGTTCGAAGACCATGGCCTGAAACTAAAACTGAAGAACGCATTGGACGGACTGGCACGGTCGCCGTTCGTGCGCTCCGTCCGTGTTGATCGCCTGGAGCAGCATCAGCCGGGAATGGTCGATTTCGACGCGACCATCGCGGTGGCAAATTGCGGCACTTCGGCAAAGCCATGAAGAGATACATTCCATGGTTTGCGCTGTTCGCAGGGTGCGTCGTGACCACAGAAATCGTGGTGTTGGGGCTCGGTGAAGTCCGCTTGCGCTCGGATGAGCGGGCTATCATGGCACTGGCCCGGCGGGCATCCCGACTTCCGGCTCCCACCGAGAGTCATTCCCCGCGTCCCATCAAGGATACGGATGCCCTTTCGAAGAGGGAACACCGTCCGCGGGTCGCGGACGAGCCTTGGCGATCAGTCGACGTTTATTTTTCAGCCCGGGAAATTGCTGCACGCCTCCGCGCGAAAGCCCGGAGCGAAGGGGTCCTGCTTCGTGAGCACGAAACGTTCGCGTTGCAGGATTTCGATGGGGAACGGGATCGGAATACCGGCGAAGGGAGCGCGGCCATTTTGGAAGCCGTCGATCAGATCGGAACCCGGCTCCTCGAGTCGAAGCCGACGGCATTGTTGTCGATCCGAAGATCGGTCTCGCATGGCGGTATGGCGGGCAGCGGGGGAAAGTCGTCCACGGGTGACCGTTTTGTCATCGACTCCCGTTTGATTCCGCCGCCGGCCGGGAATCCTCCCATTGGCGTCCAGGTCGTCTTTTCCGGCCCAACCACCGTGCTGCGGGAATTCGTCAATCGCCTGGCGGAGCGAGCCGGCGCCCAGGTGTTGCAGGTCCAAGCGGAATCCCTGAACGCGTCGCGCGCGTTCACCATCGAGAATCTGGCCCATCCTGGTCTGGAAAAGTTCACGGCCGTCGTCGTCTGGACGGGATTGGCGGCCAATGCTGAAGGGCCCGCGGCGCCATGAAATCAGGCGACATCTTCAAGTCCTGGCCGGCCGTCGTGTCCGCCGCGATATTGGTGACGGGACTCACGGTGTCATGGCAGCACGATTTCCGTTCCGTACGCTCGCGGCCGCCACCGCCTGTTTCCGTTGCCCCGGCACAGCGGGATTTCGTTCCGATTGCACCGTCGACCCCGGGGCGATGGACGCGACCAAAGCCGGTTGACGGCCGTGGGTTCGAACTTTTCACGGCACCTGCGTTAGTGGTGAATCAGCAGACCGGACGATTGGAAGTGTTGGGAGAACAGGCGGCTCCCGCACGCGTTGCTTTGGGCCGGCCGCCTTTTCGCGTCCTCGGAATCCACCGGACACCACTGCCGATCGCGTTGAAAGGCGTGACTCGCATCGACGATGTTCCGCGCGCGATATTTTTCGTGGGCCGAAGCAACCATCCGACGATTGTCGGAGCGGGAGCGACGATCGGCCTGACCTCTTGGCGCCTGAAGCAATTGAAGCTGGGTGCGCGCGGTGAGTCTCCGATCGCGACGCTTACTGAAGATGGTACGGAAAAGTCCGTGGCGATGGGCGTCGGTCAGCCGTTGCTGGCTGGAGAATCGATTGCCTGGATTGCAAGCGGGGACGACGAGGGCCAACTCCGTCGGGTGGGGGACTCGATCGCTTGGGACGGTTCGACGTGGAGAATCGCGGCAATCTCCGAGGGTCCGGACGAAGCGGTCACGTTCGCGTGCGGTGAAAAAGAGTGGGTGTTTGTTGCGGAAAACGAAATTGCCGGCGGGACCGTGCCAGCAAATTCCCCTGCTCCCGCTATCCTCGCCGTGGGCGGCGCGGCAATTCGACCGGAGGAACAGCCATGAGTGTCCGCACGTTTCTGTCCGAACTCGCGATCATTTGTGGACTGGTGCTCGCATCGCCTTCGTCCGGCTCCGTTGCTAACGCCACCGATTCAAATGGTGGCGCCGAAGCGCTCCTGCTGAAAGGACGCAGCCAATACCTGGCGGGCGAACCCAGAATGGCGGAGGAGACATTCGCGCGGGTGCTGCAGATCGATCCCGCCAACCCGATGGCGCTTCGCTTCCTGGAGCGAATACGACATGACCTGCAAAACCGCGACGCCTCCCGCGAGGGTCGAGCGCAAAGCATGGTGAAGGCGGTCGATCGAGCCTGGGAAACCGACGACGTTCGGATCGGACCATTCATCAATACGCAACTGGTGCGCGGAGAGTTGCAAGAGCGCCTTGAGGGCACGCGTATTCCCGAAGTGCTGTTCGACCATTTGGAACTGCGACGAGCGGTGGCGGCCCTCGCCGAGTTGAGCCGCTCGAAATCCGACTCCGGCGGGCCGGAGGGTGGCGTGAATTTTTCGCTGATCGATCCGGAAGGCTTGAATCCGCCGGTCACCGTTTCCCTTCACGATCTGTCTTTGGCGCGCGTGGTCGACATTGTGGTGGAGTCGGTCGGATTTGCGGCGGTGAATCGCGGCGATGTCATCGAAATCCGACCGGCCACGGGCGTCGGTGCGCTGGACACCCGGATATTTCCCGTGGCTCATGATCTCATTGCGCGTCTGAGCGGAAAATCGGCCGACCCAAAAACCAGGTCGACGCCTCCGAGCCTCGATTCCGATGCGATCGCCTTGCGAGGCTTCCTGCAACTGGCCGGAGTGAACTTCGAGGGCACCCCCGGTTCGGCGCTGGCATTCGACGGCTCCGCGGCGATTGTGACGCAGACCGTTCGCAATCTCGCTCGTATCGGCGCCATCCTGAAGCGATATCAGGAGGCACGGCAGGTCGAAATCGAAGCGCGGTTCATGGAGGTGCAGGACGGAGCATTGGACGAGATCGGGGTCAACTGGGCCGTGGGTAAACGGATCGACTCGCAAAGCGGCCTCACGGTCTCCAACTACAACACCAGCAATCGATCGCTTTCGGAGGCATTTTCGTCCCAGGGTTCGTTCGACAACCTGACGATCAATGCGGCGGCGACCGCGGGCGATCCCGACAACGGCGTGGCGGCGGCCCCCGGTCTTAATCTTTCGATCCCGATGGCGCCGCCCGGAATTCCCGGCGGCGTGTTTTTGGGCGCACCGAATGCCGCGTTGGCGACGCTGTCGGGCATTCTCGGCCAATTCAACGTGAACGCCGTCGTTCGGGCGCTCTCACAAAAAAGCGGCACCCAACTCTTAAGCTCGCCGAAGGTCACCGTCCTGTCGGGAAGCCAGGCGACGATCACGGTCGCGCAGGAACTGCGCTATCCGCAGGCTTACGGGCAGGTGCAGAGCCAGGTGGGATCCGGTGGAGTGAACAGCGGGGGCTCCGCAGGAGTGACGATCACCGCCGGCACGCCCCAGGATTTCACGACCCGCGATGTCGGGGTCGAACTCCGCGTGACGCCGATCGTCGAGGCCGATGGTCGCAGCATCAGTCTCGACCTGAATCCAAAGGTGACCGAGTTCGAGGGATTTGTCGAATACGGCGGTTCGAGCGTGGCGATTTCCAGTGGAACGACCGTCACCGTGCCCTCGGGCTTTTATCAGCCGATCTTTGCCGTGCGGGATATTTCCACCCGCGTGACACTCGAGGATGGTGCGACGCTCGTCATGGGAGGGCTCACGCGGGAGGACGTGAAAAACAGTCACGACAAGGTGCCGGTGCTCGGCAACGTGCCGGTTCTGGGGCGACTGTTCCGGAGCGATGGGTCCAGCGCTCAAAAACGCAACCTGCTCATTTTTGTGACCGCGAGTCTTGTGCCGGCGCACGCTGCTGCGGGAGCACCTGCGGGCGCTGAGTCGCCGCTCTATCGGCATCCGGTGACGATCACTCCCGCCGCACAGGCGTCGAAGCCGTGATCGCCCGCGGGAATTGATTGCCACTCGCCAGTTTCGTTTTCGTCGTTCACATTGCGCGTTCTCACCCATGGATCTGCTCAAGACTCTGTCCCGATACGTCTGCCTCCTGATCACGTTCGCCGCCGGGCTGACGCTGACATCGCGCGCCGCGACGCCGGTGATCCTCGACACCGATATCGGGACGGACATCGATGATACCTGGGCGCTCGCCTTTCTGTTAAGGTGTCCTGAACTCGACCTGAAGCTGGTCGTTTCGGACACCGGAGACACCCACTACCGGGCCAAGTTGATCGCCCGCATGCTCGAAGCGGGCCACCGCACCGACGTGCCGATCGGAGTCGGCAAGGATTTCGCGCCGGCGGATCCGCGCGACATGAATCTCGAGCCGTGGGTCCATGACTTCAAACTCACGTCCTATCCCGGTCATGTCTCGGAGGACGGAGTAGGCGCGATCATCGACACCGTGATGCATTCACCGACGACGGTGACCATCATCGCCATCGGCGCGGTGCCAAACATCGAGGAGGCCCTGCGCCGCGAGCCGCGCATTGCCGCGCGCTGTCGATTTGTGGGCATGCACGGAAGCGTGGATGTGGGCTACGGCGGCAAACCGCCTCCGAGCGCCGAGGCCAATGTGAAGGATTTTCCCGCGGCCTTGCGCAATGTGCTGCGCGCGCCGTGGAAGGACATTCTGCTGACTCCCCTCGATACCTGTGACCAGGTGCATCTCGACGGCGCCCGCTACGCGAGGGTTTTGGCGGCGGCCAAGAACGACCCGCTGCTCGGTGCCGTGATGGAAAGCTATCACGTTTTCGCGCCGCGGGTCCGCTGGATGAAATGCGATTTTGCCGACGTGAAATCGACCACGCTGTTCGATTGCGTGGCCGTTTATCTGGCCTTCTCTGAGAATTTGGTCGGCGTGGACAAAGTAAACCTGAACGTGACCGACGATGGTTTCACCAAGCGCGATCCCGCCGGTTCGCCGGTCCGGGCCGCGTTGCGCTGGAAGAGTCTCGATGCGTTCGACGATCTGCTCGTCGCGCGCCTGACTTCCGCAAAATAGTGCTCCGCGCCTAAGCGAGATCGCCGGGAGCCTCGTCCTCGTCGGCCAGGTGCGCGTGGACGGGCGGCCGGGGCTCGAACACGTAGTCGGCAAAGCCGTGTTTCTGAGCCCATCGCATCAGTTCGCGCTGGCTGTTCAACTTGAGCTTCTTGATCAGATCCTTCTCGAACGTCGCCACGGTCTTCAGTTCGAGTCCGGCGTGGAGCGCAATCGCTTCGTCCGACCAGCCATAACCGAAAAGAGGCAGGAGCTCGATCTCGCGTGGCGTGAGCACCTTCGAAAAATGATCGGGATCCGACGTCGCGGCATCGATGCGCGCCAGTACGTAGGTTGGAAAATAGGTTTCCCCGGCGAGAAGCTTTCGGATCGCCGTATCGAGTTCGTTGCGGTGACCGTGCGTTTTCAGGACGAATCCGTGAATGGGAGTGTACGGAATGCGACTGAGTGTCGCATCCGAAGCCGAAGAGGTCAGGATCAGCACGCGGGGTGCCGACCGAAGGACGCTCAAACCCGCGGCAACGGCCAGGCCATGCATATCCGGCAACATCAGGTCGAGCACCACCAGAGTCGGATGATGTTCCCGGGCGAGACGAAGTCCCGTTTTTCCGTCGCAAGCCTCGATCACCTTGAATTCCGGACCGGCGAGATGGGACACCTCCACGACGAGGAATTCGCGCAGAAGCGAATCGTCCTCTATGCACATGATGGTTGGCGTGGCGGGCGGCATCTTGCCAAAGACTAGCGGCTGACGGGAAAAGCGGGGAGGTATAAAAACCACCTTGATCAAGGTGGTTACCCTAGGGATAGGCGGGCGCCTCTCAGAAGAATCGGATTCAAATTGATTTATGAGAGTCTCTCATCGACCGTTTCCGGGATGAAGTGGCTTTTGGTGGACGGATTTAACATGGCATTCCGGGCCTTTCATGGAATGCCCGAGCTCACCCGGGCGGACGGCTTTCCGACGGGAGCGCTGCATGGATGGGTCAAGACTCTCTGGCGACTCCAAGACCAATTTTCACCGGATGGGATGCTCGTTTTCTTTGATCTCGGTGGAGCCCAGGACCGGCTGGCGATTCACCCGGAATACAAGGCGAACCGAAAGGAGACTCCGGAGGCGCTCGAGCGCCAGATCCCGGTCCTCAAGGACATCACCCGGGCGATGGGGCTTGTCGGCATCGAACTCGACGGGGTGGAGTCGGATGACCTGCTCGCGTCACAGGCGCGACTGCTGGCCAACGCCGGCCATGAGGTCCTGATCGTCAGCGCCGACAAGGACTTCGCGCAGTGTGTCGACGATCGCATCAAGATCTTGCTCCCTCCGCCCACGGCCAACCCGAAGCTCGGATGGCGGCTGCTCGATGCGGGCGGCGTCATGGAAAAATTCGGCGTGGTGCCGACTCAGATCGCGGAATATCTCGCGCTGATCGGGGACACATCCGACAATATCCCCGGGGTGGACGGAGTGGGTCCAAAAACGGCCGCCAAATGGTTTGCCGAATTCCGCACTCTCGAGGCGATCATCGCGAACGCTGGTCAGCTCAAGCCCGAGCGTTTTCGCACTGCGGTGGCCGACAAGGCGGCCGATTTGCGGCGCAATCTGCAGCTGACGTTGCTCAGCGAAAAATCACCCCTCGTCATGATCGAGCCGGGGAAACCGGACGTCGATCGTCTGTGCAGCCTGCTGGAATCGATGGAAATGAAGTCGACGCTGACGGACGCGCGGGTGCGCTATTCGAAACAGGGCGAACTTTTCTGAGCCGGTTGTAATCGGCCGCAGAGATCTTTTGTAGGAGCCTGCTTGCAGGCGATCTCACGGGAATGCTTCCGAACATCGCCTGCAAGCAGGCTCCTACATACATCAAGCCGCTCCACGAATGAGAATAGACGGGGTCGCGCGAAAGCTCAGCCGGAACTATTCAGTCGAGAAGTCGAGGCAGAGGTCGAACCGTCGAACCGAGCGGTGCCTCGCATTGATGAATTGAGAATATGCCGCTATCCTCGCGGGTTCGACCTCTCAACCCTCAACATTCAGACTTCAACTGCATGAGTCCGGCTCAGCCGGAACGATTTAGTTGAATGTTGAAAGTTGAGGGTTGAATGGGCCCGGACCGATCGGATCCGTGCGCTTGTTTGAGAGATGGATCGGAGAACCAAACGGTGCGGAGTTCCTGGGCTCCGGCGACCTTCGGACCTGGCGGTTAGGTCAGGCCTTTCAACGTTCAACATTCAACTTTCAACTGCATGCCTCCGGCTCAGTGCGCCTTCTGCGCCACGGCCTTCGGAGGCTCGAAGATGTATCCGATGCCGTGGACCGTTTTGAATGAATCCAGCGTCAGTCCGTTCTTTTCGAACGCGGAACGGACTTTGACAATGTACTGATCCAGGGACCGGCTGCGGATGTCCGCGTGAATCCCCCAAACCGAATGGATCAACTCCTTGCGCGTGATGACCGCGTGACGGTGGCTGTTGAGATAGGAGAGGATGCCGAGTTCTTTGCGGCCGATCTTATGCGTCACCCCGTTGGGAAAAACGATGTCCAGGCGGTCCGGATGCACCATGGCGCCGAGAAACTCGAACGCCTCGTCGGTCGTCCGCACATTCTTCGTTATATTGAAATCCTTGTGTCCCTCGGTGCGCCGCAGCACGGCGTTGATCCGCGCCAGCACTTCCGCGTAGCTGAACGGCTTGGTGATATAGTCGTCGCCGCCCATTTCCAAGCCCTTGACCTTGTCCGTTTCGGCCGCGCTGCCCGTCAGGAAGATGGTTGGCACGTTCACGTCCTGCTGCTTGAGATCGGCGAGCAACTGGAACCCGGAGGAATCCGGCAGGTTCAGGTCGAGCAGGAGGAGGTTCGCGAAATTGCGCTGCAGGAAACGGACGGCCGGCGCGCAGCGATTGTAGGCCTGGGTTTGCATGCCTGCCGCCTCCAAGTGCATGCAGATGAGCCGGGAAAGTTCTTCGTCGTCTTCGACAACGACGACGAGCGGTCGGGGTTCAGCGCACATGGTGGTAGTTAGGGATGTGTGTTTACGAATGGATCCGCAAAAGCCCGGGTGTTCTCTTCGTCAAATCCTGACAGGGCCGCGCGCCGCTTGTTGCGCGGAGTCGGCCTTGGGCAATCGTTTTGCGGGGACGGAATGGCTCATTTGAGGTATGAGACACTTTTACAATTGCCCGATGATTTGTCAAAACCTAGTTGAGGTTAATCTTTTGTAAATCGCGAGGGGAGAAATCTTGTAATTCATTGTTGATCAGGATTCCCTGTCAAAGAGACCGCACTTCCGATTCGCGGGTCGCCATGAAAGTCACAGTCGCCCTATTGCAACATGCCTGCTCAGCGTCGCCGGGTGAAAACCTGAAGCGGACGCTCGCGCTTGCCGAAAAGGCCGGTCGACGAGGCGCCCAGATCATCTGCACGCAGGAACTTTTCCGATCCCAATACTTTTGCCAGAGCGAGGACCACGCCAACTTCAGCCTGGCGGAGGCGATCCCCGGGCCGTCAACGCGCGCCTTTCAAAAGTTGGCGCGGAAGTACAAGAGCGTGATCGTGGCTTCGCTTTTCGAGAAGCGCGCTGCCGGTCTGTATCACAATACCGCCGCAGTGATCGATGCGGATGGCAAGCTTTTGGGTCGGTACCGGAAAATGCACATTCCCGACGATCCCCTTTACTACGAGAAATTCTATTTCACGCCGGGCGACACGGGGTTTCGCGCGTGGTCGACACGGTACGGGAAAATCGGCGTTCTCGTTTGCTGGGACCAGTGGTATCCCGAAGCGGCCCGCCTCACCGCGCTGCAAGGCGCGGATGTGCTGTTCTATCCCACCGCCATCGGCTGGCACCCGAAGGAGAAGAAACAATACGGGGCAAACCAGCGCGGTGCCTGGGAAATCATTCAACGCGCGCATGCGGTCGCCAACGGCTGCTATGTGGCCGTTACAAATCGCATCGGTCTTGAAAAGCCCGTCGGGGGTGACGGCATCGAATTCTGGGGCGGCAGTTTCGTCGCCGGCACGAGCGGACAAATCCTGGCCCAGGCCAGCAATGACCGCGAGGAGATCCTTTTCCAGGAAATCGACCTTGCCCACGTCGACGAAACCCGAACGCACTGGCCGTTCCTGCGCGACCGGCGGATAGACGCGTATGGCGATCTGACGCGTCGATTTTCCGACTGAGACCCGGCCGCTCGATCCTCCCGCTTCCGATGTCTTCGCCCCGCGCGAAAGCTCGCTCCTGGATCGATCGGCGCACACCGCAAGCTGCCGGTTTTCGCATGCCGGCTGAGTGGGAGCCGCAGGAGGCGGTTTGGTTGTCCTGGCCGCGAAACCGCCACACCTGGCCCGGCCGGTTTCGCGGCATTCCGCGGGTATTTGCCCGGATCGTGGCTGCGATCAGCCACTTTGAGAGCGTCCGGATAAATTGCGCGGCGGCGGGGCAATTGCGTGCGCAACACCTTTGCGAGGCGGAAGGGGCCGACATGTCGCGCGTGCAGTTTTTCAATCATCCGGTCAACGACAGCTGGTGTCGCGATCATGGCCCGATCTTTGTCCGCAACGATCGAACGGGCGAGGTGGCCGTTACCGATTGGAAATACAACGCCTGGGGCGGAAAGTATCCGCCGTACGATCTGGACAATCAGATTCCGCGGCGAATTGCGGACAAGCTGCGGCTGCGTCGCTTCGTCAATTCGATGGTGCTCGAGGGCGGATCGATCGAGGTCAACGGCGAGGGTGACCTGCTCACGAGCGAGCAGTGTTTGCTGAATCCGAATCGCAATCCCCGTCGTTCGAGAAAGGAAATCGAACTGGCGCTGCGTGATTTCCTGGGTGTGCGCCGCATCCTCTGGCTGGGCGAGGGGATTGCCGGCGACGATACGGACGGTCACATCGACGATATGACGCGCTTCCTGCCCGGTGGGGGCATCGTCACGTGTATCGAACCGAACGCGAAGGACTCCAATCATCGCCCACTGGAGGAAAACCTCGAACGTCTGCGCTCCCTGCGGACGGTGCAGGGCCGCCCGTTCCGGATCGTGCCTCTCCCCATGCCGCGCCCATTTGGTTTCAAGGGGCAGCAGGTGCCGGCCAGCTATGCGAACTATCTTGTGCTCAATGGCGCGGTGCTCGTGCCGCAATTCCGGCAGTCCCGGCGGGATGCCGAGGCGCGCGGAATCCTGGGTGAATGCTTTCCGGGCAGGGAAATCGTGGGCATCGACTGCTATGATTTGATTTGGGGACTCGGTACGCTACACTGCATCTCCCAGCAGCAACCCGCTGCCCGACCGCCTATCTGAAAATCACCGACACCATGCGCACCTTCACCCTCGTTGCCGCTATTTCCGTGCTGTTGCTCGCCGGATGCGACTCCGTTTCCGATTCGATCCAAAATGGATTCAGCGGCAACGCAGCCCATTCGCGTACCTATCACGGCCAGGCCCAGGATCTGAGTGCCGCGGTTGTGCTGGCCATGAAACGACTTGATTTCAACGTGACCTCACCCGGTGGCGCCGGCGATCACATCGAAGCCTCGGGGCGTATCCAGCACAGTGATGGCCTCTCGGGCTCGCGCCAATTGATCGCAGACGTGAAGCTGGTCGGCGCCGGCCCGGGCGAAACCGAAGTGCAGATTCTCCTGACGGAGCAATCCGATGACGGCACTGCAACCGGCCGCAGCGAGAAGCCCGTGAAGGATAGCGGACTGTACGGTACGTTTTTCGATACCATCAAACAGGTGCTCGCGGAGACGTATTCGCCGACCGCGGCACCGACCGAGACGGCTCCTCCGCATCAAGGCCGAGACTAAAGCGGACTAATAGTTTTGGTAGCCGATGTAGGAGCCTGCTTGCAGGCGAGGGAATGAACATCGTCACGCTTGTCGCCTGCGAGCAGGCTCCTACATTTCCGATTCCGAGCGGCATTCGTCTTATGTTAGCCGTTACTCATCAATAGGTAATGTCGCCGATAATGCTCGCGAATTATCCTTGCGATTGATTCGCGAATCCTGAAAGTTCGACCCTTTCGCGGCGTTCTTCGTCAAACCGGTGCTGCCGCGGCGCTTCCACCGGTTTATCTCAGACAACCATCAACCAGGGGACCCGCAAGGGTCCAAGCCGGAAGACGGGCTTTTGAAGCGCGAGGCGCGTCCTTCCGACCACAGTCATATGAGTTCGTTAATGCAAGAGCTGCTCGCCCAGTCGTCCTTCGACAAGCTGAAGGAAGGCTCGATGATCCCGGGCACCATCACGGAAATCCGCCAGAATGAAGTCGTCGTCGACATCGGCGGAAAAGCGGAGGGAGTCATCCCCGCCAATGAGTTCTTCGACCTCGGCGAGCTGCAAGTCGGCTCCACGATCGAAGTGCTGCTCGAGAAACTCGAGGACAAGGAAGGCAACCCCGTCCTGTCGTACGAGAAGGCGCAGCAGAAAAAGAATTGGGAAAACATCCTCGCGCGTTGCGCGGAGGGCACGATCGTCTCCGGCCGCGTCAAGACCAAGGTCAAGGGTGGCCTCGTCGTTTCGATCGGCGTGGATTCGTTCCTGCCGGCTTCGCACATCGACATCCAGCCGCCGAAGAACCTGGACCAGTACATTGGCCAGACCTACGACTTCAAGGTTCTCAAGATCAATCACGAGCGGAAGAACATCGTTCTTTCCCGCCGCGAGCTGATCGAGGAGCAGCGGCACCAGAAGCGCCGCGACCTGCTCGAGAAACTCCAGCCCGGCCAGGTGCGCAAGGGCATCGTCAAAAACATCACCGATTTCGGCGCGTTCATCGACCTCGACGGCATGGACGGCCTGCTCCACATCACCGACATGTCGTGGGGTCGCATCGGTCACCCGTCCGAGCTGCTCAAGCAGGGCGAGGAGATCGAGGTCATGGTCATCGACATCAACCGCGAGAAGGAGCGGGTTTCGCTCGGCCTCAAACAGACCAAGAACAATCCGTGGGACAACATCGACCACAAGTTCCCGGTCGGCGCCAAGGTCCGCGGCAAGGTCGTCAATCTCGTGCCGTACGGCGCGTTCGTCGAGCTCGAGCCCGGCGTGGAAGGCCTCGTTCACATCACCGAGATGTCTTGGACGAAACGCATCACCAAGCCGTCCGAGCTCCTCAAGGTCGGGCAGGAAGTCGACGCCGTCGTCCTCGGCATCCAGAAGGACGAGCAGAAGATCTCGCTCGGCCTGCGTCAGCTGGAGCCGAATCCATGGGACATGGTCCGCCACAACTATCCGGTAGGCGCCCGCGTCCGCGGCAAGGTGCGCAACATGACCACCTACGGCGCCTTCGTCGAACTCGAGGAAGGCATCGACGGCATGGTGCACGTGTCCGACATGAGCTGGACGCGCAAGATCAACCATCCGTCCGAGTTGCTCAAGAAGGGCGACGAGGTGGATGCGATCGTCCTCGACGTCGATCCGAACCAGCAGCGCATCAGCCTCGGCATGAAGCAACTGGCGACCGATCCGTGGACCGACATCGACAGCTTCTTCCGCATCGGTGACGTCGTCACCGGCACGGTCTCGAAGATCACGAACTTCGGCGCCTTCGTGGAGCTGAAGGACGGCATCGACGGCCTCGTGCACATCTCGCAGATCCAGGAAGACCGCGTCGACAAGATCAAGGACGTGCTCAAGCCCGGCCAGCAGGTGACCGCCCGCGTCGTGAAAATCGATCGC
>DASZXI010000054.1:0-9227 GCA_035545955.1 Candidatus Didemnitutus sp. | reverse complement strand
AGCCAAGCCCCCTCCCTTCAACCCTCCCCTAAATTTTAACTGTCACCCATCAGAGGCCAAAAGTGTCACCCATCAGTGTCCGAACACCCGGCGACCCCGCCCTACACCTGCACTTGGGTCGCGTTTATCTACGCCGCGCTGACGCTGGTGCGGCCGACGAGTTCGACGGCGGGCGTCAGCGGCATGAGAGCCGACGCGGCCAGAACCTCGTTGGGATCGGCCTTCGGCAGAACCGAGTCGGGCAGGCGCGATTCGGGCGAGCAATTCACCACGGACCACTCGCCGGCCGCCACCATGGCGCCGACGGACCTGAACGGGCGGAGAATGAAATGTTCATATTCCCGCAGCAGGTTGCTGGGTTCCGGACGATTCTCCGCATAGTAACGGCCGGCCGAGTTCAGATCCATGCCGAACAGATTCACCTGTCGGAACCCGAGCGCGTAGGCGGCCTGAAGGGCGATGTAGGCCACGGTGCCGTACGGTTTGAGTCCGTCGCCGAAGCGCCGCGAAAAAACCACGGCGTCGTTTTCGGGCGGACGCGCCCGTCGAAACGGCGTGTTGATGGTTTCGACAATCACGCCATTCGGCAGGCTCAATCCCAGCGCGCGCAATTCGGCGACGATCCCGTGGTTCACGAGGGTATACGTCGCCCGGTTGGCGAAGCGGAGATAGTCGTCCGTTCGGTTCCGAACGAAATGCAGGTCGTCGACCACGTAGAGATCCAGGCCCATTCCGGATTCGTCGAGGATCTGCGGCGAGCCGTTGACTCCGATCAGGAAGGCGTTTCCGAGCAGCGCGGGACGGGCAATCCTTCGCACCGATGGCCCGGACAACAGGACGTGACAACGGCCCTGAAAGCGGTCCTGCAGCGTCTCCGCCCGCAGGCAGGACATGCTCCAGTCACGGCACGAGAAATCGACCCGTTCATCGCCGACCCGTGCTTCGAACGACGGCGGGAACCGGCGATTGTGCCATTGGTCTGCGCCTTGAAAGAGGCGCAGGTACGCATGCCAGATGAGCTTTTCGGTTTCCATCGTGCCGCGGACGAGGTGGGCCGTCGCCGTTGACGCCGGGGCACAGCATAGGTTACGGGCGTACCTAGGGCGGGACGACGCGCGCTCGCACCGCGATGCAGACTCAGTGCGCCGGAAACGGAAGTTCGTCGCCCGATTCCGGCGTTTCGTCGAAATTCGTCCTTGTAGGACGAATTCGTTGGCCGGAGCCAGTGACCTCATTGGTCCAGTTCTCGATCGAGGTGACTTGATCCTGCTTGGAATTCGCGGCGCGCCCGGTTTTGCGTTTTACCCGAAAGCCGGTACGGAAAACGGTCGCGCCCCACCACTAGAGCCGGTTCTTTCGAATAAGAATCGAGAATACGACGTTTCATTCGAGGCTCAGTCCCTCAGCTCTCATCCCTCAACTCTCAACCAGTCGTTCGCCGCCTTACCGCACGCCTTGCGCAACCGGCGGCAGCGACTGGAAGAAAGCCCAAAGCGCCTTCAGTTCGACGTCGTCCATTCCGGCAAAACCGCGCGGCATGACCGGATCGAGCGCGGTGCCATCCGGCCGCTTCGCGGTCCGAATGGTGGCGATGAAGTCGGCTTCGCTCCACTTGGAAAGGTGCCCTTCCGGGTGCGGGGTGAGGTTGGCGGCCTTCGGCCAGTCGGGCGGCCCGACCTCGATCTTCCCGCCGGAAAAATTGGGTCCATGGCAGCCGATGCACCCTTCGGCGAGATAGCGGCCATATTCCTTGGTGGCCGCCTTGGCGACGGCGACCGGCGCCAGGCTGGCATGATCGATGGCGGCGGCGCCGATCATCTTGGCCGGCGAGACCGTCAGCAGGACCCGGGAGACCGGGCCGGGGCGGATGCGCAGCGGCTCGCGATTGACCGGCGGGAGCTGTTTGAGGAAGGCGACCAGCGCACCGAGATCCTCGTCGGAGAAGTGGGAATATTCCTTTGCCGGCATGATGAACAGGCCGTGGCCATCGAAACCGATGCCGTGCCGGACGGCGCGAATCCAGTCTTCGTCCTGGAATGCCGTGACGCTGCCCCCGTGGCCGCGGGTGAGATTGGGCGCATAAACCTGCCCCATCGGAAAATCCTCGATCACCATCTTGCCGCCGAAATCGGCGCCATGGCAATCGATGCACCCGCGCGTGCGCGCGATGTGCGCCCCGTGCTCGATGGCCGCCGCGTCCTTCGGAATGGTGATGGGCCGCACCTTGACGGTATACTTCTGTTTCAGGGCGGCGCTGCTGCGCATCATGACCCATGCGCCGCCGCCGATGACCACGATCAGGAGTACCAGGAGAAGATAGCCGAGGATTTTGAACGCGATGCGCATGGTCGGGGTATTTCCCGACAACTATCGAATCCCGGTGACGGGGAAACCCTGAAATCGCCGGCGGGTCAAAAAAGAGGCGACGTGACGGCGTGGATACAAATGATACCCCGGGTGGGTGGAGGGTGGCCGACCCCGGCCGCCGTCGACCCCCGTTGCGAGCAAAGAGTCAGATCTCCGGGCAAATATGCGAACGGAGGTGCATGGCGGCCGGGGTCGGCCGCCCTCCAATCCGGACCTCAATTCCGCGCCGCCGCCACTTCGTCGAGGCGGGACGGCGGATGACCGTGCGTGAAGTCGAGCCGGTCGGCGTACACCGTCTTGGGCTGGTCCTCCCGCTCGCGGCGCTGGTGGTCGAGTCGCTCGCGGTATTCCTGCGGGGACAAGCCCTTGTGCTGCTTGAAGACGCGGGCGAAATACGCCGGGTCGGCGAATCCGCTCGAGTAGGCGATTTCCGAGATGTTCAGCGACGTGGTTTCGAGCGCGAGAATCGCGCCGTCGATGCGGATGCGCTGCACGTAGTGCGTCAGGCGCTCCTTGGTTTCGAGATGAAAAAGATGCGAGAGATAATCGGCCGAGCAGCCGAGCAGGTTCGCCAGATGCCGGACACTCAGCTTGGGGTTGGCGTATTGTTCGCGCACCAGGCACTTGGCCTGGTAAACCTTGCCGATGTCGCCGTTGAGATTCCCGCTGCCGGTCTCGACAATGTTCCGGAACATGCCGAGCAGGGCCACCAGCAGGCCCTTCAGGACGGAGGCGCGCGCCGGCCCCTGGATGAAATAGGTCTGCGCCAGGCTTTTCGTCAGGGTAAGAAACACGTCGAGGTGCGGCGCATCAAAGAATTCAATCGACTCGATGTCGGGCCGGTGCGGACTGGCCTCGTAGGCGAAATGCAGGCTGAGCGTGTTGTTGTAGAATCCCGCGACCATGTTGCGAAAAGGCTGGCCCTCGCCGGGGTAAACCGTCTCGCCATGCGGCACGCTCGCCGGAATCACGCACAGCTCGCCGGGCTGCAGGGAAAAATTCTCGCGCGGAAAACGGAAATCCGTTCGTCCCTGCAACTGGAGGAAAATCTCCGGCCGGTAGTGATAGTGCATGCCCTGCAGCTTTTGCGCGGGGCGAACCTCTCGCGGCACGCGCAGCCGGAGTTGTCCATGCTCGGCCTGGCGAATGGCATGATCGAAAATAAGGCGCAGCTCCGAACGGATCTGATGACTGAACGTGCTCGCCGCAAACAGGGGATTTTGGGCAGGTTGGTCACTCATGGGGAGGAGGCGACCGGGGTGAAACTTCGGGATCGCGCGAGATAAGCAGGGGAGGATTCGCGCGCGGAAATAGTTGCTCCAATGGCCTCGACGGTTCAATCGCAATCCCGCCTCGACCTAAGTTTTATCCTCATTATTGAGGCATTATCGTTTGGCCAGGCTCCGAAGAGTTTAACGATCATAACATATTGCCTATCAACGTATATCTTGCGTAATTGCATGACTCGGCCGAAAAGTTGCATTAAGCCAAATACATTTCATCACGGAAATTTCGCCTGAGACAAATACAGGGATGTCGGCTCCTTGCACTTTTTCCGACGCGCTCCACCCTGAACATCTTCGTCCGATGAGACTCCACCGAAGCCCGAGCGGATCCCGCACGTCACCATCATGAATCCGGGCATGTGGCGCGGTGGCGGACACGCCTTTCAGAAGGACGAGGAGGTGCTGAAGCACAAGCTGGCGCCGGGGACGATTCGACGCGTCGTGCAGTTCGGACGGAAGTATGCAGGCATCCTGCTGTTTTTCCTCGCCCTCGTGGTACTCGATGCCGCGGTCGGCACGATCAACCCGCTGATCTACCGACAGCTGATGAACCGCGGCATTCTGGCCGGCCGGGCCGACCTGGTTCTCCAGCTGGCCGCGCTCGCCGCCGGCGTGGCGATCGTGGATTCGGCGCTGACGTTTTTCCAGCGACGCATCGCCTCGCAGGTCGGGCTCCAGATCGTGTTCGATCTCCGCACGCGCGTGTTCGTGCACATCCAGCAGATGTCACTCGCCTTCTTCACGCGCGCGAAGACCGGCGCGCTGGTGAGCCGCCTGAATGCCGATGTTTCCGGCGTGCGCGACGCCTTCACCGACATTCTCTCCACCGCGCTCGGCAATCTCGTCACGGTGATCATCGTGCTCGCCGTGATGTTCTCCCTCTCCTGGGAACTCACGAGCTGCATTCTCGTCCTGGTCCCGCTTTTTCTTTTTCCCGCCCGCTACATCGGCCGGCGGCTGCGAGTGCTGACGCGGGAGAACTACGACCGACTGGCCGACATGAACAGCCTCATGGTCGAACGCTTCAACGTGGCGGGCGCGATGGTGGCCAAGGTGTTCGGTCGTCCCGACGAGGAGAGGGAGCGTTTCGAGCAGCAGGCGCGGCGGGTACGGGACATCGGCCTGTCGATCTCGAATCACGCCCGAGTGCTGTTCATCGGCCTCGGTTTGCTCGCGTCCCTGGGTGTCGCCGTCGTCTATGGCTGGGGCGGCTTCGAGGCCGCGCGCCACAAGCTCGATCCCGGAACCGTGATCGCGCTGGTCTCGTACCTGATCCGGCTGTACGGCCCGCTGACCGCGCTTTCGAGCCTGCAGGTTGACGTGATGACGACGCTCGTGTCGTTCGAGCGCGTCTTTGAGGTCCTCGACCTTCAGCCCGGCGTCGTGGAGAAGCCCGGGGCGGTGCAGATCCGTCGCGGCCCGGTGCGGATCGAGTTCGATCGCGTCGGATTTCGTTATCCTTCCGCCAGCGAGGTGAGCCTGGCGTCACTCGAGTCGGTCGCCGCGCCGGCAAAGCATCCCGATCGCGATGTGCTGCAGGAGGTGAGTTTTGTGGCCGAACCCGGTCAGATGATCGCGCTGGTCGGTCCGTCGGGCGCGGGCAAGACCACGCTCGCGATGCTCGCCGCGCGCCTCTACGACCCGCGTTCCGGCGCGGTGCGATTCAACGGGGTCGACTTGCGCGAGGCCACGCACGAATCCGTCCGGCATGCCGTTGGCATGGTGATGCAGGACTCCCATCTTTTCCACGACACGATCCGCGCCAACCTGCTGTATGCCCGGCCGGGCGCCACCGACGCCGAACTCATGGCGGCGTTGCACGACGCGCAGCTCGACGCGCTGGTGCAGGGTTTGCCGCAGGGACTCGACACCGTGGTGGGCGATCGCGGCCATCGCCTTTCCGGCGGCGAAAAGCAGCGACTGGCGATTGCGCGGCTGCTGCTCAAGGCGCCGGCGCTCGTCATCCTCGATGAGGCCACCGCCCACCTCGATTCGAACTCGGAGCGCGCCATTCAGGAGGCCTTCGAAAATGCGCTCAAGGGCCGCACCTCGATCGTGATCGCGCATCGTCTCTCCACCGTGCGGCACGCCCATCAGATTCTCGTCCTTGATCGCGGCCGGGTCGTCGAACGAGGCGGCCACGAGGAGCTTCTCCAGACGGGTCAGCTCTACGCCAAACTCTATCGGACCCAGTTCGCGGCGGAAGGGGCAAAGGGCGGAAGAACTGAAGGGCTGAACGGCTGAAACCGGAAACCCGGATGAGCCGGTGGATTGTAGGGCGGGCGTCTCCTGACCCCGCCAAAACTATCCCCACGAAACCCGGAGTGCCCACGGAACACACCGACGACACGGAAGGAAATTCTTCTCCGATTCTTCCCTTCGTGTCATTTCGTGACGTTTCGCGGGAAAGGCAGGACGGTAGGGGCGGATGTCCCATCCGCCTTCCTGCGACAGGTCCATTGGCTGTGGGAGCGGCTTTACGCCGCGAATGAATCTTCCGTTGCGCCTCGCAGAAATCAACCCAAGGCCGGCACGGAGGCCGTCCCCTACCTTAGTCGCCCGCTTGCTGGAACGCCTCCATCACCTTTCCGGGCGTGAGCAGCTCGGGCAACACCACCGGATCGGGTTTTCCGGGTGCGTAAATCAGATCAAAAGGGACGGCGGAGCGTCCCCAGCGCGCGAGTTCCGCGGTGATCGCCGGATCAGCACTGGTCCAGTCGCCGCGCAAGAGCACGACATTTCTCTTCTTGAGCTCCGTCAGCACTTCTGAGGAGTGAAACACCGCCGCCTTGTTGGCCTGGCAGGTCGCACACCAGCGCGCGGTGAAATCGACGTACACGAAATGCCCGCCGGCCTGTGCGGCCTTGATGGCCTCGGGGCTCCATTTTTCCCACGTCACGACCGCCTCGCCGGGTTTCGGTGGAGCGGCCTTTTTCGGCCAGCCGACGGCGACGCCGGCGAGAAGCAGGACGAGCGCGGCGATGCGTCCGAAGCGTTGCCGCACCGGTTTGCCATAGGCCTGGGCGAATCGCCCGTACACCCACGCGGACATCGCGGCCAGCACGAGTCCGAAGACGATCAGCAACAGGGCATAGTCGTCTTCGCGAGTTTGCGCCGCGAGCACCCACAAAAGGGCGCCAACGGTGGCGTACAGCGGGAAGGCCATCAATTGCTTGAATGTTTCCATCCACGCGCCCGGTCGCGGCAGGAGCTTCACGGCTTGCGGAAAAATCGAGAGCAGCAGGTAGGGCAGGGAAAGCCCGATCGCGATCACCGTGAACAGCGCAAATGAATGCACGGCGTCGAGGGAGAGTGCGGCGCCCAGAGCCGGGGCGAGCATCGGCGCGCTGCACGGCGTTGCGACCAATGTTGCCAGCGCACCGGTGAAGAAAGAGCCGGCATAGCCGTCCTTCATCTGCAGCTGCCCTCCGACACCCGTCGCCGCCAGTCCGACCTCGAAAAGCCCGCTCATGTTGAGCGCGAAAATCAGGAGGAACAAAGCGATCGAAAACACGAACGCGGGCGACTGCAGCTGAAAGCCCCAGCCGAGTTGTTCGCCGCCGGCGCGCAACGCGAGCAGCAGGCCGGCCAGGACCCAGAACGAAATCAAGACACCGGCGGTGAAGACCAGGCCATGCAGGGTGACTTTGCGGCGGTCGCTGCCGGATTGATTGACGAACCCGAGAATCTTGATGCCGAGCACCGGAAAGACGCAGGGCATCAGGTTGAGGATGAGGCCGCCGAAAAACGCGAGCAGCACCTGGCCGCCAAAATTCGTTTGATTGGCGGACCCGGCTCCGGCCGTGCTCGCCGGCGTTGCAGTCGAGGTGGAGGCCGCACCGCCGATCGGGTCATCGATCGCAATGGCGGCGTAACCTTGTCCTTCGCGCCAGCCCGTCGAGGATGAGAGCACACCCACGAGCCGCGCGATCTCGGGCTTCGCGTCGTCGGCGAGCGTCAATTCGAGGTCGAAGCTCCCGTTGCCGCCGCGCAACGTCTGCGGCGCGGCATAGTCGAGGATGCCATCCCGATCGAAGAAATGGAGCTCGCCTGGTTGAAACCCATTGGCCTTGCCCGAGGCCGTGAGATGCAGCGTGAGTTTTTTCCCGGCGCGGGAGACCTTTGTCGTCCAGTCGGGATCAGGCGCTGGCAGCGCGGCAAGCCGGCGATCGAAGTCGGGCGCGACCGTGGGATTGGCGGCGGGTGTGCCCGCAGCCACGGGCAGGGTGAGATCGAGCGCGGCCTCGCCGGGCATGCAGACTTCCTTGCACATCAGCCATGCCGCCTTCGCCTTCAGCGTGACGGGCGTGCCGGGAGCGAGATCGGCGGGCGGCGTGATGCGCACGAACAGGATGTTTTCGCCTTCGTAGCCCAGGCCGGTGACCTGATTGTCCGTCGTCCGGACCACATGCGGGGTCGGCCATTCGATTTCGCCGGCCTTGAACCCCGGAGGCAGTGTCCATTCGAGCGTCGTCGGATAACCGGTACCCGCGTTGATCCAGTAGCTGTGCCAGTGCTCGTCGTGCACCATCTTCAGGCCGACCCAGAACGGGTGCCCGGGCTGGATGGACGCGTCGCGGGCGACGAGTTCCGCCGTGACCGCATGATTGCGGACCGGGCCGGCGCCGAACAGGTCCGCGAGGGACGCCAGCGCCAGGAAAAGAATCATCGAAAACCGGAGTCGCGACATGGGAAGGGTGAGAGTACGCGCGACGCTCTTTATTTCAACGGGGCAAATGTAAACGTCCGGTCAGGCGGCGACGGCGTTCTGTCGGCGCGTAATGCTGATGTAGAGCATGGACCAGAAGCAGAGCACGACGTTGAACAACGGAACCTGGAGCAGCGCCGGCAGGGCGAAAACGCAGCACACCACCGGTATCCAGAGCGACCACACGGCGATCAGCGCGGGAATCACCCGGCGCCGGTACCAGCGCCCGGCCCGAAGATCCTCCCGCACGGGCTCGACGCGAAACCCCGCGTCCTTCCAGGCGAACAGCAGATTCCCGACGGGCGTCGTGTACAGCGGATTGTACAGGAACTGGTCGCAAAGGACCTTGAGCGCCACGATCCCGAAACGGTTTTCCGATCCGAAGACCGCACCGAGAATGCGGTACCAAAGATCGACCTCGGCTCCTTTCCACGCCCAGAAAAGGCAATAGAAGGCGAATTGGACAACGGGTCGCGGCTGACGCAATTCCGGACGCGACTCGAGATAGATGAAGGGGATGATCCCGCCACACAACACGCTCGCGAGCGCGGAAAAGGCATAGCCTCCGTTCGCCTTCCAGCGTGCGAGAGTGAGGAATGCCGGCCCCGCCGCGGGGACGAAATAGTAGACGAGTACGATGCCGACCGCCACCGCCTGCAGAAAAATCCCGGGTCGAAGGAGCGCCTTCGCGCTGTCCCAGCCCTCCCGCCACGGTGCGGCATCCTCCTGTTTCACAAGGATTCGAGAACCGGACGAATCGCTGCCGATTCGGAGAGGCAGGGAAAGGGTGGAGGTGGAACCGGACCTCCGGGCCGGTTTTTGGAAACGGATAGGAGCCGGGTATTCGAATCCGAACGCGCCCGGAG
>DASZXI010000053.1:0-19294 GCA_035545955.1 Candidatus Didemnitutus sp. | reverse complement strand
CGAAAACTTCTTCGGCCGGATCAAAATCCACCGTCGCATCTCCACCCGGTACGACAAACTTGCCCAGACCTTCCTCGGCTTCGTTCACCTCGCCGCGATTCTCGATTGGCTCGCTCATTGATTTTTCAAACACACCCTAGTTCAACCCCGCCGCGGCGATGCTGGGCAGAGGCGGCCGCGGTTTGGCGGGATCGTCGTGCAGGGCCAGGAGATGCGCCTCGTTCGGACGTTGCAGCGGAAAATATTCGCGGGCGAGCAGGAGGGGAGAGCCGATGGCCGAGGTGGGTGAAGGATCATTGCGGGCGTAGTCATCGGGATCGTAAACGTGACGCCGGCCACCCTGCGTGTAGACGAGCACCGAGTGTCCGCAGCGTCCGGCGCCCGTGTCGAAATAGAAGGCGAGGATGCCGCCGAAGTCGGGCGGGTTTGCGCCGTGACGCATTTCGCGCCAGCGGGCCGCGCATTCCATGAAGCAGCCGAACGGAAGACGGGAGCACGGACCGGTTGACTCCACTGCGGTGGGCGGATCGCCGACCGTGCGGGTGACGTCACGAAACCGCCGGAAATGCGGCAGGGCGCGCCGGAGGAGGGGAGACGGATCGGCCTCATCGGCCTCGAGATGTCCCTCGATGACGCTCAGGCTCTGCGTGCCTTCGTGGCTGTCGTAGAGCCAGAGCCGGTCCTCGAGCTCGAAGAGGAGGGCATGAAAGCGCAGCGGATGGTGGGCGTCGGCGGTGGAGTCATCGATTTCGATGACCTGCGACCAGTGTCCGGGTCCGAGCAGTGCGCGGGCCTGCAGCGCAAACGCGACGGAGTCGGCCCGGATTTCCGGGATCGCGAAAGCGACGAGGAGAATCGCCAGCAGGCGTCGCATATCCCATAAGAACGCCGCCGGACCCCGAAAAGAGTGACCTTTTCGACGAAGCGTTCTTCCGCCGCGGCGAACGACGCGTGCGTGCGGCGGCTATGACATGGGCGTGTGTCGCCACCAGGCCGGCAAAGCACCGCCGCCGGAAATATTCCCAACGATGGGAATCGTGGTGGGCGGCGCGCCCGGGCGGCGCGAGTGGGCCAGCCCGTGCGGGGGCTGATCCTGAATCTACCTGCGCTTGCGGCTGCCGGTCGTGCCCTTTTTCGCGGACTTGCGCGGCGCTTTTTTCCTGGCGGGACTTTTCTTCGCCAGGCGGGCATTGGGGGAAACGAGCTGGTCGCCGTCGTGCGGGATGTCGGGCATGCGGGAGGAAATGTCAGGCCCGGCCCGTGACGGCAAATCGGATTTCAATCGACCGGGCGACCGGCGCACAAAGTTCTTGCCCCGTCCGGGAGGCGGCCTATGCATGCCGTTCCGCTTTTTGCTCGGGTGGTGGAACTGGTAGACACGCAGGTCTCAGAAGCCTGTGCTTAACCGCATGGGGGTTCGAGTCCCCCCCCGAGCACCATTTGAAGTTTCGTCCCAGATTGGGACAGGGTTGGACAAGTCTGCTCTGCCATCGTCAGTTGTGACGATTTCCGTAGCCGGATTTTCGGCCCTCGCTTGGACAGAGATGGCCACGATTTCCCCTGTTTTCCCAGAAATTTGTGATGCCAGTTGTGATGGCAAAAGTGCGGCCAATTTTCCCATCTCTGCGAACAGCGGGACCGACTTCGGATCGGTGTAACGGTCCGTCATCTTCCATTCGCGATGGCGAGCGAGTTTGATGCGAGCGAGTTCCGACACGTTGGCCGAAGCAAGCAGGCTGGCGAACGTGTGCCGCAGGGCATGGAAGTCCACCCGGTAGCCGCGGGCATCTTGGACGGCGACGCCGCATGCTGCGAGATCCTTTGCCAGGGTCTTGGCGCTGGGTATGCCGCGCGGGAACACGCGACCGGAGCGGTGCACGCCTTTGGCTTTCTCGGCGTGCAGGGCATCAACCAATTGGGGCAGGAGAGGGACCACATCGGCCCGCTTGGCCTTGGTGATCTCAGCCCGCAGTTCGAGGAACGGCTGGAGTGCGTCCAGGTGAAGATCTGTCCACAGCAACTGCTTCATCTCACCGCGGCGGGTGCCCGTGCAGCCGGCAAAAAGGTAACGCAGTGAGCGTCTGCCGCTGCTGGCGACAAGAGCCTCAAATTCCGGCACGGTCAGCGCGCGACGATGGAACGTATCCTCGCGAGGCAGCTTGTGAACGGCTTTGAGCGGGTTGTGCAACGCCCGCCCGTGTCGCTCCATCCAATTAAGGAGTGCGTTGCCGTGGGCTAGGTATTCGTTGAGTGTTTTGGCGGATAGCTCCGCCTGCTTCTCCCTCCAAGTGCGGAAACTGTCGGCGCTGATGTCGGCGAGAACTTTCCAGCGGCACTCAGCGAGCAGCCTTTCCAAACGGCACTTCACATGCACTAGGTGCGACCGGCTCCGTTTCCTCACCGTCAAGTCGGCGACGTGGTCAGCCAGGTGCTCCGCCATCGGCCGGCGCGCGGCCTCACGAAGCTCTTTGGGGCCGAGCAGTCCCGCCAGTTCGGCTTCCTTTTCTCGCACAATGGCGCGCAGTTTTGCATCGGCGGTTTCCTTCTGCTCCACTTTTAGCGGCACGTCGTACCATTTGGGCGAATCGCTCAGGCGATAGCGTCCCCGAAAGTACCGGCCGCGTTTGACAGTGTACATGGCTACGACGAGGACTGAACCAGCGCGTTTAAGTCGCTCATTTTGATCACGCGTTTTCCGCGCAGCTTCTTGCTGGCAAGCTTTCCGTCGGTGATCATTCGCCGAACCGTTTTGTCGGACATGCGAAGCAGGCGTGCGGCCTCCGGAATCAGGAGCAACGAGTCGCCTCCCAAGAATTGGGTTGCGATGGACTGTCGAGCTTCGGTCATGAATCTTTCAGTGCGGCCTCTGGTGTAAATCCGGCCTTCACCATTTCTCGGACAATTGCTTCAGTGTTAACCTGCGACTGCATGTGCTTGGTTGCTTTTCTGCTAGCCAGGGTCGCCGACATGGCTTCGAGGCCGCGTTGCATTAGGTACCGAGCCGCGTCGAGTTCCGAATTCAGGCTTAGCATCTCCTGTACCTCGCGAATTTGCTCTAATTCAGGGCCATGCAGGCGGAAGGTCACGCGTATGAGTTCTTTCGGCCGGTTTTGCGTTTTCTTCATGTGCCGTAAATAGCCTTTAGACACCTTTAGGCAACTAAAATCGCCTTTTGTCGCCTTAGAGCGGATGTCGGTTGCTAGTGTTGCTGAAGGGTGAGGTGGTATTGCACTCCATTGCCTCCTCACCTTTGGGGCGCCTATCTTAATGTTGGCGGAGTGTAGGGACAATCCGGCACCATCGGCACAGAAAATTAGAGACGACCTGACGCAAGCCGGCATGCCGGCTATTCGTTAGATACATGGGCTAGAGCCCATTGTAAATGGAGACCGAACTGGCACAACGAATGCCACGTCGCGAGACGCTTTTAACGTTACCTCCGCGATGCACGATTACTCGATTGATACAGACATTCGCCGATTGATTCATGTCAAACTGGCTATCATTTCGCTGGGCCTTCCAGCCTGGATATTGTCGGCTGCACCGCGGATCGGAATTCCAATGCCGTTGGCATTTCCTATCAGCTCGGGAACACTGTTTGCGCTTATGTTTTGGGCGTGGAACATGTGGATTTGGCGTTGGGGATGGGTTCGTCGGTTTCACGGAATCCCGGATCTGAACGGAAAGTGGCAAGGGAAAGGTAAGAGCTCGTATATCGATCCAGCCCGACCTGGTGAACCCTTCGCATTCGATATCGAAGTGACGATTAAGCAGACGTTCTCCCGAATGGAGATAGATACCAAGACTTCGAACTCAACATCACGAAGCTTCATGTCTTCGTTTGAGCTCGACCATACCGTTTCAACTTTTCGCTACGCTTACGACAACAAGCCGGGGAACATGGCCAATTCCGAACTGCAACGCCATCCAGGTATGATGGATATTCGCGTTGAGAGTGAGGGCTTGATGCGCGGCGATTACTTTTCGGGCAAGCATCGCCTTCGTTACGGCGAGATCACTTTGACACGCAATAACACCTAACACGCGAGAATATGAAACGGTACGAACGACTGTTGAATCGGAGGGCTTCGCTAGAGAAGCGCCTCTTTGGGCGGTACAATGAAAGCTACGAACAGCAGACCGGCGAAGATGCGAAATACCTCCTTGGTGCGATGGCTCCAGTTGACTCGGCGGCCACAGGGGTGCTTCTGGACCAATGCGCTAAGGTTCAAAATCAATTGGCGACCCGGCTCGCGGCTTCGTATCCGGGAATTGCTTTTCGGAAGCAAGGATCGGTTTCAAACAACACTCATATTAAATACTACAGCGACA
This sequence comes from Candidatus Didemnitutus sp., assembly GCA_035545955.1. Lineage (GTDB taxonomy): Bacteria > Verrucomicrobiota > Verrucomicrobiia > Opitutales > Opitutaceae > Didemnitutus. The sequence goes on along the minus strand of DASZXI010000053.1, from coordinate 14,962 downwards.
TCGATCTGCTCACAATAATTGATAGATTTGTTTCACTGGAACCGCCGCAGACGGCCGCTTACCCCTATGCGGGCGTCCCGGCAGATGATTTGCTCACATTGCGTGAAGATTGTGTTCGCCATCTTGAAGCCGCATTTCCTGCGACGAATCTCGATAACTCTGGCTCGACATCGATTGAGCTGAGCAACTCGAACTGGGCATGTTCAGTAGATGTCGTTCCCGCGAACTGGTACGATACGGTGGCCTATTCTCAGGGCCAGGGAGATCACACTCGCGGCATCATGGTGCTCAACAAGGACGAGATGAAAAGGCACAAGAACTACCCATTCTTGTTTAATCACCGAATCGAGCTTCAAGACAATTCATACTATGGCATCCCGAGAGCCATGATCCGGTTGCTCAAATCCATCAAGGCCGACTACGACGACGAGAATCCCAATACTCCCGCTCCAATTTCCAGCTTCGATCTGTGTTCGATCGTTTACCGCATGCCGACATCGTTCTTGGTAGTCCCGAGAAACGATCCGCTCAAGGCGGTCAAAAATCTTTTGGATTGGGTTAATTCGTTAATTAACAGCCCCACCGGCCGAGCCTCTTTGATGGTGGTTGATGATTCCCGTAGAATCTTTGACGAAGAGGAGAAGGTGCGTGGCTTGGGAGTGATTTCTACAGATTTGACTTTGGTATATTACGGAGCGGTGGCCGAAATGCGGCAGTCCCCGCTGCTGACTGAGGCGCATCTTGGGATGTAGCCGGTCTGTTCCCAAGAGATACGAGTACAATCTGCCATTCTTGAGGAGAGGCGCTAACGACGGCTTCGCGAATCCTATAGGCCCATCTTTGCCCCAGGATAGGGGCTATCTCACCAATATCCGACGCTCCGATAGCTTTAGCCAGTTCACCTACTCGTTGGCGCCAAGCGATAGCGCTTTGCGAATGCCACGCAAATACGCGGGTGCAAGCAAGCCACGAACGTTTGTTCCGCCTATCAAATTCTACCCGGCGACATCCCTTCCAAGAATGCTTCCGGATCACCAGGCCGGCTTCGAGGTACTTGCCGATGTAGGCCGAGATGGCCTCTTTGATTTTCCTGAGCGGCAGCAGTTCGGCACGGCCGAGGCCATACTTGGGCAGAGTGCGGCGCAATTGAGCCCAAAGGGCGACGAGCTCTGGAGTAGCGGATGCTTTGTAGCGAGCTCGCAGCGCCCGAAATCGTGCCGTTTGGCCGTGACTCCGACGCTCCTGCTGGCATTCGCGTAGCGCATCCCAATCGAATGCATCTGGCTTGGTGTCCCACTCTACCGCGACAAGGACGTGATAGTGTGGGCGGCCATTTCGTTGTGGTTCGAGGACACGGATAAAGCTCGCGATCCACGAGCCGTGACGGCGCAGAAAGTTGCTCCATCGTTTGGCAAATTGCTTCGGATGCAAATCGTCCTCGTCGGTAAGCGTGAAGAACAGGCAATGCTCCCGTCCCCAATGCTCGATGAAGGCGGCGACGTTGAGCCGGAGATGGTAGGCCATTTTCGCTTCGCTGCCTGACAACGGACCGAGCCGAGTTAGGGTGTCTTCATCACGTTGATCCCATAGCTCACGGCCGCTAGAATCGGTCAGAAGCCCCTTGCTGGCGTTCGGTGCTTGGCGAAGGCGGTATCGGGGTTTGTCTGAATTGTTACTATTCTGACAAGGAAGGGCGGCCGGGGCCGGAGCGGGCGCTTCGCGCCCGCATCCGGCCCCGCGCTCGCCCCTCTCTCGCCAGGGTCCGTCCTGCAGTTCGAAAGTTACGCTGCGTAATGCCCGCCGCGATCCGGTCGCTGTTGATTCGGGCCTCGAATCGGACGATGCCGACGGTGCTGAGTCCTGGGAGCCCTCGTTGATGATATCCCCGACCGGCTCCCGGTCGGAGAATCTGGCGAGAGCTACGCCGGGCACTTCCGTGTCCCGGCTGACTGGGGTTGCTTCAACCCCAGCCCCCGCACTAGTCGCCGGAGGCGTTTGCACGCGTACCTTTCGCAGCGCGCGCGAGTGTGATCATCGCGGCGCGGATTGCGTCAGGTAGCGTTGGCCATGCTTGGGCGATTTCGCCCAGCGCTGGACTGCTTAAGTCAGGATTTTGTGATACCAGTTGTGATCCCGCCTCGGATTCAGTTTCAGAACCCGCGCGGCCACAATCGGCTGCATTTCCCGCCTTGGGGGTTCGAGTCCCCGAGCACCACCCGCCTACATTCTTGCCGGGCAGGTACTTCGGTGGAAGTCGGCCCGTCCGGATCGATGGTATTTTCTGCGCGAGTCCGGGGATACGCTGTTTCCCGCCTGCCAGGAAAAGCTGAGCGAGGCCGAGCGCCGATCCATCATCGCCCACCGGATCGAATCCGTCACGGTGGTGCCGAAGCCTCAGGGCTCGAACTGATCCTGATCGGGATCGAACGCGATGATCTGTCCGCCGGGGTAGCCGTCGCTGCCTGGCCCCGTCATGATCGAGAACTCGCCCCAAGGGGTCGAAATCACCTTCATCTCGGTGTCACGGGCGTGTTGACCGGACGGATCGACCGAATGGACGCGAAAATTGAACAGCACCGATCCATTGTCATTGAGTTCGGGTTTGAGATAAATCGCGTTGCCGTCACCGGCGTCGAGCCGGGTCTCCTCGCCCATGACGAGTGAGACGGGGACGTCCCTGGGAGTGTCCCCCACCTGCAGGCTGATGTATCCCGTGAGCGGCTGACCCGCGGCCAGCCAGGGACGGATCCGGGCCATGCGCTCGGCGTCGGCATCCTTGGTAATTGAGGTTGCCGGCGGAGCCGACGGCTTCGCGCGGACACCGGCCGGGGGTTCGGGGCGGGCCGCGGTCGGCGAGTCCGTCTTTGCCTGGGTCGCGATTTGTCGAGTGGATCGGGGTGAATCGGCGACTGTGGAAACGGCGGCCGGCGGGCCCGAGCTTTGCGGCGTCGGGGTCGGCACCGTTTGGCTGGAGAACCAAATCACTCCGGCCAGCACGCCCAAGCCTCCGGCGGCCGCAATCCACTTGGTCAGCAGCCAGCCGGTAAGCGCGGCGCCGGCGGGCGCGACGGGAGCGGCGAGAGCGGCCGCCTGCACCGTTGCGGTGAGTCCGGTCGGTGCGCCGAGGACTTCCTGCGCGAGTGCGGCGCCCAACGCGGTGGCGGTGGACGTCACGCCTTTTCGCGCCAGCGACTTTTGCATGCGCTCGAGGGCGCGGTTGACCCGCATCCGGGTGGCGTCCTCAGAAGTGCGGAGAACCTCGCCGATCTCGGCGAACGACTTCTCCTCGAAGAAACGCAGCACGACGGCTTCGCGATCGGCTTCCGGGAGCTCATCGAGCAGCCCGTCGATCATCCCCGGAGGCAGTGACGGTTCGGCGGCGTTTTGGTCGAGGGATTGCATTTCGTGGGCCTTGAATTCGCGTTCCCGGCGGCGTTGCTCGGAGCGAACGGCGTGGGCGGCGACCTGGCGCGTGGTGCCGTGCAGCCACGCCACCACATGCGAGACGCTCCGACCTCGTCGCGCCTGCTGCGCGAGGGCGATGAACACCTGCTGGGTCACTTCGTCGGCGAGCGTGGCGTCGCCGCCGAGCCGGCGGCGGGCAGCCGCGTAGACGACATTGATGTGACGCCGGACGATCTCGCCGAAGGCGTCACCCGAGCCTTCGGTGTGGAATTGGGCGAGCAGTTCGAGATCGGTCTTCACGGTCGGTTTCCCATAAGTGCCCGCGGGATGGAGAACCGAACAGGAGATTATGAAGTGAGCAGTGAGCAGTGAGCGGTGACCAGTGACCAGTGACGAGTGACGAGTGGTGAGGGAAGCGAGGAGCGAGGAGCGAGAACCGAGGTGGTGGGTGGCGAAAAGTGGCGGGTGCCGAGGAGCAGGCGGAAGGCGGCAAATACCCGTTTTGCGAAAAATGTTTCGCAGGTGGATGGTTGGCGGGTTTGGCCCCATGGAACCGCTTGGGGCTCCCGGCTACTGTATCCGTGTGAACCTGCTCCTCCTTATCATCATCCTGTTGCTCTTGTTTGGTGGCGGCGGATTTTATGTTGGCGGACCGTATTACGGCGGCGGGGGCATCGGTTTGGTGCTCATCATCTGCCTGATCATTTATCTGCTCGGCGGGTTTCGGACCCGCGACTGAAGCCGCCGGTGGCGGGAAGGACTCGCCGCCGATCCGTCAAAGGGCGGCCGGCGCTCACAGCCCCAGCCGGCGATCGACGGAATATTTTCCCGCGCCGCTGAGAAACAGCAGCAAATAGGCGAAGGCGTAGGTGAAGGCGACTTCACCCGAGTTCGGGCCGCTCAGGTGCATGTGGTGGTGGAAAATCCACGCGACCGTCAGCGTGATGAACATTCCCAGGGCGTTGAGTCGCGTGAACAGACCGACGATGACCATCATCGAGCCAAACGTCTCGAACCAGGTCACCAGCAGATAGCTGAGTTCCGAGCTGATGTGGATGTAATCGGGAAAGGTGTGAAATTCCTTCCGAAAACCGGCCAACGAAAAAAGATTCGGCAGGTGCATGGGCTCGTCCTGCCAGCCCGCCAGTTTTCCCCAGCCGTGATAGCGCAGGACGACCCAGGCCAGGGCGACGCGAAAGAGAAGCAAACCGAGATCGGGGAACGCGGGGACGAACGACAGGCCAAAGAACTTTTTCATGGGGTGGGGTTCCGAAGGTTGGAGATCGCCTTCGGGTTTGGCAATGGCGTCCGCCTCAGTTTGCGCCGCCAAATATCTCGAGCTGGCGTCCGCCGGGTCGCCGGAAATGGGCGCCCGTCACCTCGAAATCCTCGCGGTTCAATCCCGCCCGGCGCACGCCGGCCTCGAAGAGCAGGCGCATCTGCTCGGCGAAAATCCCATCGCCGCGCATGCGTTCGCCGAAGGTCGCGTCGTACAGTTTTCCACCGCGCATCGATTTGATGCGGTCGATGACGCGTGCCTTTTTGCCCGGCTCGTTTTCGTCGAGCCACGCCAGAAACACATCCTTCACGCTGTGCGGCAACCGCAGCGAAACAAAGCTCGCGCGCCGGGCACCGGCGGTCGCGGCGGCGTCGAGAATTCCCGGCAGCTCATGATCGGTCAGGCCGGGGATCACCGGTGCCACCAAGGTGCTCACGGGTACGCCCGCGTCCGCGAGGAGCCGGATGGCGCGCAGGCGATGGGCCGGGAGGGCGGCGCGGGGTTCGAGCCGGCGGGCGAGATCCGGGTCGAGAGTCGTGAGAGTCACGCTGACCGATACGGCCTTCCAGCGCGCGAGCTCGGCGAGGAGGTCCAGATCGCGGGTGACGAGGAAGTTTTTGGTGATGACTCCGACGGGCTGGCGAAATTCGGCGAGCACCTCCAGACAGCCGCGCGTCAGACGAAAGCGTCGCTCGGCGGGCTGATAGCAATCGGTGGCTCCGCTCATCATGATCGGCTCGGCTTTCCACCTCGGCTTGGAGAGTTCCTCGCGCAACAGTTGCGGGGCGCGCGTCTTCACGAGGATCTTGGTTTCGAAGTCGAGACCGGTTCGCCAGCCGAGATATTCGTGATACGGACGCGCGAAGCAGTACGAGCAGCCGTGTTCGCAGCCGCGATAGCAATTCAGTCCCCAGGCGGCTCCGACGTCCGGGCTGTCGTTGGGCGTCAGAATCGATTCGCTGGCGTCCTCGTAGAATTGGGTGCGGGGGTGCGGCACGGATCCGGTTTCCGCATACTCCGCGTCCAGCCACTCACCCTCGGGTTCGACGACGAGCGGGGCAAAGCGATTGGGTGGATTGATGTCGGGGCCGCGACCGGGAATGGGCGGAAGGGACGGCGCGCCGGGCATGCGAGCACGAATCATCCGGTTGGCGCGAATTGCAAGCCGCCCGAGACATTTTGGATTTTCGAATCTCGATTTTGGATTTCGGAGCTGGTCGGTAACCAGAGTCACGGCGGCGGATCGCTGGACGTCGGTGGAACGCGTTTCCCCAACGCGTTGGGTTTTGCGGAGGCATGATCCGGCTGTGGGTCGACACGTTCGCTCACCTTCGCCGGAAACGTTTCGATTTGTGCGATCGGGTGGTTTCGGCAGTGTCCGGCCATGACCCATTCCCAGGTAAATCGCATCAGCTGGGCGATCGTGGCGATCGGTGCGATCGCGGCGGCCGTGATCTTTTTCACCGCGCCACCGGTGGACGACAATCCGATGCTGGGCGATCCCCTGGCGAACAAGCGTTATCTGTCGGAAATGAAGCGCATCGGCGGAAGTGCGAACGTGCTCGCGTCGGATTTTCGCGAATGGCTTTCGGACCAGTGGCAGGGTCGGAATCTGGCGCGCACGGTGGTGGTCCTCGCGGTGGTGGGCGCACTCGGATTTCGGTTTGTGGCGATGCCGGCGCATCCGGACGAAGCCGCCGCTTCGAAGGGGCCGCCCCGGCCGTGAAACGGCGGAGAGGCTGACGACGGCGCGGACAGGCAGGACGTAAAAATCCTATCAAAACCGGCGTGAGGGAACGCCTCCTCCCGCCACCTGCATTGTATCAAGCGCTTCCGGCTTGAGGCTTTGCGGCAAAACCGTTTGGCTTTTCACATTGAAACGGAGCGATAAACAATCGTCTCCGCCTCCTGCTGTCGCCCCATGAAGTTGATCCGCTCCGCCCTTGCCCTGGCCGGCCTGGCAGTTGTGGCCTCAAGCCTCCCGGCGCAGTTTGTGTGGACGGGCGGCAGTTCGACCAATGGCAGCGTCCAGGATGCCACGAACTGGCAGGCGAACACGCCGCCGACTCCGGTGGGTGACGGAACCGAGACGCTGACATTCAGCAGCACCACCGGACAGTCGATCGTTCTGTTTCCGACGATGGCCGTGCTGGACCTCGATTTTCCCAACCTTTATTCGCCCGCCTATACGCTCGCGGGGTTGGGCGGACCGTCGACGCTCACGCTCAATGGCAACATGAGCTTCGGCGGAAACGACGTGGATATCGATTCGACGCTCACCCTGTCGCTATCGGCCGGCACGCACACGATTTCGTTTCCCAATGGCCTTCTCCAGTTGGGTCTTAACGGACCGATCACGGGACCTGGGGCGCTCAGCTTTACGACCAACGGCATCGTTACGATGTATGGGGCAAACACGTATGCCGGGGGCACCACCATCGACGGTCCCGAGGTCAACTTGTACGGTTCCATTTCGCATCCCACCAGCGACCTGATTCTCGGTCAGGCGATCGGGGCCCATGTTGGCATCTACGGGGGAGCCACCGTTTCGGACAATCAGGGGCGGATTGCGATCGGATCCAATGCCAACTCCTCCGTCTATGTCGACGGCGCCACCACGAGCTGGACCAATGCAGGATACCTCTACGTTGGCGAGGCGGGGGTGGCAAATATGCAGGTGACAAACGGCGCGACCGTCTCGAGCGCCAACACCTCGATCGGCAACAACACGGGCGGCAGCGGCATCCTTTCCCTTAACGCGTCCACGCTGACGCAGACCGGGACACTTTACGTCGGCGCATTGGGCCAGGGCCAACTCTACGCCGCCGCCGGGAGTGTTATTTCCGACACGAATGGAAGCATCGGCAACAACGTGGGCGGCACCGGCGGCTACGTCTCTCTGAGCGATCCCACCACGGTCTGGAACAATACCGGAAATCTTTACGTGGGTGCGTCGACCAGCGGATTCCTCTACGTTTCCACGGGCGCCTCCGTCAATGCGGCGAACCTTTTCATCGGCAATGCCGCCGGATCCAGCGGGACCGTCGCGATCTCCGATCCCGGATCGAGCCTCAACATCTCGAGCAGCTTTTATGTCGGCAACGGCGGCTCAGGCACGCTGGTCCTCACCGGCGGCGCGGTCAATGTCGGCAACGGCAATGGCGTGATCTATCTGGGTGGCTCCGCGGGTTCGACGGGATCTCTCTTCATCGGCGATAGCGAGTCGGGTCAGGGCGTCATCAATGCGGCCGCGATTTCCGGCGGCGCCGGCATCGGAGTGATCAATCTTCAGACCACCGCCACTTCGGCATCTCCCTACTTTCTTACTCGGGACGGCACGGCATCGGGCGTACCCGTCGTCATCTCCGGTCCAATCTCCGTCGATGTGGCCGCGGGTTACAATGTGCTCAACGGCAACAATACCTATTCGGGGGGAACGACGATCACGGGAAGCAGCACCTTGGTCGCCGCTTCCAACAATGCCCTCGGCACGGGCTCCGTGACGGCGCTGGGGACCACGGGGACGCTGAATGTCGCGAGCGGGGTCACGATCAGCAACACGATCGTCACGGGTTTTGGCGGCACCCTCGCGGGTAACGGCACGATCGCTTCCATGGTGACCGCGGGTACGAACCTCAACCTTTCGCCGGGCGACCTGATCGGAAAACTGACGTTCTCGAATGGCCTCATTCTGGATCAGAACGGCGGCCTCATCCTGCAGATCCAACAGGCCGGCGGCGCGGCGGGCACCGGTTATGACCTCGTGAACGTTTCGGGCGGCGGCCTGAACATCACTTCGACCACGGGCAATCCCTTCAAGATCTACCTGTACTCGCTGAACCTGACCGGTGCGGCCGGCAACGTGTCCGACTTCTCCTCCTCGACCGGTTACGCGTGGACCCTGTTCACCTCGACCGGACTCACGAACTTTGCCGCCAACCGGTTCGCGATCGATACCACGAATTTTTCGAACAGCCTCGGACTCGGCGGATTCGCCATCGTGCAGTCGGGCAACGATATCATTCTCGATTTCTCGCCGATTCCCGAGCCGGAGACGTGGGCGCTGCTCGCGTCCGGCTTGGGCGCCATGGCCTGGGTGGTGCGCCGGCGCCGCAAAGTTTAGGGCGGGGTCGCCTGCCCTAAGCCTGTCGAATGGGCCGTCCCCGTCGTATCTCCGCACCGGCCGCTCTCGTGTTTGCAAAGGCGGATCGGGACATCCGCCTCTACCGCGCGGCGAATCCCATTTTGGATGGCGACGACATTCGCAACGTTGGCCATTGACGCGCCTTGTGTGCAGCGCAACTTTGTCAGGCCCGGGCCGTCTTGATCGTCATCAGACGGCCGCGAGATCCCCTCGTTACCCCTGAAGAAAACATGGTCGAAACGAATTTTGACGCGATTGTAGTCGGCTCCGGCATCAGCGGCGGCTGGGCCGCCAAGGAGCTGAGCGAAAAAGGCCTGAAGGTCCTGATGCTCGAGCGCGGCCGCCAGATCGAGCACATCAAGGACTACGTCAACGCCACGAAGGCCCCGTGGGAATTTCCGCATCGCGGCCGCCTCACCAACCTGGTGCGCGAGGAGCACGCGGCACTCGTGAAGGACGGGTTCATTGGCGAGGACAACGTCGACTACTGGGTCAACGAGAAGGAAAGCCCGTACCGCGAGAGCAAGCCGTTCGGCTGGATCCGCGGCTACCATGTCGGCGGACGCTCGCTGATGTGGGGGCGCCAGAGCTACCGCTGGAACCGGTTCGACTACGAGGCCAACCTCAAGGAGGGCATCGCGGTCGACTGGCCGGTCCGGTACGAGGACATGGCGCCGTGGTACGATCACGTCGAATCCTTCGCCGGCATCAGCGGCTCGCTGGAAGGACTCGAACAGCTGCCCGACGGAAAGTTTCTGCCCCCGATGGAGCTCAACGCCGCGGAGAAGGCGGTCGCGGCCGGCATCAACGGCCACTACCAGGGCAAGCGCCGGATGATCATCGGCCGCGTGGCCAACATCACCGAGCCGCACGAGGGCCGGGTGAACTGCCAGTATCGCAACAAGTGTCATCTCGGCTGTCCGTTCGGCGCGTATTTCAGCACGCAGTCCTCGACGCTGCCCGCGGCCATGCGCACCGGAAACCTCACGCTGCGCCCCGACTCGATCGTGACGCGCGTGGTGTACGACAAGGATTCCCGCAAGGCGACGGGCGTCGAGGTGCTCGACGCCGGCACGCGTCAGACCACGGAATACAAGGCGAAGATCGTTTTCCTGTGCGCCTCCGCGATGAATTCGGCCTGGGTGCTGATGAACTCCGCGACCGACGTCTGGCCCGACGGACTCGGCAGCAGCAGCGGCGAACTCGGGCACAACGTGATGGATCACCATTTCCGCGTCGGCGCCTCGGGCGACATCGACGGCTTCGAGGACCGCTATTATTTCGGTCGCCGGGCGAACGGATTCTACATTCCGCGTTTCCGCAACCTGTTTGGCGACGAGCGCAAGTACCGCCGCGGCTTCGGCTATCAGGGCCAGGCGGCGCGGACCGGATGGGCGCGCGGCATCGGCGAACTCGGGATCGGCGGCGATTTCAAGGACGAGCTTTGCACGCCCGGTCCATGGATGATCGGCATGACGGCCTTCGGCGAGGTGCTGCCCAACCACGACAACAAGATTTCACTCGACCGGAACACGAAGGACAAGTGGGGCCTGCCGGTGCTGGCGTTCGACTGCGAGATTCGCGACAACGAAAAGAAGATGCGCCTCGACATGGCGGATGACGCTGCGGAAATGCTCGAGGCCGCGGGCGTGAAAAACGTGAAGATCTACAACGACCACTATATTCTGGGCCAGGGAATCCATGAGATGGGCACGGCGCGTATGGGACGCGACCCGAAGACATCGGTCCTCAACGCGCACAACCAGGTGTGGGATGCGAAGAATGTTTTTGTGACCGACGGCGCCTGCATGACCTCGTCGTCCTGCGTGAATCCGTCGCTGACCTACATGGCGATGACGGCCCGCGCCGCCGATTTTGCCGTCAATGCCCTTAAGCGAGGTGACCTATGAACCCCGAGACCAGCGCTCCCGCGGGCGCCTTTTCCCTTCCGATCAGCCGGCGCGAGGCGGTCCGCCGGGTCGTATTGATGATGGGACTGGCGACCGTCGGCTCCCACGTGCTGCTGCGCGGTGCGTCGCTCGCGGACACCAAGACCGCGGATTTCACCGACGCCGATCGCGCGCTGCTCGACGAGATTGGCGACACGATCCTCCCGGCGACGAAGATTCCGGGCGCGAAGGCGACTCAGATCGGGGCGTTCATGACCATGATGGTGCGCGACTGCTACAGTCCCGAAGAGGAAGCGGCATTTCGCAAAGGTATCGCGTCGATCGACGCCGCCGCCCGCGATAAATTTGGCCGCGGATTCACGGCCTGCGCGCCGGCGGATCGTACGACTCTTTTGCAGGGATTCGATCGGGCCGCCCGTGAGGCCGCCGGAATCGAGCCGCGCCACTTTTTCGGGATGGTGAAGGATCTGACGATCCTCGGCTATTTCTCGTCCGAAATTGGCTGCAACCAGGCCGTGCGCTACATCGGGGTGCCCGGAGCATTCCACGGCGACATCCCGTACAAGAAGGGCGATCCGGCCTGGTTCGAGTGAGGTGGAGCGCGTTGTCCCCAACGCGCTTTTACTCAAACGATTCGCCATTGCCCGGATGGGCCCGCCGGCTATTCTGCCGATGACCTTTAACGCCAATGAAAACGCGCGCCTTGGTGCCGTGGGTCTTTTCGGCTATGCTGGCAGTCTCGCTGAGCGGCGCCACGCCCTCCCAGGAGCTGTCGCGGGAGTTGCACCGGACCTACCATTTCGATTCAACGCCAAAGGAACCGGTCGCGTTGTCGACACCTGCGGTCGAAGCCGACGAGGATGACGATATCATCCGGTTGGCGCCGTTTCACGTGACGGCGGTTGATACCCTTCGAGACGAATTTGCAGCTCAGGCCGAACGGGAGCAAAAGGCAAGGGAGGCCGAGAGATTTTCCTTTTTGCACGGAGGCCGGATCGCAGCCCTGAAATTCGGGGGCGGGGAAGTGGCCGTCGGTTTGTGGCCGGAAATTAGTCAGCTTGATCCCGTGGTGGCGCTGCAGCGCCGGGAGCTGAAGGTCTCCCTGGATATTCTTCGGGTTCGCTGGTGAGGCGCGAAATCCTGCCCCGCGCCGCGGTGGAGCGCGAGGTTCGGAGGCGTCACTTTCCCTTTCCTTTGCCCCCGCCGCTGTCGTGGCCCCCGCCACCGCCGCCACCACCACCTCCACCGCTGTGGCCGCCGCCGCTGTTCCCGCCACCACCACCGTTGCTGTGACCGCCGCCTCCATTGCCGCCACCACCGGGCCGCGGGTTGTTCGGAATGGAAGGTGGTCCGCTCCGTCCGGGGCCGCCGCCGTGATCGCCGCCCCCATGGTTGTCGCCTCCATGTGACGGGCCTCCGTGGTCATTGCCTCCGTGATTCAAGGGTGGGCGCGAATGTTGGGCGTCGGTGAAATCGACCGTGTCGACGACGGTGTCGGAGTCGTCGTCATCGGGACCCGACCACCCGAGTCGGACGGGAGTCGCGACGCGCACCGTCGCGGTCATCGCCTTTCCGGTCGCCGCGTCCGCAATCCAGAAGTCAACGTACCCCACGGTGCGGGTATAGGAGAGAAGGAAAGGACTTTCAAATTTCACGACATAGTTGCCGCCGGCAGCCGCTGTAAACTGGAGATCCGTCGATTCCGCGGAGGTGGCATCCCGATACGTCACATGCACCGTTCGCGGACCGACAGGGATCGGGATTTCAGTTTCCCAGCCAGGCTGGCCGGCGGGTACGATCTTTCCGTCCACCGAATAGATGAATGCGGTTTTCCAGGACGGTATCAGAAGGAAGTCGGCGGTGAGCGAGCGGGAGCCCTTGATCATCGCGGATTCGCCGCCCGCCGGAGGAGGCTCGTATTGCTCGCCAGGTGGTACCGCGAGCGGCATCGTTGCGCAGCCGCCGAGGAACGAAAGTGAAAGGACGAGCATCCCGGATCGGAAAAGAGGGAGCCATGACTTTTTGCGCACGCTCATGGCTGGCCCTCCGGTGAGTTCGTTTCGTGGAGCTCGACGAGACCGAGATGGGCGCCGGACGGATCGGCGATGATGGCGCGCCAGAATTCGGTCGGAGTGTCGCCCGGCGGCACCAGGACGCGGCCGCCCAGTTGGACGGCCTTCGCGGCCGCCGCCTTGACGTCGGCCACCCGCACAAACAACACCCACACCGGGTGCGCTTTGGGCCGCGCCGGAACCGGAGATAGGCCGGCCCGGGAATAGCCTCCGGAAGTGAGAATCAACGTGTTCGATTTTTCGAAGCGAGTATCGGGAATGCACTCGAATCCGGCGATGGCGCGATAAAACTGTCCGGCCGATTCGGGGTTTCGGGCGAACAATTCCGCCCAGGCCCAATCGCCCGGCTCGGCCAGATAGTCGGCGGGATCGCCACTGCTCGAATGCATGAGACCGATGACCGCTCCCTCCGGATCGGCGAGAATCGCCTGCGTGCCGCGAGCCGGAACATCCCTGGCGTGCGAGATCAGGTGGCATCCGCTGCGGGTTGCGATCGCGACGGACTCGGCCACGTCCGGCACCGAAATGTATCCCACCCACCGGCCATGAGCGTTGTCCTGCAAGAGAGCGGGACGCCGGACGATTCCGGCCACGGGCCGGTCTCCGTTGCGCAGCACCACCTCAGTACGGGCGCCTTTCGGAGTTGTTAGCTCCACCGTGGCGGCGGTCCAGCCGAAAAGCCCGCTGTAGAAACTCGCGGCACCGTCAGGATTGTCGGTCAGCAGATTGCTCCAGATGAACTTTCCGGGGTGCTTCTCGGCGGTGGCCGGTTCATTGAGCGGCGGCACATCGGCCGCCCGGCTGCAAAGACCCGGGAGGCCAAGGGCCAGCAGCACGAGAAGAATTGCACGAGTCATCGGGGAGTGCGGGAAACGGTTCGAAGAGAGAGACGCCGGCGAAAACCCATTGGTAACAGGCATTGGTAATGAATAAACAACTACGACGAGTCATGAGCTTCAGGTCGAAAGAGCCATTGATGCACCTGCCTTCGACACGAACTTTGGTCGTCGCCAACCACGGCATTTCCGCCGGGACGAGCACCTCTCCTTGCCGTTTGACGAACAGCCAAGGTTGGGCGACCGGTAGGGCTCGCCATGCCCAGCTTCAATTTCATCCGACGCATGATCTTTGACGGACGCGGCCGTCCTCCGCCGGCGGCGCATCGTCCCGCGCCGGAGACCTGGAGCGATCGCGAGATCACGGGCAGCTGTCTCGGGCATTCGACGGTCTTCCTGAATTTTTTCGGCGTACGGGTGCTGACCGATCCGGTCTTCTCGCTGCGGGCGGGTCCGGGCGTCCCGCCGTTCATCCTCGGGCCGAAGCGCTATGTGCAGCCGGCACTGCGGGCGTCGGAGCTTCCGGCGCCGGACGTGATTGTTCTCAGCCACGCGCATTTCGATCATCTCGACGTGTGGAGCCTGCGAAAATTTTCCCGCCAGACCACGATCGTCACTGCCCGTGCGACGGCGGACATCCTGCATTGCCATGGTTTTCGCCGCGTTCACGAGGTCGACTGGGGAAAATCAATCGCTCTCGAAACCGCCCACGGGTCGATTCGCTTCACCGCCTTCGAGGTGAACCACTGGGGTGCCCGCATGATGCGCGATGACTACCGGGGCTACAACGGCTACCTGATCGAGCGGGGCGGGCACACGGTATGTTTCGCCGGAGACACTGCGTTCACGCCGGCGTTCGGACGGTTGCGCAATCCCGATCATCCGATCGATCTGATGCTGATGCCGATCGGGGCGTATGATCCGTGGATCCGCGCGCATTGCAGCCCGGAGCAGGCGGCGGAGATGGCGCGCGCCGCCGGTGCGCGCACCTTTGTTCCCATTCATCACGAAACCTTCAAGCTGAGCTCGGAGGCGATGGATGAACCCGCGGCTCGTTTGCGCGCGGCGTTTCGCGACGAGCCCGGCCGGGTGCTGGCGATGAGTGTGGGCGAGACATTTCGGGTGCCCTTGCGACCGGCGGCGGTCGCGGCGTGACGAGGTAGGGGCCGATGTCTCTGTAAGGACCGGAGACATGGGTGACAGGTGTTCGGAGACATGGGTAACACCATGGGATGCCGTGGTGCACCCATACCCCCATGTCCCAACGACTCGAGTTTGTGCTTCTCGCCCACCAACGAGCGCTCGCTTTGAGCGAG
>DASZXI010000052.1:0-75907 GCA_035545955.1 Candidatus Didemnitutus sp. | reverse complement strand
GTGCAAAACGTCGTATAGTTGAGCCCCTCCCGCCGCGCGAACGCCCGCTGCGTCAACCCGCTCTGCCGGTATAAGGCCAGCAGTTCACCCCGCCGCTCCACCGGCGTGCGCCGTCTTCCCAGCGTGTCGCGCTTCTCTCCGGTCTCCACCAACTCCGTCGTACCGGTCGTATGAGTCACCATTACCACAATCTACCATGTCGTATGTCTCGTAACTACGAGGCACCCGCGTTGACGCTTACATTTCGCCCCCGCGGCGGAGTCGCTGAAGAAGCTCGGCGAGTAGCACGTCAACCGACCTCGAGCGGACTCGAAAGAGCGATCGCCTCATTCGTCATGACCGAGCGCACTGAGCATAGCCTGACCCCGTCCGGTCGGCCCCTCGGCGATCGGCAAGAAAAACTGGTTGTTCATCGGCCATCCCGACGCCGGCCAGCGCTCGGCCATCATCTACTCGATCGTCGTCTCCTGCCAGCGCCAGCGCAAAGATCCGTATGCGTATCTGCGCGACGTTCTCACGCGTCTGCCGGCCATGACCAATCAGGACGACCTCGTCGCCTTAACCCCGGCCAACTGGCGACCGGTGCCGTAAGCGCGGGCGGCAGCCGGTGTAATGGTCACCATTACGCACCACTCACGGCCGGCCCCTGTCCGATCAGCCCCAGACATGCTCTAGCCGTCTACTGGGATTCGTGTTGTTTGGCGTCCTCCGCCTCCATCCAGTGCAATACTTTCCTTATCTCTTTCCCGTTCTCACTTTTTGCATCAACTATTTCAACAAAATGCATAGCCAGCTTCCGCAAATCCTGACCGCTCCTATTTCGGGCATGAGAATTTATTCCCCGCTGAAGCAAATGAAGTACCGGCTCAAAATTCGCAATTCGCGCAGCGGCTGTCGCAACCGAGTCCCCTTCTCTGCTTCTGGCGTTTATGTCCGCACCAGCATCGAGCAGAATATCCACCCTTCTCTCTCCTCTTTCAATTGCAGCAAAGAGCAGTGACTCACCCCGATCGTTGTCAACCAGGTTGGGATTGCCCCGATGACGAAGGGCCTCCTGCAGAAATCTCTCGTCCTTGGCCCTCGTAGCCCAACCCAAAACGCTGCCCTCCGTGCCATCGCCGAATACAACGTTCGGATCGGCGCCCAGTTCCAGCAATCGTTTGAAACCCTTGTAATTGTGCAGTGCCCAAAATAGCGGCACTGCTCCTCGAGTTCCGCGAGCATTTACATCCACACCTCGCGCTACAATCGCATCGACCTCCTTTACGTTTCCATCTCCCGCAGCCTTCGCCAATTTCCGAACCGACGCATCTGGAAACATATCATCGAGGGACATCACAACTACCAGTGTCTTTTTCAGGCGCTCATTCCTTTCAGCTTCATTCTCGTCCATTTTGTCCAATACATTTTCCGCGCAGCCCGTGATTACTGTTCCCAGCATAACCAAGCCCGCTGCCCACAATTTGTATTTGTTATTGTTCATGGAGTCCTTTGCAAGGCTGCTATAATTCCTGCCATCGGATGCCATCCGGCAAGCCCCAACGATATTCGTTGGCCGATTACACTAGTTGAGTTCGGCGTTATAAGATTCACAAAATGCAATACATCTAAGTCGCTATAATATGCTACCACCGTACCGTTCGACCGAGATACGCCGCTTAATGTATGGTCATTTACTCCGGCCGCGTTGAATGTAACTCCGTAGCCCCCTTCTATTACAGCTGCAGCAGATGCAATACCTCCTCCCAATGAATGGCCATCGAATATTAAGTTGCCGTTTGCTTCGACATAATCGATATCGGCGTCTTTCAATCCCTCCGCATATTGGGCACTAGTGAGTCCGAGGCCCTGGCTGAAATTGGCAATCCAGTCGCGAAGTGAAAGCGGATCGGTTCCAGCAAATACAAGTACACTTGTGTATCCGTCGGTAAATACTGCGTCCGAAAGACCTGTGTCTTTGTCAGAATGAGAAGTAAGTAAATAGTATCCGTCAACCCCGAGAAATCCTTTATCCAAATCATATACTCCGCTCGCGAGGCGCGCCAGCGTAAGAGTTGATGGCGATGAATACGACGCTAACATTAATGGATCAAATCCGGTAACGCTCCCGTTTTCATTTATAGTAATCTTTATATCGTCGCCTGCCGGCAAATGTCGTATGATGGTTCCGTCAGGGTAGACTGTGTAATTGTGCCCGTCGACGACCACGTCGTGCGGTTTTCCATCGGCTTGGGCCCTGGCTTTGGTTAGGGCCGCGTCAGCGGAAAGCGTGGGACCATAGCCGAAATAGTTATCAGTAAGATTGCTGCTCCCATCGCCGGAAAATGTCCGCCATACATACACAGGATTCTTCTCGGTGCCGATGTTGACAGGGTAAGGATTCCATTGCGTCAGGTTGAACGTGTCGTCAATTTCAATACCCGGATCGCCTACACTCCCCTCCAATCCAGGCACGCGCGTTCCAGGTCCGGTGGCAGGCACATTGAAGTAATCGTGAAATCCATTGTTTAGTGCGAGGCGCGCCTTGGCCCGCTGGGTATCGTCCCAGCCCCCAAAATTTTGATACCAGCTGTTCAGGTCAAACCAGACATCCATGCCGAGGACGTCGGTTGACCCAACCCCGTTGTTGCCGCAGAACCCGTACAGGTTCAGCCCACCCTGTTCCTCGATCGGATCGCGATTGACGAACCGGCCAAGCGAAGGGTTGTAGTACCGCAGGCCGTAATACAGCAGACCGGTTTCCGGGTCCGAATACCGGGTGCTGAAGGTGAACGAATTCGGCGCGGTCTGGAGCGTCGAGTCGATCATCTCGGCGCGTATCGTCCCGCCAAAAGGATCATACTCGTAGGCCGCCGCGATTATCCCGGACGAAGCGTCAACCAGGCTGGCCACGTTGCCGTTCCCGTCGTAGGTGGGCCACCAGGTCTTCCCCGAAGCGTAATCGTAAATCTGCAGCAGGCCACCCACGCCACCAGCCTGGCTCAGGCCGCCCGACAAATCAAGGCCCCAGGTGTAGGAGCGCGTGATGTTTCCCGAGGAGGCGTCGATTTCGCAGATCAAATCCCACCCGTTGTAGAGGAATTTCACGTCCGCGGACGCGGTTCCGGAATAGGTGCCCGAGATCGTCGAGTATCCCGCGTAGGTGATCTTTTCGATCCGGCGCCCCTGATAGTCGTACACGAAAACGAATTTGCGGGCGTTGGACGCCGGGATCCTGGTCGTATCGATCGCGCTGGCCGGATTCTCCATTTCCACCAGGCGGTTTTCCGCGTCGTAGGTGTACGTCCACACTTCATCGCCGGTCAGGTTCCCGTCGTTATCGTAGGCGAAATGCTGCAGCGCCGGTGGCACCAAATAGGCCTTCGTGGTACTGGCCACATAGTCGGTGGCGCCGGGATAGGCCGCGTAAATGGTGGCGGTGCTATTGACGGGACCGCCGCCGTTGGACGGTTCCAGATCGGCCGTCCAGGCATTGTCGAGCTTCGTCACTCCCAACGACTGCGAGACCGCAAGGTTCGAGGTCGCGGAGGTGCCCAGCACCCGGATGACGTTGTTCTCCCGGGTGTCATAGCCATTGGTCGCAGTCGTCTTGTACTGGTCGTCGATCGAATCCGCGGTGCCATTGGCCCCAGAGAGGGTGCGGTTGCCGATCGAGTCGTAGCGGTACTCAAATCGCCGGCCGGGCAGTTCGAGCGCGCCGGACAGTAAGGTATCCCCCTGGAACATCGCCGAGGTCTGCAGTTCGCCGCGATCGCTGTACGAGTAGCTATTGTGGACGCTGTTATAGGACGGTGAAGTGAGGTTGGCGGTATAATCGGCGAAAGCCGAATTCGCCCCGGAATACTGCGTCGCCGCTGTCCGCTGGAAGGCGCTGTCATACTCGTAGTCGTACTGGGTCAGGATCGTCGACCCCCACTTGCTCTGGATCGTCTTCAGCAGGTCGCGGGGAGCCTGATAGACCCGCGAGACGGTCAGGCTGCCGGCGGTGTATCCGTCGATCAGCCGGCTCGGGTGGCCCGAGGCCGTGTAATATGAGTAGACGAAATCCTGCGACGCCGATGTGTTCACGGAGGTCAGGCCGATAAAGCGGCCGTCGGTTCCGAATTTGTAAGTCTGCGTCAGGTCCTGATCGTGCGTGCCTGACGACGTACCGAGGAGAAATCCGTTCTGCCGGCCGAGGATGGTGCCAGTGTGCGTGTAGGTACCGAAACCGGCCGCGGAGCTGTTGCTACCCGTCTCATACTGCTCCGAAATCCACCGACTCCCGTAAAAACCTGGCAACGCGACATAGTTCAACCGCCAGGGGAGACTGGTATCGTAATTGAAGTATCGGGTGCCAGCCGCATCATCAACCGAGCTGATCTGGCCCAGGCGAGAATAGGGTCCATAAGTGACCACCGGGGTACTGTCCGAATACGATACCTGGGACAATTCGCCGGTCTTCAAGGTCGAATAGTGATACTCAGCATAGACGCCCCGCGCCAAGGTTCGCTTGGAAACCTGACGAAGCGTATTGTAATCAAAAGTCACGGAATGGTTCGAAGCGTCCGTCTTTTGATAGAGCAGCCCGGTCGCCTCGTCGAAATGCCATTTGGTGGTGTCAGCCGTCATGCCGCTTGGCCAGGAGGTCGGATTGCTCGGGCCGTCCCGAAAGGTGCTCATCGAGGTCCGATCGCCGTAAGCCGTGCTGATTCCCGAGGTGTCGTCGTAGTTATATTCCACGGGATAGGTGGCGTTGCCAAAAACATGATGGATTTTGCCCAGAGTCGTGTATTCGTAGTAGGTGTAGCGACTGAGCGCGTCCCAGGTGTAATCGAGGCGTCCGGCGGCATCGTAGTGATTGTTGGTGACCGTGATGGCGTTCGTGGAGGTGCTGCTTGTGACCGACGCGACCATCGTTGCGCCGTTCACATATCCCAACGTCGTCGTGTTCAGCCGTGGGTCGGTCTTCACCGATACGCGGTCCAGGGCATCGTAGGACACCGAATCCGTCAGCCCGTCGAAACCGACGGTGGAAGTGCCCAAACCGTTCACGGAGGTGACGGTCTGGGTGTTCGCGATGCCTGGAGCCGTTGTCGAGGTGGTCACCGTCTTGGTGCTGCGGTTGACCGTCGTGACCGAATCGGTCTCATTGGTCTCGGCATCGGTGACCTTAGTCTCGGCCTCCACCCCGCTGGAAAAGCCCGTGAGCCGGGTCCGTTTGATCGACATCGTCTTGGCCGTGCTGCTGCTGAACGGATAAGCCTGCGTCGTGGTGTTGAGCCACCAATTGCTGCTGATCGATTCGAACGAAGTGTCGACATCGGTGATCCGATCGGTCGTCGAACTGCCGCCCAGGGAACCGTCGGCGTCGATGTCCTGGCCGGATTCCTTCAACGCCCCCAGCGTATCATAAGAATAGATTGTGGCCGCGAGGATGTCGCCGTTGGAAGAATTTGTCTGCCGCGTCTTGATCAGGAGGCCCGTGGTGGTGTCGTAGGTGTTCTTGATGTAGGCGTCCGATTGCGAAGTTTGGGAGTAGCCGGGCGCAACCGACTGAATGTTTCGTCCCAGCCAGTCGACCCAGCTCTTCTGGTAACGCGGCGAGGAGGACGCACCGACGTTCACCTGCGTGTACCGACGGCCGTCGGTTTCGACTCCATACGTGTAGTACTGCGCGACCACCCCGGTGCCTGTCACCGAGGCGAGCTGACCGTCGATCTGATAGGTCTTGACGGTTGTTCCGGAGGCCGGGGACGGCGCGGTTGCGGTGGTGCTCCAGCCCTGGCCCGAAACCGAGTAGTTGGAGGAGTACGTCGTGGCTGACACGCCTGGCGAGGTCGAACTGGTGAGCCTGCCGGCTACATCGTAGAAATTTGATGACACAATCGTCTCTGAGCCGCTGCTCCCGTGCACTGTCGCCGAAGTGGCATGACCAACCGCGTCGTACACAAAAGTAGTGTAGGTCCGGCCAACCGTGGTCACGGTCAGGGCCCTCCCGAGCGGATCGTAATTGGAGTAGTCGGTCTCGATGCCGGTGGGATCGACCATCTTGGTGAGGACACCGTCAGTGTACGTGTACTCGGTGTGGGCTCCGTTGCTGGCAAGGTCGTCCGTCACGCGGCCGGCCACGTCGTGCGTGAAATCCTCCGATGAGACTGGCGAAAACGTACCCGAGCCGGTGCAGACCTGAGTTTCCTTATGCACGATGTTGCCCGCCGGGTCGCGGATAATGATATCCATCGTGGATTTGTTTACGATCAGATTGATCGGCCGCACGGACTGACCGTCATATGAACTCAATGAAGTCGCTCCGGCCGACGAGGTGGAACCGTGCCAGACGATGGAGCGGAAAAATTGCGCCCCGGACCCACCGGAGGTGAATGTACCACTGACGTAGCTGCCCAGATAATAGGCGTAGGAATCCTGGGACTGATCAGGGCGTTTGATGCTCAGGGGAAGGTCATAGAAATCGGCCGTCCCTCCGGGATTGATCACTTCGGAGGTGGTGCGAATCGAATTGCTGACATCCGAATAGCTGTCCGTCTGGTAGGTGCAGTAAGGTTGGCTGTTCAACGAACCGCCGGTGGTCACTGCCGTGATGCTTTGCGAAGTCTGGTAGGTCGTTGAAACCGGCGTGGCATAGCCCTTGACGTTCTGCGGCACCGTGTAGGCCCCTGACCAGTCCGGTTGATAATCATAGGTGACTGAAGTTCCCACCGTGTACGCGGCCGAAGGTGCGCCACCGGTCGGATTGCCGAAGGGATGCGTTTCGACCGCGAGCAGACCCCGGGCCGTCGAGCCGTTGTTATAGGCGTAGCTGACCCAGTTGTTTGTCGGATAAGTTATCGACTGCACCTGGGTGTAGTTGCCGAAATCGGATGATGTTGTGTAGTAGGCATAGCTCGTGGTTAAAGCCGCCGTGTCGGGGTCCAGGATCATTTGCGTCATCTCTTCGCCCCAAAGTTCATCGACGTAATGGTATTTGGTCTTGGCCACCACAGTGCCACCGGTTCCGCCGCTCCGTACGGTAACCACATCATCCCTTGTGCCCCCGCTGAAGGTACTGTCATGGGTGGTAGTCCGCGTCCAACCCGACCCGTCGCCTTCCTGCAGGGTCAACTGATAGGTCCCCGTCGACACGGTGCCACCAGTCAAGGCCAGGCTGGAGATCGTGCTGCGCGATCCCTCGGTTTCGGTGATGGTCAATTGGCTGGCACCGGGCGACGCCACATGGATGGTCTTCCAGGGCGTCGGCGCGGATCCGCCAGTCTTTGGGACGTAGCGGGTCGCCCCGCCCCCGGTCCATTGCGAAGAGTTGAACTGATAAATGTTGATCGTGTAACCGCCGCCTCCGGAGTCGTCGATGAAGTCGTAGAGCGCGAGTGGAGCGACAACCTGACGAATGGTGGTGCCGTACGTGCCATCACAATAGGGCCGGGAACCTCGCCGTTGTTCGCAGTGGCATTCACGACGAGGCGGTCCCGGGACGCAGGCGAGTTGGTCAAGTCAAGTTCTTGAAACCCGATGTATCCCGCCGTGCGGCCGGAACGCAAATTTCCCAAACCCACTTGCCAGGCAATCGACTGGCCTATCTGGAAACCGCTGAATACCGGGCCACCCCCCGGCTCCTGGTCGTCGTTGGGAAGCAACTGCAACGTGTACGATGCCGTGTAAGTGTCCGTCATTGTCGACAGCGTCGTCGCCATGCCCCCGGAGATGGCAGTGTTCCGGGAACCGCTCAGCAACAGGTAGTAGCCGGACGGCGGAGTGAATCCGCCGGTGTACGAGCAATTGAACTGGTACTGCGGACTGGGCGGCGGAACAATCTGCTGCCCGAAATCCATTACCGAGAGCGAAACATTGTACGTCTTGCCCACCTGCAGCCACGCATTCTGCTGGACTTCGCCCGCGTTAATATTGGTGCCAGCCGTCGGGGTTCCATATTCGTCGGTCACCGTCAACAGAATGTGGCTCCCGACGGTATTGGTGCCCGTCATGTTGCTCGAAAACTTCACCTCCAGGGCGAAGGGAACGGGCACGACGGCGTTGAGACGGACTATCCCGAAAACGCTCAGCAGAGGCAGAAAAAAGAAAATCCGTTTCATGGTTCAGCCTTTCCGCGAAGCCGGGTTCAGCTGGGTCTTCCCGCTCTGAAGCAGGAAATCCCTGAATCGGATGAGATCGGCGTCGTTGGGCTGCAGCACGAGGGCCGCAGCGATGTCCGCCTTCGCCTGGTCAAATTCGCCAAGAAACTGGCTGCGCAGGAAGGCCAGCTGTCTCAACAATTGCACCTTTTGGCCCGCATTCTGTCCCGCGGCGCCCTTCAGCGCCTGCGCCAGGGAATCTTCAGCCGCCAGGAAAAACACCATCGCGTCATCCGGCTTGTGCGCGCCCAGGATACGGCAGCCAATATCGGAGGCCGCCAACCCGAAGTCGGAATCGCCATCGACCGGCAAGCCACTCGGATTGGGCATGGCGTGGAGGCTTGTGATTGCATCCGCGGCCTTTGTTGTTCCGCGACTCACGGCATCGGCAAGGGCCTTGCGCGCATCGGCAGCCGCCTGCAAAACGCTTGGCGCTGAAGCTGGCATCCCTGCGCTGGCGCTGACTGAGGCCGTGGCAACTGCCACAGGAACGAAAACCACGAATAACCGAAACAGGATCGTTTTCATTGGTGAGAATGTCACTGCGGCTTCGTGACCTTGAGCTCGATCGAAGCGTCCGTAAGACTGATAGCCGTCGGCTTCGTCGCCAAATTGTGCAGACCCAGCTCCAATTTAATCAAATAGGGGATGTCCCCCGAGGTTCCGGTGGTCGAACTCGGGGCGACACCGAGCCTGCTGAAAGTCGTCCGCTCCCATGAGTCGTCCATACCATTGGCGTCGGAGTCTCCGGACGGAGTATATTCCCAAAGAATGTCGGCATCGGTATCGGCATTGAAGTCACCCGCCGCGGCGATGCGCCAGTTGAGGTCGGCCACGGTTGTCACGTAGTTCTGGCTAGACCAGGTGGCTCCGTTCATCAGCCAGATCACCACGTCACCGGTGCTGGGGTTTTGCCAAATCAGGTCCGAGGAATTGGTACCGTCGGTATTTCCGACGGCCGCGACCCGCCAAGGGGTGGACACGTTCGCCAAATAGGGCGCTGAAACCAAACTCGCATGGTTCATTAGCCAGATGGCAAAATCACCGGTGGACGTATTTTCCCAAAGCAGATCGGCCGTGCTACCAGATTGGAATGATCCCACCCCGGCGATGTGCCAGTCTGTCCCCACGTTCGCAATGTAGGCTGAACCCGTTTGAGTATAATAGTTCATCAGCCATACGGCGCGATCGCCGTTGGCCATGCTCTCCCAAACGATGTCAGATGCCGTACCTCCTCCGAACTCCCCTACGCCAACAATCCTCCAGTCGGTCGAGACATTCGTTATAAACTCGACGTCGGTCACTGTCGCGCCGCTCATCAGCCAAACGTAGCGGTCGCCCGACTCGATGTTTTCCCAGACGATGTCGTGGGTGCCGCCAGAGTGGAAACATCCGGTCGCGGCGATATGCCAGCTGGGGTCCACGAAGCCCAAATCGACCGGGCTGCCGGATTGAGTTGCCCCGGTCATGTGCCAGATGCTGCGCTGGCCAACGTATTGTCCGGGCAGGCAGAGCGTGCCGGTCAGCACGAGGGAGGCCACCGCAAGTGTGCGGAGAATATTCATAGATACATCACTCCGGCTCCGGATTCCGATGGCCCTCGGATCCAGGCAAAACGAATGTTGGGGTATTTGTTGGGAGTGACCAGCCACGCCTTTCGGCATGACCGCCGGCGATTCTTGACGACTCAACCGGCGAAGTGCTGGCGACTGAACGACGAATATTTCCATCGTCAACGCCATTGTCTGCATAAATTGAAAAACGAGGTCCCTATACTATTTATGGAGTCGCGTTCACCCCTGCTTATATAAAGATTATTGCCCATCAGTTATTGCGTTTCGCAATGCCAGCCTGCCTCGCGGATCTGCGACAAAATTCCCGCCGCTCCCATTTGCGCAAGTGACGACGTTTTCGCGACCCCGTGCTGTCCTCGCGCGGAGCTCGACGATCCACATTCGGGTCTACACCGAAATACATGGTGCACGGAGAACTCCGAGCGCCGGATGGATCTACCCGTGCCCTCCGTGAAATCCGTGGTGGATTGATCAGATCCTGCGGAAGCCTTCGACCCGGAATTTTCCGGCGATCGCATTGCACTCGGTAGGGGACGGCATCCTGCCGGCCTTTATGGTTCGATCGCAAGGCGGATGAGACATCCGCCCCTACCGTGTGGCGTTATGCCGCGACGGACTTCTCCGTGCCTGTGGTTCAAAACCCATTTCCGGCGCTCGCATCGCGGCGCAAAGCCGCTCCTACAATAGGGGTCAGAAGAAGCCCGCTTGCGCTGACCCGGCCCGAGCCGCATTGATAGGGCATGCCCGCGCCTGCGCCACGACGCGTCGCCTCGCCGCCGACCGACCGCCCTTTGGTGGTCTTCGACGGTGACTGTCGTTTCTGCACGCTCTGGGCTGATCGTTGGGCCGAAGCCTGGGGCGACCGCATCGCCACCGCATCGTCGCAGTCGGTTCGCGCGCGATTTCCCGAGATTCCGCCGGAGGATTTCGACGAGGCCCTGCAACTGATCGAAATCGACGGCACGGTTACTTCGGGCGCCGATGCCGTGTTTCGCGCCCGCTCGATCGGGATGGGACGCCAGGGCCTGGCCCTCTGGGCGTTCAATCACATTCCCGGCGTCGCACCGCTTTCCCGCGCCGGTTATCGTTTCGTGGCCAGCAACCGTCCCCTTTTCTCCGCGGCCACGCGACTCGGCTGGGGCCAAAATGTGGCGCGCCCGCGCTTCGCCTTCGGATTCGAAATTTTTCTCCGCCTCCTCGCGGTCTGCTATGGCATCTCCTTCCTGTCGTTCTGGGTCCAGTTGAACGGCTTGATCGGGCCGCGCGGAATACTTCCCGCGGGCGAATTCCTCACGGCGGTCGCGGACCACTTCGGCGGCGCGCGCTGGTACGATTTTCCCACGCTGTGCTGGATCTTCGGCTCCGGAGCTTTTCTGCACGTCCTTTGCGGCGCGGGAGTCGTCCTGGCGGTCGGGGCTTACTTCAATGTCGCCCGCGGGTTTAGCCTTGCCGCGCTCTGGCTAGCCTGGCTTTCGCTGGCCACGCCTGGGCAGATGTTTCTCGGCTATCAGTGGGACACGCTGCTGCTCGAAAGCGGGCTGATGGCTCTCGCGGTCGTCCCGTGGCGGAAAATGCGCAAACCCGAGCCGCCCCGAGCTGGACGCTGGCTCGTGTGGTGGTTGCTCATCCGGTTGATGATTCTTTCGGGTGCGGTGAAACTGGCGAGCGGCGACGTCACCTGGCGCAATCTGACCGCGCTCGACTATCACTACTGGACCCAACCGTTGCCAACGTGGCTGGGTTGGTGGGCCAACCAGGCTCCGGCGGGCTTTCAACGCGCCTGTTGCCTGCTGATGTTCGTGATCGAACTCGGTTGTCCGCTTCTTCTCCTCGGACCGCGCCGTCTGCGCCATCTCGGCGTCGCCGGACTCATCATCCTGCAAGTGGCCATCGCGCTCACCGGCAACTACACCATCTTCAACCTGCTCACCATCGCGCTCGCGCTGACCTTCCTCGACAACGCCTGGTGGTCCCGCTGGTTCGGAATGGCACCCGCCGCCCGCCGGCGCCTGCCGGTTCAGGGATTTCTCCCGCGGATGGTGAGCCGGCTGGTCCTCGTCGCGGTCGTGCTCTTCACGACGGCCCAGGCGCTGCCGACAATTTTCCCGGCGAAAATGCCGCCCAACTGGACGCAGTCGCTGTTCGCGCACGTCGGCGTCTTTCGCAGTCTGAACAACTACGGTTTGTTCATGGTCATGACGACGGCGCGGCCGGAAATCATCGTCGAAGGCAGCGATGATGGTTCGACCTGGAAAGCCTATGAGTTCACCGCCAAACCGGGAGACCTTGCCCGCCGTCCCCCGTTCGTGGCACCGCATCAGCCACGACTCGACTGGCAGCTGTGGTTCGCGGCCTTGCGTTATCCCGAACGCGAACCCTGGGTTGGGCGCTTCCTCGAGCGCCTGCTCGAGGGCGAACCCGCCGTGCTCGGCCTGCTTCGAAGAAATCCATTCCCCGATCGGCCACCCAGGTATATTCGCGCGGTGCTCTACGAATACCAGATGACGACTCTCGCCGAACGTGAGCAAACGGGCAACTGGTGGCGTCGCTCGCCCGTCGACTACTACATTCCTGCCACCTCGCTCCGTCAATGAGCCCCGATCCCCTCGCCCGCTTTCTCGATGCGCTGGGCGCCAGCGTCGCTGATGGCTCGTTTGCAAAACTGACGCTGGCCCGTCCGACCGGAAGTGAAGCCGATCTGAAAAACCTGATTGTGCGCCCGGTCGAACTGCGCGGCAGTCGACAGTTTTCCTTCGTCTGGCGACACGCCACGCGGGACGTGACCAAGAATCACCCGCCCGCGGAAGCCCTGACCCAAATTGCCCAACTGCTCGGACGGGAATTCCACAGCGCCCATCTCTTCACCTCTGAACGCAGCGCGCAGTTTGAAATCGATCCCAAAGGATCCCCGACGCTGCACTTTGGACCTCCGGCCGCCACGGCCAGCGCGGGCGCACACGATCAACCGAAACAGCGCCTGCTGCCGCGTGAAAGCCAGGACTGGCTCCAGTCCCTTGGCGTGACCACGGCCACGGGCGCCGTCGCCAGCGGCATGGCCGACAAGCACCGCCAGATTGCGAAGTTCGTCGAGATCCTGAGTCATCGCACCGCGGAACCCGGATTATTCGGCGACGCGAACCGGCCGCTGGAAATCGCCGACATGGGCTGCGGCAAAGGCTACCTCACCTTCGCCACCCACGACTATTTCGCCCGGGTGGCGCGGCGTCCGGTGCACGTGCGCGGCATCGAGCTGCGACCGAAGCTGGTGGCCGAATGCAATCGCGTCGCGCGGGCAACCCATCGCGAGGGCCTCCTCTTCGAGGAAGGCACCATCGCCTCCCAGGCGTCGCGTCCGCTCGACGTGCTCATCGCGCTGCACGCCTGCGACACGGCCACCGACGACGCGATTGCCCACGGCATCGCCGCGAAAGCCGTGCTCATCGTCGTTGCGCCCTGTTGTCAGAAGGAGCTGCGCCCGCAATTGACCGCGCCGCCCGTGCTGGCCGGCCCGTTGCGTCACGGAATCTTCCAGGAACGCCACGCGGAATTCGTCACCGATGCGCTGCGCGCCCTGCTGCTCGAATGGGCCGGCTACGAAACAAAAGTCTTCGAATTCATCTCCACCGAGCACACCGCCAAGAACACGATGATCACCGCCACGCGACGTCATTCTCCGCCGGACGACAATGCGGCCAACACCGTGCGCGACTTGGCTGCATTCTACGGCATTCGCGAACAGCGGCTGGCTCGCCACCTGGGTTTCGCTTTGACCGGAAAATGAGAAATCTGTCCGGCGCCGTGGCAAGTTCCCGGCGCGAACGCGCATGAACTGGCAGAATCTCGACTGGGAGGTGCTCGATCGCCTGCGCGCGACGTTTCTCGGGGAAACCCGTCTCGAGGGACCCTACTGGCACACCCTCACCGATCTCGAGTGCTACGACCTTACTTTCGGCGAGCGCATCGGCTGGAAGTGGGATGCGGTCCTGGCCGAACTCACGGTGCGCGGTTGGACGCCACCCGATTCGGTCGACGGAATTTCTGTCCTCGACTGGGGTTGCGGCAGCGGGATCGCAAGTCGGCGCGTTCTCAAGTTTCTCGCAGCGATCAAGGGACGACTCGTGTTGCACGATCATTCAGCTCTGGCCGTTGAGTTTTCCGTCGATCGCGCCCGCAAATCATATCCGGACTGGCAGGTCGACGCGGCCACAACGCGCGATCTTCGGGGCAGCGATCGCATCGGAATTCTCATCGTCAGCCATGTACTCAACGAACTCGACGACAACGGTCGCGCGGAACTCGCCGAGCTGATCGCGCGCAGCGAGACCGTCCTCTGGGTCGAGCCCGGCACGCACGAAGTGAGTCGAAACCTGATTCAGTGGCGCGAGCGACTTCGCGCGGAAGGATTTCACGCCGTCGCGCCGTGTCCCCATCCCGGACCGTGCGGTCTGCTCACGCCGGGAAACGAGCGGCACTGGTGTCATCACTTTGCCGAGCCGCCGACCGGCATCTACGCGGACTCGGGATGGGTACGCTTCGGTCAGCGCGCGGGAATCGACCTGCGTGCGCTGCCGTACAGTTTTCTGGTGCTCGACCGCCGTCCCTTTGCGCAACCCGAAGACGCCTCGCGCATCCTTGGGCAGCCGCGACTGTACAAGGGCTACGCGAAAATCTTCAATTGCAGCGCGAGCGGCGTCGAGGAGCTGAATTTGCCGCAGCGGATCGACAAGCCGCTGTTCAAGTCGCTGAAGCGTCCGGAAGGGCCGCTGCTTTATCGGTGGACTCGTGACGGGGATAAAATCACGAGCGGTGTAAGGACGACATCTTCCGATCCGAGTTAGCCGCAAAAGGGATTGAATCTGTAGGAGCGGCTTTACGCCGCGAATAAACCGGCCCACCTCTCGAATTGCTCGAGGCCCTGAGCCTGTCGAACGGGGAGGACCGGTTCCACCTTTCGCGGCATAAAGCCGCTCCTACAACGAGCCGTCCGCTTGATGACTGATTTCAAGCGGTCGCCGCCGGCAGTTGCCTGGTTGGAGGGCAGCACCGCCGTTTGGCCCCTCAGCCCTCAACTCTCAACCAGATATTCCGACCTCGCCATCATCCGTCCCAAACTTGGGACGCCCGCTTCGCGTTTCCGGGGCCTGTCCCTATCACGCAAATCACCGCTCGCTTTGTAACTCCTTGATTCGTTGCAGGCTGGAAATTAACCGCCTGCTGGCATATGGAGTGCAATTAAACCGGCGCGAGCCGATGCTCGTTCGCCGACGCTTCATGTCCGTTCATCGTTTTTCATGATCAACCTCCGTCAAATCGAGAAAGTCTATCCGCTGAAGGGCGGCGTTTTCTACGCCCTGCGCAACATCAACCTCCAGATCAACGAGGGCGAGTTCGTCTCGATCATGGGGCCCTCGGGCTCCGGCAAATCGACGCTGCTCCACATCCTCGGTCTCCACGACAGCGCGTGGGGCGGAGAATATTTCTTGCGCGGCGAGGCGGTGCACAAGCTCGACAAGAAAAAGCGCTTCGAACTGCAAAAGAAACACATCGGATTCGTGTTTCAAAGCTATCACCTGCTCGACGATCTCACGGTCTACGAGAATCTCGAGATTCCGCTTTCGTATCGCGACATTCCGAAGAAGGAACGCGAGAGCGTGGTGTGCGATATCCTCGATAAGTTCGCCATCGTGGCGAAAAAGGACCTTTACCCGAACCAGCTCTCGGGCGGACAACAGCAGCTCGTCGGCGTCGCGCGCGCGCTCATCGCCAAGCCGTCGCTCATTCTCGCCGACGAGCCCACCGGTAACCTGCATTCCGACCAGGGCCGCGAGATCATGAAACTGTTCAAGAAGCTCAACAGCGAGGGCACGACGATCATCCAGGTCACCCACTCCGAGGAAAACGCCTCCTACGGCGGGCGCACGGTGCGACTCGCCGACGGCATGATGCTCTCCTCCTGAAATCGCCATGATCTCCGATCTTCGCCAGGCCCTGCGCTCGCTCGCAAAAACGCCGACCTTCACAGCCATTGCCGTGCTCACGCTGGCGTTGTGCATCGGGGCGAACAGCGCGATTTTCAGCGTCGTCAACAGCATCCTGCTGAAGCCCTATCCCTGGCCGGGCTCGGAGAAACTCGTCTACGTCTACAACACCTACCCGCTGATCGGCCTGCCCAACGCGGGCATTTCCATCCCGGATTATCTGGATCGCAAGGCAGGCGTCAGCGGCTTCGCCGACGCCGCGATGTACAACACGCGCAGTCTGAACCTGTCGGCGGACGGCGAGCCCGAGCAGGTTGTCGGCTTGCGCGCCACGCCCTCGCTCTTTTCCACGCTGCAGTCCTCCGCCGCGCTCGGACGCGTGTTCACCGCCGCCGAAGCGGAGCCGGGACGCGACAAGGTCGTGGTCCTCAGCCACACGCTCTGGAAAAACCGCTTCGGCTCCGATCCCGCCATTGTGGGCAAGACGATCCGCCTAAATACCGAGCCGTACACCGTCGTCGGCGTGATGCCCGAGTGGTTTTATTTCCCGACGCCCGCCACGCAGGCCTGGGTGCCTTTCGCGTTCACGCCGGAGCAGAAATCCGACAACGAACGCGGAAACGAATATTCGGTCATGATCGCCCGACTCAAGCCGGGCGCCACCGCCACGATGGTGCAGAAGGATCTCGACGTGATCCAGGCGCGCAATGCCGAGCGCGTGGCCGACTCGCGCGAATTCTGGAAGAGCGCGGGCTTCGGCGGGCGCATGAACGGATTCCTCGAACAGAACGTGACGAGCATCCGCGCGATGCTCTGGATGGTACAGGCCGGCGTGGCCGCCGCACTGCTGATCGGATGCGCGAATGTCGCCAGCCTGCTTCTCGCCCGCGCCGTCGCCCGGGAACGCGAGCTCGCTATCCGCGCCGCGCTCGGCGCCGGCCGCGCCCGCCTCATCCGTCTGCTGCTCACGGAAAGCCTGGTTCTCTTCGTCGCGGGCGGGCTCCTCGGACTGCTCGCCGCCCAATGGGGCGTGACCGGCCTCTCGAGCCTCGGATTTTCAACGCTGCCCCGCGCGTTCAGCATTCACGTCGATCCCGCCGTCTTCGGCTTCACCCTCCTGTGCGCCCTCGTCACCGGCCTCCTTTTCGGCGCGCTGCCGGCGTGGTCGGCCTCGCGCGGCGATGCCGCCGCGGCCTTGAAGGAGGCGGGCGCCCGTGGCACGGCGGGACGCCGCACCGCGACCGTTCGCGCGGGACTCGTCATCGGCGAAATCGCCCTCGCGGTCATGCTGCTCTCCACGTCCGGCCTGCTCGTGCGGAGCTTCGAGCGCATGCAGAGCGAGTCGCCGGGATTCGTTCCCGGCGGCGTCATCACCGCCCGCCTCGCGTTGCCCGCGATCAAGTACGATCAGCCGGAAAAACGAATCGGTTTCGTCAACGATGTGCTCGGACGTCTGCGCGCCCTGCCCGGCGTGCGCGCCGCCGGCGTGACCGATATCCTGCCCTTCACCGGCAACAACAGCCAGGGTTCCTATTCCAGTCCCGACATCGTGCAGGCGCCGGGCGCGCCGTCGCCGCACGGCCAGGTGCGGGATGTCGATCCCGGCTTTTTTCACGCAATGGGCCTCACGCTGCTGCGCGGACGTCTTTTCGATGAAACCGACACGGCCAAATCGCAGAAGGTGGTGGTGGTCGACCGCGTTCTCGCCGACCGCTTCTGGCCGGGACAGGATCCGATCGGCAAGCGCATCGACCGCGGAGGCGACGCGCCCAACTATCGCGTGATCATCGGGGTCGTCGCGCCCATCAAGTTCGCCAATCTCGAGGACCCGATCAAGAAGGAGACCATTTATTTTCCGTACGCGCAGCAGGCCGACACGAACATCGTGCTGGTCGTCAAGACGGACGGCGATCCCGCCGGTCTCGCGAATGTCGTCCGTGATGCCGTGCATGGCGCGGATCCGGAACAACCGGTCTTCGACGTGAAGACCATGCAGCAGCGCATGTACGACACCGCCCAAACCCGTCGCGCGCCGATGATCCTCCTCGCACTTTTCAGCGGTGTCGCACTCCTGCTGGCCGTGCTCGGAGTCTATGGCGTGCTCGCGTTCTCCGTGACACAGCGCACCTCGGAGTTCGGCGTGCGCATCGCTCTCGGCGCCACCACCGGCAACATCGCCTCGCTTGTGCTCAAGCAAGGCAGCTGGCTGGTGCTGGCCGGACTCGGCGCCGGTCTCGCCGGCTACTTCGCCCTCAGTCGCGTCGTCGCCCAGCTTCTTTACGGCATCGCGCCCACCGATCCCATCGCCCTGTCGGCCGCCCCGCTGATCCTTTCGCTCGCCGCGCTGATCGCGTGCCTCCATCCCGTGCGCAAGGCGACGCGCGTGAATCCGCTCGAGGCCCTGCGCGCCGAGTAGCCGTTTCCCAAATCGCCTTGGAATTAACCACAGAGGCACGGAGGTTTTGACCACCGATTTCACGGAGGGCACGCATTATTCGAACCAATGAGCGATGCCTTGGTGCGCGCTCCTCGCTCCCCGGTTCTCGCTACTTCTTGAGCAATCCGCATTCCGCAATCTTTACTACGCTCACGGCTTACCGCTCACTATCCCGAACACAGAGACACGGAGTTCACCGAGTTCGAATCGAAGCAGGAAATCTCCGTGCCTCTGTGGTTAATATTGGCCCACGCCGTCCCATTTCCGGGAACGCCAAATGCCAAGAGTGGTTCGGCACGCTTCGATATCCGATTTCTGACCATCGTAAGCCGTTGACAATCAGCTTACAGCTTAAAACTTACACTGGCACATGCCTTGCGGCATAACCGCATCCCCCCGTACCCATGGATGACCTTCCTGTCTTCCTGCAAATGTTCGTCCGGCTGCTCGCCGTTTTCGCGTTGGGTGCCTGGTTGCAATCCCTGACGCCACACAAGTCCGAGAAGGCTTCATCGGATCATCCCACTCCGGCAGCGAAGACCAGCGAACAAGCGCCCGCGAAGCCGTGCGGACAGGGTCCGGCCGATACGGCGAAATAGCGCTTCGCCGTTTTCGCATGCGCGATCTCCGTCTTTCGCTTCGCCAGCTCGCCAAATCCCCGGGATTCACGACCGTTGCGCTGCTGACTCTCGCGCTCGGCCTCGGGTCGTGCACCGCGATTTTCACGGTGGTGAACAGCATCCTGCTGCGGCCGCTCGCCTACCCCGAACCCGACCGCCTCGTCATCATTCGCGAGACCAATCTGCCGGATTATCCCGAGTTCTCCGTCGCACCCGGACAATATTTCACCTGGGCCCACGACGCCACGAGCTTCGCGAATCTCGCGATCAGCTACAACAGCAACTACAACCTGACCGGACGCGGTGACCCGATTCGCGTCAATTCGCAGCGGATCTCGGCCAATTATTTCGCCACGCTCGGCGCCCATCCGGCACTCGGGCGCGAGTTCACCACCGACGAGGACGCCCCGGGCAAGGGCACCGTCGCGATCTTGAGCCACGGTTTCTGGATCCGCCAGTTCGGTGGCAAGCCCGATATCCTCAATCAAACCATCCTCCTCGACGGGCAGCCGTTCACGGTCATCGGCGTCATGCCCGCCGACTTCCAGCGCCCAGGTCGCACTGAGGTCTTCACGCCGACCGCGTTTGCCGACGACGAGCATCAGAATCATGGCGGACACTATTGCGCCGTCATCGGCCGCCTGAAACCGGGAGTGAGTGTCGAGGCGGCCCGCAGCGAGCTCGGTGTCATCGCGGAGCGGCTGGCCAAACAATTTCCGGATTCGAACAAGGGCTGGGGAATCAAGATGGCCCCGATGCTCGAGTATGCCGTCGCCGACGTGCGACCGGTGCTGCTTTCCCTCCTCGGCGCGGTCGGATTTCTGCTGCTGATCGCCTGCGCCAATGTCGCCAACCTGCTTCTGGCGCGTGCGTCCAGTCGTGCCCGCGAGATTGCCGTGCGCAGCGCTATCGGCGCCAGTCGCGGCCGTCTCGTCCGCCAACTGCTCGGCGAAAGCGTCCTGCTTTCCATCCTGGGCGGATCGCTTGGTCTCCTGTTTGCGCAATGGGGCACCTCCGCGCTGCTGTCGTTCGCGCCGGCCTCGCTTCCCCGCGCCGCCGAAATTTCCATCGATTGGAAGGTGTTCGCCTTCACGGCCGCCATCGCCGCCGCGACTGGCATCGGCTTCGGCATCTTCCCCGCCATTCAGGCCACCCGCCTCAATCTCAACGAGACGCTCAAGGATGGTGGACGCAGTCCCGGCGACGGCAGTCGGCGTCATCGCCTCCGCAGCGCGCTCGTCGTGTCGGAAATCGCCATCGCCCTCATCCTTCTCGTCGGCGCCGGGCTGCTCATCCGCAGCTTCCTCCGGATCCAGGAGGTCGATCCGGGCTTCAAGGCGGCCGACGCCTTCACCCTCCGGCTTTCGCTGCCGGACAAGAAATATTCCGACGGCCCCCGGCAGCTTCAGTTCGCCGAGCACGCCACCGATGCGCTCGCCGCGATCCCGGGCGTCGTCGCGGCGGGCGCGTCGCACATCGTCCCGTTCACCGGCAGCGACTATGTGCTGAGTTTCACGATCG
Source organism: Candidatus Didemnitutus sp. (assembly GCA_035545955.1). Classification (GTDB taxonomy): domain Bacteria; phylum Verrucomicrobiota; class Verrucomicrobiia; order Opitutales; family Opitutaceae; genus Didemnitutus. The sequence continues at coordinate 55,651 of DASZXI010000052.1, read as the reverse complement.
GCGGCCGTCCTCCGATCGCCCCCGCCGACCAGCCGGCCACCAACTATTACGCGGTCACGCCCGATTATTTCCGCGCCATGGGCATGACGCTCGTGCGGGGACGCGGCTTCACGAAACAGGATCTGCCCGGATCACCACGGGTGGCCGTCATCAACGAGGCGCTCGCGAAGAAATATTTCCCCAACCAGGATCCGATCGGACAGAGGATCAACGTTACTAACGGCCCCGAGACCTGGCGCGAGATCGTGGGCGTCGTTCGCGACACGAAGCAATACCGCCTCGACACTCCCGTCACGATGCAGACCTACGAGCCGTTCGCGCAATCGCCGTTCGACTTCATGACCTTCGTCGTTCGCACCGATGGCACGGTACACGACATTGCCACGCTCGCCCGCAATGCCATCTTTTCGGTCGACCGCGACCAGCCGGTCGCCAGCGTGCTGCCGCTCACGACCCTGCTCGCTGACTCCATCAGCCGCCGCCGGTTTGCGATGTTTCTGTTTGCCGTGTTCTCCGGCGTCGCATTGCTGCTCGCCACGGTCGGCGTGGCCGGCGTGATGGCCTACATGGTCAACCAGCGCACCTCCGAGATCGGCATTCGCATGGCGCTGGGCGCGCAACGCGGCGACGTGCTCCGGATGATCTTCGGACATGGCGTCAGGCTCATCGCCGGCGGCATCGTCCTCGGACTCGTGGGCGCCTTGCTGCTCACTCAATTCATCTCCACGATGTTGTTCTCTGTCGGCGCCCGTGATCCGCTCACCTTCGCCGCCATCGCCTTGCTGTTGTCCGTGGTTGCCTCGCTCGCCTGCCTGATCCCCGCGCGCCGCGCCACGCAGGTCGATCCGCTCGTTGCCCTGCGCAACGAGTAGGATCTGTTTTGAACCACAGAGGCACGGAGAGCCGGAGATTCGCGGCGTAAAGCCGCTCCCACAGGCTTAGTCCTCGGTGCCTCTGTGGTTCAAAAGCCATCCTGTCATTCGTCCTTTTGGTGCATTTCGTGGGCAAATTCCGCTCATCCGCCGCTTCCGGGTTGAGCCCCTCGTCGCCCGCCGCACACTTTTCCCATGCAAAATCCCCTCCGTTCCGTCCTTTGGGCGGGCGCGGCGCTCGTCGCCACCGCCACCCTGGCCAACGACACCAATGCCATCCAGGAGCGCGCTGATCACTTCCTGACGCTGGTCAACGCCAGTTACCAGGCGCTCTATACCGTCAATTCCGAGGCCCAGTGGAAGGCGCTCACGGATGTCTCGCCCGTCCACGATGCCGCCGCCGACGTCGCGGCGCAGGCCTACGCCGCCTTCAACGGTAATCCGGCCGTCATCAATGAGGCGAAGTTTCTGCTCTTTCATCGCAAGGATCTCAACGAGCTGACGGCGCGCGAACTCGATCGCGTCCTGCTCAATGCGGCCGAGGGACCGATGACCAATCCCAAGCTCACGGCGGATCGCATCGCCGCCGAAACCGCGCAGGCGTCGACGCTCAACAGCTACGAGTTTCACCTCCGCGGAAAACCGATCACCGTGAATCAGATCGACGACCTGATGCAGAACAGCACCGACCTCGCCGAGCGTCAGGCGGTCTGGGAAGCGTCGAAGGAGTCCGGCAAGGCGCTCAAGGCCGGACTGATTCGCCTGCGCGATCTGCGCAACGGCGTCGCGCGCGAGATGGGTTACGACGATTATTTCGCGCTGCAGGTCGCCAAGTACGGCGTCACGACCGGGGAAATGGTGCAGCTGAACGACGAGTTCATGAAGGTGCTGCGGCCGCTCTATCTGCAGCTTCACACCTGGACCAAATACAAGCTCGCCGAGAAATATCATCAGCCCGTTCCGAAACTCATCCCGGCGCACTGGATCAACAATCGCTGGTCGCAGGAATGGACCGGGCTCGTCGAAGCCGCGAACCTCGACCCGTACTTCAAGGACCGCTCTCCCGACTGGATCGCGCATTCCGCGGAACGCTTTTATGTCGGCCTCGGCTTCAAGCCACTCGAGCCTTCGTTCTGGGCGACGTCAGATCTGTACCCCGTGCCCGCGGGCGACTCGCGCAAAAAAAACACGCACGCCTCCGCGTGGCACATCGATCTCGAGACGGGCATCCGCTCGCTCCAAAGCATCGAGTCGACAAAATGGTGGTTCACGACCGCGCACCACGAGTTCGGTCACGTCTATTATTTCCAGTCGTACGCGCGTCCGGGCGTCCCGCCGCTGCTGCGCGACGGCGCCAATCCCGCCTTCCATGAGGGTTTCGGCGAACTGACGGCGCTCGCCGCCGGCCAGATGCCCTATCTGAAATCGCTCGGCGTGCTGCCGGCGGATTTCAAGGCCGACCAGACGGCGTTCCTGCTTAACGACGCGCTCGATCCGGGCGTGCCGTTCATCTTCTGGTCGTCCGGCGTCATGACGCACTGGGAAGCCGACATCTATGCGCACAACCTGCCGACGTCCGAGTGGAACAAGCGCTGGTGGCAGTATGTGCGCGAATTCCAGGGCGTCGAGCCGCCCGCCGAGCGCGGCGAGGAGTGGTGCGATGCGGCGACCAAGACGCACATCAACGACACGCCCTGCTACTACTATTCGTACGCGATCGCGCAGGTTTTCAAATACCAGCTCAACGACTACATCGCGACCCACATCCTCCATCAGCCCCCGCAGAGCTGCAATTACGCCGACAACAAGGCCGTCGGCGACTTCCTGCGCAGCATCATGGCGAAGGGCGCCACGGAGGATTGGCGCAAGGTTCTGCGCGAAGCCACCGGCGAGGATCTCTCGACGCGGGCGATGGTCGCGTATTTCGCTCCGTTGCAATCCTGGCTCGCCGAGCAGAACAAGGGCCGGCCAATCGGCTGGGAGTGATCGCCTAGGTGGAACGCATTGCCCTCAATGCGTTGAGCGTCTTGAAGACAAGTCGCTCCACCGTCTCGAGGCGGCATTCGGCGATGCCACCCTACATCAACCTTCCACCTCGCGCTTTCCCATTTTCGGGAAATCGCAATCCCGTGGGCGAAAGGTCGCAAAGCCTCCGCATCGAGCCTGATTGCCTTATCGTTTGCTGACCATTGAGTTGCAAACAGGCTCCGGGCTGGCATGCCGGTTGCAAAGAGAAGGGACTCCATGACGACGACCCGGCGCCTGTTCGCCCTTTTTCTGGTCCTGCTTTCCGCCTCCGGCCTGTGCGCGGAGAAGATTTCGTTGCAGGACGCCATTCATCGCGCGCTCGCGAAGAACTTCGCGATCCAGTCGAGCTCGTTCGATGTCTCGATCGCGAACGCCGCCGTCAGCCAGCAATTGGGCATCTTCGATCCGCAGCTCACCGGAAATTTCAACAACTCCTACAACGAGATTCCCCAACTGGCTGACCCGCTCACCGGACTGCGGCCGGACCCGATCCTCGACAAGGACGCCTCGTATTCGCTCGGACTCAACGGGCTCATGCCTTGGGGCATGACCTATTCCCTGAGCGCCACGTCGAACAACGACCGCAACACGTCGGTGGTTTTCAACGACAACTTTCTTTCCTTCGCCGGCGTATCCGGCCGCCAGCCCCTGCTCCGCGACTTCGGTGTCGGCGCCACCACCGCGCAGATCCGGATCGCGATGACCAATCGTTCGATCAGCGAATGGCAGTACCGCGCCACGCTGATCAACACGGTCACCAACGTGATTTTTGCCTACGACGATCTGAATCTCGCCCAGGCCCAGCTCCGCAGCGCGCTCAATCTCCGCGACAAGGTCGCCGAGCTCGTCGACGAAAACATCAAGCGCAACAAGGTCGGCTCGATGTCCCAATACGACGTCATCCAGGCGCGCAGCCGTCTGGCCGACTCCGAGGACGGCATTCTCCAGGCCCGGCAGTTCGTGCACGACGAGGAGAGCGCGCTCAAGGCCCTGATCTCCGACGAGCACACGTCCAAGCTGCTCGATTGGACCATCGAAATCGAGGAACTGCCGACACCTCCGCTCACCACGGTCAACGCAGCGCTGGATTTCGCCGAGGCCCTGAAAAAGCGACCTGACTACCGCCAGGCGCAGCTCGCGCTCGAACGCAACGACATCAATTACCACTATCAGCGCAACCAGCTCCTGCCCCGCCTCGATCTCGTCGGCAGTTACGGATACAACGGCTACGACACCTCCGATCGCGTCGCGCGCCAGATGATCCGCAACCAGGACTACCGCGCCTACAGCTACGGCGTGCAGGTCACCGTGCCGCTGGCTTTCGTCACCGAACGCGCCCGCTACCGCTCCTCCAAGCTCGCTCTCCAGCAATCCAAGACGCAGCTCGACAGCCTCGAGCAGGACATCGTCGTCGCGGTCGGCAACGGCGCCAATCACATCGAGAACACCTACAAGCGCGTCGAGGCCACCCGCGCCGCCCGCGAGTTGGGTCAGCAGACGCTCGATGCCGAAGTTAAACGCCTGGTGGCGGGCACGGGCAGCACCTTCAATGTTCTCTATCAGCAGGAACTGCTCACCAGCCTGCAATTTAGCGAAGTCAACGCGATCAATGACTATGCGAAGGCTCTCGCGGACTACGATCGCCAGCTCGGCCTTACGCTGGAAAAGCTAAATATCACGGTCGTTGTGCCGAAGTAATTGTCGTTAGTGTGTGTGTGTCCAGCAGGCGGCGGCCCTCGAGGCGCCGCCTGCATGGTTTACGGAGACGAATTCGAACTGTATTGAGGTGGAACCGGACCTCAGGGCCGGTTCATGCCGCCTTCACGTGCAAATCCGCACGTCCCTCTCGCGAGGATCATATTTAGAAACGACCATGCGAATCGTCCGGTGTAGGGCGGGGTCGCCTGCCCTGGGCTTGTCGAATGGGCCGAACCCCGCCTATTCAATCCCGATCCCCCACTAAATACACGAAATGAAAAAATCGGAGAGATCCGCGTCGATACGCTTTCGTGAGGTTTCGCGGGAGATTGTCTCGGGATCGAGGAGGGTTCGGTCTTGCGATTCACCCGGAAGCCGGTGCGGAAAACGACCCCGCCCTACACCAGACGGACGCGCTCGGAAAATCCGCGGTTGTCCGTGAAATCCGTGGTCAAAATCCCGCGGGCCGAGGCGGCACATCGGGTCCTACCAATCGTCTTGCGACCCGCGCGATTACGAGCATGCGTGAAGCGTGCCCCGCATCCCCCTCGAGGACAATTTCACCGACGTGCTGGGCAAGTCCCAGCGCGGACTGAAACTCAGCGACTCCCAGCTTGCCGCCAAGGCCGGTGTCTCCGCCGCCGACGTCAAGGCCCTGCGGAACGGCGAAATCAAGGAGGCGCCGCTTCGCGCCGTCGCCAAGGCGCTCGGACTCGGCGGTGACGCGCTCGTCTCCCTCGCGCGGAAGGAATGGTATCCGGAGCAGCCGCTGTTTCCGCACGGGTTCGCCATGTTCAACACTCCGTACGAGGACATGCGCGTCAACAGCTACCTCGTCTGGGATGTCCGGTCCCGGCAGGCCGCGGCCTTCGATACGGGCGCGGATGCCACCGATGTCGTCGGCACCGTGCAGGCCGAGAAACTCGATCTGCGCTACATTTTCATCACGCACACCCACGAGGACCACATCGCCGACCTTCCCCGGCTCGCGGCGTGCGGAAAACCCGAGGTGTGGTCGAGCGAGAAGGAACCCGTCGATTTTCCCGGCGCCAAATTCTTCAAGGAGAACGGTCATTTCCATGTCGGTCCGCTGGCCGTGAAGACGCTCGACACCGCCGGCCACTCGCCGGGCCAGACCACTTTCTATGTCACCGGCCTGTCGTGGCCGCTGGCCATCGTCGGCGACTCGCTGTTCGCGGGGTCGATGGGCGGCAGTCCGACCCACTACGAGGATCAGTTCCGCAACAACCGGCGGCAGATCCTCAATCTTCCCGCGGACACGGTTCTGGCCTGCGGGCACGGCCCGTTGACCACCCTGAAGCAGGAAAAGGTGCACAATCCGTTCTTCACCAAATAGGTGAGCCGCCTGAGCACCGGCAAAAGGGGCTCAATCCGGGACAAAAAGTACCGATGAAGAAGGTGCGGGATTCCGTCCCGCATCTTCATGCGATTCTCCCTTCGCCTGGTTTGCGGCCTTTGGGCCGTCATCTTGGCGTGGACCGGCCCCTTGCCCGCCGGCCCCGCGGCTTCGTCGCGCCCGCTGCGCGTCGGCGTGGAAACGCATGCCGCCCCGTTCACCTTTTCCGACGGCGATCACCAGCCGGCGGGTTTCGCCGTGGATCTGATGCAAGAGGTGGCGCGCGATCAGGGACTCCAGGTCGAGTTCAAGTTGATGGATTGGGAGCCGCTGTTCGAAGCCTTCAAGGCCGGCGACATCGACATCATCTGCAATCTCGCCGACACCGAGGACCGGCGCAGTTTCATCGATTTCACGAGCACCACCATGTCGATGCATGGCGCCGTCTTCGCCCGCCGGGACGGTCCGCCCGTTGCCAGCACCGCCGACCTCGCCCGCCTGCGCATCGCGGTACCGCGGGATTCCCGGGCCCATGAATACCTGAAGCGCCAGAGCTGGTCGGGCAACCTGGTTTTCATCCCCACCCTGCTCGATTGCGTGCGCGCCGTGCACGAGCATCGCGCCGACGTGTTTCTTTCCAGCGACCTCGTCGCCTCCTACGTGATCCGCAACGACAGCTTCAATGACGTGGTGCAGGCGCCGATCTCGCTGCCGGAACTCGACTATCGCGAACACTTCGGCATCCGGTCCGGCCAGCCCGCCCTGCTCGCGAAACTGAACGAGGGACTGCTCTCCGTTCATCGCCAGCACATCTACGAGCAGCTCTACGAAAAATGGATCGGCCCGATCCAGGTGCGCCGGCTGCGCTTCCGCGACATCCTGCCCTACGTTCTGCCTCTCGTCATCCTGTTGCTCGCCGGCGGCGCCGGCCTGTTCTGGCAGCGTCACACGCTCGCCCAGGTGAAACGTCAGGCCGAGGCGCTGCGCCGGAGCGAGGAGCAATTGTCGCGCGTCCTCCAGGGCAGCCAGGACGGCTTCTGGGATTGGGATGTGCGCACTGGCCGCCAGGAGCGCAGTGAACGCTGGGCGACGATGCTCGGATACCGGCCGGACGAACTCGCGACGACCCGGACCGCCTTCATTTCGCTCATCCACCCGGACGACCGTCCGATCGTGGCCAAGGAGGAGCAGTCCTTCTGGTCGGGCCGGGAGGAGTTTGCGATGGAGTTTCGGATGCGCGCCAAATCCGGCGAGTGGCGCTGGATCCTCGATCGCGCCAAGATCGTGCAACGCGATCCCCTCACCGGCGCGCCGTGGCGCATCGCCGGAACGCACACCGACATCACCGCCCGGAAGCTCGCGGAAACGGAGAACGACGCTCTTCAGCGCAAGATGCTCGAGACGCAAAAACTCGAAAGCCTCGGCGTGCTGGCCGGCGGCATCGCGCACGATTTCAACAATCTCCTCACCGCCATCCTCGGCAACGCGTCCCTGCTTCAGATGGACCTCGCCAAGGACGGCCCGAAAAGCGCCCAGGTCGGAAAAATCCTGGTGGCCACCCGTCGCGCCGCCGATCTCTGCCGACAGCTTCTCGCCTATGCCGGCAAGGGCGCCGTCGTGGTCGAACGCCTCAATCTCAGCCGCGTGGTCCAGGATACGACGCGCCTGCTCGAGCTCTCGCTGCACCACGCCGAACTGACCTTTGCCCTCGCCCCGTCGCTGCCCAGTGTCGAGGCGGACGTTTCGCAGCTCCGCCAGGTCATCATGAACCTGGTGCTTAACGCCGCGGAGGCGCTGGGCGACAAGCCCGGTCGCATCAACGTCAGCACCCGCACCGTCGTGCTGAAAGCCCGGGAACTGCGCGACGCCCTCCCCGGCGGCTCCCCTCCGCCGGGCGAATATGTCTGCCTCGAGGTCTCCGACACCGGTTGCGGCATGACACCCGAAGTCCGCGCCAAGATCTTCGATCCGTTTTTCACCACCAAGTTCACCGGTCGCGGCCTCGGGCTCGCCGCCGTGCTCGGTATCGTCCGCACCCAGCATGGCGCGCTGACGGTCATGAGCACTCCGGGCCAAGGTTCGACGTTTGCGATCTACCTGCCGTGCGTGGCGGGCCACGCCGAGCCGTTGACCCAGTCACCGTTCATGCCTCCCCTTTCCCGCGTGGCCGCCGGCAGCACGGTGCTGGTCGCCGATGACGATGCCTCGATCCGCCAGTTGGCCGACAACATCCTGCGCCGGGCCGGCTACGAGGTCGTGCTGGCCGACGACGGCGAATCCGCGCTCCAGGCGTTCGAGGCCGAGCCCCACCGGTTCCACGCCGGCGTCTTCGATGTGACGATGCCCCGTCTCGACGGCACCGTGGCGCTGGAGCGGATTCGCGCGCGCCACCCGAATTTTCCCTGCATTCTCTTCAGCGGCCATAGCGAAGAAGACGCCAAGGGCGAGCACGCCCGCCATGCGCGCACCGCCTTCGTCCAGAAACCGTTCCCTCCGGAAAGCTTGATCGATACGCTTCTTCGCCTCACGAAGATGGCATGACCTTGCTGCCCTTCGGCCGGGCCCGGCAATGAAGAGCCCCGAGCGCGATCCTTACTCCGCCCTGCGCCATGCGGGCTACCGCAGTTTCGTCGCGGGCAACTTCCTGTTCAACATCGGACGCCAGGCGCTGAGCCTCGCCGTCGCCTGGCAGATCTACCGCTGGACCAATTCCGCCACCGCGCTCGGACTTGTCGGCCTGACGACGGTCATCCCGCTGATCGCGCTCGTCATTCCGGCGGGCGTCCTCGCCGACCGGCACGACCGCCGCCGGATCCTGATGCGGACGTCCTGTGCCTCCGCGGTCCTCTCGCTCGGTCTCGTCCTCTGCACGAGTTTTCCGCAATGGCTGCCCGACATCGCGCCGCTTCGTTTCGGCAACGCCGTCCTGCATGCAATCGCCCGGCATTTTGAGCATCACGTCGATCCTGCCTCCCTGCATTTCGACCAGCCTGCTCTGCCCGTCATTTTTCTGATCGTTTTTCTCCAGGCGATCGTCCGGGTCGTCGGCAATCCCGCTCGCGCCGCCCTGGTGCCGTTGCTCGTGCCCCCGACGGCCGTGAGCAATGCGGTGACATGGAACGCCAGCGCCTTTGAACTTTCGACCGTGATCGGACCGGCTTTGGGCGGTTTCCTGATCTGGCTTTCGGGCTACTCCGCGGTCTACGCGCTCGACATCACGTTCTCGATCGCGCTCGCGATCATCCTTTTCAACATCCGCGTCGAACAGCCGAGCAAGGCCCGCGGCGTCGCGCCCGATGCCCTCGCCGGTCTGCGCTTCATCTGGCGTCACCAGGCCATTCTTGCGGCCATCTCGCTCGACCTTTTCGCCGTCCTGCTCGGCGGAGCGATCGCGCTGCTGCCCATCTACGGCGACAAGATCCTGCACGTCGACTCGCGCGGGATCGGCTGGCTGCGTGCGGCGCCGGCCCTCGGCGCCATCACGATGGCCTTTCTCGTCACGCACCTTCCGCCGTCCAAACGACCCGGCGCCACGATGCTCTGGGCGGTGGCGGGTTTTGGTGCGGCGATCACGCTCTTCGCCCTCTCGCGTAACCTCTGGCTTTCGCTTGGTGCCCTGTATCTCAGCGGCGTGTGCGACAACTTCAGCGTGGTCGTGCGGCACTCTCTCGTGCAAATGCGCACGCCGGATTCGCTCCGCGGACGCGTCACGGCGGTGAACCAGCTTTTCATCGGCTCCTCGAACGAGATCTCCGAACTTCGCGCGGGTCTTGCCGCGGCCTGGTATGGACCGGTCGCCGCCGCCACCGCCGGCGGCGTTGGCACCATCCTCGTGGTCGTCATCGTCGCCCTCGTCCTGCCCGCCCTCCGCACGGTCCCGCCGCTGCACACGCTAAAGCCGGAGGAGGATTGAACTTTGGATGGCCCACGGGGCGGTAAAGCCCAATGCCTGAGCCGGGCTCATGCCGTTGAAAGTTGAGGGTTGAGGGACCGAGCCCACGAAAGGAACGGCACGTTCGCAATTCATTGGATGCGACGCACTGTTCGGATCGACTTTTCGACCTCTGCCTCGACTGAATAGATCCGGCCGAGAGGCATCGCGATTCACGACGGTCCTTGTCCCGCGATCCCGCCGTTTGCGAATCGCTGGCAATTGGCCACGCCGGCGCGAAACTCTTGCCATCCGCGGAGGGGCGTCCACGCTCCGTCCCACGTTCACGTCATGGTCCGGCGGATACATTCCATGGACCGGTCACGTCGAATGCCTCCCCGCAAAAAATCGGCCGCCCACCTGCCGAACGGGACCTGTCCCTGGTTCGGCCGTCGTCGACCGCAACCAACATAACCATGAATACGAGACTGAAGCTATTGATGTTGCCCGTCGCCGTCGCCCTGACGGTCGGATCGTTGTTCGCCCAAACCAAACCCGCGATGGTTGTCCAGGTCGTGAACACGGATGACCCTGAGGCCTACAATGCGATGATCACGAAGATCAATGCGCTGGTCAAAGCCAAGACCGGCCTCGAAAAGGTGCGGCACGTTTGGACGGGCGATTTTGCCGGCGAAAACTCCCACGGAATATTTGTGGTGAGCATGTTCCCGTCCGCGGCGGCCGAGGCGGAATTCACCGCCAAGCTGGCCGATGACGCCGACCTCGCGGTTCTGCTGGGCCAGCTGAAATCCATGCGCAAACTCGGACCGAGCTGGCTCTACAAGGCCGTCCGCGACGACGGACTTTACGAGGGCGGCGCGGTGTTCAACACGATCATCAACTGCTCCGACGAGGGCGCCTATGCGAAACAACTCGACGAGCTGAAGGCGATTTTCGACGCCAACGGGTTCAAGGATGCCAAACTCAGCCTCTGGCGCCTGGCCGAGGGCCGTCGGGAGGACACACACATCGTCATCATCGCCGAGCCCACCCGCGTACGCCTGGCGGAATTGCTCGATGCCGTGCATGACAAGGCGCTGCTCAAGACGTGGAACGTCGGCGCGGCCAAGGTGCGCACGACTCTGGCCAACGGGTCGTATCACGAGATCACGAAGTAACCGCGCGCTTCCGCTTGCCGAAGGCTCCGGGCGACGGCCCGGAGCCTTATTATCACCTGAACCTTCTCTCAGACGGGCAAACCACATCGTCGTACCAAGAGCAGCTCTAGAAACGATGTAGCCGCAAAGAGGCGGAAAAACACACCGCTTCGGTGATTTTCATGAGCGCCTATAGGCGCGCGATCCCGAAGGTGCTTCGTTTTTCTTGTGCCTTATCGTGCCTTTTTGTGGCCATCGAGTTATTTAAACTGCGCTAACATTCCGGTAGGGGTCGTCGTCCTCGTCGACCCGCGGATCAGGTCCCGTAGATTCCAAAACCTCCGTTCGGTCCCAGCACCCAGGTCGGTCGCCGGACCTCACCAAGGCTGCAATCGGAAGGAATTCTCCTCGGCCTCACCCACAACAATCTTCATGCTGGGCCTTGAGCCCAATTCCTTCTCACTCCTCACCGCCATGAAATCAGCGTATCGCCTGTCCCTCCTATTCCTCGTATTTGCCGCCGCCCTGCGTCCTGTCTTTGGGGAGATCGAGCGAACGCAGGACACCCTGAGCATCGACATCCCCAACGAGACCCGCCGCTCCGTCATGCGACAGGTCGCCGACCTGTTCGAATTGAATCTGGTGATCGGAAATGATTTTCCGGACGACAAGTTCAGCATCAAACTGCGGGACGTCTCGTGGCGCCGGGTTTTCGAGATGTGCACCATCGGGACCGGCTACATCTACATCGCGCGGGGCAACGTCATCTGGATCGTGCCGCCGGACCTCAAACTCGGCGAATTCGGCCAGCTGCGCGACCGGCTCGATCGCGAGTCCGAGGAGACGCACGACCTGCGGCGGCTCGTGGCGTTTCTCACGCGTGAAAAAGCGCCCAAACTCACCAGGGAGCAGCGCGCGCAGATCAAGGACTTCCTGGCTAACCCGACCAGCTCCGCCTATGACCTGATGAAGAAGCTGGAGCCCGAGTCCGAGAAGCCGGCGGCGCCCGCCGCGAAATAAGCATCCCCGCGCCGGGGTGCCGGCCGGGTCGGCTCACGGCGCAATCCGCCAGGCGGGATCGACGTAGGCCAGATACGGCGAGGAAATCAGGGTCGCGTCGTTCAGCAACCAGATCGCACGATCTCCCGTGTTGCTATTTTCCCAGACGAGATCGGGATGCCCGTCACCATCCATATCGGAAACCATGGCGATGCGCCACGCACCAGGGACACTGCCGATGTAGCCGAAAGTACTAAGCGCGGCGCCATTCATGTACCAGATCGTCCGATCGCCCGTGGTGCGGTTCTCCCAGACCAGGTCAGTTTGCCCGTCGCCGTCAAAGTCTGCGGCGCCGACAATGTGCCAGACGGGATCGATACCGGCAATGTAGCCGAAGCTCTTGATCGTGACGCCGTCGAGGAACCACACGGCGCGATCTCCCGTGGCATTGTTCTCCCACACGAGGTCAGGCTTGCCGTCACCATCGAAATCGCCAATCGCCGCAATGTGCCAGACGGGATCGACCAGTGCGAAGTAGCCGAAATTGGTGATGGTCTTGCCGTTCATGAACCAGCAGGTGCGGTCGCCCGTTGCGACGTTCTCCCACGCGATATCCGTTTGACCATCGCCGTCAAAATCGCCGGTGCCGACGATCTTCCAGGCCGCGTCGATGCCGGCAAGGTAGTCGAAGGACGCGATGCTCGTGCCGTTCATGTACCAGAGCGCACGATCGATCCCAGCGGAGTTTTCCCAAAGCAGATCGCTCGATCCGTCACCGTTGAAATCGGCTGGCGTCCCACCGACGGTCAATGTCACGGGGGCACTGGCCGTGTCTCCCAACAGACTGGAGGCCTCAACTGCGTAGCTGCCGCCATCTGAGGCCTGGGCGTGAGAGATTGAAAGACTGCTGCCGGTCGCACCCGCGATTGCGACGCCATTGTGGAACCACTGAAAGACCGGCGCCGGGTTTCCGCTCGCCGTCGCCGACAACGTTACCGAACCATTGCGGGCCACCGATCGGCCCGTCGGGGAATCGGTAAGTGCGGGCGCCATACCACCTGACACTCCAACCCGAATCGCCGCATCGCCGCCGTCCGCGACATAAATTTCTCCGCCCGCACCAGTCGCCAGGGAAATCGGGCCGCAAAAACGTGCGGACCCGCCGACACCATCGCCGTAATATCCCTGAAATGCGCCATAGTAGGTAACATTGTACTGATTTGCGACGCCGCCGATCGTTGTCACCGTCCCATCGGGCGCCACTTTCCTGATCAAGCCCGCCGAAGAATCGGCCACCACGACGTCGCCGGAGCGGTCAACGGCGAGTCCCGCCACGTTTCCAAATCGCGCATTCTCGCCTTGGCCATCGGTGTAGTCCTCCTGCGACCCACTTCCGGCCAGACTCGAGACCGTTCCGTCCGGGGCTACCTTGCGGACCAGAGTTCCATCCGAAACATAAAGCGTATTCGAGGAGTCGACCGCCAATGCGATCGGCCCGATGAAGCGCGCAACGGAGGGAGGGCCATCAAAACCCGCAAAGCGGCCCGGCCCTCCGGTCAGAGTGGAGATCGACCGGTCGGGGGCCACCTTTCGGATACACTTTGCTGTCGCATCGACCACGAATAGGGTGCCGTCGACTCCAACCGCCAAGGCGCCAACGGTTCCAAATGTTGCCGAACCAGCCGGTCCATCCTGATACACGGATACTCCTCGAATGCCGGCATAAGTGGACACCGTTCCGTCAGGCGTTATCTTCCGTATGGTTTGATCGAGGGGGGCGGCGACAAAGAGGTTGTCATGGCTGTCGATCGCCATTGGACCGGGCTGATTGAAGCGCGCGTCGGTTCCAGATCCGTCCGCGTACCCGGCGGTGCCATCGAGTCCCGCGAAAACCGTCACGACGGCTCCGGGCATCACGGGCACATCGGCCTGCGAAGCGAGAATGTTTTCGACGCCGGAAACCGGCACGATCTTCAGGATGACCTGTCGGTTGGCCATGCACACAAACAGGTTGCCTTCATGATCGCAAACGATGCTCCGGGGACTAAATCCCGCCCACAGCCAGGTGGTATCCGTCTTGGTCTGGCCCACCAAGCTGACACTGGCAAACGTGTTGGGCTCTCCGGGCACAACCGTCAGTGTCACTGGGGTCGACGCAAGAGGATCGGCCAGTCCATCCTCGGCGACGAATCGAAACCGGTTGCCATTCAGGGCACTCGTCGCCTTCTGAATCTGGAGCGATGTCGTGGCGACATTGCTGAACTGACTGTCGGTGCTTACGTCAACCCACGTGGTTCCACCGTTGGTGGAACGCTGCCAATACCCATAGCACGTCCGGAGGGCAGACACGTCGACGTCGATGTGGGTGGCGAAGCCGGCAGCGACAACTCTGTCAGCCGGTTGAAGCGAATAGGCAATCACATCGACGTACAGGTTTTGTCCGGAGCTGACATTTTGATTCTGGCCGTTGGTCACCACGCACCGATATTCGCTGGCATCATCCTGCAGGCTTGCCGCCAGCACTTGCAAAGTCGCCGACTGGGTTCCGGCATATTCGCCCCCATCCGTCAGGTCTCCCCAGGAAGGTGATCCCCATGGACGCACTTGCCATTGATATGAGAGAGATAGCGAACTGGTAGCGTTCACAGAAAAGACGGCGGACCCCCCCAGTTTAGTATACACATCGAGGGTGCTTTGCGCCACCGCGGGAATTTCGCCTTGCTGCGGCTGGCCTCGCACGACGACGCGGCCGCCCGAATTCACCACGATAAGGTTGTATTGCGCGTCCAAGGCAATGCTCGCGATGGAGCTGAACCGTGCCGCGCTTCCCGATCCATCGTCACTGGCCCCGGCACGGCCAGGAAACATGCCCGCAACGGTGGTTACATTTCCCGCCGCGTCGATCCGACGGATAACGCCTTCGCTCTCGGACACCAGCAGGGCGCCGTCCGGCGCCACCGCGAGGTCGCACGGGGACATGAACCGGGCTGTCGTTGCGTTTCCATCGACCACCTGGGTGCCTCCGCTCGCGGCAAACAATGTCGTCACCGCCCCACCCGGCGTGAACTTTCGGATCGCCCCGCCATCGATGAAAAAATAGCTTCCGCTTCCGTCGGCGGCAATGCTCCCGGGCAGCCAGATTTGGGCGGCGGAACCTACGCCGTCTCCTGTACCGCGCAGTCCGGCCGCTCCGAAAAGCGTGGTTACCACGCCGGCCGAAGTAATCTGGCGCAGCATGCTGTTGTTGCCATCGGCGATAATGAGATTTCCGGACCCATCGACGACCATTCCGCCCAAACCGTTGAATCGGGCCGCCGCCCCCGTGCCATCCGAATACCCGACCTGACCCGGGACACCCGCGAGTGTCGTTACCGTTCCGTCGGGTGTGATCTTCCTCACCGAACTGTACTCCGTCACATAGAGATTACCCGCAGCATCGAGTGCCAAGTCGGCGGGTGTATTCAAGGTCGCCGATGCCCCCGGGCCATCCTGCTCGCCCGCCACACCAATCCGTCCCGCGAAAGTAGTCACAATGCCCCCGGGCAGAATCTTGCGGACGACGTGATTGCCCCGGTCGGCGACGAACACGTTGCCGGTGCCGTCGACGGCCATTCCGGCCGGTTGAGCAAAGGCGATGGTCGTGCCGACACCGTCCCTCGCCCCCTGTTGAGGCGAACAACCGGCGATCGTGCTGACGGTCCCGTCCAGTTGGATTTTGCGGATTGTGCTCTGGTCGCCCACAAAAAGATTTCCCGTCGTGTCGATCGTCAGGCCTTGAGTGAGCCCGAATCCCGCCTGCGCTCCGTTCCCATCCACGACAGCGCCATGCAGGTATCCGCCCGCGACCAGGCTGAGACTTCCGCCCGGCGTGATCTTGTATACCCCGGAATGCTGGCTGTCCGTGGCAAAGAGATTTCCGGAGGCGTCGACGCACAACCCGGCGAACGCGCCCACCTGAAAGGGCCCATTGGGTCCATTGTACGCGACTCCCTGGCTGGCCCCGAGCACCGTGCTGATCTGGCCGCTTGGCGTGATCTTGATAATTGAAGCCAAGCCGACCACAGCAAAGAGGTTTCCCTGGCCGTCGACCGCCATTGGGCCGGCGGATGAGATATTGGCGCTGAATTGCGTGGCCAGGACGATAACTTCGCCGGTCGGCAACACCTTGCAGAAAGAGCCATGATTCGCATCGTGAATGTAACAGTTGCCCGCCGCGTCGACGGCAAAGCTCTCCGGATCCCACCATTCATGGTTGCTGTTTTCGCCCCAGTAGGCCTGCGGTCTCAGAAGGGTGGTCACCTCTCCCGTCATCGTTACTTTGCGAATACCCATCGCAACTTTTGACCCAACGGTATAGCTGACGTCCCAGACATATAGGTTTCCGTTTGCGTCCGCTCCGATTCGGTAAGTGCCGTTGAATCGCGCCGCTGCGCCCGTTCCGTCCTGGGAGGCATACTCACCGGCCACTCCAGCCAGGGTGGTGACCACTCCCGCGGGCGTGACTTTGCGGATCACGTTGTTTCCGCCATCGGCAACATACAAATTTCCGTCGCTTCCGATCGCCACACTCCTGGGATTATCGAAAAGCGGTACGCCGCCGATTGCATCCGCGTACATGCGGAACAGGTAGTCGGCCGCACTCAGTTCTGCCGCTCCCAAGAAGAGGGCAGACGCCAGAATCGACTTGGGCAGAAACCGGCACGACCGGCCCGCCAGCCGGCAAAACAAGCGAAATAAGACCATAGGGCCGCTCCCAGCCCCGAGCGGATGCGTGAGCCTGCGGTTC
Source organism: Candidatus Didemnitutus sp. (assembly GCA_035545955.1). Taxonomy (GTDB): domain Bacteria; phylum Verrucomicrobiota; class Verrucomicrobiia; order Opitutales; family Opitutaceae; genus Didemnitutus. The sequence continues at coordinate 38,883 of DASZXI010000052.1, read as the reverse complement.
ACGACGGCGGAGGCAACTTCATTCTCGAGGCAGCCGCAGCCGTACCCTGCAACCGCTATCATCGGTCTCCGCGATGGTTGCGTCGCGAAGCCAGGGGCGCCGTCGGATTGACATGCTTGCTACCCGCTACTCGGCTCTCGCTATTTCGGCTGTCCGTCCAACCGGTCAGCCCTGATCGCCGGCGGCCTCGAAGTGGGGCTGAAAAAACAGACGGTAAATGAGCCCTCCGATCTGTCCGCCGACGATCGGCGCAACGATGTAGACTGTGAGCCACCCGAGGCCATTGACCGTAAACGGCACCGTGCCCCAACCGACCAGGCTGCTAAAAAGTCGTGGCCCGAGGTCGCGCGCCGGGTTGAACGCCGCCATGGTCAATGGTCCGAGGAGAGAAATCAGAAGGGTGATCGTCAGTCCAATGGTGGCGGCCGTCAGAATCTGCGGCCGTGCGGCGTTGCGCGGATGCGTAGCGCCCAGGATCACCAGCAACAGAATGGCGGTGCCCGATGCTTCGGCGAGGAATGCCGTGGAAGCGGAAACCGTAAGGCGCGCCGCGTCCGTCAATGGCTTGCCGCCCGGATTGGGAAAATACTCCCCGAAGATCATCGCCGAGGCTTCGCTGCCAGTCGCGCCGCGCGTGATGTGGTTGGCTGCCTCATAGGAGGCCAGCGTGCCGTGATAGATGGCGAAAAGCAGGGCGCTCGCAGCCATTGCGCCGAGAAATTGCGCGGCCAGATATCTCGGCACTCCTTTCCATGGAAACCCACTCCAGGTAGCCAGGGCGATGGTCACGGCCGGGTTCAAATGGGCGCCACTGAGTCCGCCGGTCAGATAGATGGCCGTGGCGATCCCTATTCCCCAGACGATTGCGACCTGGAAAATTCCGACCTGCGCGCCGGTCAGGACCGCCGTGGCGACGCTGCCGCAGCCAAAGAACACCAGAATGAAGGTGCCGAAGAATTCCCCCACGAACCACGCCGGGAGCCGACGGCGCATGGTCAGCGAGCCATCCCGGCTTCGGAAGCCAGCTTGGCTGCCTGTCCGATTTCGCGGAGGCGGAATTCGTCAAACGATCCGGGCGGCAACGCGCACAGCAGTTCCACCCGGCGATTGATCTGCAACGCGACATCGACAAACGCCCGTTTCGCTTCCTCTTCGCTGCCTTGCACCGTCGCCGGATCGGGCGAGCCCCAGTGCGCGACCACGGGCTTTCCCGGCCAGAGTGGACAGGATTCCCGGGCATTGTCACACACGGTGATCACTCCATCAAAGCGGACGTCTTTGAATTCGTCCCACGACTTCGAACGCGCATCGCGGGCGTCGATGCCAAACCGGTCCTTGAGCACCCACAGGGCCAGAGGATTGACCCTTCCGGTGGGCTTCGCGCCGGCGCTGTGGACCTCAAAGCGGCCCTTGCCCTTCGTCTTCAGCAAATACTCGCCAATGATGCTGCGAGCGGAATTGCCGGTGCACAAGATGAGAATTTTCAGGGGAGTAACGGACGTCATGATTTGGAAGAAAGTCTGCGCTTGGAAGGCGTCGGAGGGCAGCAAGTGGAATCCACCTCCGCGACTTTTCCGACCCGTCTGCGGAGACGCTCCGAATCGCGACGAAAGAGCGGATCTTCGCTGACACAGTCCTGCAGGCAGGCCAGGTTGGCCTGGAGTTCGCGCGCGCCCTTGGTCGGAAGGCTGTAAATCATCCAATTCGCCTCGCGACGTACGTTCACCATTCCGCGAGTTTTAAGGTAAGCGAGATGCTTGGAGATTTTCACCTGCGGCTCGGCGAGCGCGGCTTGGATGTGACACACACAAAGCGGCCCCTGGCCAAGCAAATGCAGAATGCGCAACCGGGTTTGGTCGCAAAGACACTGATAAATTTGCACCAGACTCATGGGGCCAGGGAATCAGGAGCAGCCACAGTCCGATTTGCCGCAACAACCCGAGACTGCGGTCGCGAGGCCACAGGTCTCTCGGGCCAGACAGTCGGTCTTCTTGTTGCCGAGCGCAAACACCAGCACCTGGCCGGACGTCGCCGCCGATTCGACGCGGTACTGCACCACGCCACCGCGGTCGTATTCCAGCTCGACCGCGAGCTTTTCGGAGCGGATGACCTGTGACGAAAGGTCGAGGATTTTGGAGAGCTTCCTGCCCGTCAACCGGTGCAGCTCATTGCGGGCTGGAGTCCAGGCCTGCAGCAGACAAGCCTCGACCGAACGCACGGTGCCACCGCAATCCATGAATCGACGCCGCACATGCCCCACCTCGGTCACGTGATAACGCGCGGGCATCGGTCGCCCGTCCGGAAAAATGAAGCGCACCGACTTTGACGGATGTTTGCGCAGGGTTGCCCTGAAAGCGCGAATGTCCATACCCATATCGGTATATACCTATTAACGCATATGCAAGCCACAATCATCACGCGGGCCTTCCGGGAACGCGACTATGGCGCCGTTTTGCGGCTTTGGCGCCGGTCGCAGGGCGTCGAAATTGCCGAGGGCGACGACCGGGCCGGTATCGTCGCCTACCTGCGGCGGAATCCCGGGTTGAGCCGCGTTGCGTTGCGGCGCCAACGTATCGTCGGAGCCGTCCTCTGCGGACACGACGGCCGCCGGGGCCTGATCTACCACCTCGCAGTGGCGCCGCGGTACCGCGGACAGGGCATCGGCCAGCTGCTCGTGCAGGAGTGTATTGACGGACTTCGCGCCCGAGGCATCAAGCGGGCGCTGATTCTCGTCGACAAACGGAACCGGAAAGGACGCACCTTCTGGCTGCGGCGGGGCTTCGAGGTCATTTCCCTGGCTGAGCCTTTCGGTCGAGATGTACCCTAGCGCATATTAAAAGATAAATGTAGCCGCTGGAATCGTCCCTAAAGGTAGGGCGCGACCGCTGGGCGCGCCGTGAAATTTCGGCGGGCCCAGTTTTCCGATCCACCCTGGTTCTCGAGCGGCAAGCGGTCCCGCCCTACCATTTTCAGACTACACAATTACTTAAACCGCTGTAGCGGGAACGATTCAGTCGAGCGTCGCAACTTGGTCCAAATGTCGAAGCGAACCGTGCCTCGAATCGATGAACTGAGAGCATGCAGTCCGTTCGTGGGCTCGGTCCCTCAACCCTCAACCTTCAACCGCTTTATTCCGCCTTACGGCAGGATCAATTCCCAGTAACCCACATCGATCCACCGGTCGAATTTCCGTCCGACCTGCTCGAACTGGGCGACCTTTTTGAATCCGAGCTTCTCATGGAGGCGCTGGCTCGCCTCATTCGGCAGGGCGATACCTCCGATGACGGCGTGGATGCCCGTGCCGCGAAGTTTCGCGATCAGTTCCTCATAGAGAACACGACCCCGCCCCCGCCCGATCGCATCGTGGCGGAGGTAGACCGTGATTTCGACCGAGTGACGGTACGCGGCGCGCACCTTCCATTTGTTCGCGTACGCGTAGCCCAGGACGTCGCCCTGTTCCTCGAGCACGAGCCAGGGCAGCGCGATCAGCGTGTCGCGGATGCGCCCGGCCATTTCCGCCTCCGTGACGGGCACCTCCTCAAACGTCACCCACGTGTGCAGGACGTAGTGATTGTAGATCGCGCAGATCGCAGATGCATCGGAGTCGGTAGCCAGGCGGATCATAGCGGGTAAATCTTGACGACCATTCATTGCCCGAAGGCGAGCACAGAGTGTGCCGCTCCCGGAGTGGAACGCATTGTCCTCATGGCCTTGGAAGCGCCCCGGGGGCAAGTCGCTCCACCTCTCTGGGTAACTCGGCCTGGGTGGCCTTGCCCTCTTTCGCTGAAGATTCAGAGGCCGTCCTTCGCGCGCCTTCCGCGAGGCGAAGGATGGAGGTGCGGGGCGGAATCGGCGACCTTCGCGGTAGTTGCAACGTCACTGTCGCCACTTCTTAGAGGGAACCAAGCCTAAACTGGCATTACCCGCGGACTGCTTTTCCAGGCTGTTTGGTGTCCGTTTTGGTGTCCGCCTCACCCGTACATTACTGGCCTACCCGAGATGCCGGCACCGGCCGTCGCCATTCTTCACCCAGGATTTTATTCACTACAAAACCCGCTTGTTCACGACCTACTTTCCCGGCTAGAAATCCCTCGTGGACACCTATCGGCGACGCAGCAGCAATCATGCTTTCGCGAAGTATGATCTTACCCGCGTACTGGAGGGCCAGCGCTTGAAACTCGCCGAGACGATCCGCGGCGAAGCTGAAGATTACCTGCTGAACGTAAACCGGGAGAACTACCTCTCGCATACGGTTGAAAAATTCAACCTTTCATCCCTCGAAATCCACGCCGACCGTCTGTCGGCAGAGCCCGAGGAAATGCTCGTGCCGGCGGAGATGTTTTCCGCCGACTTTTCCGTACGAGCGGGCCGGTCCTATCCAAAACTCGTGCTCACCTACCACCTCCCGTTTTCGGGGGATCCCCAGCTGCTGGAGATGCAGGCCAATACCTTCGGCGCCTGGACGCCGTCCGTCTCCGTTCAGGGCCAAATGATCATCTGGGACTATGTCGATTTCCGGCAGAACGCGGAGGAGACCCAGCGCAGGGCCGACGAGGTGGTCCACAGCCTGCAGGAATCCGCCCGCAATGTGAACAACCAGCTCGTGCAGCACAACGCCACCCTGCGTGCCCAAGCCGAGCAGGTCTTCGACGCGCGTAAGCGGCAGTTGCTCGAGCGCCGCAACTATCTCCAAGCTCTCAAAACCCCCATCCGCGCGACCAACGCCACCTCGGGAACCTACGCCGCACCCGCGCCGCGCAAGATCGAGCCCGTCACGCCGAAGCCCACGGTCACTGATCGCGGTTACAAGCCGGAGCCGACGCTTGATGAGAGCATCTACCACCAAATCCTGAAGGTCATCCATGACGTGGGCACCGGCTTTGAAAAGCTCCCGTCCACTTACGCCAACAAGGACGAGGAGACGCTGCGCGATCATTTCCTGATCGCCCTTGCCCCAAATTTCAGCGGCTCCACCACCGGCGAAACCTTCAACAAGGCCGGTAAAACCGACATCCTCCTTCGGCACGAGAAGAGCAACCTCTTCGTCGCCGAATTCAAAATCTGGAAAGGTGCCAAGGTCTGTCTCGAAACGCTCACCCAACTGATCCGTTATCTCACTTGGCGCGATTCCAAGGCCGCCGTCGTGTTTTTCGTTCCCAACCGGAATTTCAGTGAGGTGCTCGATACGATCAAGACAACCGTTCCCCAGCATCCTAATTACCTCGGGCCCGCGAATTCCAGCAGCGAAACCTGGTTCAACTACCGCCTCCACGTCGAAGGCGACCGGAATCGCGAGATCAAGGTAGCGGTGCTGCTGTTCCACTTCCCGCCCGTCGACTGAGAGCTCGCGTGGCTAAAGCCGCGTTTCGTCCGGCCGGATGCCCAGTGTGAGCACCTTTCCGCCGATCACGCGCGACATCGTGGAGCATTTGTAGAAAGCGGCGGCCGTTTCGATTTCCATCTTGAGGAAACCTAAACGCGGACCGATGCGGGTGGGATCGCTGGGAATGCGCAATCCGGGCACTGCGTTGACGGAAGTACACACGTTGCGTAGAGCCTCGCCAATGAGGATGTAATGTCCGATGTCGCCGTTGCGCGTCAGGTAGCCCCGCGCGTTGAACGGCGCCAGCTTGGCGGCGTGAGTGGCGGGTGCCCCGGGGTAATCATAATGTACGGCGAAAAGTTTTCGAGGGTCCCAGACCCAGGAGTGGTTGGTGGGTAACAGCCGCGCGGACGGCTGCCCCTGCAAATCGAGCGCCGGCACCGGTACCCCTCCTGCCCATTGTATATGACCGTGCCCATTGTGCACGTGATAGAAGGTCGGCCTCCGCACCCCATCTGCCCAAGGATGATACCCGGCAACATGGATGCCGACGCATTGATTCGGCCCAAGCGGCTGATTGCCGCACTTGGTATTGAGTTCGTCCGCGAGGAATTGCGCCAAGCCCAGCAAATCCTGATACTGGAGCCTGCGGATTCTCTCCTCCAGCCATTCGTCAAATCGCTGCCTAGTGACTTGCCCGATGAAACCCCAATAAGACACGCCAGCCCGGATGCGCGGGACCCACAGCACCTTCCGCCAGCCCTTGTGGTCAACGCGGGAGATGGTGCCGTTTGGATTGAAATAGCTGATCGCGGAGTCAGCCGCCATCGCGATACCAGCAGCGGAAACTTCGGTAAGAATGAGGGTCACGGCGGAAACTCGTCGTCAAACTCGATGATATCAGGGTCCGGCAGAAACGGCCGGATCACCCCGTCAAAATACTCCTTCGGCAACCCCGCATCCAGCGACCCCTGCGTAAGGATGGCGGCATAGGCGGCGCTCGCTTTACCCAATTCGGTTATCGGATCGATGTACACCAGCGCGCGCACCGTCTTTCCCGCCCACTGGACATCCAAGTATTTCTTGCGGTAGGAGCCGGCGGCGACCCCTTCGAGCTCATCTAACCGCGCCTCATCCTTCACCGACAGCCTATAGAGCGTGCCTTCGACGATGCCTTGTCCGGTGACTATGTTGGCGACGGCCCGCCGGTTGATGATCCAATTGTAATCGGGCAGCGTCGCCCGCCCGAGCACTTTGTGGTCCTTACAACGGTCCGCCATTTGCTCCCGCGACAGGTTGGACCCGTACGCAAAGTACAAATCCACGCGATCCACCACCGGCCGTACCGGTTGCGCAACCGGTGCGGGTTTCGTGGCGGGCGCGTCCTCTTCCAGCATCCGCTCCCATTGCAGCCGGTACCGGCGCTCGCGTTCGATGAAGGCGCGCTTGCCGCCCTCCAGGATGTCGCACACGGCATGGCGGATCGTGTCGTTTTCCAACGATCCCATCGTGTATTCGATGTCGGGGAGCCCGCCGCCCGCCGCGCGGGACGAGCGCGCCACGATCACCTGATCGGCGTCGGTATTGACGACGAGGTTGGCGTTGTGGGTGACGATGATCACCTGCCGCCGCTTCCTTGCTTCCCGGAAGTGCGGCACCAAGTCCTCGAAAACCGACTTGGGGTCGAGGTTTTCCTCCGGCTGGTCGATCAGGAGCGGCCGCGGATCGTTGCGGTCCACGGCAAGGTAAAGCAGCAGCAGCACGATGCCCCGGGTGCCGGGCGAGAGCTGCTCGACGTTCGTGCCGTCATACTCGAGCGCGTATTCGATTGAGACGTGATCCAGCGAAAACAGCCATTCGCCGAGTTGTCTGCGCCAGTCGATCCTGTCATCGATCTCCACCGTACCGGGCATCGCTTTCACTATGGTAGGCCCTTGCTTCTCAAAAAAAACGGCCATCGCGGCGGCGACCTCGGCCGCGGAACCGGTTCGCCAAGCGGCTTCGAGCGGCGCGAAAATGGATGCCTGACCGGCCGGCTGGGGGTCAAAAATCGTCGTCTTGCGGAGATCCAACAGCTCCTTGCCCGCCTCCAGCCATTTCGGAAGGTCAATCATGCGTTTCACCGTGAAGCGCAGCCGGGCCAAGGCGCCGGTCGCGCCTTTCAACTGGTCATGCAGCGGGCCGTACAAAGTGGCCAAGGCGGCCGCTTCATCGAGGTAGGTTTCGAAAAGCGATTGAAAGGTGTCCCGCCGGGATTGAATGAGGGCTTCCTTGCGGACCTTGGCGCCCTCCGCGGTCGCGACATTGGCCGCGAGCGTCTTGAGCTGCGCGTCCTCTGTGGCGATCGTTTTGGTCAGCAGGTCGTACTTGCGCTGCTGCTCGCCATCGATCCCAACTTCCTTTTTCACCTTCTCGCGCTCCGTGCGCAGGGCGACCAGGTGCCAGTCAGGAATCGGCGCCACTGCAATGTTCACGGGCTTGGTCGGGTCGCCATTCTCGATGAGGCCGATGGCTGCCGTGGCCTCCGATTTCGAGGCGTCCAGGGCTGCCCCCGTGTCGCCGGCATATACCCGCTTGAGGGTCTGCCATTGCGGCGCGGTGAGGCCGGCGTCCGCGTACTGCCGCTGCAATTTGGAAAAACGCGACGGTTCCTCCGTTTTCGTCTCCAAGTCGAGCGCCGCGCGAAGGTTCTCGATCGCACGCAGGCGCTTGTTGAGCGTTTCGATCCGGCTTTCCGCGGCCGTGCAGGCCTCGTCCAGCGCCAGCAATCGCTTGGTCCGCGCCTCCATGCCCTTGGGCAGCAGCTTCCCGAGCTCGATCTTCCGGTTGACGATGACCGCCTTCAACTTGGCGTGCTGCTCCTTCAACCCTTTGAGCTGTTCGATCCAGCGTTCCTCTGCCGCGATTTCCTTGGAAAAGTCTGCGATCGAATCGGCAAGCTCCCTGCGCCGAAACAGGATCGGCTCCAGCGACAAGCTGGCGAGCGCCGAGAACGAGGCGGTGTCATACCGCTGGGTCTTTTCCGTCTGGTCAAAGATGACCCGCTCGATTTCTTCCCGTAGCGCGGTGGCGATGCCGCTGGCCGAGCACAGGTCATCCACGAATTGCTGCGAGAGGTAGCGCACCTCCGGCTCCGGCTCGATGAAATCGTATTCCGCGGGCCCGAAGTTCGACTCCCGCTTTTCCCCGTTACCCCAGGTTTCCTCCACCCGAGCGTTGCCGATCAAATCCTGCTCGCTTGTCGCGCGCTTGAGAAACGACGAATCCGACAACTTGGCCGGCAGCGCCTGCGCTCCGGCTGCGATGAGATCGACCAAAGCGGTCTTGCCGGAACCGCGCGCGCCTATCACGGCGACCAGTCCGCTGTTGAGCGGAATCGTGGCATTCTTGAGCCAAGGCGTGCCGATTGGTCGGATGGTATCGAGGACCAGCGAGGGGCTGGCAGGGCAGGAGCCTCTTCGCCGATGGCGACGCGGACCGCAGGGTCGATGACCGTTTGGCGGAGGGCCTCAAAGGTCAGGTCGCCCTTGATCCAGCAATACCGATTGAGTTTCGGGCGGCCCACGTCGGCGACGCTGTGGGCATCGCAGCCATGCAGGCAGGGCTTGAGGCCTTGGTACTTCTTCTCGATTTCATCCCGAAATTCCCCCTTTGCTCCGCCCAGCCAAAAGACTCGGTCGGACGGCTTTCCGCTGAAGATGATGTGGGCCATCCGCTGCAGTTCCTCGCGCGTGGCGTCGTAGCTGTCGTCGGTCTTCAACCCGCTCAAGCCATCGCCCTCGGCCGCGGAAATCGCCACGAGGCAATTTTCTCGCATCCAGGTGTCCTCCTTGAACAGCTCCTGTAGGCGGGTGTAGTTGAACTTGAACTGCTTCGCGCCTTCCTCGAAGGCCTTTCCGTCATCCTTGACTTCCGATTTATGCTTTTTCCCCAGCGCAATGAGCCCGGTCCGGTTGCACTGATAATAGGTTCCCGCAAACTGCCAATCGACCTGGCTCAGGACGCGCTCGATCTGTTCCACATGGTCCTCGTCCCGCGGTGAAAACAGCAGGTGCGCGTTGATTTCATCGCCGTCCGTGGTGGCCACATTAATCCGGACTTCCACGTTCGGAAAAACGAACGTCACGCCCGGCAGTTCCCCCGCGAGGTGCCGCTTCCGCACTTCGCGGTAGCAATCTAGCGAATAGTAATCGGTGATGCCCAAGGCACGGATCGGCGGGTCCGACCTATTGATCGCGTCGATATAGCCGGTCCAATCCTTGCCGAATAGATCGTTGTTGATCGTGCCGGGTGCGTGGAGATGGGGATCCCAGCGGTTCCACCGTGAGCCGCGCGGATCGGCGTGTGCTTGAGAGGTAGCCATAATAGCAATTGCCGCTTCGTCATTGGCCCCTAAGAAGCGTCCGGGCCAAAGCACAGCAAAGGCCGCGGCGACGCAAGCTGACTTAGTCCCGGCACCTCCCTTTGACGGCCTAACAACCGTATTATCCGGTGCTAACCCCACACCGGCGGATCAAAATATAGCGGCTCCGCCTTAACGCCTGTTGTGTATTGCGTGATCTGGGCAATGGAACCGAAAGGGGTCGAGCCTCACCGTACACCAGCTCGCCCAAAAAGTTAGATATCTACGATCAAGTCAGGCATGAAGCCGGTCCTTTCCGGGTCGGTGGCGGTCTGGTAACCGAGCGAATTGTTTAGGATGCGGGTCTCACCAATCAGGTAATCGCGTGTTTCGTGGATGTGTCCGTGAATCCAGAGCTTCGGCCCTTGGCGAAGGATCAGGTCGTCCAGATTCGAGGCATAGGCGGCGCTGATCAGTTCGTTGGCTTTCATAACGGGGACAGACTTGAGCGAAGGTGCATGGTGCGTGATGACCACTGAGCGCTTCCGGTCGCCAGCCGCGAGGAATTGGCTGAGTCGCAGGCGTGCTTCCGCATGGAGCAATGCGGCGTGCTTGGGATGGAATTTGCCGGTATCGAGGCGCCGGATCTTCCGAAAATCATTCATGCCGCTGCCTTTCTCTCCAGCGGTCATCATAGCAGACGGCGGATGCCCAAACAGGTTGAAGTCCGTCCAGAGCGTCGTGCCGAAGAAGCGGTAGCCCTTTAGCTCGAATGCTTCGTTTTCCAAAATGAGAACATTCGACCCTGCTGCGGCCTCCCGCAATTTCTCATGCAGACGGCCGATCCTCTCGTCGTAGTGCTCGTGATTTCCCGCGACGTAGAGCACCGGCGTTTCAGGAAATTTCTGCCGTGCCCAGGCAACACCTTTGGTTCCGCGATCAATATCGCCGGCAAGCACCACGACATCAGCCGCGACCTCGGGCAACGTAGCATGGCCGAATTCACGATGTAGATCACTGAGAACGCGGATCCGCATGGCTAAGCATTGCTCCCGCCCGACGCCGCGACGATTGCCGGCAAAACCTTTGTGGCATCACAACCGTTAAGGCCCGCACCCCAACTCGCGTTGAACTCGATCACGGCCCAGCCTCTGTTCGCCATGAATCCGACGTCAACGACGACGGTGCGTGGTAGCGCCATTGATCGAACTAGCTCCGAGGTAAACGCGATAGCATCGGTTATGGTGGGCGTTCCTTCGTAGGCGGAGGCATCGAGCACCCTGCCATCGAGCACGAAACTTCTCACCTCAGCAGTGATCTGCACCACCTTCGAAACAAAAACCTCGGTTTCGGGTGGTAGCCCACGGCATTCTTCGGCCAATTCCTGAGGGTTTTGATACACCACGCCCCGGAATTGTTTTGGCGTTACGGGCTTAATAAAAGCGGGGAATCGTAGCGGCTGCGCGTCGCCCAATGTCACCTTCTCAAGCCGCCGCTGCAGAAAGCGGGCCGGCACGTGCAATAGCAGGTCGTCGGCGGGCGAGCAGAGCGCGAATCCAAGTTTCTGCTGAAGTACCAGGCAGAACGAATCGGCTCCATACACTCGCACGGACCTAGGATCGAACGCCGGCGGGTCCCAGAATCGATCCAAGCGGTGGACGGCGCCGCCGCCCTGAGCGAACGCATTGGCCAGCGCGTCACGTTCCGGATCGGCCTTATCGGCGATGAGCAGATTTAGGCCGGCGGTCGTGTGACTCATGATTTTGATGCTGCTCGCGAGTCGATCCCGTCGTAATGTGGTTGGCCTGAGCGACGGTCTTGCGGGTGCCTTTTAGGTAGGCGCCGGCGTCGCGGACGCTCTCGACAAGCTCGTTAAAGGCGGCGGGCTTCATGGGAAATTAGAATGCCCGACGAATAGGCCCGTCGCACGAAAAAGCGAAGGTGAACTAAGCTCACGATCGAATATGCAGACGGGGTCAGGCCAGGGTTTGCGGCCGCGCCCGCTGGCGAGCGGCGCGGATCGATCGAACATCGATCCCTAACGCTCGATCGAGATGCTCGCTGCGCGCTACTCGATGCTCGCTACTAGACGAGCCCTCCTTCGCCGTTGGCTTCGGAGGGCACTCTTCGCACCGCGATGATTAGTGGCCGTGCCATCCGGAGCGATCTGCGGAGAGAGTTGCCTGGCCCTCCTTCGCCCGATGGGCTTCGGAGGGCACTCATCGCCTCGCGATGAGTGGAGGTGCGGGGCGGAATCGAACCGCCGAATAGAGCTTTTGCAGAGCTCGGCCTTACCACTTGGCTACCGCACCGAAATCCCAAAGAGCGCGCAAATTGGGTCAATTTCCGGGGGGGCGCAAGTACGGAAAAGACGTGGGGAGAAGCGAGAATCGGGGAGCGACGAGCGAGGGACGGAACCGCCGGAAAAAGGAGGCTGATGCGAAGGAGACAGGGCAGCGGGATTTCAGGAGTCCGACGAGCGTCGCGGGAATAGCGGTTGTTGGCGACCGGGTGCCCCGATTGAGCTTCCCAGGTCGGCGGCCGCCTCCTCTGCAAAGGTGAACCCCGCCCGCCGGAGATTGTCTCAAGGGCATGAGACCGATTGTCACCCGTCGGGGAGACGGGACGTTGCCAGGAGCGAATCCGACGCGATTTGAAGTGAGCGGTGAGCGGTCCGCCGTAAGCGGTGTACGGACTGACCCAAGTGACGCCGCTGCGAACCGCCCCTTATGGCTTAAAGCTTACCGCTTACAGCTGAATGCTCCGCTCCCCGCTCACCGGGGATCGCTCCCCACTCACTTCTCACCGCTCACTGCTGACCTGCCCTCGCCCACCGCTCACCGTAAACCGCCCATTGCTCACTTTCTGTCGCTCCCCGCTCACCGTAAACCGCTCCCTGCTCACTATTCCTACCCATGACCCACTGGACTCCGAGACGCTGGGCCGGAGTGTTCTTCGACGCGGGCAAGGCGTGCCTGACCGACAACGTGTTCAAGCATTCCGCGGCGGTCAGCTTCTACACGCTGTTCTCCCTCGCACCGATCACGATCATCGCCCTGACCGTCGCCGGCCTTTTCCTCGGCAAGGAGGCGGCCACCGCGCAATTCCAGCAGGAAATGGGCAACATGATTGGCCCGGCGAGCGCGGGCATCATTGCCACCGCCGCGCAGGCCAGCCAGGCCCACCAAAAGGGCGGAGCCTCGACGGTCATCGGACTCACCATGCTCGTCGTCGGCGCAACCTCCGTGTTCGGACAGCTCCAGGATGCCCTCAATTCCATTTGGGGCGTGCGCGCCCGGCCCGATCGCCACAGCTGGCTCGTAATCGTCATCCGGCGCCTGCTCTCGTTCGCCATGGTGCTGACGATCGGGTTCCTGCTCCTCGTCTCGCTCGTGCTCACCACCGCACTCGTCGCCATCCTCTCCCACTTCCGCGGCGAACTGCTCGCCTCACCCGCCGTGCTCAAGTTCGCCGACATCACCCTCAGCCTCGGCGTGATCACCGTCCTGTTCGCCCTGCTCTTCAAGGTGCTGCCCGATGTGAAGCTCGCCCTGCGCGAGGTCTGGCTCGGCGCGTTTCTCACCGCCATCCTCTTCACCGTCGGACGCTACCTGATCGCGCTGTACCTGAGCCACTCCACCGTCGCGTCGATCTATGGCACGGCCGGCTCCCTCGTCGCCCTGCTGATCTGGATCTACTATTCGTGCGTCATTCTTTTGTACGGCGTCGAAGTGACCCGTGCCTACCGCGAGGCCAGCAACGCCAGGATCGAACCTGCCTCCAGCGCGGAACTCGTCCACCCGGATCAGAAGCCGCCACCGCGTCGGACCACCAAGCCAGCTCTAAGCTATAAGCAATAAGCCATTGGCCACAAAAAGTCGCAAAGAGGCACAAAAAGGAATCTTCCCGTCAAGTGCTCCGTTCCTCTGTGTCTCTGTGGTTCAAGATTCCGACGTGCTTTTCGCTGAGCCGCTTCCTTCGCTGCCTCCGGCAAAACGTTCCCGAGCCAGCTAACTCGCCGGCGGGAGCACCGACTTCTCGAGCTCCACGAGCAGATCGTAAGCCTCCGCCGCCGTCGCGATGTCCCACAACCGGGCCATCAGATTCGTCCGGAGCGCCAGCAGACTCAGTCGGGCGAGGACATGCAGGTGAATGTGCGCGTCTTCGCACGCGATGAGAAAAAAGAGGCGCGTGGGCCGATGATCGGGTGCGCCGAAATGAACCGCTTGAATCGTCCGCCCGAGCACGATCAGCGAACCCTCGTACACGAACGGATGGTGACGGTCGCCATGGAGCAACGCGAAGCCACCGGGCAACGCGGTGGAACTGAGGGCTTCGCGCGCCTCGAGACTGGCCTGCAGCGCCTTCACATCCAGCACGCGACCGGTCCGCGCCGCCAGCGCCGCCATTTCCGCCAGCACCGACGCTTTCGTGCGCGCGGGCAGTTCCAAGTCGATGAATCCGGATTTCATCAGAGCCGGAATCATCGCCGAGTCTGCAAAGGCGTGGTTCGCCCCCGGAAGCGTCCGCTGATGATACCACTCGAGACTTTCGTGCGGGAGCCCGAGCAGCCGCTGCGAAGCCCAGGCGTCGATCTCGCCTCGGGTGAAAACCAGCCGGCCACCCCGACGCGCATGCGGGATGTTGCCCTCGCGGACCAGGCGCTCGACGTGACGCGGCTCGAGGCGCAGGTACGAGGCGACCTCGTCGAGGGTGAGGGGTTCGTGCATTGTGCTACCAAGGTAGCACGGAAGTGGTGAGTAGCGAGTAGTGGGTAGCGAGTAGAAAGGCAAAGCAGCGAGAACCGAGGCAACGCAGGGAACGAAGCAACAAGAACAGATGCCGATAATTTGGCCCGTGAGGATCGGGTCAGTTTTGCGCATTTGCGCCCTTTTGCGGGCATTGCATATCTAAAACAATGTAGCCAAGTGAGGCACAAAAACCCACCGCTTCGGCGAATCTCATAAGCGCCTATGGGCGCGCGAAGCCAAACCCGGTTCGTTTTTGTGACTTATCGTGCCTTTTTGTGGCTATGGCATTATTTGGACTGGTCTGACCCTTTCGTGCCGATTCGTGACTTTCGTGGGGGATTGACGGGTCGAGAGTTGAGAATCGACAGTTGTGAGACGAAAGGCCGATGCGACATCGTCCCCTACCTATTTGCGCCTTCTTGCGGGCAATCGGGTTGAGAAGAATCGAGAACCCAGAAGCGAGAACCGAGGACGACAATCCCCGGCGAGCGGATTCCATGAAATGGCTCGACGAATCCTTTGCGCGCTTTGTGACAAACCCAGAAGACCGGGCATCTGCGCCATCCGCAGTGAGATCGGAAGCATGCGACGGCGGGGTTCGGCAACCCCGCCCTACATCAAATCGCCGCGGAAAATGCGCCCCATTCGCAGGCTCGCCAGAACCGCGACAATACGCACGCTGTTCGCCGCACCGGACGATGCACGCCTTCGAGAACGCCCTCCTCCTGCTCCTGCTCATCGCCGGCCTGAATATCGTCGGCCGCTGGCTGCCTTGGCCATCGCCGATCACCTACCTCTTGGGCGGCCTGGGCGCGGCCATGCTTCCGGGATTCCCGCACATTGTCCTCGAGCCCGGCTTCTTTTTCGTGTGCTTCCTGCCACCGCTGCTTTTTTCCGACGGCTGGCTGATGCCGCTGCGCGAATTCACCCGCGCCAAGCGCCCGATCCTCATGCTCGCGATCGGACTGGTGACCTTCACCATCGTCGCCGTCGGCCTGATCGCCCACTGGCTCGTGCCGGATCTTCCCTGGGCGATGGCGTTCGCCCTCGGCGCCGTGGTTTCGCCCACCGATGCCGTGGCCACCAACGCCATCACCGAACGCCTGCGCGTGCCGTCGCGACTGACGACCGTCCTCAACGGCGAGAGCCTGATGAACGACGCCACGGGCCTCGTCGCCTTCAAGTTCGCCTTGGCTGCCGCGGTCGCGGGCACCGTCTCGCTGCGCACGGTGGCGCGCGAATTCGTGTTTCTCGCGCTCGGCGGGTTCATCGTCGGCCTCGTGATCGGGTACGCTGTCGGGCGTCTCCGGGATTTGCTCGGTCGCTTGCGCGGCAACGATCCGATGATCGAGATCACGCTCTCACTGCTCACACCCTTCGCCGCCTATCTCGGCGCCGAACGACTCGGCGTCTCCGGAGTTCTCGCCGCCGTGGCGGCAGGACTCTACTCGGGCTGGCGCGATCCGGTGCGCATGGACGTCGAGACGCGACAGACCGCCTACTCCGTCTGGTCAATCGTGCTTTTCTGGCTCAACGGCATGGCGTTCGTGCTGCTGGGCCTGCAGTTCCCCGATCTTTTCTCGGCGGTCAACGGCACGTTCAGCGTGGGCCAGCTATTCGGACTGACCGCCGCCGTGTCGGTGACCGTCATCGTCGCGCGCATCGCGTGGACCTTTCCCGGAGCCTATCTGCCCTTTCTCTTTCCGCACATCCGGCGGAAGGAGCGCCGGCCGCCGTGGACCACGGTGCTCGTGGCCAGTTGGGCCGGCATGCGCGGCACCGTGACGCTCGCCGGCGCGCTGTCCATTCCGCTGCTGCGTCCGGACGGTCTGCCCTACCCCGGCCGCGCTATCGTCATCTTCCTCGCCTTTGGCGTCATCGCCGTGACGCTCCTCGTGCAGGGCACCACGCTCGAACCGCTGATCCACCGGCTCGGACTGCACGAGGACGACAGTCGCGCCCAGGAGGAAAAGCTCGCCCGCACAACCGCGGTCGAAGCCGGACTCAATTCCCTGCGCGCCCTGGAACCCGAGGCGCACACGCCGGAGCAGTCCTCCGCCCTCGGTCACGTGGTGGCCGAATACGAGCATCGCCTCGCCTCGCTCGGAGCCGAGAGCGAGTCCCGCGGCAGCGCGCGCCGGCGGCGTCACGCCGAGCATCACTACCGCCTGACCGCGCTCAAGGCCGAGCGTCACGCCCTCGATGCCTTGTGGCGACGGGACGAGATTGTCGACGATGTCTACCGCCCGCTGCAGCAGCTGCTCGACCATGAAGAGGCGATGCTGCACGGTGCCACGCACATCGAGGAGTGAGCCGGATTCGTTCATTGGCCCACGAATAGGCACAAACATGAAAGAAATCGGCCCGGTTTCTTCGCACTCGAGATAGCGGACGGATGCCGCCTAAGCCGGAATGATTCAGTCGAAACTCAGGTCCGGAAAAGTCGAATCGACCGGTCGGTCGCACCTGATGAATTGAGAAGATGCCGTTTCATTCGGGGGCTCGGTCCCTCAACCCTCAACATTCAACCTTCAACTGGGTGAGTCCGGCAATGCCCCAGGCGCTTGTCTTTTTCCCCGTCGCCCGAAAATATCGCTCCACCCCATGAAAGTCTTGCGCCTGTTCGTTCTCTTCGGGCTGCTCACCGTTCTCGCTCAAGCTGCCCATCCGTTTCTCTGCACCGACTCCTACGGCAATCAGGTCTGCGCGGTTTCGGCCGACGGCAAGATCGTCTGGCGACACGCCTGCCAGCATCCGCAGGACTGCTGGGTGTTGCCCAACGGCAATTATCTTTTCTGCCACGCCGGCGGCGCGATGGAGATGACCCCCGCCGATCAGGTGGTCTGGGAATACAAAGCCGGCCCCGACACCGAAATCCACGCCTGCCAGCCGCTGCCGAACGGCCGCGTGCTGCTAGTGGAGAACGGGCCCTGCCGGCTGATCGAGGTCGACCGGGCCGGCAAGATCGCCGCGGAAATCAAGCTCGCGCCGCCGCCGGCGAACATTTCGCGTCACGACCAGTTTCGCGGCGTGCGCAAGACGAAGGACGGACACTACTACGTCTGCCGGAAAGGCGAGCATCGCGTCGACGAACTCGATGGTGCCGGTCGCGTGCTCCGCTCGATCGCGATTCCCGGCGACGTCCACGAGTGCCTCCTCCTCCCCGACGGACATCTGCTGATCGCCTGCGGCGAGGGCCACAAGGTCGAGGAGCTGGATCAAAACGAAAAAGTCGTCTGGGAGTTGAACGAAAACGATCTGCCGGGGAACCCGCTGCGGCTCATGACGGGCTTTCAGCGGCTGCCCAACGGCAACACGATTTTCTGCAATTACCTCGGTCACGGTCATATTGGCGAGCAGCCCCAGTTCTTCGAAATCACACGCGAAAAAAAGGTGGTCTGGCAGTTTGCCGACCACGTGAATTTCAAGACGGTGAACCAGATTCAGCTGCTCGACGTGCCCGGCGACGCGACGCGCGGCGAGATCCTGCGTTGAGCGCGGCGCCGCGTCACATCCTGGTAACCGGTGGCACCGGATATCTCGGACGTGCCGTCACGCCGGTTCTGCTCCGGCGCGGACATCGAGTCCGCCTCCTGGTGCGGTCGGAGCCGAGCCCACCCATTCCGGGCGTGGAGATCGTCCGTGGAAATCCCCTCGATCCCGCCTCGATTGCCGGCGCCCTCGAGGGGATCGACACCTTGGTGCATCTCGTCGGCGTGCCCAAGCCGAGCCCGGCGAAGGCGCGGCAATTCCGCGAGGTCGACCTGGCCTCGATTCAAGCTTCCGTGTCCGCCGCGTCCGCGTGTTCGCAGCCACCGCACCTCATTTACCTGAGCGTCGCCCAACCCGCGCCGATCATGAAAGCCTACCTCGCCGTACGCGCCGAGGGCGAGGCGCTGATCGCCGCCCGTGGATTGCGCGGAACCTTTCTCCGTCCGTGGTATGTCCTCGGTCCGGGTCATCGCTGGCCGATGTTTCTTCTGCCTGTCTACTTCCTCCTCGGCATTCTGCCACCCACGCGGGAGTCAGCCCGGAGGCTGGGTTTCGTCACGCTCGACCAAATGGTCGCCGCGCTGGTTTACGCGGTGGAAAACCCGCCGGAGGGAATTCGCATCGTTGACGTGCCGGCGATCCGTGCGAGCACGAAGAAAGACGAGCCTTAAGGTAGGGCGCGACCGCTGGGCGCGCCGAAAAATTCGCGGCGGGCCCAGTTTTGCGATTCACCCGAATGCTGGAGCGAAAAACGGTCCCGCCCTACCCATGACTTTCCGCCATGCCCTCCCCCACTTTCAAACTCACCTCTCCGGAGACTGGCTCCGACTACTGGATCTATCTCGCCGCGGCGGGTGCGGCCGGGGAGCCGCGCGTCCCGCTGATCTTTCTCGATGGCGACGACCAGTTCGCCGCGGCGGCCACCGCCGCCAAAAAGCTCGGGCCCAACCTGCCGTCCATGCTCCTGGTCGGAATCGGCTACGGTGCGAGCTATGGCAAGCCCTTGAATCGTCGCGGACGCGACTACACGCCCACGCGCCACGCGGACGAACCCACGAGCGGGGGCGCGGATATCTTTGCCGTGTTCCTCGAACGCACGCTCTGGCCGGAACTCGAACGGCGCCATGACCTGGATCACAACCGACGCCTGATCGGCGGACACTCCCTGGGTTCGCTCTTCGTGTTGCATGCGCTTTTTCAACCGAAGCCGTTCTTCACCCATTTTCTCGCCAGCGCACCGTCAATCTGGTGGGACGATCGCCGGATACTCGACCGGATGGTGCAGCGGCGAAGCGAGGGCGCTGCGCTGGCGGGGAAGCTCTTTCTCGGCGTGGGGGTCGACGATTCGGAATCGATGTCCGCCGATCTCGATCTTTTCACCAGGGAACTCGCGGCACGGCCGTTCGAGGGACTGAGCTACACCTACGAACGCTTCGAAGGATTCAACCACTACAATGTCCTGCCCGCCTCGTTCGGTGCCGGGATCGCGTGGTTGTTGAAGTGAATCACGGAGGCGGAAACGATTTTAACCACGAATTACACGAATACACACGAACCCGGAGAAAATCGCCTGCAAGCAGGCTCCTACATTTTCCGACCGTCGGCGAAATCCGTGGACAAATCCAAGTCCGCTCCCCGCTCTCAGCGCATCCGGAGTTCCGCGCCCGACGGGACATCCAACGACCTAGCTCTGTCAGATCGTCTACTCGCTCCTCGCTACTCGATGCTCGCTACTCCGGCTGTGCGACATCGGCCCCTACCGTTCACGAGCATCCGCTCACTGCTTGTCGATCACCGTTCACCGGCATCCGTTCCCCTTTCCCTGCTCACTGCTCCCTAGCATCCGCTCACCGCATCCCGAATTCCGCGGGCCGATGGGGACATCGTCCCCTACCAGCCGCTCACCGCTTTTCAATCACTGTTCACCGGCATCCGCACCCCGCTCACTGCTCACCGACAACCGCTCACTAATTAACATGCGCCCAGGCGAGTCCGTCGCACACGGCACCGACGTCGATCAGCTTGCTGACCTCGCGCTTCCCGAGGTCGATCATCGCCACCTGGTGCGCCTGATCGCAGGACACGAAGGCCGATGAGCCGTCGCGGGAGACCAGAATCTCCTGCGGAGCCTTAGGCACGGGAATCGTCTGCACAACCTTCATGAGCCCGAGGTCGATCACGGCCACCACGGAATTGGCGGGAATCGCGGCGAGGAGCCAGCGGCCATCGGGAGTCACCGCCGTGCCGAAAGCGAGGCCGGGCAGCGCCACGGACCGGGCCACCTCGTTCGTGGCGGTGTCGATCACGGCGAGCCGGAGTTTGGTCTGGTCGGCCGTGAAGGCCCACTTGCCGTCGATCGAAAGCGAAATCCGCTGCACCACCGGGGCGACCTGGATCGTGGTCACCAGTTTCCGTCCCACCAGATCGAGCACCGACACCGTGCCGGACCCGACGTTGGCCGTGTAGCCGCGCAGTCCGTCGCTGGAGATGGCGAGCATGTGCGATTCCCGTTTTCCGGTCGGAACGGCGCCGACCACCTTGAGCGAAACGGGATCGATGACGCTGACGGTGCTTTGCAGTTCGGTCGTGACGTAGAGCAGGCCATCCCGCGGACCGAAGACCGCACAATGCGGGCGGATGCCCTGGCCGAAATCGATTGTACCAACGATCTTGCCCGAATTGAGATCGAAGATTCGCAGCAGCCGGCCATCGGAGCCGGGGCGACCGACTCCCGAATCGCCGTAGATCGGGACAAACGCGCGGCTTCCATCCGGCGACGCCGCCACTTCGTGTCCCGTCACGCCGTTTTCCTGCAACACCCGGATCTGCTTTCCCTGCGTCACATCGACGACTGAAAGCGTGTGATCGCCCTTGTTCGCCACCAGGAGATAGCCGCCCGCTGCCGGGCGCGGATTGCCGGCGGCCCAGCCGACTCCGGACAGGGTGAGCGAGGCCGCGACAGCGATGAGCCGGAAAACGAGGCGAGAGGTCATCACGAAGGAGCATACCGTCCGCACCGGCGATGGCAATGGCGCAAAACCCGCCCCCGACCGCGATTCGGCGCGGGCTTCACCCCATTTATCGGCGCGGCGCAATCCGGCATACTGCGCGCAGTGCTAGTGTGTGTGAGGGGCCGTCTAGGGGTAGACGGCCCCTTTAGTTTCCATCGCACGCTTTCGTGCCCGCGTCGGTCGCAGAAGGTTGGAGCCTGCTTGCAGGCGAACCGATCGAATCCCAGTTGCCGCGAAAATCAAAGGGCGCCTATAGGCGCGCGGAAAGCGTGCGTCGTCACGCGGGCTCTTTGCGCCTTTTTGCGGCAAAAATGTCTCGGCATTGTTCCGGGCCCGTCGAAGCGGATCGCCTGCAAGCAGGCTCCTACAAATTGCAGCCGATCACTCGGCCAGGAACTCTTCTACTCTCTCACCATCGGCGCGAACTCGGGATCGAGCTCGAGGCCGAAGTAAGCCGCCGCGTTGCCGAAGCACACCCCGCGAACCAGATCGCCGACGAGCTCCAGATCCGAGGGAAGCTCGCCGCGCTCGATCTCGCTGCCCAGGAGATTGCACAAAACCCGGCGAAAATATTCGTGCCGCGTGTAGCTGAGGAAGCTGCGTGAATCGGTCAGCATGCCCACGAACCGACTGAGCAGCCCGTTGTTCGAAAGCGCGTTGAGCTGCCACTCCATTGCCTCCTTCTGGTCGAGGAACCACCAGCCGCTGCCGAACTGCATCTTGCCGGGGATCGAACCGTCCTGGAAGTTGCCCATCATCGTGGCGAAGGCGTAGTTATCCGCCGGATTCAGGTTATACACGACCGTGCGCGGCAGTTCGCCGGTGGCATCGAGTGCGTCGAGATAACGAGCCAGCGCCGTGCCCTGCGTGAAATCCCCGATGCTGTCGAAGCCGCTATCGGGTCCGATGCGTTTCCGGAGCCGCGTGTTGACATTGCGCATCGCGCCGAGGTGAAGCTGCTTGGTCCATCCGCGGCGGGCGTCCCAGCGGCCGAATTCCAGCATCAGAAACGCGGCAAAGCCGGCGTGCTCGCTCCGGCTGGCCGCCCGGCCGGCGCGCGCCGCGGCAAAAATCTTGGCCGCATCCGACGCCGTACAGGCCTCCGCCCACGCCGTTTCGAGACCGTGATCGGAAAGCCGGCCACCGATCGCGTGAAAGTCGGCGTGGCGCTTCTCGAGCGCACCGAGAAAATCATCGAACGACTGGATGGAAACTCCGGCCGCTTGGCTCAGCCGATCCACCCAGGGACCAAACACCGCCGGCGCGTCGACCGTCAGCGCCTTGTCGGGCCGGAAAGTCGGGTACACCCGCGTCTTCAGTCCCAGTCGCGCGATGCCCGCGTGGACGTCGAGCGAATCCGCCGGGTCATCGGTCGTGCAGATGACCGCCACGCGGTTGGCCGCGAGGATGTCGTGGACGCGCATCGTCGCGAGGCACTCGTTCGCCTGGCGCCAGATGCGTTCGGCCGAGCCGGAATTGATCAGCAGATCAATTCCGAAGTAGCGCTTCAGCTCGAGATGGGACCAATGATAAAGCGGATTGCGGAGCGTGTGCGGCACCGTCGCGCACCAGGCTTCGAATTTCTCGCGCGCGCCGGCGTCGCCGCTGCAAAGGCGTTCGTCGACTCCGTTGGCGCGCATCGCCCGCCACTTGTAGTGGTCGCCCGCGAGCCAGATCTCGGTGAGGTCGGCGAACCGGTGATTGTCGAGAATCAGCTGCGGCGGCAGATGGCAGTGATAGTCGAACAGGGGCTGTCCCGCGGCATGCCGGTGATAGAGTTCACGCGCCGCCGGAGTCTGAAGAAGAAAATCGTCGTGGATGAATGATTTCATCGAAGAGATGAGCCATCCATAGCTGCAAAAAGCCACAAAAGGCGCAAAGAGTTTTTCAGGGGCGGGTTAGTTTCACGTCCTTCGCGTGTTTCGCGGAAATATTCAGGACCGAGACTCATTTCGTGAGGCTACCGCGAGATGTCCGCGAAGAAATCGTCGTACGACGCATAGCGGTCGAGTAACGTGCGCACGGCGGCGCAGCGTTCGGCCGGGGCCAGGCCCGTGTGCTCGGCGAGAAAGATCAGATAGCTCGCCACCGCCTTCGCGTAAAGCAGCCGCGCGGCCGGACTGATCGCGTAAAATCGGGCCCGTTGCCGGTAGCCGCCCGGGGTGTGGTCGCCGAGCGCCGCCTTTTCCGGCCGGCCTCCGGCGGCGAGCACGTAGAGAAAATTGTATTCGAAGAAAAACATGTGCTCCGGACTCGGCGGAAGCGCCGCGAGCGCGGACCGGCACGTCTGCGGCGAACTGAAGACCTCCCCTTCCCGGCCCGCCGCGGTGAGACTCGTCGTGACGAAGGTCCGCGCCATCTTCTGTTCCGTCGCGTCAGGGCTGAACGCACCGGCCAGGGCCAGCTCGAGGGTAAAGGCATACCAGTCGCGCCAGAGCGACTGATCGCCCGGGTCCGGCGACGCCGCCAGCGCCCGGCCCATTTCGTAGGTGTAGCGTCCGCTGGTCTTGATTTCCAGCGCGCCTCCCGTCACCTCGCCGAGCACGCGGTAGTTGTCGGCCGATTTTCCCGAGCCCGAGTGGAAGCCGATGCTGGCGCCGAAGACGCGACACACGTTCCACTGCGCTTCCACCATCCGCCGCAAGGCCGCATTGTCGGGATACGGCATGTTCTTCTGAAAACCGAAAGCCGGCGCGACAAAATTGACCGCCATGCCCATGGCCTCGCAGAACGCGAGCATGACGGCCGTCGTTTCGGGCGTCGTGAGGCCAGGCAGTTCGTCGATCGAAAGTTCGCGCAGGTAGCGGCGCCCCACGACCGTGGAAAAGACCGCGTGCCGCGCCGTCGCGTATTTCGTGTCCCGGCGCTTCATCTTCTGCAACGCCGGCCAGACCGAGCCGACGAGACGGTTGAAATCCGCGGGCTCGATCCGGCAGCCGGCATCGACCACGCGCGCGCGCACCCGGGAAAGAATCTCGCCAGGAACATCGTTGATCGAACCGGGTCGGTTCTGCGCGAGTTCGGGCGACAGGTCGAAGGTGATGTAGCTCGCGAGCACGCAGCCCCGCACCAACGCGTCCTCGCGCTGGTCGAATTTTCCTCCGATCGGCTGATGGTCGGCGTTGAAGCTCCAGGCAATCCGGCGCCGGTGAAATCCCGTGCGCAGCTTCGACAGGACGGCGCCGTGGCTCATGCCCTCGACGCTCTGGCCCTGGTGCCCTTCCGGCACGTTCGCCCCGATAAAGGGAAACGGCACGGTGTCGAGGCTGCCCGCCAGCATCCGGTCGACGTCGAAAACCAGCTCGCGCGGGATGCTGTTTTGATTGGCGGTCACCCCGATCTCGAGGGCACTCATCGCCCACTCGACCGCCGGCCAGTGGAGCGTCGTGAAACGCGCGCCGACGCCGAGCGTGCTGCGCCCGAGCGCCGCCGTCGCGGTCGGAAAGATCGTGCTTTCGGGATCGTGCTCCTGGATGAGATTCTTGAGCGCGAGGAGATTTTCCCACGTGGCCGGAAACCTTCGGGTGCCGTCCGGCCCGTTGACTCCGCCCTCGAGGTTTACGTTGCCCGCATTGCCGCGCAACACCCAGGCGCAGTCGCCGGTCGCCTTCTCCTCGGCCAGCGTCCAGGCGCCGGCTGCGGTTTCAAAGCGGCTCTTCGGCCACTCGACGAAGGAGGTCTCCGCGATGTGTTCCGGCGCGAGGCAAAAATCCGGACTGATGCAGGGATTGGAGGCGAGCCGCAGATTGTGCTCGAGGAGAAATTGGTTGATCGGCTTCAAGGCTTCGAATTTCCAGAGTGTCCCGAATTGTCCGGCTGTCGAATGCCGCCGGCGTCCTCCAGGATTTCGCTGCCGAAAAGCAGGAATCCGCCGGAGGCATAGGGCCAGGACTCGTCAGCCTCGGTGGCAGCCGGTTTGTAACCAACCGGCTGCGCGTAGCCGAGCCGGCCGTCGGGCCCGATGGCCTTGCCCAAGGCACTCCACGCCCGCGCCAGAGCCGGTGCGTAGAGATCGCGGTCGAGCAGATGCTGTCGCACACCCCACGCAAAACCCGCTCCGAAAAACGCCGTTCCGCTCGTCTCGGGATTTGGAAAACGTGACGGCTTCAGCAAGTCGGAACGCCAGTAACCATCCGCGCCCTGCAGCGCGAGCAGCCGCGCCGCCATTTTCTGAAACAGCGCCACGTAACGCACCCGCGCGGGATCATGCGGGGGAAGAAAATCGATGATCCGCGGCAGGCCGGCGAATACCCAGCCATTGCCCCGGCTCCAGTAGGTGTCCTCGTCTCCCGGCTTGGCGTGACCCGGCAGGAAATGTTCGTCGCGGAAGAAAAGCGACTGATGCGGATCGAACAGAAAATCCACCGAGTCCCAGTACATCCGATCCATCAGGTCGCGATAACGCGCGTCGCCCGTCGCCTGCGCCAGCCGGGCCAGCGCCGGCGGGCCCATGAAGAGCGCGTCGCACCACCACCAGTCGACGCGACCGGGTTTCGGATCGGCCACCAGCGTGTCGGCATTGCGCCGGAACGCGGCGATCTTTTCCGGGCCCCCGTCCGCCAGGAACAGTTCAACATAAGTCTGCGCGCAACAATAATCATCGGCGTGCCGGACCCGCGGTGCGGGCTCCCAGTGCGCGGCTTCGGACCAGCGCACCGCCGCGTCGTGATAGCTCGCGTCGCCCGTCGATCGCCAAGCGGCCATTACGCCGGTATAAAAGACCGCGTTGATCCAGCCGTGCGGAT
This sequence comes from Candidatus Didemnitutus sp., assembly GCA_035545955.1. GTDB lineage: Bacteria > Verrucomicrobiota > Verrucomicrobiia > Opitutales > Opitutaceae > Didemnitutus. The sequence continues at coordinate 13,219 of DASZXI010000052.1, read as the reverse complement.
TCTCATGGCGGTTCGGTGGCAGGTTGGGCTCGTGGGACACCTGATACGCGAACACGCGATGCATCGCAGCAGTCACGTCGGATGGTGAAGGCGGAACATCGACCGACGATATCTGGACCGCGGGCACGGGGCCAAAATAGCCCGCGATCAGAAGGTTCAGCCGTTCCATCTCTTTCACGGCCAGTCCCGCCACCTCGCGCGCGCCCGCTTCGGTGAAATGGGTGTTGTCGGTCTTTCCTTGGGGAAAGCGCGGATCGGCACCCGGCGCCAGCGAGACATAAAGCGCCTGTGATTTTTCAGGGCCCAGACCGGCCACCAGTGCACGCGTCGCCTTTTCCATGTCGAGCAGCGGCACCTTTTCCTCGGTCGCCACCTGCCGCATGGCGGTGAGATAGGCCCCGTGGGTGTCGGTCAGTTTTCCGTCGGCCTCGAAGGCGCGCCGCACCACCGAGGTCGCGAGCACCGGATTCGCTCCGTGCGCGCGCACCTCGCGCACAAAAGCCTTCAGGTTGGCCGGATAGTCGGTGGCGGCATCGGCAAATCGCGCCGGATCATCCTTCTTCGCATCGTTGTGACCGAACTCGATAATCACCCAGTCGCCCGCCTGCAGTTGCGCCAGCATGGCGTCCCAATGTCCGAGCGTGCGAAAGGACTTCGTGCTCCGGCCGTTCACGGCGTGATTGATGACGACCCAGGGAGTCCGCACCAGCGGACGCAGCGCCTGGCCCCAGCCGCGCTCCGGGTAGCCCAGATCGGGCTTGTCGGCCATGGTCGAGTCGCCGACCAGATGCACCGCCGGCGCGCGCGCGGGATTCCACCCGTCGGCTCCCCCGAGCACGGCCCCGGGCGTGTAGCGGGCGGATTCGCCCGACTCCGCATGATGCATCCAGTCGACCCGGTGGGCCAGCACCGCGCCCGGACCGAAGTTGGCAAACTCCACGTACCGCGCCGTCGTGTGCGCCTGCGGTTTCTTCCAGTCGTTCCAGCCCTCCGGACGGATCACGTCGGAAAGTTCGGTGCGAACGAAAGCGGTCGCCGCATAGTCGCGCCATGGGCGTCCGAGGTAGGCATGGGCGCCCGGTTCGCCGGTGATCCGGCAATCCGTGAACACCAATCCGTAGGCCTGATGATCGGGCGTCGAGGCTGCGGTCACATAGCCGTCGCGCAGCACGTGAATCGCGCACCGGTCGAAAAACGCGGTGGCGGCACCGAAGATGAAGTCCACGTGCCCCTCGATCGAGCAATCCACGAAGTAGTGGCGCCCGCGATTGACGAGCAGTGTGTCCTGCCATCCGCGCAGCGCGCAGCGGCGGAAGACGGCACGGTCGCCGTCGACGCGGAGGGCCACCGCCTGACCGACCGGTCCCGCGCCGTTCGCGATCGTGAGGTCCTCCACGGTGAAGTCGTCGGCGTCGACCTGCATCGTCGGGGTGCGAAACGTTCCGATCGGCTTGCCATCCGGTCCCATCTGACCGGCCGCCAGTTCGTAAGTCACGATGGTCGAGGCCGCGCCGGACCCTTCCAGTATGATGAAACGCTTCTCCCGCTGCACGTAGAGCCGCTCGTGGTAGGTGCCGGGTTTGACCTGGATCACCCAGCGCGGAGCGCCGGCATCGGTGAGTTGCGGCGCGGCGTCGATCGCCTCCTGCACCGTACGATATTGCGCGCTGCCGTCCGCCGCCACGACCGCGTCCGCTGCCGCCACCAGACGCACATTCCACAAGGCCAGAGCGCCGCCGACGGCCAGAAGAGTCCATTTCCCAGGTCTCATGATTTCAGTTTCGCCCTCCAGGCGGGATAATCGCGTTCCAACAGCGCCCGGGCGTCGGTGCGATACCAGGCGTACCCGACGCGGCGTTCATGCTCGATTTCGGCGACACTGTAGCGAATCACGCTGTCGCGTCCGCTGAAGATCGGTCGATTGGTGCCAATCTGATAGAACCGCGCCCAGATCGGCGGCGCCGACGGATCCTTGATCACCACCCGATCCTTGCCGCCCGGTTCGGCCGGTGCGGGCACCGTCTCCCAGCGGATGCCGTGGATCGCCGTCAGGCGAAACCAGGCCACCGCGGATTCAACCGCGTCGACCACTTCCGGCGACGGGCGGTCGAGCGACATCAGGAAGCGAACGATGCCGACGCTTTCGCCGCCGGAAAGCGAGATCATCTCGTACCGCCGTGCCGGCGCCGGCGCGAGCGTCGTCTCATCGTGCTGCGCGCACCAGACGGTCTTTTTTCCGTCCACGACCACCTGGCACCGCAAAATGCATTTCACCCCGCGTTCGACGGCCAGAGCAGCACGTTCCCGGCGCTCGGCGTCAACCCACGCCAGCGGCGGCGCCTGATTGGCCACTTCCTGCAGGACGCGGAGCACGTTCACCATCGCGTCATCGTTGAACGTGATATGCGTGTAATAGCCATCGCGCAGCGGATAATACTGCGGCCAGCCGCCGTTCGCATACTGCGCCGCCAGCAGGTAATCGAGGCCGTGCAGGATCGCCGGACGAAGTCCCGGGTCATTGGCACCCACGGATACCCGCGCCAGCAACTCGATCTGGGTCGTGGTCGCATCGTTGTCCATCGTCGGCGCGCGATGGTCGGGCGCCTGCTCCGCCAGGAACTCCTTCGAGGGCGGGACGGTCATGTCGTGATTCTTCGGCCAGCCGCCGGATTCCGTCTGATATTGGACCACGCAGGCCGCGACCGCGTGGGCTTCGGGGCTGGCGTACCATTCCTTCGGCTGGCGCAGGATCTCTTTCCATGACACGGCGGCGCTCGCATCGGTCGCAGCGAATAGCCCGAGCAGAAGGGCCCAACGGCAGTGGGCATAAAAGAATCGCTTGATCGTGAGCGAAGCACCCAGTGCGTTCTCGTAATATGCTTGGCAAAAAACCGGCCCGGAGGTCCGGTTCCACCTCGAAGGGAGGAAAAGTCGATTTCGCGCGCGCTCGTTCCGTTTCATCGGCGGCCCTCAGGCGCGATCGAGATCGACCATCTCGAACCGCGGCGCCAGCAGGTGCTGGATCACGAACGCGGTCAGATAGGAAAATCCGCAGAGGGCGAACAGGATGCCGTAGCCCGCCGACACATTGCCCTGCGCCTTGAACACATCGAGCAGTCGTCCCGCGAGGATCGGGAAGAGAATGTTCATGCCGGAGCCGGCCATGCCGCCGAGACCGACCACCGAGGCGACCGCGCGCCGCGGAAACATGTCCGACGCCGTCGTGAAAAGATTTGCCGACCACGCCTGGTGCGCGGCACAGGCAAAACCGATGAGCAGCACGGCGGGCCAGTCGCCCACCGACTTGACGAGCAGGATCGGGACGGCGCAGCAGGCAAAAAAGAACATGCCAGTCTTGCGCGCCCGCGTGACGCTCCAGCCGCGATGCACGAGGAAGCCGACCAGCCAGCCGCCGATGATGCCGAGCACCGTGGCAATCGCGTAGATCGCCGCGACGAACCCGGAGCTGTGCGTGATGTCGAGGTGCCGCGTCTGCATGAAAAAATCCGGTAGCCACGTCAGGAAGAACCACCAGACCGGATCGGTCAGGGCCTTCGCGACAACGAACGACCACGTCTGGCGGTAGCGAAGGAGACGCGTCCACGAAATGCGATCCTCGTCCCGGCCGGCGTCATCGGTGTCGGACCGGATGTACGCGCGCTCGGCGGCGTTCGCCTGCGGAGCCCGATCCGGCAGATGGTAGAACGGGAGCCACAGCGCCAGCCAGAGCAGCCCGGCGAGGCCCGCGAGCACGAACGCCCAGTGCCAGCCCCAGGTTTGCGCGATCCAGGGCACGACCAGCGGCGCGATGATGGCCCCGACATTCGTCCCGGAGTTGAAGATGCTGGTCGCCAGGGCGCGCTCCTTCTTCGGAAACCAGACCGCGACCGATTTGATTGCCGACGGAAAGTTTCCGCCTTCACCGAAGCCCAGCGCCGTGCGGGCAAGGTAGAAGCCGCCGACGCTGCCGACGAGCGCGTGGCCCATCGCGGCGATGCTCCACCCGATGATCGATGCCGCATAGCCGATCTTCGTGCCGAATCGGTCGACAAACCAGCCGAAGAGCAGCAGGCTGACCGCATAGGCGCCCGAGAAAAACGCGACCGAGGTGCCGTACTGCTCGTTGGTCCAATGGAGCTGCTGGTCGAGGATCGGCTTGATCAACGCCATGATCTGGCGGTCGATGTAGTTGATCGTCGTCGCAAAAAACAGGAGTGCGCAGATCGTCCAGCGATACCGGGTGGCGAGCGGCGGAGAGGCAACGGTCATGAATGCGCGGGGTTGGCGTTGGCCGGTTGGTCAACCGACGGCGAGTGGTGACTGTGCGCCGGATGTTCGGGCGTGATCGTGACGTGATCGAATCCGATGTGGCCGGCGCCGCTGACCAGATCGGTGGCCGTCACTCCGGAAAAGGTGCAGTCGGTGAGCTGGATATTGTCGATCGTGGCAGCCGGAAAGCCGGCGATCCACAGGACGCGGGGACTCGAGGTGCTGGTCACGTGATCGAGCTGGACGTTGCGCACCACGGGCGGATGGTCGCCCCGCGCCCCCTCCTCGTAAAGCAAATCAACCGTCACCACCGCCTCGGTGACTCGCCCCACCTTCACGTTGCGGAAAAAGACATTCTCCACCACCCCGCCCCGGCGCGCATTCGATTTGATGCGCAGCGCGCGATCGAGCTCGGGACTGTCCATCGTGCAGTCCTCGGTGAACACGTTCCGCACGTCGCCCGCGACCTCGCTCCCGATCGACACACCGCCATGGCCGTCCGACATCAGGCAGCCGCGCACGATGACATTTTCGGTCGGCACATTGACCCGGCGACCGTCGTTGTTGCGGCCCGACTTGATCGCGATGCAATCGTCGCCGGTCACGAACACGCAATGGTCGATGAGCACGTCCTGCGCCGACTCGGGATCGCAGCCGTCGTTGTTCGGTCCGCGGGAATCGATGTGCACGTCGCGCACGATCACGTTCGTGGACAAGGTCGGATGGATTTCCCACATCGGCGAGCGGACGATATGCACGCCTTCGATGAGGACGTTCCGGCAGCGGTAGGACTGGATGAAATTGGGGCGCAAATAATGTCCGGCGCCAAAAACCCGCTCGGCGACGGGAACGCCCTTCTCCCCCATTTCGTTGAGATGGTCACGGTCGGCGCGATCGCGCGCGGTGCCGCGCTTGGTCCAACCCCACCAGTTGGCATCGGAAGCCTGTCCGTCCAGCGTCCCCTCACCGGTCACGGCCACATCGGTTTCCTCAAACGCATAAATGAGCGCCGAATAGTTCATGCATTCGACGCCTTCCCAGCGCGTGTAGACGTTGGGATAGGCGGCGGGGTCGGTGGAGAATTTGAGCGTGGCTCCCTTGTCCAGATGAAGATTCACGTGACTGCGCAGGCGCACCGCCCCCGTCAGCCACTCACCCGCGGGAACGATCACGCGACCGCCGCCGGCCTTCGCGCAGGCTTCGATCGCGGTTCTCACGGCCTCGGTGGCATCGACGCCCGGTTTCGCTCCGAAGTCGGTGATGGGAAAGTCGCGGGCGGGAAACTCGGGCGCATGAATTCGCGCGAGGAGTGCCGGCAGCGACGACCAGCCGGTCACCCGGACGGTGGCCGACGGCGACGCGAGCATTTTCTCGACTTCGATTCCGGCGAGAATGAAGGCGCCCGTGCCCTTGGGGTCATTGTCCACCACCGCCTCACCATTGTAGTAGTCGAAGGTGCCATCGCGGGCCCGGCCGGCGCTGTTGGTGTAACCGAGACCGGCGCCCTGAATCACCGATGTCAGGCGAATCGTATGGTCGGGATTCTCGCGAATGAATTCGTGGAGCAGCCCGGCGTAACCACGCCGGACGGCACTCTCATATTTGTCGCGCGGCAGGTAACCCTTGTTGATGGCCTTCGCCATCGCGTAGACGAACATCGCGGATCCCGAGGACTCGAGATAGTTCCCCTGGCGTGACCCTTGATCGGTGACGTTCCACCAGACCCCGGTCTTCGGATCCTGCCAGCGCACCAATCCGGCCGCTGCCTTGTCGAGGACGGCCACAACGCGGTCGACGTCCGGGTGCGACACAGGCAAAAAGTCGAGCACATCGACGATCGCCATCACGTACCAGCCGATCGAGCGGCTCCAGAAGTTCGGCGATACACCGGTTTTGGGATCGGCCCAACTCTGCGTGTGTGCCTCATCCCAGGCGTGCCAGTACAGGCCGGTCTTCGAGTCGTAAAGATGCTCATCGATGATCAGAATCTGGCGACAAACATCATCGAGGTCGGCCGGCTCATGGTACATCGCGCCATATTGCGCCAGAAACGGCGACGCCATGTACACGCCATCGAGCCACATCTGATGCGGGTACCGCTTCTTGTGCCAGAATCCGCCCTCGGAGGTGCGCGGCTGACCGGCCAGCTGCTTCCGCAGCGATCGCACCGCCTCCAGGTAGTGCTCGTCGGGCTTCCGCGCCAGTTCGTCCAAGAGCACCTTCCCGGCATTGATCATGTCGAGATTGTAGTCGTCGGCGCGAAAGTTTGCGATCCGCCCGTCCGGACCGACATGCGATCCCACCGCCTGCAACGCATAGTCGCGATAGGACTGATCGCCGGTCGCCTCGGACAGGCGTTCCAGCGCCAGAGCGAAAACCGCCGGCGAGTAATCCCAGCGCGCCTTGTCGTGACCCGCGGCGAGCGAATCGCCGAGGCGCGTCATCTCGGAGTGCGCCAGTCGTTCCGACCACTGGCGGGGCGTGGCGCCAGCAAACGCGGGCACTTCAGCCGCAGGTGATCCAAGCCACGACAGCGCGGCGACGAGGCCCACGAGGCGGATGCTTTTCATGGCCGGTTCCTCTCAGGGAGCTTCGGCAACGGTTACGTGCACCGGCGCGCGCAACCGGGCGGCAAAGGCGTTGAGGTAGGATTCCCAATCGGCCGCCGTCTTGAATTCGCCCGCCTTGTCCCAGCCGCCGCCGGCCAGATAGCGCACGGGTTCGCCGGCCGAAACTTTCACCAAGATCAGCACATCATTCGGGGTCTCGGCAAATCCCGTGAACTTCGCCGACGGGTCGAGCAGCACCGCGGTGCCGAGACTGCCGTCCACGGGATCCTTGAATTCCTCCCAGAGGCTGATGCGATGCGTGGTCTCGTCGCGGGACACGGACACCTTCGCCTTTTTCGAATGCTTGGTCAGGCCGATCGCCACGGTCAGAAGGCCGTCCGATCCGCGCGCCGGCTTGAACGCAAAGGTGCTCGCAAAGCCGTCGAGATTGCGGCCGGCCTCGACCGTGACGCGCTTCGCCTCGCTCACCATCACGCCGTTGCCCGAATCCCACACATTGCCGGCGTCCCACGGCTCGTAGTCGAGTTCGAAGTCGGCGTGGATCGGGCCGTTGGCGTAAATTTTCCACGCGTGGTAGTCGCGCGAGACGTGCAGCTCCTGGCCGTCCCAGATGCCCGTGCCGCCGAGGCCGCGGTAGGTGCCGACGTCGTACATGTCGAGGCCCTCGCCCGTGTCGGTGTGCAGGCCGTCATGTCCCTTGTGGTACCAGCCATCGACCACGAGGTAGTCGACGCGTTTCGACCAGAAGTCGATGCCGCTGCTCGTCATCTGGTCCTTGGTGGCGGACGGCAATTCGAGGGCGGGACCGTAGGCGCGGTGGGCCATCCGGTCATTCTCCCAGGCAAAATCGTCGTATCGTTCGGGCACGTAGCGCGCGGCGACCCGGGCGGGAAAGGGCGCGCGCGGGTGCGAGCGCTTTTCCACGGTGAACGTAGCGGACTTCTCGCCCGCGGCGAAATCGTGCTGGAAGATCAGCTCGTCGTAGACCTGCGGGCCCTTGTGCACGTGATGGAAGGCGGTCACCTGCGACGGAATCACCGCGCCGGAGGCATCGCGAACGTCGACCTGATCGAAGACCAGGCCGGTCAAATGCGGACCGACTTCGGTCCACGGCACCACAATCGCTTCACCGGCGCGGGCGGCCGCGTCGTCGCGGGTCACGGTCACGGTGAGCTTTTCGGCGGCCGACGCGACTGCTGCCGCGGCGAGCGCGCCACCCAGAAGGAGAGACGCGATTTTCATGGGATAACGGGGAAAGGACGGGTCAGCGCGCGAGCCAGCCGCCGTCGACGGCGAGCGTGAATCCGTGCATGTAGCGCGAGGACTCGGAGGCCAGAAAAACGACGGCGCCCTTCAAATCGTCGGGCTCACCCCAGCGTCCGGCGGGGATGCGCTCGAGGATGGCCTGATTGCGGGCGGTGTCGGCGCGCAGGATCGCCGTGTTGTCGGTGGCCATGTAGCCCGGGGCGATCGCGTTGACGTTGATGCCGAGCGGCGCGAGCTCGTTGGCCATCAGCTTGGTGAGTCCGTGCAGCGCGCTCTTGGCGGCCGTGTAGGAGGCCACGCGAATGCCGCCCTGGTACGACAACATCGAGGCGACGTGCACGATCTTGCCGCCGGACTTGCGCGCGACGAGGTGGCGCGCGAAGCGCTGGCTGAGGCGGAAGGCGGCATCGAGGTTCACGTCGAGGACATCGCGCCAGTCGGACTCGGAGAATTCGAGAAACGAGCCGCGACGGATGATGCCGGCGTTGTTGACGAGGATGTCGGCCTGGCCCAGTCCCGCCACGGTCGCCGCCATGATGTGGTCGGCGGCGTCCTTCGCCGCGAGGTCGGCCGGCACGGCAATCGCCCGCCGGCCCAGCGCTTCGATGCGGCGACGCGCGTCGTCGGTGTCACTGCGGGCCACCAGCGCCACATCCGCGCCGGCCTCGGCCAGCGCGACGGCGAGCGCCGCCCCGAGTCCGCGCGACGCACCGGTCACGATCGCGACCTTTCCGTCGAGGCGAAAGCTCTCGAGGACGCCGGGCATGGCGTTACCGAAGTTCGCCGACCGGCGCCGGATCCATGTCGGAAAACTCCTGGTTTTCCCCGCCCATGCACCAGACGAAGGAATAGGCCGAGGTGCCGGTGCCGCAGTGGATCGACCACGGCGGCGACAGGACCGCCTCGCTGTCGTGGACCACGAGATGCCGGGTGGCCTGCGGTTCGCCCATGAAATGGAAGACCGCCTGGCCCGGCGGGAGGTTGAAATAAAGGTACACCTCGGAGCGGCGGAGATGCGTGTGAGGTGGCATGGAGTTCCAGACGTTGCCGGGTTCCAGGCGGGTTACGCCCATGACTAGCTGGCAGGTTGGAACCGTACCGGGATGAATGAGACGGAACAGCGTGCGCTCGTTCGAACTATCGCGCGAGCCGAGGCGCTCGCCGCGCGCGTCCTTGATCGCCACGTGGGCGTGCGGATGGCTGGCGTGCGCCGGGTACGACACGATCCAGAAGCGCGCCGGATTGGCGGACGCCACTGACGCGAGGCTGACCGACTTGCCGCCGCGTCCCAGGTAAAGGGCGTCATTGGGCGCGAGAGCGAAGTCGCGGCCGTCGACCGTAACGACACCCGCGCCGCCGAGATTGACGAGACCCGCCTCGCGGCGCTCGAGAAAATAGGCGCTGCGCAGTCCCTGTGGATTCGGCAGCGCGAGAGGTTCATCCACCGGAACCGCACCGCCCAGCACCGTCCGATCGGCCTCCCACCAGCGCAGGTTAAGCTCACCGGGCTGAAAGAGTCCGGTGGCCAGAAAATGCCGCCGCAACTCCTCGGTGGAGAAAGTCGCGGACAGGCGGGCAAGCGCGTTGGGCTGGAGGATCATGCGAGGAGGACCGCGACAGTGGCTCGGCGCGGGCCCGCAAGCGAGCCCGGGATTATGCCTCTTTCGAGGGGGAGGCGGAACCCGACCTCCGAGCGGGTTCAAGAACCCACCCGAAAGCGCGCCCGAAGGTCACGTTCCACCCGACCCACCCAAATTCGCCTCAGAAGGTGCCCTTCACGCCCATCGTGAGGGCGGTGCCGAACAATTCGCGACGATAGAGATGCGCGTAATCCGGCGTGATGCCCGGAGCGTAGCGCAGGTCATCCTGCGGCGTGTTCGTGAGATTGCGGCCGTTGAAGAAGAACGACGCGTGTTTGCTGAAGCGGTACTCGAAGTTGGCGTCGAGGTACATGCGCGGCGCGAAATATTCGCTGTAGGTCACGCCGTTCAGCGTCGTGGGCGCGTCCTTTTCCTGGCCGCGGTAGTTCCAGTTCAGCTTGATGCCGAACCGGCGCGTGTCGTACGAGAAGCCCCAGTTGATCGTTTCGGAGACGAACGCGCTGAAGTCGGCGTTCGACGAGCCCTTGAGCCAGAGACCGGTCGCGTTGGCGAACACCGAGAAGTTCTTCAACCACTCCGCGACGCCGGCGACGTTGGCGAGCGACTGCTGATAGTTCAGTTCGACGCCATTGACCCGAGCCGAACCGACGTTGACCGTCGTCGTAACGATGTCGTTGTTGGCGATGTAGTCGCCCGAATTCGGCACGCCGAGATTGTCGAGCACGGCCTGGGCCGCGGGACCGGTGAGGTTCTGCGAGCCCCAGAAGTTGGAGAAGTCCTTCCGGAAGGCGCCGATCGAAACCACGCCGACGTGGCTGAAGTAATATTCGAGCGACAGATCGTAGTTGTTCGCCTCCTCGGCCACGAGGCCGGGATTGGAGACCTTGATGGTCTGGCCGGTCAGCGTGCTGTCGGGCAGTGAAACGTTCGGGACGATGTTGCCGATGTCGGGACGGCCGACGGCGCGGTTGAAGGATCCGCGGAGCAGCAAGTTGTCCGTGATGTTGTAGGTCGCATTCACGCTCGGATACGTGCCCGAGTAGTCGTTCTTCGCGTAGGAACCGCGGCGCGTGTAGGTAGTCGTCGCGCCGACCTTCTTGACCAGCGGACCCCAGCCTTCGTCACGCGTGTCCTCGATGCGCACGCCGTACACGAGGCGCAGCTTCTGGCCGAAGGCCGAGCTGTCGCCCATGATATAACCGGCGGCGATCTGTTCCTTGAAGAGCAGCGAGCCGAGCACCTCGTTCTGCATGTTGGCCGCCGTGGCGGGGGTGAACAGCGAGGGCTGCGAGAGGTACAGGTTGTACAGCTTCACCTGGCTCGGCCAGACGACCGGGTACTGCGGAATGTACGGCGGCAGGACGTTGTAGGTGGTGTCGGCCAGTCCGAAGGCATTCACGGCGCCCGCGGCCGCGAGCGCGCCGGCCGGGGCCCAGTCGACCTTGTAACTCTCGACGTCACGCGTCTCGAACTGGTCCTGGACGCCGATCTTGATCGTCGTCGGCACGGCCCAGTCGAAGGTCCGCTTCACATTGGCCTGGGCGGTCTTCACGATGTCCTCAGCCGCGACCGGATTGTTTTCCACCTTCGTGATCTTGTAGTTCGGATTCCGAACGTCGAAGACGTTGCCGAGGGTGTCCTTGCCGGTCTTGTCGAGGACCTGGATGGTCGACGGATCGACGCCATTGTAGTTGGAATAATCAACCGTCGTGGAGGCGATCTGGTAGGTCACGGCGCTGAAGTAGCCCTCCTCGCCGTCATGGTAGTGCGCGGACGCGTGCGAATAGTTCGCGCCGGCGTCGAACACCCAGTCCTTGCCCGTATGCGTGAATTCGCTGCCGAGATTCCACGTCACGCCGAACTTGTTGCGGAAGCTCGAACCGAACGACACGTTGCCCTTGCCGAGCGCGCCATTGGTGGAGGTCGGCGAATAGCTGAGCGGCGGAACCGCGCCGGTGTCGAAGTTGATGTTCCGGTTGCCGAAGAAATTGCTGTAGAAGTTATCCTGGGCGCGGAACGAGAGGACGTCGTTGTCGGACAGCTTCCAGTCGGCGGTGAGCTCGAAGGCCTTGCGGTGCGTGACCTTGGGGCCGTCCTGCATCGTGTATTTCTCGAGGAACGGTGTGGTGGCGATGCCGGTGATCGCAGGCGACACCGCGGCCAGCGTGCCGTTCGAGGCCCACTGCGGGTTCGACCGGTATTGCGGGTTGAAGATGTTCGAGTCGAGCGCGCTGAACGTGATGCCGAACTTCTTGTTGATCGGCAGGGCGAGCGTGAGGTCGAAGCTCGGCATCGCCTTGTGGCTCGTCGTGTCGCTGCTCGGCCCGGGCGTCGCCTGCAGGCTGGTGTTGCGGGCGTTCATCGACAGCAGCACGTCGTAGTTCACCTGCGGCGCCGAGTACTCGAACGCGCTCTTGCTGACGAGATTCAGCGAGCCGCCGAGCGCGTCGGCCGGCAGGTCGGGCGTGCGGGCCTTCACGACCTCGATGCGCGCCGCGTTGTTGATGGAAATCTGCTCGAGCTCGACGGTGCGCGTGCCGCCGCCGGTCGCCGAGTAGGCGATCGTGCCGGAGTCGGCGCTCGCGATGCGGTAGCCGTCCAGCATGATGGAGGTGTACTGCGAACCGACGCCGCGCACCGAGATGTTGCGGACGTCCGAAGCGGTGTAGCCCACGCTGATGCCGGGGAGGAATTTCACGAACTCACCGACGTTGCCCTCGGTGATGTCGCCGAACTGGTCGGTGGCGACGACGGTCTTGATGTTCGGGGCGAAGCGCTGCTCGTTGACCGAGATCGAGCGCTGGTCGAAGTCGCGGTTGGCGGCGACGACGAAGGCGTCGAGCGTGATGACCTTGCCGTATTCATGCGACGGCGCGGCGCCGGCCGCGAGTTCGAAGTCGAGCGTGGCCACCTGGCCGGCCGTGACCGTGACCGGCAGCGTGCGCTCGACGAGTCCGGTATAGAAGGCCGTGACCCGCACCTCGCCGGCCGTGACGTCGGTGAGGCGGTATTCGCCAAACTTGTTGGTGAACACGACCTGGTTGGCGCCGACGAGCGTGATGCGCGCGTTCTCGAGGTAGCTGCCGTTGTCGGCATTGAGAACGCGGCCGTGGACCTCCCCCGTGCCGGGCGCATCGGCGGCGGCCGCCGTGGGCGGGAGGGAGAGAACGAGGGCAAACAGGCCGGCCAGCAGGCCGGCCCAGCGCGCGCCGGGATGCAGGCGCGCACGCCGGGGGGACAGGCCGGCGCGGGGGCAGTTTTCGTGGTTCACAACGGGCATGGGTTGGGGTTAAGGGCGCCGACGAGGCGTCTCGCGACGCATCGGAAGCGGAAAGCACTGGGCCCGGGGTCGGGCGTGGGGCATAGGGTGTGGGCGGGAACGCCGGCCGGCGGGTTGGGGTGACCGGTCAACGAAGTTCACTAATGAACTTGATATTCATATTTGAACCTTGCACCGTGAGTCGCAACAAAAAAATGGGCCGCGTGCCGCGCCCCCGCCCTTTCCCCCCCGTG
>DASZXI010000051.1:0-11809 GCA_035545955.1 Candidatus Didemnitutus sp. | reverse complement strand
AACCCCGCCTTAGGGTAGAGCGAGACCTCCGGGCGCGCTGAGGCGGGGTTCGGCGACCCCGCCCTACACCAATCAAATCAGCCGCCGATCGCAGTCAGCGCCTTCATCACATCCTCGGCCTGCTGCGTGGTCTTCGCCTTGTAGTCGCACCAGACGACCTTGCCGTTCTTGTCGATCAGGTAGGCCTGCCGCTGCGTCAGCTTCGTGCCGGTGATATCTGGCACGCCGAAGGCCTTGCTCGTGCTCTCGTCGGGGTCGGCGATCAGGCTGAACGGAAAACTGTACTTGTCCTTGAACGCCTTCTGCGCGGCGACCGTGTCGTGGCTGACGCCGATGACGGTGACGCCATGCTTGGTCAGCTCGCCGTAGTCGTCCCGCAGGCTGCAGCCCTGGGCGGTGCAGCCCGACGTGTCGGCCTTCGGATAAAAGTACACGAGCGTGTAGCCCTTCTTGTAAACATCGCCGAAATTGAGCGTGGCGCCCGTTTCGGTGGTGGCGGTGACGGCGGGGGCGGCGTCGCCGACCTTGAGCGGATCGGCGGAAGCGCGGCCGAAGAAAGCAAGCAGCGCGGAGAACATGACGAGGATTCGGGGGAGTTTCATGGATGGGAGGTGAAACCCTAGACGAAGCCTCGCATTTCGCAAGCCGGAGCCGGCGGGATCGCCCTACGGTCGCGCGCGGACAAAACGCGAATCCGGATGTTCCGGTGCCCACGGAAAATATCGGCCGGAACTTCGCGGCCTCGTTCCTGTTTTTGGACTCAGCTGATGCGAGGTGTTTTCGCACCGCGCGACGGCGACCCAAGAAACCAAATACCATGATAACGCTTAGCTCACATTCCCGAATTGCCGCCACGGCGGCGCTCGCCCTCGGCCTCGCCGCGGGCGCCTTCGCGGCCGACGATGCCGCTCCCGTTTCCACTTCCGCGCCGGTTCCGGAGGCCGCCGGCCACGGCCTGCTCGGCCAGTCCTACGTGAATCTCGGTTATTCCTATACGGATTTCACCGACACGAGCGTGGCGGGGAATTCCTACAACTTCACGATGAACCAGGGCGTGCGCGAGGGCCTCGACACCCTGCTCGAGTACTCGTACCTGCAGTCGACCAACACCGACTTTGGGCATCTCAACCAGCAGGTGCTCGATGTCGGCGCCCGCGCGTTCACGAACTTCGCCGGCATCAAGCCTTACGCCGAGGCCGGCGTGGGCTGGGTCTGGCTGCACGAGCCGCTCGTGGGCCATCAGGATTCCTTTCTCTGGTTCGTCGGTGCGGGCGCGGAACTGCAGGCGACGACCGACCTGTCGTTCACGCCGTTCGTGCGCATGAGCTACGCCAGCCGCCTCGATGATTCGCGTCAGTGGGATTACGGCGTGAAGTCGAATTACTGGTTCAACGACAAGATCGGCCTGATGGCCACGCTCGCGCGCGACAACTCGCGTGACATGACCTACGGCGCTGGAGTCACGATTCGTTATTGAGGCGGAGGAAACGGTTGAGAGTTGAGGGTTGAATGTTGAGGGACCAATCCGACGGCACGGAAAAGCCAACCGGATTTGTTCCTCAGGCGTTCACCCGCAATTCGCAAAGAACCGTTCCAACGAAATCCATTTCGTTCAGCACGGGGTCGCGGCGCGCAGTGCCGCGGCCCCTATTTTGTTGGGGAGGATTTTGGCGGGAACGGGGGGGCGAGATAATTTAACCACGGATTTCACGGAAGACACGGATGATGAATTGAAGGTAGGGCGGGACCGCTGGGCCCGCCGTCATTTGGAAAGGTTCTATGGCATCTGCGGTGAGGCGCGACCGTTTCTCGCTCCGGCTTTCGAGTGAATCGCGAAACCGGGCGGCCCGTGAACTTTCGGCGGGCCCAGCGGTCCCGCCCTACCTTACGCGCTCATGACTTTCGTGGGAGATCCTCCTGCCTGGGACGGATCAGTTTCCCGCAATCTTCGGATGAAATCCCGCCGAGGCCCCGACCCACGTCTTGCCCTTGTTGAAGTCGACGCCGTGCATCGCACCCTTGGTGAGTCGCACAAGCTGATTGATCAACCGCGGCATGCTTGTGGCGTCGCCTGCAAAAATCATCCGCACCTCCGCCTTGGCCGGACCGTCGGGCGTCGCCAGCACCGGTGCATACTCGACTTTCCGCTGCAGGATCCATTCGGCGGGATTGCTCAATGTTGCGAGCTTTTCGGCCGTGGGAGCGATGTCGACGCCCAGTCCGGCAAACGAATACAGTGGCTTGCAGACATAGTTCTCCAAATCGGCCGGGATACTTTTCAGGTCACTCACGAAACGACACGCCGGCACATGCGGGCCGGTGAGGAACGGCAGCGTGTGCTTGCTGATCCGGAAATACCAGTTGGGATGGCCGGCCCATTCGACATCGAGGTCGTCGGAGAAGCTGAATTTCATCGCCGGCTTCTTGCGCAGGAGTTCGTCGAAAATGACGCGATTGTACAAACGCTGGATCGGCACCTCGCGTCCGCCGCTGAAATAGAACAGGCTGCGACCGCGACGCCCGATCTTCGTCACGCACATCGGCCGCACGCCCAGGAACGCATGGGTGCAGGCGAAATCGATGCGCGTTTTCTGCTGCTCGGGTTCGATTTCGAGCAGAACGACGTTCTCGGCCAGCGCCGAGCCGACGATGGATGATCGCAGCGTGTCGAGATAACCGGCCTCATCGAGGCCGCCAAAGTACGGCGTGAAATCCGCCGGGATGACCGGGAAATGTTTGCGATAGGCGCCGCTCAGCAGCGCCTGCCAGCAGGCGACGGTTGGGAATCCCTGGAGTTCGATCAGTTGGGGCGAGATGGCGCCCGAGGCGTCGCGACAAAGCGCGAAATCGATGACGAGAAAGTGCGGGAACGGCGTCTCCTTTGGCACCTCGAGGCCGGCGGGAATGGCCGTGGCGGCATGGCGACGGAACTCCGGCGTCGACAGCTGGCGCACGATATCCGTCGAGGCTTGCACCAGCGCCTGCGTCGCGGGCCCGTCGAGGAACAGCGGGGTCTCGGCCACGCGGAAATCCACCGGCCAGTACATGGTCCGGTTGAGCTCCTTCACCATCGCCTCATACTGCGACTCGGTGAACGCGGCATTGTACCTCTGGCGCAGCTCGGGAATCACGGCAGATGCATTTTGCCCACGAATCTCACGAATTGACGCGAATGCAGAAAGCCGGACCGACCTGGGTGATCGAAACACGAATATTCGAGTCGATTCGTGCCATTCGTGGGTAAACCTCGGTTGGCTATTGGATCAGGAATTTTCCCTTCGCCATCACCTGCTCGTCGTCGAGCCAGATGTCGAAATTCCGGCCGACGCAGTCGATGTGCGTCGAGCTCTTCCACGGCTGTCCGGTGTGTTCCGAATAGGGATGACCAAAGGCGATGTGAATGCCGGGCAGCTTCTCATCCTGGAGAATGTGCCCGATGATGTGCGTGCAGGCGAGATTGGTGCCGATGGCGAATTCGCCGACGCGATTCGAGTTTTCATCCGTGCGACAATACGCGTCGAATTCCTGCAGGAGCTCGGCGTTGGCGCAGGACAGGCCGGCGATCCGGTTGTCCTTCACCTCGATCGTGAGTGGGGTGGCGCCGATGTCGCCGTATTTCTGGCACAAGTAGTCGCCGACGACACCGTCGACCACGAACCGGCCGTTGGAATTGAAGGGCGAGGTGAAGATCTCGCCGCCGGGCAGGTTGCCCCATTTCTCGGGGGTGATCAGGCCGGACGTCTTGACCCATTTCAGGTTGGGAGAGAGTTCGGCCACGAAATCGGTGCCCGCGGCAGTGCGGCAGGTGACGCGTTTCGCGCGGCGACACTTCTCGATCAGCTTTTGCGACAGGCGATCGATCGCCTCGAAATCGGCGCACATGCCCTCGAGCATGATCTGCTTGTTGATGTTCACCATGTGTCCGTGCCGGATGTGGTACGGGTTCACGACGTCCATCATCTGCATGCGGGTCCGCAACTCGCCGGTCTGCGTGATGCAGGCGTAAATGCTCACGCGCGACTGCGCGAGATCGGCGAGAATCGGCGCGGGCATGTCGCGGTGCGGTCGCGGACCGAATTCCTCGAGGACGAATACGTTGTAGGCGGCGCCCGTTTTCTCGATCTCGGCCACGAGCGCCGCGGCGATCTCGGCCGAGGCGCGGTCGGTGATCAGGGTGAGGCGCTCGTCGGCCCGCAGCCGGAGGCAGACATGGATCGCGTTCGCGGCCCCGCGCGAGAGGGCGGGGTCGAAGGTGGAGGGCAGCGAGACGCTGTGAGGCATCGAGAGGGAGGAAGACCGCGGGTTGGAGCCGGTGGTGCCGTCGGAATCAGAGATCAAGGCCGTGGTGAGTTTCGGAAATGATGTAATCGACGACCGCCTTGAGGTCTTTAGTGCGGTTGTAAACTTCCAACTGCCGGTCGGCACCCGTGCCGAGCCGCAAAATCTCGTGTACGTAGTCGAGTTCCTCGCGGGAACCGAGGTCATCCACCACATCGTCAATGAATTCCAGAAGTTCGCCGATCAGCGTGCGCGTCTCGACCTCCTCCTGCTTGCCGAAATCGATCATTTTTCCACCGATGCCGTACCGCGAGGCCCGCCAGCGGTTTTCGGCCAGCAGGCGGCTGCGGTAGATGCGGAAACCCATGTTCTGGCGGTAGAGTTTGTAGAGCTTGGCGACGACGCCCTGGATCACGGCGGCCAGGCAAATGGTCTCGTCGACGCGCATCGGGATGTCGCACACGCGGAATTCCAGCGTGTGAAAAAGCGGATGCAGCCGGATGTCCCACCAGATCTTTTTCGCGTTGTCGATGCAGCCGGTCTTGATGAGCAGGTTGACGTATTCGTCGTGCTCTCCGAGGGAGTCGAAGGCATCCGGAATGCCCGTGCGCGGGAACCGCTGGAAAACCTGCAGGCGATAGCTGCGGAAGCCGGTGTCGCGTCCGACCCAGAACGGGGAGTTGGTCGACAGCGCGAAAATGTGCGGCAGGAAATAACGCGCGGTGTTCATCAGCTGAATCGCGGTTTCGCGATCGGGCATGCCGACGTGCACGTGCAGCCCGAAGATCAGGTTGGCGCGCGCGACCTGCTGGAGGTCCTGCAGCACGACCTTGTAGCGATCGCCGGGGGAAATCTTCTGGTCAATCCAGTGGGAGAACGGATGCGTGCCCGCGGCCGCGATGCGCAGACCCGCCTTGCGCGCGAGCCGGGCGAGGTCGGTGCGCAGCGAAATCACGCTCTGCCGCGCCTCGCGCACATCGCCGCAGATGTCGGTGCCGACCTCGACGACGGACTGGTGCAGCTCGGGTTTGACGCGTTCCTTGAGCACGACCTTGCCCTCCTCGAGGATTTCCTCGATGTGCGACTTCAGCTCGCGCGTCTCGGGGTCGACGATCTGAAACTCCTCCTCGATGCCGAGGGTGAACCTGAAATCCTTTTTCGCGGCACACATGGTGGAAATTAAAAATGAATTGGATGGAGGGCGGGTTCGCCTGACCTGAGCCGGTCGAATGGTTCTGACCCCGCCACAATCGAAGATTCGGCGGCCAGGTCGGTCGGCGGGGTTCGGCGACTCCGCCCTAGACTGACACCGGGGTGAAAATCGTGTCTCATTTCTTTTTCGCCGGGGCGCCTTCGGCGCGTTCGCGCGCGGCGTCCTGGACATACGCGCCCCAGGTCAGGTTGCTGACGCCCGGCCGGTGAGCGAGGGCCTTGGTGATCAGCATGCTGGCGGCAGCGTCGACCACCCAGGCGAAGTTCTCCTCGCCGACGGATTTCCGGTCGGCATCGGGCGCCGGATTGCAGAAGTCGATCGCGTAGGGCACGCCGCCGCTGACACCGAATTCCACCGTGTTGAAATCGTACCCAAGCGCGCGGTTCAACGTGATGACATCGCGCTCGATCCGGGCCAGCAACTCGGGCGACCCGGGCGGGCGGTCGACCACGTACCGCAGATGGTGCGCGTTGCGCGGCTCGTATTGCATGATGCGCACGGCGCTGCCGCCGATGCAGTAGCAGCGATAGTAATCCTCGAACACGACCTCCGACTGGAGCAGCATCACGAGCTGGCCGGTCTCGGCGTACGCCTTGAAGAACTCATCCTCATTGCGGACCTTGTAGACATTTTTCCAGCCGCCGCCGGAGTGCGGCTTGAAGTAGGCGGGCCAGCCGATGTACCGGAAGATCCCGTCCCAATCGAGCGGGTAGGCGAGGTTGCTGAACGACTCGGCGGTGCAATCGGTGGGATGGTCCTTTGACGGCAGGAGCACGGTGTTCGGCACGGCGACGCCGAGCTTGGTCGCGAGGCAATTGTTGAAAAACTTCTCGTCGGCCGACCACCAGAACGGGTTGTTGACGACGGCGGTGCCGTTGAGCGCGGCGTTCTTCAGGTAGGCGCGGTAGAACGGCACGTCCTGCGAAATGCGGTCGAGGATCACCGCGTAGTCGGTGGCGGCGCCCTGGATGACCTGGTTGATGAGCACCGCCTCGGCGGTGACGCCGGCTTCGTTGCGCGCATTGATGCGTTCGATGAGCGCCTGGGGAAAAGTGCGCTCACGTCCGAACAGGATGCCGATTTTTTTCATGGGAGAGCGGGGTTACGGATGGATCAGCGAAAGATAGTGCGGAAACATGTCGCGCCAGTAGCTCCAATCATGTCCGCAATTCGGCCGGTCGTCGAGGAAGTGCGGCACGCCCTTGGCATTCAGCAGGCCGGACATGTGGTGGTTGCGGTCGCGGCAGAGGTCGCGGTCGCCGGTCCCGAGAATGATGCCCATCCGCCGGATGTGGTCGAGGAACCACGGGTCCTGGAGGTTGGGCAGGTAGTCGACCGGATTGTTGAAATAGGCATCCTCGTTGTAGAAGCCGTCGAGGAAGGAGCGGATGTCGAAGGAGCCGCCGAGGCTGATGCAAAACGCGGCGACGTCCGGATGCCGCAGCGCGAAATTCATCGCGTGGTAGCCGCCGAAGCTCGCGCCGGCGACGGCCACGCGGGAGTGGCCGGTCTCGTGCTGCGCGCGCGGCACCACGTCATGCAGAATCACACGCTCGTAGGCCTGATGCGTGCGTACGCGGTCGGCGGGGTGAATGCCCTTGTTGTACCAGCTTTGCTCGTCGATGCCGTCGGGGCAGTAGATCTTGACCCGTCCGGCATCGACGTAATGGGCCACGGATCCGATCAGCCCGAAGTCCTTGTTCTGAAAATAGCGGCCGAGCGAAGTTGGATAGGCGATCACCGGAATGCCCGCGTGTCCGAAAACAAGCATCTCAAAATCGCGGCTCAGGTGCGGCGTGTACCAACGGACATATTGTTCGTTCATGCGGTGACCGGGCGGGGCAGCGGAGCACGTGCCGGACCTGCAGCCTAGGCGATGGTCCGTGGCGGTGCAAGCGCTGTGGGGCTTGACGGTGCCGGCGGTTCCGGACGAAGTGGCGCCGTCCGCCAATGAAACCACGCCGCCCTTCTCCCTTTGCCCCGCAACTCCGGGTGCACCGGCGCTTTCATTCGCCGAGCCTGCGTAACAGCCGCGACGTGGTGGTCTGGCTGCCGCCCGGATACGAGGCTTCGGGGCCGACGGCGCGACGACGCTATCCGGTCGTTTATTTTCAGGACGGGCAGAACATTTTCGATCCGGCGACAGCGTTCCTCGGACGGGATTGGGGTGCCGGCGAAACGGCACTTAGGCTGATTCGCTCCCGCGCCATCGTCGCGCCGATCCTCGTTGGCGTCGCCAACACCGGCGAACACCGCATCGACGAATACAGTCCGACCCGCGGCGAGTTCAACGATCTCGACGGCATCGCGCGGCGGAGCGCCGGCGACGGCAAACGCTACGCGCGTTTCTTCGTGCGCGAGCTCAAGCCGTTCATCGACGCGCGCTATCGCACACTGCCCGGACCGCGCACGACGGGTTTGATCGGTTCTTCGATGGGCGGACTTATCTCGCTATACTTCGCGCTCTGGCATCCGCGGGTGTTTGGTCGCGTGGCTGCGATGTCACCATCGATCTGGTGGGACAATCGCGTTCTCTTGCGCGATCTCGCGGCGTTGACGCGCAAGCCCGACGTTGCGTTGTGGATCGATGCCGGCACCGCCGAACCCGGCTGGGAGACGGTGCAGCTTCTGCGGGACGTGCTGGTCGGTCGTGGCTGGAACCAGGGCGGCGACCTGCACTACGACGAGGTTGCGGGGGCCGGCCACAACGAGGCGGCGTGGGCCGCGCGCCTGGGCGGCGTGCTGACGTGGATGCTCGGGCGGGATTGAGGTACAATCCAAGACGAGGTCGAGGGAACTCCTTCCGGTCGAAATTCACGAACCCTCCTGCAAATGCAGTAGGAACTTAGGTGGAACCGGACCTCCGGGCCGGTTTTCTGCCGGCATGGTCGAATATCCGAGGCGGATGCGCCACGACGTGCCCTCCTGGGTCAACCCGGGAGAGATATATCACATCAGGATGCGAACAGCCCCGAAGAACGTGGTGGCGCTGACAGATCCGACCATCGGCGCATCGCTGCTCGAGAGTGCGGCCTTTTATCACGACACACTTCGCTGGCGCCTAAGATGCCTTTTGCTCATGCCGGACCATCTTCATGCACTGATTGGATTCTTCCCCGATCAGCGCATGAGCACCGTCGTGGGGGCATGGAAAGTCTTTAATACCCGGCGAAGTGGGATTTTCTGGCAGACCGGATACTTTGATCACCGGATTCGAAATACGGAGAGCTTGGACGTTAAGCTCGCTTACATTCTTCGCAATCCGGTGGTGAAAGGCCTTTGTTTGAATGAATCGGACTGGCCGTGGACGATCGAGATTCGCGAATAGCGATCGGGACGATTTGAGACTGCCGAAACCGGCCCGGAGGTCCGGTTCCACCTCAATCCCCGATTCTTCCAGACGCATCGCCTCTACCAATCATCACTCCGAAATGGCGCCGCGGGCAGGCCCGCGCCGTTGAACAGGCTCGCCACCGGACTGTTCGTCCAGGCGTAGCGCACCGCCACCGGCTCGGGCACCTCCGGCGACTCGACCTGCACGCTGCGATCGTCGATGCGCGCCGTCGCGACGTGAAACACGTGGTCGGCGCCCGCCACCTCAAACGCAGTCGGCTGGCCGTGGAAGACGAGGTCCGCGGCGTGCGAGAACCGCACCCGCATTCCGGCTCCGCTGCGCGTGGCGGATTGGAACACCGGACCGGTCCACTCGCCGGCGCGTCCATACACCTGGTTCTCGGCGATCAACGCCAGGCGTTCGCCGACCGGCCGCTTGTTCGGCGGATGAAGGTCGTTCGCGTCGCCGACATCGATGTTCACCGCCAGCGTGACATTCGGCAGGGCGAGCGCACGCGTCTGCGCCTCGCGGAACTTCGCCCAGTCGCGTCCCTCGGGATGGCCATTGGAAAAGTTGGGCAGCTGCACGATGAGGAACGGCCGTTCCGCGCCGCCCCAACGCGCGCGCCAGTCGCGGATCATCAACGCCAGGAGCTCGGCATATTCCCCGGCGCGCGGCACATTGCTTTCCCCTTGGTACCAGAGAAAACCGCGCAGCGCGTACGGTGCCAGCGGAAGAATCATGCCGTTGCACAACGCGCCCGGGGCATAGGCCGTGCCCGGGCCCACCGGCGGGTGCGGCCACTCCATGGTGAACGGCTTGCCGGTGGCGTTCCATTCGCGCTCCTGCTTTTGCCACGCGGCATCGAGCGCCGGATATTCCGCCTGTTTTTGCGGAAAGACCTTGAGCGCCTCCTGCCAGCGCTGGTCGAAGCCCGGCCACGCCTTTGCGCGGCGAAGAACCGGCTCGGCGAGCCATGACTCGATCTCCGTCCCGCCCCACGAGCTGTGGATGATTCCAACCGGCACCTTGATTCCGGCGGAGAGCGCGCGGGCAAAGAAAAATCCCACCGCCGAAAAATCCCCGGCGTGTTGCGGACCGGCGACGCGCCAGCCGGAAGTGCGCACCGTGGACGCGGGCTGGTCCGCGGGCGAGCGCTCCACGTGCAATTCACGCACGAGGGGAAGATCGGCCGCGGCGATGACGGCGGCCCCGTCCTGCGCGCCCTGCAACGGCCACTCCATATTGGACTGGCCCGAGGCCAGCCACACTTCACCCACCACCACATCCGCGAAGGTAACACTCTCCCCGCGGTCCGAGGAAATCACCAGAGCGGCGCCGCTCGCGGTGGCGGGGAGGGCGGCCAGCGTAACCGTCCACTTCCCATCGGGTCCGACGAGAGATGAAACGGTTTGTCCGCGGTGGGCGACGGTGACGCGACTGCCCGGAGCGGCCACGCCCCAGATCGGGACCGGTTGGTCGCATTGCAGGACCGCGTGGTCCGAAAACAATGAGGCGGGCGCAAGATGATCCGAGGAATTGGCGGCCACGATGCCGACCACGACAAGACTCGAGGCCAGCGCGGCAAGAATTTTCATGGGAGTCCTGCCAGTGCAGCCACGGCGACGGCATCCGCAATCGGAATTTGCCACCGCGCGGGTGCGGGTGTTTCATCGCGAGGTCATGCTATTTCACTGTGTTTATTTCTGGCTCAAACCCGGCCTTACCACCGAACAGCGGGCCGATTTCCAGCGCGGCGTCGAATCGCTGGCCAAGATCAAGGCGGTGACGCGCATCGCGATCGGTGGACCCGCCAAGACCGAGGCGCGTCCCGTGGTCGACCTAAGTTTCGACTGCGCCCTGATCGTCGAGTGTCGCGACGTCGCCGCCCACGACGCCTATCAGGTGGATCCGATCCATCTCGCATTCGTCGAACGCTGCAAAGGCTACTGGACCCGCGTCCAGATCTACGACTCCCAGTAGTCGCGCCGAGCATGCCCGCGCTCGCCGGCCAGGTCGTGATCGTCACCGGAGCCTCCTCCGGCATCGGCGAAGCGACGGCCCGGCGCCTTTTCGCTGCCGGAGCGAAATTGGTCGTGGCGGCGCGGCGCTTCGACCGCCTCGAGGCCCTGGCTGGTGAATTGGATCCGGGCGGAGAGCGGCTGGTGCTGGTGCCGGCCGACCTCACGGATGAGCACGACCGGCATCATCTGGTCGGCGAGGCGGTGGTACGCTTCGGCCGCATCGACGCCCTCGTCAACAACGCCGGTTTTGCCGTGCGCGGTCCGCTCGAGCGCGTGCCGGTGGATCTGGTGCGAAAAAACTTCGAGACCAACATCTTTGCCCTCGTCGCGCTGACGCAGCTGGTCCTCCCGGGGATGCGCGAGCGCCGCTCGGGCCGCATCGTGCTGATGGGATCCGTGGCCGGCCGCATCGCGCGGCCCCTGACGAGCGTCTATGATGCCACGAAACATGCGCTCGAGGCGATCGCCGACGGCCTTCGCGGCGAGCTCAAGCCTTTCGGGGTGGACGTGACGTTGATTCGTCCGGGCTTTGTGCTGACCGATTTCAGCTCCGCGGCCGACGCGGCGTCGAAAGAGGTGGGCGAGGACTACGGTCCGTATCAACCGTTCGTCGAAGGCGTCCGCCAGGCTCGCCACAAGCTTCGCCGCCGTGCCGTCGGACCGGAGGTGATCGCCGCCGCGGTGGAAAAGGCGCTGACGGTGCGGCGACCCGCGGCGCGCTACAATGTCCCCGGCCATGCGAAGCTCTTTCTGGCGGCCAACTGGCTCCTGCCGCGCGGTGTGATGGCGTGGTTCATGCGCTTGCGGAAATAGGAAGGGCACGGATCGATGAGGACTGTAAGGACCGGAGACATGGGTGACAGGTGTTCGGAGACATGGGTAACACCATGGGATGCCGTGGTGCACCCATACCCCCATGTCCCAACGACTCGAGTTTGTGCTTCTCGCCCACCAACGAGC
>DASZXI010000050.1:0-59323 GCA_035545955.1 Candidatus Didemnitutus sp. | reverse complement strand
CCTGACGGCGGGCCCAGCGGTCCCGCCCTACCTTTCGGCCAATACCCACGTATTGGAGTTCGATTCTTGCGGCAATTTTTCCCGCCTACTTCCGCTTCTCGAACGCCTCGATCTTTGCGGAAACGGCCTGCTGCTCCGCGGCGTAGCGCTGGACGGCCTGCGGGTCGTGGGCACCGAGCCCATCCGCCAGATGGTGCAGGCTGAGCAGGCGAGCATCCAGGATGTCCACCAGCGCGTCGCGGGAGCGACCCGTTTGCTTGTCCGGCGCCAGCGAGAGCGACGCCAGGCGCCCGCGCCAGTCGGCGTAGTAGGGAATCATCTCGCGGTTGAGCCAGGTCGCATGCGCGGCCTCCTTGGCGGGACCGTCGAGATGATTGAGCACGTCGACATTGTGCTTCAAGAATTCCGTTTCGCGCGTTTGAAAGGTCTCGTTGACCTGATCGTACGCGAGCTCGTCCCGGACTCGATAGTTGAAGTGCGGGGCGAAGATCACGCCGATGGCCACGATGCCTGCGAGCACGGCGGAGCCGAGGCAGAGACGCGGCACCACCAGCCGGGTGCGGGCGGAGGCATCGACCGGCAGCGCCAGCAGCCACCCAAAGAGGACGCCGCCGATCAGCCCGCCGATGTGCGCGGAGTTGTCGATGGTCGGCCGCGCGAGGCCGTAGAGCAGATTGTAGCCGGCGAACGCGATCGTGCTCTGCATCATCGGCTGCAGCACGGACCGCGGAATGGTCCGATGTTGGCGGCGGGTAAAACCGAACAGCGAGCCGATGACGCCGAAGATGGCTCCGGATGCGCCGGCGCTCCACACCTTGTCGCCGTGCCAGAAGATCGAGGTCAGGCCGCCCGTGAGGCCGCTCGCCAGATAAATCAGCGCGAACAACCGTCGCCCAAAAAGTCGTTCGGCCTCCAGTCCCGACTTCCACAAGGCCCACATGTTGAGCGCGAGGTGGAGCAGGCCAAAATGCGTGAACATCGAGGTCAGCAGCCGCCACCATTCGCCGTCGGTGGTCGCGGCGCCGTTGTTCGCGGCGAAGTTGACATAGGGCCGCATGCTTTCGGTCGAGAACCAGCCGGCGCCGAGAAGTCCCATCAAGCAATACATCGCGAGATTCAGGGCGATGATGACCGCCGTCACCGATTTCCAGGCAGGAGAAGTGCCGTATACCGCACGCAACTGCGCCGTGAATTTCTCTTGTTCCAACAGTTCGAGCCCCAGATGCTTGGGCAACAGCCTGACGATCTCCTGCGCTTCGGCGTCGTTTTGGCAGTGAAAGACAAAGGGTGCGCCGGAGCGGGACTGCAGCGGATCGGTGCGGGTGAACTGGACGACGGCGCCATGGCAGGCCACGTCGGAAATCTCCCGCGCGGCGAAAACCCGTTCCGCCGGGACGCCTGCGCCGGGATAACGCGGCTCGCCCGTGAACGCGTAGGTCGGCCCGTCCGGACGGACGACCAGCCGGCCTTCGCCCTTGAAATCGCGATTCTGCAGCGAGTTTAACGGCCGATCGTATCGGATCTCGAAAGCAAATTTCGACGGCGAGGATGCAGCGTTTGCAGTCATGATCCGGCACCGGGCGCCGGTCTGGGGAAGGTGATGCGTGGCCAAGGCGAGTCAACGCGCCAGTGCCGGGGAAGCGCTCACGGATATTGCGGATCGGTGTATTGATGGAGGGCGGGCGACCTGCCTGCCGGAGACCTCCGTTGCGCGAGCGGCGTTCGAATTTCTGCCGATTTTCGCTTCGAGGGCCGGCGGCGGACGAGGTCGTCCGCCCTCCAACGCACCTCCCATCCCAACTCATCACGGTCCGAGAGGACTAACGCCTGCCGCCCACTGCTTCCCGCTCACTATTCACTGCTCACCGCTTACTTCCCCTCCGCTCTCACTCCGACCGCAGCGCAATCACCGGGTCGACCTTGGTGGCCCGACGGGCGGGCAGGTAGCAGGCGAGAAACGCGACGAGGCCCAGCAGCCCGGCCACAATCGCCAGCGTGAGTGGATCACGACCCCCGACCCCGAACAGCAGACTGCCGAGCATCTTTTCAAATCCGAAAGCGCCACCAACGCCGAGGACGAGACCGAGAATGGTCAGTCCCATGCCATGACGCAAAATGAGCCGCAGCACATCGGCGCGTCCGGCGCCAAGTGCCGTGCGAATGCCGATTTCCTTGGTGCGCTGGGAAACGGAGTACGAAATGACGCCGTAGATGCCCACCGCGGAGAGCACCAGCGCGACCAGGGCGAATCCGCTCAGGAGCATCGACCGGAATCGATTGTCGCCCAGCGATTCCTTTTTGATCGTTTCCAGCGTCTTCATTTCCTGGATGACCTGCGTGGCCGCCAGGTGATGAATCGCCGCCTTGATGGGTTCGCGCAGCAGACCGGTGTCGTTCGCGCCGCGTACGGCGAACGCGACGTAGGAAGCCGGACTCTGATCCTCGGTGACATACATTCCGGGATTCTCCTCGGTCTTTTCGTCCGAACCTCCGACGTACTCGTTCGCAACCACGCCCACGACCTCCCACGGAATTTCGGGGCCGAGCTGGGTCTTGTTCGGCACGATTTCCTGGACGAGGATTCGCTTTCCGATCGGATTGGCGCCCTTGAAAAAGCGCTGCACCATGGCCTGGTTGATGACGACAACGGGCGGCGTGCCGTGACGATCCGTGCGCGCCAGCGAGCGGCCCTGCGTCACGCGAATGCCCAGCGCGTGAAAATAGTCGGCACTCACCATCTTGAAGAAACACGCCGGCCGGTTCGCGACATCGATCTTTTCCTGGTCCGCGATCTGGAACGGCATGCCATAGCCCCAACCCTGCATCGGCAGCGCGGACGTGTAGGCGACATCCTTGACGCCGGGCAGCGCGGCGATCGTTTCCCGGACTTGCTCGATGTAGGCCAGGCGCGCAGTCATGTCGGGATAACGATCGTCGCCGATCGGAAGTCCGAAGGTGAGCACATCAGTTGAGTCAAATCCGGGGTCGACGTGCGCGAGCTTGTCGAGGCTGCGCAACAACAGGCCCGCGCCGGCAAGCAGAACGAACGCGAGGGCGACCTCCGCCACGACGAGGCCGTGCCGCACCCGCGGCTTGGATCCGGCCGTCGCGCTGCCACCTTGCTTGAGCGCTGCGGAAACATCGGGCCGGGCGGCGTGGAGCGCGGGCAGCAGCCCCACCACGAATCCGGTCAGCACCGAAAGTCCGAAGGCGAAAAGAAGCACCATGCCGTCGAGCCGCACGTCGGCCTCGTGCGGCAGCGAATACGAAGGCATCACGTGATTGATCCCGGCCATCGTCAGTTCGCCCACCGCCACGCCGAGTGCGCCGCCGGCGAGGGACAGTACGAGGCTCTCCACCAGAAACTGACGGGCGACGGCCCAGCGTCCCGCGCCGATCGCCACGCGGATGGCGATTTCGCGTTCGCGTCCCACGACGCGCATCAGCGTGAGGTTCGCGAGATTGGCGCAGGCGATCAACAGCACCATGCCGACCGCGCCGAGCGTCACCCACAGCGACTGACGCAGCTGCGGCCAGGTGACCATGTTGGTCAGCGGCTCGATGCTGACGCCCCAGCCCTTGTTCGACGCCGGGAAGTCGTGGGCGATGCGGCGTCCGATCGCGTCCATCTGCGCCCGGGCCTGCTCGAGGGTCACGCCGGGTTTCAGGCGCGCCATGGCGCCGAACCAGTGAAAATCGCGCGTCATGTTGTCGGGCTTGAACGTCAACGGGCGCCACATCTTCATCCAGTCGCGCTCGAACGGCGTGCCGGCCGGCAGCACGCCGATCACGACGTGCGGCTCGCCATCGAGTTCGATGTTCTTGCCGACGATGGCGGGATCGCCGCCGAATTGCGTCTGCCACAGCGCGTGGCTGAGCACGACGACGTGGTCCTTGCCGGCGGTGTCCTCGCCATCGAGAAACGTGCGCCCCATGGCCGCCTTCAGGCCGTAGATGTCGAAAAAGTGCGCCGACACCTTGGCTCCGCCGATTTCCACCGGGTCGCCATGGCCGGTAAGGCTCGCGGACCCGCCGGTCTCGGCGGCCAGGTATTCGAAGCAGTTGTTCTGGTGGAGCCAGTCGAGGAAGTTGAGGGTCGAGATCCCGTTCCGTCCGCCGCCCGGAGGCGCCTCGAGCACGCTGACGATGCGCTCGGGCTCGTTATAGGGCAGGGGGCGCAGCATCACGGCGTAAAAGACGCTGAAAATCGCGGTGTTGGCACCGAGCGCGAGGGCGAGCGTCACCAACGCGATGACCGTGTAGCCCGGAGATTTGGAGAGCGTCCGCACGCTGTAGCGGACGTCGTCGATGATACGGCTCATGAGTGAAGGTGTGTGTTTTCCCGGGCCTTCGAAATGAAATCCCGCGGGACAACCAAAATAAACCGCCGAAGCCGTGAAAAGTTTCAGAATTTCCGCCGCGGTTTCAAAACTCGGCCCGAAGCGAGAGGTAGGAGCCTGCTTGCAGGCGATCTGGTGGAACGCGACCTCCGGGCGCGTTAGAATTCCGACAGCCGACTAATATCCTTTTCGAAAAACCGGCCCGGAGGTCCGGTTCCACCCCAAGCAAATCGCCTTCAAGCCGGCTCCTACCTCCAATACCAACCCTCCGACAAAATTCATTCCGATGCGATCGTGGGTGGGGTAACGACGGAATTATTCGGATCGGGAATTGGATCTCTTTTGCGTTCTTTGCGCCCTTTTGCGGCCAAATCTTCCTGCCACTCGCTTCTAAACAATCAC
The DNA here is from genome assembly GCA_035545955.1 of Candidatus Didemnitutus sp. Taxonomy (GTDB): domain Bacteria; phylum Verrucomicrobiota; class Verrucomicrobiia; order Opitutales; family Opitutaceae; genus Didemnitutus. Next base: position 54,581 of record DASZXI010000050.1, on the reverse strand, counting down.
CACCGACTGCACGACGTGCCCGTCGAGCAGCTTTTGCCTCGGGGGTCCGGCCGACCACACCCGCAGTCCATCCGAGTAAACCACCGCTCCGTCGGGTGCCAGGTCGAAGGCGACGACATGTTGGGCCAGCACGGATTCATCGCCGCTGGCATCGCGACGAATCAGTTCCCAGGTCGCCGGCACGAGCTGCGCCGCGTCACCCTTGCGGTCCCGCTGCTCGAGGACTTTTTCCAATTCCACGGTGGTATCATGGAAAGTGGCGAAGCGACTGCGTTGGTGCGGCAAATCAGAACCGCCTCCGGCCGGCCGCAGCGACTTTTTCCCGAACATGCGCGAAAAGGCATCGAGAAATCCGAACGCGGCGCTCGCGAGCGTGAACGGCACCGTGAGAAATGCCTTGAAGCTGCGGCCGAGCGAAACGGTCTGGCCCGAGCGATACGGCCGGCGAATATAGTAAAGCGCGCCCGCGCGATCCGACTTGGGCAGCAGGAAATCCCAATTCTCGTCCTCCATGACGGTCGTCATTTCGCCGGAAGCCGAGTCGAGCCGATGAATCGCGGCGGGCCCGAGGGCCGCGACCTGGCCGCGTTCGTCCCGACCGACGCCGCTCGATTGGAAATAGATGACCGCGGGATTGGCGGAGTCGTGGCTCGGATTCGAGTCATGCCCATCGCCGGCCGTCAGCCAGTCGTTGCGCCGGTCGGCGCTGTCGATCCGCTGCAGTTTTCCGAGCTCATCCTTCGAGCGGCTGGCGACGATGATCCGCCCGGAGGCCGCATCGCAGCTGACACCGCAGGCATCGAAGTCCTGCCGATGGAACAACCGGTATTCCTCGCGCGTCTCGAGCCGATAGCGGAAAAGGCCCGCGCTGGCCGACATCGCCTGCGCGTAGAGCAGCTCGCCGGCTTGCGCGCCGCGCGCGAGGCTGCGCATCACCGGATGCCAATCCTGGTGATCGCCGGCCTGCCGGCCCCAGATCATCCGCGACGCGAACGGTCCGCTGGTGCCGTCGTGCGCCCGCTTCCAGGCCTGTCGCTCGCTGCGGGCCGCCGCGCGGTCGGCGGCCTCGAGCGCAAACGGACTTTCGATTTCCACCGCTTCACGCCCGTCCTCCTTGAGGAAAAGTTTTCCGTCGGCGAGGAAGGCGAATCGCATCGGGGCCATCCAAGACGGTCGGGCGGGGCGGGGCAAGCGATGAGTCGGTTCATCTCCCGGTTTCTTCGCGCCTGACATCCGCGGCCAGACCTGCCGCAATGAGGGCATGAAGACGTGGAGCAGAATCTTTTTCCTGTGGCTTTCGATCGCTGCGGTCGCGAGTGCCGCGACGGGCGAAGTATCAAAGCTGAAGGTCACGATCCTCTCGACCATGCTCGCCGACGGACAGGCGCTGGGTGAATGGGGGTTCTCGGCGCTGGTCGAAGCGGATGGACACCGTATCCTGTTCGATACGGGGGCGCACGAGGATCTCGTCCTGAAGAATGCCCAGACGCTGGGCATCGATCTCTCCGAAGTTCCCGACGTCATTCTCAGCCATTCGCACTGGGATCATGTCGGTGGCCTCCTGACGCTGAGAAAAGCCATGGCGGCGAAGTCACCGAATGCCCTCGCGCTCGCGCACGTGGGCGAGGGCATTTTCTATTCCCGCACCGAGGAAGGCACACCGGGCGAGAGCAACCCGATGATCGCAATCAAGCCGCAGTACGAGGCGACCGGGGGACGTTTCTTCACCCACACCGCACCGATGGAATTGTATCCGGGCATCTGGCTCACCGGTCCCGTGCCGCGAAAATACCCGGAGCGCAATTGGAGCGGCGACGGGAAGGTGAAGGGTCCGAACGGGGTGGTGGAGGACACGATTCGGGAGGACATCGCCCTGGTGTGCGTGACCGCGCAGGGATTCGTGATCGTTACCGGCTGCGGCCATGCCGGGGTGGTGAACATCGTGGACTACACGCGCAGCTTCCTGGGACCGCAGCCCGTGCACGCCCTGATCGGCGGCATCCACCTTTTCAACGCCTCGGATGCCACCGTGACCTGGACCGGCCAGAAGCTGAAGGAGTTTGGCGTGCAGAACTTCATCGGCGCCCATTGCACGGGCATCGAGACCGTCTATCTGCTGCGCCCGCTCCTCGGGCTTGACCGCGAACACGCAGTGGTAGGGGCCGTGGGCGCCGACTTCATTCTTGGCCACGGCATCGACGCGGGTCGCATTGTCCGATGAGCAGCAGCAGGACCGATTTTCGCACCGGCGTTAGCGTTAGTCGCCAAGCCGGGGCCGTCGGCTATTAGGATGCACGGGACTATTCACGGTTCGCTCCTTTTCGCCACTCCATCCTTGGGCTAGGACAACCGAGCGGAATCAGGGTTTGCCATTTGCATATGCTGCAAATACGCCGTCAATTTGCGGGACGCACACGCTTTTGCCGGCCAATCTAGCGAACTCTAGGATCAGCGAGAAATGCAAATGAGGCGATTCTGGATAGTGTCCATCGGACTCTTATGCATAGCGGGTAGCTGCGCTTGTGTGTGGAAGGACGTTACCCCTGCCGAGTTGGCTGGAACCTACAAAGTGAGTTTCCCGAAAGGGGGAAGCGAGAAACTGGAGCTCTTCAAGACAGGCGAGTTTCGACAGCAGATCATAGCGCATGATGGAAAGACCTACGACGTTCGGGGGAAGTGGGAATTTGTGCCGGGATTGTATTCGGTAAGATTTATTGGCTTACGGCATTCCATCGATTTGTACGGTAGTTGGAATGCGAAGCTGGATAAACCGGAGGAGGCGTACACAATTTGTGATATCACCCGCGGGGTATTTGGAACGATCAAACTTCCCGTGCACGAGGGTATCTATTATGTGAAGGTTGGTTGGTTTGGTTGATTTTCTGGGGCCGCCTTGGACTGGGCATCGAGGCAGCTTGAGCCCGCGGACTCCCCGTGCCAGAGTGGGCGCATGAAATATTTCTACGCCAAGCTGCATGCTCCCCGGCCGGATTTCGCGCGTACGCTCACTCCCGCCGAGATGGGCCTGATGCGGGAGCACGCGCTGTACCTGCGGGAATTTGCGACGAAGCGCTGGGCGGTCGCCTTCGGGCCGGTGGCCGATCCGCAGGGAGCTTTCGGCGTCGGTATCTGGGAGGTGCCGGACGACGTCGATGTCGCCGCCCTCTGCGCCAGCGACCCGACGATCAAGTCCGGCCTGGGCTTCCGCTACGAGATTCACCCGATGCCCAATCTCGTGACGCGAGGCTGAGCGGGATAAACAAAAGCCAACTTGGCCCTACCTTGACGCGATTTTTTCGCGGCCGATCTATTACGTCAGTCCGCCCAACATTATATGATTGAAAGTGATCATAACGCCGGCAGCATGCCCCGGTCCAACGCGGCTATCCCTCGCGTCGCGCCCGCCCCGGCGCCTTCACCCCGGTTTCGTGCATGAACCCCAATCCCTTCCTCGGCGTCGTCTTCCACTGGCTGGGCGGTCTGGCCTCCGGTTCGTTCTACGTCCCCTTCAAGGGCGTCCGGCGATGGTCGTGGGAAACCTACTGGATGACGGGCGGATTTTTTTCCTGGGTCGTGTGCCCCTGGATCCTCGCGGCGCTGCTCACGCGCGACCTTCCCGGCGTGCTTTCCCATCAGTCCGCCGCTACCCTTGGATGGACCATGCTCTTCGGTGCGTTGTGGGGCTTCGGCGGACTCACCTACGGCCTGACGATGCGCTATCTCGGCATGTCGCTCGGTACGGGCGTGGCGCTCGGCTTTTGCGCGGCCTTCGGCACGCTTCTGCCGCCGATCTTCAAGTCATTCGTGCCCTCCGTGCCGGTGCCCGAGACCTTGCGCGAGATCGCCGCGTCGACGCCGGGGCAGATCACGCTCGCGGGCGTTGCAGTGTGCTTCCTCGGCATCGGAATTGCCGCGCTGGCCGGCCTGACCAAGGAGCGCGAGATGCCCGCCGAGCAGAAGAAGGCCGCCATTGCGGAGTTCAATTTCACCAAGGGCATCCTGGTCGCGACTTTTTGCGGGATCATGAGCGCCTGCTTCGCGTTCGCACTCACCGCGGGCAATCCGATCGGTGAGGCGTCGGTGGCGGCGGGCACGAGCCGACTCTGGAGCGGACTGCCCAAGCTGTGCGTTGTGCTCGTCGGCGGCGCGGCCACCAATTTCGTGTGGTGCGGCATCCTTCACGCCCGCAACCGCACCGGGCATCAGTACTTTTCCGGTGAGATCAAGGACGGACCGGGTCAGCCGCCGCCCGGACCCAACGGCGAGCGCAACGTGCCCCTGCTGGCGAACTATCTGTTTTCCGCCCTGGCGGGGACCACTTGGTACCTGCAGTTCTTCTTCTATACCATGGGCGAAACCCAGATGGGCGAGTTCAGGTTCGCCTCGTGGACGCTGCACATGGCCAGCATCATCATCTTCGCCACGATGTGGGGCTGGCTCCTGCACGAATGGCGCGGCTCGAGCCGGAAAGCCCACCGTCTCATCGGCATGGGCGTGGCCGCGCTGGTGCTGTCGACCGTCATCATCGGCGTCGGCACCTGGTTCAAGTCGCGATCCTAGGGGCCGCCCCGATATGATTGACATCGCTCATATAAATTGAGTCGCTGTCCCTCCCATGCGCGTGCCCTTCCATGAGGTGGCCCGGCGCCGCGAACGCCTCCGCGGCCTGATCCGCGCGGACGGATTTCTTCCGGTCGGCGAGATCTGTCGCCGGCTCGACATTTCCCCGGCGACGGCGCGCCGGGATCTGGCGGCGGTGGCGGCGGACGGACGCATCACCCGCACGCACGGCGGCGCGCTGGCCGACTACAACGCGGCCTTCGCGTCGGTCGGCGAGCGGGCGGGCCGCGCCCGGACGGCCAAGGGGCGCGTGGCGGCGGGCGCCGCCCGACAGGTTCCTCGGCAGGGCGTGCTTTTTCTCGACGCCGGTACGACGGTGCAGGCATTGGCGCGCGTGTTGGCGCGGCGGGGCGGTGCCTCGCGACTGGTCGTGGTGACGAACAGCCTGCCCGTCGCCAACGTGCTTGGCGGCGTGCCCGGTCTCGAGCTGCACGTGCTCGGCGGTACATACCTCCACCGCCAGGCGGTGCTGTTCGGTCCCGAGGCGATCGCGGCGCTGGGCAAATGGAGATTCGCCGCGGCCTTTCTCGGCGGGGAGGGCATGGATGGATCGGGCGTGAGCAACTCGCATCCGGAAATCGCCGCGTTTCAGCGCGCCGTGCTGCAACGCACTCGCGCCGCCTGGTTCCTGCTCGATCACACCAAGCTCGGGACCCGCACCCCGCACGCGGTCGCCGACTGGTCCCGAATCGGACTGGTCACCGACGCCACGGTTGCGCGGCTCGCCGCGGCAGGCATCCATTTGCCCGCCCAACGCCTGATCCTTGTCTGAACTTTTTCGCCATGACTGCCTATCGCCACGTTGACGCCAAATGGGATGATGCCGCCGCCGCCAAACTCGATCCGGTGGATCGCCTGATCTACCGCTCCAATCTGCTGGGCTCGGACCAGCGCATCACCAACACGGGAGGAGGCAACACCTCCGCGAAGCTCACGGGCGTCGACCCACTCACGGGCGCCACCGTTCCCGTCCTCTGGGTGAAGGGCTCCGGCGGCGATTTGCGCACCGGCACCCGCGCCAATTTCGCCTCACTCTACCAGACGCGCCTCGAGGAATTGCGGGAGCGCTACCGCAAGCGTCCGGATCGGGGACTCAAGGCGCCTGCGGAAGACGAGGCGCCCGGGCAATATCTGTTCACCACGTTCAACGGCAATCCGTGTGCGCCCTCGATCGACACGCCTCTGCACGGCTTCCTGCCGGGGAAGCAGGTCGACCACCTGCATCCGAATGCCATCATCGCCATCGCGGCGTCATCCCGATGTGCAGAGCTGACGCGCGAAATCTTCGGCGACCACATGGCCTATGTGCCGTGGATGCGCCCCGGCCTCGAGCTGGGACTGGCGATGCAGGAAATCGCCGCGAAAAATCCGTCCGCGCGGGCGATCATGATGGGTCAGCACGGATTCATTTCCTGGGCGGACGACGACAAGGCCTGCTATTTTCACACGCTGGACTGCATCGAGAAAGCGGCCGCCTTCGTCGAAAAAAAGTACGCCGAAAAGGGCGGAGATGCGATGGCCTTCGGCGGCGCGCGCTGTACGGGTCCGAATGAGGCCAGTCGCCGGCGCATTCTGGCGTCGATCCTGCCCTGGCTGCGCGGACAACTTTCGACGGAAAAGCGCCTCATCGCGACGATTCAGGACGACGCGCCCATCCTGCGCTTCGTCAACTCCCGCGACGCCGCGCGCCTGGCCGCGATGGGCACGTCCTGCCCCGACCATTTCCTGCGCACGAAGATCAAGCCGATGTTCGTCGACTGGGATCCCGCGTCGGGCGACGTGACCAAACTCAAGGAATTGCTCGCGGCCGGTCTCCCGCAATATCGCGAGGAATACGCGGCCTATTATCGCGCGCACAAACGCGCCGACTCGCCCGCCATGCGCGATCCCAATCCGCGCGTCATCCTGATTCCCGGACTGGGCATGATCGCCTGGGGCAAGGACAAGTCCGAGTCGCGCGTCACCGCCGAATTCTACAATTGCGCCGTCGAGGTCATGCGCGGCGCCGAGGCGATCGATCGCTACGTGTCGCTTCCCGCGCAGGAGGCATTCGACATCGAGTACTGGCAGCTCGAGGAAGCCAAGCTGCGACGCATGCCGGCCGAAAAGGAACTCGCCCGCCAAGTTGTGATCGTGATCGGCGCCGGCTCCGGCATCGGCCGCGAAACCGCCCTGCGCGTGGCCCGCGAAGGTGCGCACGTCGTGGCCGTGGATCGCGACGAGGCGTCCGCCCGGGCAACCGCGCAGGAAATCACCCGCAAGCACGGACTTGGCATCGGAGTCGCGGGCTCCGGCCCGTCCGGCTGCGGCCCTGCACTGGCGGCGGCGGGAGACATCACCGATCGCGCCTCGATTCGGCGCATGCTCGACACGGTGGCGCTGGCCTATGGCGGATTCGACAGCATCTGCGTGACGGCGGGCATTTTCGTTCCGTCCGACACCTCCGGTCGAATTCCCGATGAGAAATGGGCGACAACCTTCGCGATCAATGTCACCGGCAGCTATCTGGTCGGTGACGAGGCGGCGCGCACGTGGCGCGAACAGGGACTGTCGGGCAATCTTGTGCTGACGACCTCGGCGAATGCGGTCGTTTCCAAGAAGGGTTCGACGGCGTACGACGTTTCGAAGGCGGCCGCCAATCACCTCGTGCGCGAACTGGCCGTCGAACTCGCGCCGCTGGTGCGCGTCAACGGCGTCGCGCCGGCCACCGTCGTGCAGGGCTCGGCCATGTTTCCGCGCGATCGCGTCATCGGCTCGCTCGCAAAATACAAGCTGCCGCACAGCGAGAGCGACTCGACCGAGGTCCTCGTCGCCCGGCTGGCGCAATTCTATGCCGACCGCACGCTCCTGAAATCGCCGATCACGCCGGCGGACCAGGCCGAGGCCTATTTCCTCTTGCTTGGAACCCGCCTCGGCAAAACGACCGGACAAATTGTGGCGGTGGACGGCGGGCTCAACGAGGCCTTTTTGCGGTGAGCCGGACTTTCCATTGCGCAGCGGTCGACCTGGGCGCCACGAGCGGCCGGGTGATCGTCGGCACGTGGCACGACAACCGCCTGGCCACGGAGGAGGTGCACCGCTTTCCGAATCAGTTTCGGACGATGGGCGGACGCGCTTACTGGGACCTGCCGACCCTGTGGACCGAGACCGTCGCGGGTCTCACTCTCGCGCGCAAAAAATTCCCGCGCCTCGCCTCGGTCGGAGTGGACGGCTGGGCGGTCGATCACGTGTTGGTGGATCGCAAGGGTCGTCCCGTGCATCCGGTTTATGCTTATCGCGACAGCCGCACGGAGCGTTTGTCCGCGGCGCTGGGCCGGCGCGATCTCGGGCGAATCTACAATCTCACCGGCCTGCCGAACTATCCCTACAACACCAGCCTTCAACTGCAGGAAACGTTGCAGGCCTGTCCTTCGGTTGCGCGCGCCGCGGCCCGCTGCCTTTTCCTGCCGGAGTATTTCAACTTCCTGCTCTCAGGGCGCATGGTGAACGAGATGTCGCTCGCGAGTCATTCGCAGCTGCTCGACGTCCGCGGTTCGACCTGGTCCGCCGCCGCGCTCCGTCATTTTGGGATTCCGAAGCGCTGGTTTGGCCGTCCCGCGCGTTCGCCCCGTATCCTGGGCCCCGTGAAAGGCCTTCCCGAACTGAGCGGAGTCAAGGCGGTTCTGGTCCCGGGACACGACACGGCCTGTGCCTTCGCCGCCTTTCCGGGCGAGGCGGACGGCTCCGATCTCTATCTCAGTTGCGGAACCTGGTCGCTGCTGGGATGCGAGAGTGCCGTTCCGTTGGTCGGACCCAAGGCGCTGGCCGCGAAAATCTCCAATGAACGGATGGGAGATGGTTCGTTCCGTCCGCTGCGTTCGTGTCCGGGATTGTGGTTGCTCGAGCAGACCCTGCCGGCGTTTTCCGCGCGACCGCGCGATGATGCCGACTGGCGGCGCTTGATCGCCGCGGCCGCCGGGGAACCGCGTCCGTCCACGCTGATCGAGGTCGGGCGTCCGGAATTTTTCCATCCGGAATTGATGCGCACGGCGATCGACGCGCATCTGCGCCGGCGCGGGGCGCGTCCGCCGCGGACTCTCGCGGGATATGTCCGGCTGATCTGCGACTCGCTGGCCCGCGGACATGCGGAAGCGGTCGATGTCTTTCGGACGTTGTCGGGCCGAAAATTTCACAGGCTGCTCGTGGTCGGTGGCGGTTCGCGCAATCGCCTGCTCTGCCAGGCAACGGCCGATGCCACCGGACTTCCCGTCGTCTCGCTCTCGCTCGAAGGCTCGGCCGTCGGCAACATCGGCAGCCAGCTCATCGCCCTGGGCGCGTTGCCCGACCTCGCTGCGTTTCGCCGTCATCTGCTGCCGCAACTTTCCCCGATCTCGTATCAACCCGGAGCCACCTCATGAAAACCTCCCGCCGCATTGCCGCCTACCGACTCGCCCGCGAAGCCTACGCCGAACTCGGCGTCGACACGGAAGCGGCGATCCGCCGCGCCCTGTCGGTGCCGATCTCGCTGCACTGCTGGCAGGCCGACGACGTGCGCGGTCTCGAGACGCCGATCGAGGGTCTCGACGGCGGCGGCATCATGGCCACCGGCGGCTATCCCGGGCGGGCGCGCAATGGCGACGAGATGCGCGCCGACCTCGATGTCGTGCTCCGGCTTTTGCCGGGCAAACAGCGACTCAACCTGCACGCGTTCTACGCCGAGACCGGTTCGAAGCCGGTGGACCGCGACGCGCTGGAACCGCGGCATTTCGCGCGATGGCTCGATTGGGCGAAACGGGCGAAGGTGGGAGTGGATTTCAACCCAACCTATTTCGCCCATCCGAAGGCCAATTCCGGATTCACGCTCTCGAGCGCCGATGCCGGCATCCGGCGTTTCTGGATCGATCACGGACGCGCGAGCCGGCGGATCGCGCAGCACTTCGGCCGCGAATTGAAATCACCCTCGGTCAACAATCAGTGGATTCCGGACGGTGCCAAAGATGCCCCGGCAGATCGCTGGGCGCCGCGGGCCCGTCTCGTGGAGTCGTACGACGCGATTCTCTCCGACCGGTCCGTGAGTCCCAGGCATTGCGTCGATGCGGTCGAAGGGAAGCTGTTCGGACTCGGCAGCGAGGAGTACGTCGTGGGTTCGCACGAGTTCTATGCCGGCTACGCCCTGACGCGAAAGATCGTGCCGTGCCTCGATCTCGGACATTTTCATCCCACGGAATCGGTGGCGGACAAGGTGTCGGCGCTGCTGCAATTCCATCCACGCCTGCTGCTGCACACGAGTCGTCCGGTGCGCTGGGACAGCGACCACGTCGTGATCTTCGACGATCCGGTGCGCCAGCTGTTTCTCGAGATCGCGCGCGGCGGCGCCTGGGACCGCATCTTCGTCGCGCTCGATTTCTTCGACGCGTCCATCAATCGGCTCGCCGCCTATGTGATCGGTGCGCGCGCGACGCGCCTGGCGATTCTCAACGGCCTGCTCGATCCGGCCAAGCCGCTGCGCGCGGCGGAACGTTCGGGCCGCGGACACGAGCGGCTCGGCCTCATGGAAGCCGCGAAAACGCTGCCGCTCGGAGCGGTGTGGGACGAACTCTGTCGCCGCGACGGCGTGCCGCCTGGAGGCGAGTGGCTCGATGCGGTCGCCCGTCACGAGCGAAAGGTGCTGACCGCCCGGGTGTAGGCCGGAGTTGCCTGCCCTGAGCCTGTCGAAGGGCCGAACCCCGCCGGTAGGGATCGATGTCCTCATCGATCCTTGGTACGAAGTGGCATTCGGCAATCGACAGAAGATTGTTTACAGGAGGTCGCTGAGATCGCCGAGAAAACAGGGCAGAGGTTTTCCACCGAAGGAGACCGAGTGATCACTTTTGTACGTGGCCAATCAGAGTTGAACGACGCAGACACGGAGGGCTCGGTTTTCACGTGAAAGAGCAGAGATTGGGGACAGATTCATTGCGATCTCCGGTGAAAACCGAAACCCGTTTCCTCTGTTACCTCCTGTAGATGCGGATTCATTTTGCGCCTTTTGCGGCAATACCTTTTCTGAAAATCGGCTCTATTTTATTCCAATATGCTGTAGAGGACTCTGCTCGCCGCTGACCGCTCACTGCTCACCAAAACTCCCCCATGCCCACCGCCGGCCAATTCCCCGACGAGATCAGCAGCGACGGCGAATTCGAGCGCCAGGAGGACGCTTTTCGCGAATTCGTCAGCGCCGACGGATCGACTCCCTTTGCCGCCGAAGCTGGCCGCTATCACCTGTACGTTTGCTACGCGTGTCCGTGGGCACACCGCACGATCATCGTCCGCGCGCTCCACGGACTCGAGTCCGCCATCGGCCTGACCGCGGTCGATCCCGTGCGCGACGACCGCGGATGGGCGTTTCGCGACGGCGATGGATTCAGTCAGGATCCGGTCAACGGCTTTCAATTTCTCGCCGAGGCGTATGCGATCTCGAAACCGGGTTATCGCGGGCGCGTGACCGTGCCGGTGCTCTGGGACCGGAAGACGCGGCGCATCGTCAACAATTCCGAGGACGACATCTGCCGGATGTTCGACGGTCCGCTGGCTTCGCTGGGGAAGGGCGGGGCCTCGTTGTTTCCGGCGGAAATCGCCGCGGAGCAGGCCCGCTGGTCGGCGGACATCTACGAGCACATCAACAACGGCGTCTATCGCGCCGGCTTCGCCACGACCCAGAAGGCCTACGAGCGCGGCTGCCGTGACGTCTTTGCCGCGCTGGACCGTTGCGAGGAACGCCTGCGCACGCGGCGCTTTTTGTTGGCCAGGACGCCGGTTGAAACGGACTGGCGTCTGTTCTGCACGCTGGTGCGTTTCGACGCCGTCTACGTCGGGCATTTCAAATGCAACCTGCGCCGGATCGCGGACTATCCGGCGCTTTCCGGTTACCTGCGGGATTTGTACCAGTGGCCGGGCGTCGCCGCGACCGTGCGGATCGACCACATCAAGCGGCATTACTACTACACGCACGACGACATCAATCCCACGCGCATCGTGCCGCTCGGGCCCGAGCTGGATTTCACGTCGCCGCCCGGGCGGGAAAGGCTGGGAGAGATTTGAGGCCGCCGGGCCAACCCCGACGGATCCGGCTGATAACGTCGGATTGCCCCGGTTATGGTGGATGTCCTTGTCAAGTCCCCATCGAGGTTGACGGGGGCGCTGCGCCTGGCATAAAGGTTGACTCTCCGCGAGCCGCGGTCGGCCTGCTCCGCTTCGAAAGACTCCCAAAATGAACTCAGTTCGATATTTTTTTGCGGTCACGGCAGTGGCCTTTTCCCTTGGTTTGGCGGTCTCGTCGGTCACGGCCGGCAGCATGGGAAATGGCGGCGTGCAACGCCAAAGACTTGTCGTCGATTCGGTTGACGCCACGAGTGGCACCATCGTGCTGAAGAGCCTGGCCGACAATTCGATGCACCCCTACAAGATCAACGCCTCCACTCGAGTCACGATCGGCTCGGTCAAAGCGAGCATCAGCCAAATCGAACCTGGCCAGAGAGTCGCCAATTTGCACACCGCTGTTGGTCCCTCGCCGCAAACTTTGGACACCATTATATTTTTTCAGGCCGTTCCCGCACCGGTTGTGCCCGCGAAGAATTAGCAAATATCAGGCCGGCCGGGGTCAGGCTGAGGTTCACCTGATTTGACGGACAGTGGACTGCTCAGTTGAGAGCGGACTGAATCCCGTATCCGTTTTCTGCGAGCTCTGCGGTCTCCTGTGAAAATACAGAAAGGCCGATGGGACATCGTCCCCTACCTTTCGCAGAGCCGGCCGGACGAGGTCAGGCTTTGTGGTTTGTGGTGGCAGCCGAGATTGAGGCGGAGCAGGGATTTTCGGTGTCATGGCGCATTCAAAGGCGCGATTGTTCCTGGCGAGAACGCGTTCCGGCGAGACGTGGACGACATATTCGAATTCGTCGCTTGGCGAACACCCGCTCCCCGGACATGATCACTGCAGCAACACGAAAAGTATCCTTCCTTCCACTGGCATTCTTCTCAAATACCACAAACCCCAATCGCCTGACCCCGTCCAATCGCCCTGTCTAATGATATCGTATTCTTTCCTAAGAGACTTTTTAATTAACATACTATGTATAGTGACCGTATGTGTAATAGCGACCTGGTTCTGGCGGCGGACGAAACTGGCAGTTAACCTGGCTGCATCTATTTGCGTGATAATATTTGGAATAGTTACTTTTGGCGCGGCCAAGATATGGCACATATCTTTGGTCATGTTTTGTATATGTGGGATCATACCTTGGCAGGAATCCGAGTTGCTTTTGGGATTTGTTGCGGCAGGTATGTTAGGAGCAATATTTTTTTTGATTAAGGATGGCGTGCGACGTCGATGAACGATCCACAAGGGAGAGTCGAACGATGAGAAATAGGCGATCCCAAAGGGCTTCAACGTAGGGTTCACCTGATTTGACGTGAGCGTCGTCCCGGATGCCCCTTGACTGGGGCGTAAATACGAGAGCTACGGTCGGGAGGCGGTTCGTAACTACGGAGCAATCGGAGGGGTCAGCTTTGTGGTTTGTGGTGGGCAGCGGGGATTGACGCGGAGCAGGGGTTTTCGGGGTAATGGCGCAGTCAATGGCGCGATTTCTCCTGGCGGGAACGCGTTCCGGCGAGAGGGGGACGACCAATTCGAATTCGTCGCTTGGCGAGCACCCGCTTCCCGGGCATGATCGCTGCCGTAACACGAAAAGTATCCCTCCTTCCACGGCCATTCTTCTCAGATATCACAAACCGCAAAGCTACCTGACCCTTTGCAATCGCACCTGCGGATGGGGCTTGCTACTGGCCAGCGCCCTGTTGGCTATCACTGCCGCGTCGGGTTCTGACGAGTCAGCCGATGTGTGGCATCTTCGGAAAGGAAGATACGGAACCGCGGTCGTGACCGACGGCGACGCGCTTTACGTCGTGGCGGGCGGGGGAAATGGCGTCACGCTCGAGCTCGGCAGCATCGAGCGAGTTGATCTGCGAAGCGGCAAATCGTCGATCCTTCCGGTGCAGATCCTGCCCCGTCGTTTTCACGGTGCGGCACTCTTTGGCCGCAAGCTCGTCATCGTGGGGGGAGAAGGTCCGCCGCCGGACCTCCATTTGGGCACGGTGGAAGAAGTCGACGTCGATACGCTGACAGTGAGGACCCTGACTCGAATGCCCACCGCGCGTCGGGCCCTGAGTGCCGTCAAGGTCGACAATCTCCTCTTCACCATCGGCGGTTCGGCGCCGTTCGACCGTGAAAATTTCTCCCGTTCAAATTTGGTCGAAATTTGGGACGAGTCCGCCGGCAAATGGCTCAATGGGCCGCCGATGCCATCGACGAAGGAAGCGGGAGCCGTCCTGCACGGAAGATTTATTTATGTTCTGGGCGGCTACGACGGGTTGCGCATGGCGACTTCGAGTTGCGACCGCTACGATTTGACCAAGGGCAAATGGGAGAAGCTCGGACCGGTGCCCTTCAAGTTGAGCGCGTACAGCGGCGTCGACATCGGTCGTGCCATTGTTTGTTTCGGCGACTACGAAACGATCGGTCAGATCGCCGCCTACCTGCCGGCACGCGACCAATGGCTGAAAATTGAAGTTCCGTTCGTGCCGCGACGGCATTCCGCGGCGTGTCGTGTCGGGGAAGAGATTTATGTTGTGGGCGGTTGGGACGGACAACCGCGAGATCTGATCGAGCGCTATTCGGTGACGCAGCTCGAAGCCGCGATCGTTCGGGCTGCGCAGAAGCGATAGGAGAGACCAATCGGCGGACAGGGTCAGGCTAGAGTTCACCCGATTTGACGGACAGTGGACTGCTCGCTTGAGAGCAGACGGGATTCGGGCGGCGGGTTTCGACGGGCGAGAAGGCGAATGCTGGAATTCAAGCGCGCCCGGAGGTCGCGCTCCACCTTGGCGGGTCGAGCCTTCCACGCGCTTAGGGCCACTTGGCGGGATTCGGCGATCCCGCCCTACATCAAACGTGCGGGTTAGTAGGCCAGATACGGCGCGAGCCATTTCTCGCTGACCTCGATCCACTGGTCCTTGCGCAGCGAGTAGTCCTCAATCTGGTCCTTGGCGATTTTGCCGACGGCAAAATACTTCGATTCGGGATGATTGAAATAATGTCCGCTCACGCTGCTGGGCGGGAACATCGCGTTGCTTTCCGTGAGCGTGATCCCGGTCGCCGCCGTAGCATCGAGCAGTTCGAACAGCGGCGGCTTTTCCGTGTGATCCGGGCACGCGGGATAACCCGGCGCGGGACGGATGCCCCGATATTTTTCGCGGATGATGTCCTTCATCTCGAGATTCTCGGTCCGGCCGAAACCCGAAAAGTCGCGTTCCTTCTTGTGCATGAGCTCGGCCAGCGCCTCGGCCAGGCGGTCGCCGAGCGCCTTCGCCATGATCGCACTGTAGTCGTCGTGCTTCGCCTCGAACTCCTTCGCAAATTCTTCCACGCCGTGACCGGCGGTTACAGCGAAGCCGCCGAGATAGTCGATCCGCCCGCTCTCCTTCGGCGCGATGTAGTCGGCGAGGCAATGATTGAACTGATCGGCCGGCTTCTCGTTTTGCTGGCGGAGAAAGTGGAAGGTTTTGAGGACTTTTGTGCGCGCCTCGTCGGAATAGACCTCGACGCTGTCACCCACCGCGTTCGCCGGCCAGAAGCCGATCACCGCGCGCGCCGTGAACCGTTTCTCGGCGATGATGCGTTTCAGCATCGCTTGCGCATCGTCGTAAAGCTTGGTGGCCTCGGCGCCGACGACGGAGTCCTGGAGGATGTCCGGAAACCGGCCGTGCAGTTCCCACGAGGAGAAAAACGGTCCCCAATCGATGTAGCGGGCGATTTCCTCCAGGGGAAGAAATTCGGCCGGGTTGCCGGTTGACGGTTGAGAGTTGAGCGGCAAACCCGCGGCGGGTTTGTGGCCGAGGACCTTCAGCTTGTCCGCCTGTTGGCCGCTGACCACTGACTGCTGATCGCTGGTGAATACCTTCGTGCCGATGAACTCCGGCCGCGGGATGTCGACCGTCGCCCAATCGGTGGGCTGGCGCCGGGCGCGCGCCTCGGCGAGCGGAAGCAGTTTGCGCGCGCCGCTGCGGTCGGCGAATTCGACGCGTTGTTTCTCCTGTTTGGCGCGCGTATCCGCCACGAAACCGGGCTTGTGATCGGGATTGAGCAATTGCGAAACGACGCCGATCACGCGCGAGGCGTCGAGCACGTGGATCACGGGCTCGGAATAGTTGGGTGCGATCTTGACCGCGTTGTGCGCGGCCGAGGTGGTCGCACCGCCGATCAACAATGGAAGCTTGAAGCCCAGGCGCTCCATCTCCTTAGCGACGTGCACCATCTCGTCGAGCGAGGGCGTGATGAGTCCGGACAGGCCGATCACGTCGGCGCCTCTCTCTCGCGCGGTCGCCAGGATTTTTTCGCACGGCACCATGACGCCGAGATCGATGACCTCGTAATTGTTGCAGGCCAGGACGACGCCGACGATGTTCTTGCCGATGTCGTGGACGTCGCCCTTGACGGTGGCCATGACGATGCGGCCCTGGGCCTTCGCGGAGCCGCCGGCGGCGACGGCCTCCGCTTTCTCCTGCTCCATGAACGGCTGGAGGTAGGCGACGGCCTTCTTCATCACGCGTGCGGATTTCACAACCTGCGGCAGGAACATTTTTCCGGAGCCGAACAGGTCCCCGACGACGCGCATGCCGTCCATCAGCGGGCCTTCGATGATGGTGAGCGGCTTGCCGTATTTCTGGCGCGCCTCCTCAGTGTCCGCGTCGATCCAGGCGTCGATGCCCTTGACCAGCGCGTGGCTCAGGCGCTCCTCGACCGTGCCGCGGCGCCAGGCTTCGAGCACCTCGATGCCTGCCTTCTGATCCACCACGGTACCCGCTGCCTTCAGTTTTTCGCCAAAGTCGACCAGTCGCTCGGCGGCGTCGGGGCGGCGGTTGAGCAACACGTCCTCGACGAGCTCGAGCAGATCCTTCGGCACCTCCTCGTAGACCTCGAGCATCGACGGATTGACGATGCCCATGTCCATGCCCGCCTTGATCGCATGAAAGAGGAACGCGGCATGCATCGCTTCGCGCACGGGATTGTTGCCCCGGAAGGAAAACGAGACGTTCGAGACACCGCCGCTGACCTTGGCGTGCGGCAGGTGGGATTTGATCCACCGGGTCGCGTTGATGAAATCCAGCGCGTAGTTATTGTGCTCCTCGATGCCCGTGCCGACGGTGAGGATGTTGGGATCGAATATGATGTCCTCGGGCGGGAAACCGATCCGGTCGACGAGCAGGCGATAGGCGCGCTCGCAGATCCGGATTTTTTCGGCGTACGTGGCCGCCTGGCCGTTTTCGTCGAAGGCCATCACCACCGCGGCGGCGCCGTAGCGCAGGATCGTACGGCCGCGGTCGAGAAACGCCTCCTCGCCCTCCTTGAGCGAAATGGAATTCACGATGCCCTTGCCCTGAAGACATTTCAGGCCGGCCTCGATGACCTCCCATTTGGAGGAGTCGACCATCACGGGCACCTTGGCGATCTCGGGTTCGCTTCCGACGAGCTGCAGGAAACGGGTCATCGCGGCCACGCCGTCGATCAGGCCATCGTCCATGCACACGTCGATGACGTTGGCGCCGTTGTCCACCTGCTGGCGCGCCACGCTGACCGCCTCCTCGAAATTTCCGGCCTTGATCAGCTTGGCGAATTTCGGCGAGCCGGCGACATTGGTGCGCTCGCCGATCATGAGGAAGTTGCCGATTTGCTGGGTGAAGGGCAGGGAGCCCGACAGCTGCAGCGGCCGCGGCTCGGGCTTCACGATCGTCAGCGACCGCGCGGGCTTGGGGGCGAGCGCCTGCGCGATGGCGGCGATGTGCTCGGGGGTGTTGCCGCAGCAGCCACCGGCGATGTTGCACAGATGGCTGTCGGCAAACTCGCCGAGGTAACGCGCCATGTCGGCCGGACCGAGGTCGAAGCCCGTCGGCGACAGCGGATTCGGCAGTCCCGCGTTCGGGTAGCATGAGATGAACGTGTCCGCCTTCCCGGCCAGTTCCGCCAGAAACGGACGCATCAGGTCGGGTCCGATCGAGCAGTTGAGTCCGACGGCGAGTGGCTGGTGGCTGCGGATGGCGGTCCAGAACGCACCCACGGTTTGCGCCGAGATCATCGTTTCGCCGCCGCGTCCCACCGCGGCCGACACCATGAGCGGCAGGCGCACGCCATCCTCGGCGAAAACCTCCTCGAGGGCGACGAGGGCGGCCTTGGCGTTGAGGGAATCGAAAATCGTTTCGAC
The DNA here is from genome assembly GCA_035545955.1 of Candidatus Didemnitutus sp. Taxonomy (GTDB): domain Bacteria; phylum Verrucomicrobiota; class Verrucomicrobiia; order Opitutales; family Opitutaceae; genus Didemnitutus. The sequence goes on along the minus strand of DASZXI010000050.1, from coordinate 36,690 downwards.
GAGCAGGAGGTCGACGCCGCCTTTGATGAGCGCGCGGATCTGGCGGCGGTAGTCGGCCTTGACCTGGTCGAAGGTGATGACGCGAAACCCCGCGTCGTCGGCATCGGGCGAAACCGACAGCGAAACGGTCAGCGGCCCGATCGCGCCGGCGACGTAGCGGCGCCGGCCGGTGGCGGTGGCGATGCGATCCGCCCAGTCGCGGCACTGGCGGGCGGACTGGAAATTGATGTCGTGGGCCAGTTCCTGCAGGTACGGATTGGCGATGACTTCGCCGTAGAAGGCCGGATCCTTGCGTCCGCCCTTTTCGCGCGGGTCCTCGATGAAGAATTCGCTTTGTCCGATCGCGGTCGCGGAAAACGTATTCGTTTCAATGATGTCCGCGCCCGCCTCGAGAAAGCGCCGATGGATGTCGCCGATTTCCTCCGGTCGCGTCAGCGAATAGATGTCGCCGTTGTTCTTGAGATCCTTCGGCGCATCCTTGAACCGTTCGCCGCGCGCCTGCTGCTCGGTAAGATTGTAGCCGCGGATCGTCGTGCCCATCGCTCCGTCGATGATGACAACGCGCTCGGCCAGGGTGCGGCGGAGGGCGGTTTCGGCGACGGTGGGTGAAGGCGGTTTCAAGAGACGTATCTTTATATCATGATGCGTTGATATGATTATGCAACGCCGGACTGCGTTATGCCATCTATGACGGAATATCGGGAGGCTTTTTGGCCTAAATGCAAGCCCTGCATGGGCTTTTGACTTGCTCACCGTGGCTCCCGGGAGGATGCATGAACTGCCTGAGGTTCTTTCAACTCGTCGATCAGATTCAGGGAAGGCCGTGAAAACCGGCCACAGTTGCGCTGCGGTAACGCATCACAGACCCCCACCGGCGGCAGGCGCCGGGCAAGCCAATCCTTCGTTCGCGAAGGGTGAAGGCGGGGGCGAGGAATGCGCGGAGGAGATCTCATCCTTCGCGCTCACATGCGGAGTCCGAATACCTGGCTGTTCGAGCTCACTGCGTCCACGCGTGTGCGCGCGCGGACGACAAATCTTCATCGCACGTGCCCGACTCAACCCGGGCCCAATGAAGAGTGAGAGTGGAGCGAACTGCCGGAGATTTTCGGCGGCCGGTCTGCTCTTGCGCTCCAAGTCAGCAGACCATGAAAACTCCCATCCTGGCGCCGCACCGACGACGCCTTTTCTCGCCTTCGACCGAGTCAAATTCTGGTGAGGTGGAACGCGGCCTCCGGACGCGTTCGCCGCGCGCTCGAAGCACGCGTAAGACCCGCCTGACGCCGGCGTTTTTGATCAGCATTCTGGTTCCAGTTTTATCGGCGGCGCAGGAGTCCGCGCCGGATGTCCTCGCGCCATTCGCGGTGACGGCCACCCGCACGCCGCAACCGATCGCCACGATCGGCAGCGCGGTCGATGTCCTCACCGCCGACGATGTCGCGCGGATGCAGCTGCCGTTGCTGCGCGACGCCCTGGCTCTGGTGCCGGGCGCGCCGGCGCTGGCGAGCGGAGCGCCGGGGTCCGTTACCTCAGTTTTCCTGCGTGGTGCGAATTCCAACCAGACGCTCTTCCTGGTCGATGGCATTCGCTCGAATGATGCGAACACCGACTACGCGGTGACCTTGGGAGGATCGGCGCTGGAATCCGGCGATCGACTCGAGGTCGCGCGCGGTCCGCAGTCGACGCTTTATGGCGCTGACGCGATCGGTGGCGTGGTCGCGTTGCAAGGCGCAACCGGAAAGGGTCCCACTTCGGGTAGTATTTCGGCGGAGGCGGGCTCGTTCGGCACGGTTGACGGCGCAATTTCGGCCCAAGGCGGAGACGGCTCGGGCGGCTGGAGTTTCTCGGCGTCGGGCGGCCACACCGACAACGATAGGCCCAACAATTCCCTCGATCAGTTGTCGACGGCGTTGCGCGTGGAGCGCGTTGTCTCGCCGTCGGTCGCGATCGGCGCCACCTGGCGTGGATTCATCGATCGCTTCGGCGATCCGGGTGATCGCTACACGAACGATCCCGACAACGTTGACCGCGAGAGCAACCAGCTCGTCACGGCCTTCGCCGACCTCGGGCGCGGCAGCGTGCTGACTTCGCACGTGATCGTCGGGGCGCAGGACCGGCGCTTTGTGGCCGACGAGCCGGGTCCGTTTGGCGACGACACGACCGTCGTGAAGAACCGGCGGCTCGTGGCCGACTGGCAGTCGACGTATTCGGGCTGGGACCGGCAGCGCCTGACGGTCGGAGCGACCGGCGAAATCAATCATACCGTCAACACCGGCTTCGGCGACATCGATCATCACGAATCGCTGCTGGCCGTTTTTGCAGAGGACGAATGGAATCCGGTGCGCGGCCTGCGCCTGACCGGTGGTTTGCGTCACGACCAGTTCGACACGTTTGGCGGAGCGACTACCGGGCGCGTCACTGCCGCGTGGCTGACGGCGGACAATCGCTGGAAATTCCGGTCGAGCTACGGCACGGGATTTCGGGCGCCCGGGTTTCTCGATCTTTACGGACAAAGTTCGTTTTACGTCGGAAACCCAAACCTCCGTCCGGAAACCGCGCGCGGGGGCGATGCGGGTGTGGACTATTTTCTGGCGGGCAATCGCGGCGTCCTGAGCGCTTCCGTATTCCGCACAGATTTGAGCAATCTGATCACTTATGATTTCGCGTCGTTCCCGAGCACCGTCGTCAACGTGGAGCGCGCGCGGACGCAAGGGGTGGAATTCTCGGCGCAAATCGACCTCCGCGGATTCAAATTGCGGGCATCGTATGCATATCTCGACGCCCGAAATCTATCCGAGGACAACCGTCTCCTGCGCCGGCCGCGGCACAGCGGCGCGCTGGATGCTTGGCGCGAACTCGGTGGCGGATTCAGCGCCGGCTTCGGCCTCGCGTTCGCGGCGGATCGCGAGGACGTCGATGCGTTGACCTTCGCGACGATCGCGCAGCCGGGTTACACGGTGGCCCGATTGTACGGTCGCTGGCAGGCCACGCGCCATTTCGCCCTGAAGGCCAGGATCGAGAACCTGCTCGATCGAAAATACGAAGTGGTGAACGGCTATCCCGCGCTCGGATTGGGGGCGTATGGTGGGGTGGAGTGGACGTTTTAGGATGTAGGGCGGGGTTGCCAACCCCGCCAAACGATCACCCGCGAAAGTCATTTTTGGTGGAGCGGCTTGTCCCCAAGACGCTTTAGCGCGTTGGAGGCAACGCGCTCCGCCTGGGGCGGCATTTGGTAATGCCGCCCTACACCCGAGGCGAACACTCCACGCTTGCGGGCGGCTTTTCATCGGCGAAACTCGGCCGAACTACCCTTCGCGCATGAACTTTCGAGTTGTTGGCTGGTTGTCCGCTTTGTTTCTTGCCACCTCCGCCGCCCGGGCGGCGGATGATTTCCGCTTCGGCCAGCCGGCCCAGCCGCGACGCGACGCGCAACTGTACGCGCCTGACCTCGCCACGATGGAAGCGCCTTCGTCGAGCGAACTGCGCGAACTCGTCGAACGATTCACCAGCGACCGAAAATCTCTCCTCGCGGTCTACACGGTCAAGGGCTCCGCGCTGCAGCTGCGGCGGCTGAAGGAGTTTTACCAGGCCTGGCAGCAGCGACTCGAGCAGATGCCCTACGAGCCGCTCGGCGTGGAGGGGCGGATCGACTGGCATCTGATGCGCCTGCAGATGCGTTATGAGCTCGCGCTGATTGCGCGCGAGGAAAAGCGCAACGCCGAGATGGCGCCCGCGCTGCCATTTGCCGAGGATATCGCGGCGTTGCAGGAGCTGCGGCGGCAGTTCGATCACGTCAATCCCGAGGCCTCCGCGGACGCGCTCGCGGCGATCGGCAAATCGATCGAGGCGACGAAAAAGGCTTTCGAGTCGGGCTTGGGCGACAAGCCGGCGGCGAATGCGCCGAAGGTTTCCCGGATCGCGGCTTACCGGGCCGCCAACCGACTTGGCGATCTCGAGCACACGCTCAAGGACTGGTTCTCATTCTACGATTCCTACGATCCAAAGTTCGGCTGGTGGGTGCGCGAGCCGTACAAGAAGGTCACGGCTTCCATCGACGACTACACGAAGTTTCTTCGCGAGAAGATCGTCGGCATCAAGACGGGCGAGGACGATCCGATCATCGGCGATCCGATCGGCGCCGACGGGCTCACGGCGGATCTCGAACACGAGATGATGCCCTACAAGCCGGAGGAGTTGATCGCCGTCGCGGAAAAGGAGTTCGCCTGGTGCGAGACGGAATGGAAGAAGGTCGCGCACGACATGGGCTATGGCGACGACTGGAAGGCGGCGCTGGAAAAGGTGAAGCACGACTACGTCGCTCCGGGAGAGCAGCCCGCGCTGATCTCGCGGATGGCGTACGAGGCGGTCGATTTCGTCACGAAGCGCGACCTCATCACCGTGCCGCCGCTGGCGATCGACGACTGGTTCATGACGATGATGTCGCCGCAGTGGCAGAAGGTGAATCCGTTCTTCCTCGGCGGAGACCAGATCATTGTTTCGTTTCCGACCGACACGATGGATGAGAAGGAGAAGCTCGACAGCCTGCGCGCGAACAACACGCACTTCTGTCATGCGACGGTGTTTCATGAGCTGATCCCCGGACACCATCTGCAGGGTTGGTACGCGGACCGCTACAACCAGCATCGCGAGCTGTACTACACGCCGTTCTACGTCGAGGGATGGGCGCTCTGGTGGGAATTTCACCTGTGGGATCTCGGCTTTCAGCAGACGCCCGAGGATCGCGCCGGCGCGCTGTTCTGGCGCACGCACCGCTGCGCCCGCATCATCTTTTCGCTCAATTTCCATCTGGGCAAATGGACGCCGGAGCAATGCATCGACTTCCTCGTCGACAAGGTCGGACACGACCGACACACGGCCACCGGCGAAGTCCGCCGCTCGTTCAACGGCGATTATTCACCGCTCTACCAGGTCGGCTACATGATGGGCGCCATTCAGCTCCGCACCTTGTACAACGACCTCGTCAAGACCGGCAAAATGAAGGAACGCGATTTCCACGACAGCATCATGAAGGGTGGGGTCATGCCGATCGAGATGGTCCGCGCGCACGTGATGGGCCTGAAGCTTCCCCGCGACTACACATCGTCGTGGAAGTTTGTGGGCGAGCATCCGTGATGCGGGGTTCGATGTAGGGCGGGATCTCCGAATCCCGCCAAGGTGGAGCGCGACCTCCGGGCGCGCTTTTGAATATTTGCGGTCGTCAATCGGTAGGGGACGGCCTCCGTGCCGGCCTTGGAATATTGCGACAAAGGCGGATGAGACATCCGCCCCTACCGGAAGGGCTTGAACCGGCCTCGTCCGATTCTTAAGCGCGCCCGGCGGTCGCGCTCCACCTATATTTCGCCCGAGCGCTTCTTGTGCAACCGCTGCAGCCGCAGGAGCAGTTCGGCTTCGTCGAGATGCAGGGGGAAACCGAACGCCGTGGCGACGAACTCGTCGAGGCGGGCCTGGTCGCCGTTGCGGACGGCGCGGGCGACTTCGAATCGCAGATCCTGCTGGATTCCCGTGAGGGTTCCATAGGCGGTCTTGACCGGCCAGGGAAACGGAAACGACATCAGTTTGGCCACCGCGTCGGCCGCTTGTCCGGCCGCGCGCCACCAGCTGCGGAAGATGTGCGACTGGAGCACCCCGTGCACAAAATCGTCGTCGCGCGCCACCGTCACGAGTGACGCATCGGGCAGCCAGCCCGGGTCGATCCAGATCCATTGCGGGTCCGCTTCGACCCGCGGCGTGACCAGAAACCGGTCGAGCCGCGCCAGCGCCGCTCGCAGCGCCGGGTCGGCGTGCGGGTTTTTCCACCAATTGTCCGCCCGAGCCTTGCCAATTTTTTTCCCCAGCGTGGAAAAAGGAAGTTCGTAGAGCGACGCCTCCTGTTCGGTGAGATGCGCGGGAAAATCCACCTGCCAGCGGGTGACGAACTGGCCGCGCTCAATCCGGAGAAACCCGCGCAGGACATCGGAGTTTGGCCGGCCGGACGGATTCGCTGCGTTGCGAATATTTTCCGCCTGACGCTCGCTCAGGACCGCCGGTGTCCACTCGGGCTCGCCGAAAAAGGCCAGCTGCGCGTTCTCGGACAGGGGAGTCTGGGCCGGCATACTCATCGTTGAGATGTGACCCCGGTTTCGCGAAAACGCTCCGTGGAATGGCGGCCATCCGAGGCAAAGCGTTTGGCCGTGGCGACTTCAGGGCGTGCCATCCATCGTGGGAGACGGTCATTCGGTCGGGAAAGCGACGGTCCCGGTCGAAATCCCCGCGCCTTTTTCGGAGAATTCGCCTGGGATGGAGTCATGTCATTCATCCTTCGCGGTATCATCGCGGCGGCAATTCTCTCCGGCAGCGTCTTGCGGCTGGCGGGTGCTCCCGTCGAAACGACGTTCGTCCGTGATTTCTACGCCGCCTATTCCGCGCGCGACGCCGGCCGCCTCGCGGAATTCTACGCGCCGGACGCCTCGTTGGAGGATCCGAGTTTCGGGCTCTCGCTCCATGGGTCGAAGTCGATTCACGATCTGCTGGCCGCGGTGCTCACGAAATACCAGTCGCTCGACTGGTCGATCGAGCACGTGACCTCGTCGGGCGAGACGCGGGTCATCGAGGGAACCATGACCGGGACCCTCGGCGCGAAAGTCGTAAAGGTCCATTTCGTTTCGGTGTTCGTGTTTTCGGGCGAACGCATCGTGGCCCAGCGCGACCTGTACGATGTGCTGCATTTCTATTCGCAGCTTGGAATCGTGCCGCCGGAATTTCGCTCACCGAATAAGACTTGATTGAACCACGGAGACACGGAGATCACGGAGGTTCAAACCTGAGCAACCTCTCTGTGCCTCTGTGGTTCAAAACGAATCGGAATGTTCAGTCCGCAAAACACTCCAGATATTTCACACCCGCGCCGGTGTTGAAGAGCACGATCGATTCTTCCGGCCGGACTTTTCCAGTCTGCAGCAAAACCCTTAGCGCGGCGAGCGTGGCTCCGCCTTCGGGCGCGGCGAACACTCCCTCGGCCGCGCCCATCTCACGGACACCTGCTAGCATCGCCTCGTCAGGCACGGCCACCGCGCCGCCGCCGGTGCGGCGGAGCAGCTCGAGCATCAGGAAATCGCCGATGGCTTTCGGAACGCGCAGTCCCGAGGCGCGGGTGTGCGCCCCGACATGTTCGGCGGCAAATTTCTCCCCGGCCGCGAACGCCCGCACGATCGGCTGACATCCCTCGGCCTGGACGCTGAAGAAGCGCGGGCGGCGGGAGTCGATCCAACCCAGCTGTTCCATTTCGTCGAAGGCCTTGCCCATGCCGACGAGCCCCGTCCCGCCGCCGGTGGGGTAGAGAATCACGTCGGGCAGTTTCCCCAGCTGTTCGAACAATTCGTAGCCGAGCGTTTTCTTGCCCTCGAGTCGGTAGGGCTCCTTGAGCGTCGAAAGGTCAAACCAGCCCTCGCGTTCCTTTCGTCGCGCCACCTCCGCGCCGCAGTCGGTGATCAAACCATCGATCAGCGTCACATGGGCGCCGAGCTCCCGACATTCGACGACGTTGGCGCGCGGCGTGTCGCGGGGCATGAACAGATGCGCCTCCATCCCGGCCCGCGCCGCATAGGCGGCCAGTGCGCCGGCGGCGTTGCCGGCCGAGGGCGCCGCGAGTTTTTTCAGGCCGAGCTGGCGCGCCATCGACACGGCCACGCTCATGCCGCGGGCCTTGAAGCTTTGGGTCGGGTTAAGCGACTCGTCCTTGATCCAAAGGGTCGCACAACCAATGCGTGCGCCCAATTGCCGAGCCGGGAGCAGGGGAGTGAATCCCTCGCCGAGCGTGACAATGTCGGAGTCGTGGTGAACCGGCAGGACCTCGCGATAGCGCCACAGCGACCTTTCCCGCGTGCGCAACGCGTCGAGCGTGAGCGTGCGCCCGGCGCGCGCCAGATCGTAGCGGGCGAGGAGCGGCTTGCCGCAGCATCGGCTGACATTTTGCGGGATCGCGGACTCGTGTGCGGTGTCGCACGCCGAGCAGACGAGATGCGTCAGGTTCACGTTGCCAGTGAAGCAGATCGACGGGCGGGCGGGAAGGAGGGAAAGCATTTTTGCCGGCATTGACAGGCCCCGGCGGCAGCGCTATCCGAGAGGCCCTTATGGAAGCCGCACTCGACCAACCGGTCCTGGTGCTGAACCGCCTCTGGCAGGCGGTGAACGTCATCGGCGCACGCCGCGCCTTCGCGCTGCTGGCGCGGGGCCATGCACAGGTCGTGCACCATCACGAGGACGACTTCCGCACCTTCAGCCTGGTCGACTGGATCGACTTCTCGAGCTACAACCCGCCGATCGACGAGCTCGAGATGGTGCACACCGTCAGCCGCACGATCCGCCTGCCGCGCGTGATCCTGCTCACCTTCTTCGACAAGCTGCCCTGCAAGGAGCTCAAGCTCACCCGTAACAATGTCTTCGAGCGCGACCGGGATCACTGTCAGTATTGCGGTCACGCCTTCCCGCGCGAGCAGCTGAACCTCGATCACGTCATTCCGCGCCACTACGGCGGCAAGACGACGTGGGAGAACATCGTCTGTTCCTGCATCAAGTGCAACACGCGCAAGGCGAACCGGCTGCCGCACGAGGCGCACATGCGACTCATTCGGAAGCCCGTGCGGCCGAAGTGGCGTCCGGTCATTTCCCTCGTGCTCGGCAATCACGCGCACGAGAAGTGGAAGGATTTCCTCGACCTCGCGTACTGGAACGTGGAACTCGAGGAGTGAGCGTCGCCGCCTTTCCGTTTTTCTCCGTCCGTCGCGTTGCGCTCGGACTGTTCCTTCTCGCCGCCGCGGCGCTGCTGCCGGCCGCGCGCGACGATGAGCGCATTGCGCAGCTGCAGGACGAGATTCGCACGCTGCAGACGCTGGCGGCCGACAGCGCCAATGCGGCCGAGAAACCGGCGCTGGACCGTCGTCTCGAGGGCCTGCGCCAGGAGCTGTCGATTCTCGAAAAACGCCAGGCGCTCGAAAACAAGGAGGTCGGCCTGCGCAGCGGCGTCAGCGCGGCGCCCCGCGAGCGGCTGCACGAACGTCTGCAGGCCATCCCCCTCGATACCGTCGCCGCCGAGGGCCGTCTGCGGGACCTCGTGACCCGCCGGGCGGCCGCGACCGAGGACCGCGATGCCTTGCACCGCCGGATGGAGGACCTGCCGAAGCGGGGCAACGACGACTCGGCGACGACCACCGCCCGCGCCCAGCTCAAGGAAAAGCTCTACACCGCCAACGAGCAGCTCCAGGCGATCGCGCTGCAACAGGGTGCGGTGGAAATCGAAATCGATTTGATCCGGCAGGCCGTGACGATCCGGGAGGAGTTGCGGGCGGCGGAGGCTCCGGCGCGCCCTTCGTTGCGCCGCATTTTCCAGGACCGCATCGACGCCCGGGGCACGAACGGCGCCGGCACGTCGCTCGACGAACGCATCGCCAATTTCACGGACAGCATCCACAACGGCGAGGCGGCGCTGGCGCTGGCGCGGCAGGACATCGCGCGACTCGACGAGATCATCAAGGCGCAGGAGCAGCAAACGAGCTTCCTGTCGCGCAACCCGCAGGTGGAACAACTGCTCGCCACGGAACGCGCGCAGCGGGAGCTCCTCGGCGAGCGTCTTCCATTTTTGGCCGATCAGGTCGCGGCCCTGCGAAAGTCCCGCGAGCTCCTCCGTTCCCGCGTGGAACTCACCAACCTCGAGCAGAGCTTCAACACGGAGCGGGTCGCGGCAATGCAGGCGGCGTATCTCAAGATGCTCACCGGTCCGCTGGTGGCGGGCCTGATCATCATTCTCGCCTATCTGCTCATCAGCCGGGTGGTGCTCCCGCGGCGCTACAAGCGCGAGGAACTTTTCCTGGCCCGCCGTCTCGGCCGTTACGCCGTCGCGCTGCTGGTGGCGATCGTCGCGGCCTTCTACATGATCGACGACCTGACGCTGCTCGCCACGACGCTCGGGCTCGTGAGCGCGGCGGTCGTCATTTCGCTCCAGGACATGTGCGCGGCCTTTTTCGGCTGGTTCGCGATCATGTTCGGCCGGAAGTTTACGATCGGTGACCGGCTCGAGATCGAAGGAGTGCGGGGCGACGTCCTCGACATCCAGATTTTGCGCACGACGCTGATCGAGGTGAACAACTGGCTCGGAGTCGATCAGCCGACCGGGCGCGTGTTGTTCGTGCCGAACAATTTCATCTTCAAGTCGAAGGTCTTCAATTTCAACCACGGCCATCCGTACATCTGGGGCAAGATCGAGGTGACGGTGACCTACGGCACGCCGACGGCGAGCGCGACCGCGCTGTTCAGCAAGGTGCTCGAGGAGGAAACGCGCGAGGAATTCCTCGCGGCCCGCAACGCCGCCGCGGTGATGGAGCGCCGTTACGGGGTGGAGGACGCCGATTACCGGCCAAAGATCTACACGCGCATCGCCGACAGCGGCGTGCTCTTCAGCCTGATCTACGTCTCGCATTATCGAAATTCCTCGGGCACGCGCAACCGGATCAATCGCCGGTTGATCGCGGAGCTCGAAACGCACAAGCACATCCAGCTCGCGTACAACACGCTTCAGGTGCTCGCCAGCAGCACGCAGGCCGACACGCCCTCGGCGGTGCTCGGCACCGATGCGACGACGGCGCCGTTCGCATTTCCGAAGCATCAGTTGTAGGGTTCGGGCAAGCTGAGAGAAAAGAGCTGAGGGCTGAGAGATTGCTTGGGTGTGGGGTCGCCAGGCCCCGCTAAATTGACCGCTGAAAGAGGTGCGCGGCGCGTAATTGTCTATGGCGCAAAGGTAGGGGACGGCCTCCGTGCCGGCCTTGAAAAATCCTCGGAAAGGCGGATGGGACATCCGCCCCTACCGGTTCGCAAATTCGTCGTCGGCTCAAAGGCGGGGTTCGGAGACCCCGCCCTCCATTCGGTCACGGTGCCAGCGGCAGCGTGACGCGCATGGTCGTGCCTTCCGGGCCGGTCCCGACCAACGACAATTCGCCGCGATGGTCCTTCACGATCCGACGGGCGATGGTGAGACCGAGACCGGTGCCGTCGGCCCGACCGGAAAGAAACGACTCGAAAATCCGTGGCTGCAGTTCGGCGGGAATACCGCCGCCGGTGTCTGCGAAATCGATCGACACGGTTCCCTCGCCAATGGCGCAGGTGATATAAAGTTTTCCGCCATGCGGCATCGCCTGGAGTGCGTTGATGGCCAGGTTGAGAAAGACCTGCTGGACCTGACCCTTGTTGGCCTCGACATAAACCGGACGCGCCGGTCCGGAATACCGGAGCTGCACGCCGGCCTGCGCGAGCTTGGCGCGCAGCAGGTGCAGCGTGTCCTCGATCATGGCACCGAGCGGCCAGCGGGAATGGAGCGCGGCAGGCGCCCGACCGAATGAGAGCACGCGGGCGACGATGTCCTCGAGTTGCTCGATCTTTTCGGTGATCACCTGGAGATCCCGGCGCCGCAAGTCGTCGGGCGCGAAGTCCGCGCCGAGCGGTCCGTGCAAAAGCTTGATCACGGTAAGCGGATTGCGGATCTCGTGCGCGATCTCCGCTGCGAGCAGGCCAAGGGTTGTCAGGGTCTGATTCTTGCGCAGGATTTCCTCGGACTGGAAGACGCGCGCGTAGAGGCGCGAATTGTGCAGTGCGACCGCGGCGAAACTGGCCAGCGCGGCCAGCAGCCGTTTTTGCGCGTCGGAAAACCGGTGCGGGCGCGCGGTGTAGACGGCGAGCACGCCGGCGGGCGCGCCATCCACCAGCAGGGGAGCGGCCAGCGCCGAGCACAGCGTCGGATCGGCGGGCAAATCGACCGCGTCCTGGGCTCCGGTGGTGTCGAGGGACTGGAACTCGACCACGCGGCTGTTGCGAAGGGCACTGGCAAGAAACGACTCGTCGGCGTTGAACGGCTCGCGGCGCAGGGCGGTCTCGGAAAAGCTGACCTCGCTGCTCCACGCCTGGAGCTCGAAGACTGCCTGCGCGGGATCGCACGCGTGCAGCGTGCACAGTCGCGCGTCGAACAGCTCGCGTCCGCTGCGGGTGAGCGTGGCGAGCAGGTCGCCCTCCTCGAGGCGGGCGACCAGCGAATGGCCCAGGTTGACGAGGGTTTCGAGTTGGGCGGACTCGTTTTGCAGGCGCTCCAGCTGCCACAGACGGTGCAATGTCCGGCTGGCTTCGTCGGCGAATGACACCAACCGCCGCAGATCCTCGTCGCCGAAGGCATGCGGGCGATCCTCGTCGAGATTGATGACGCCCACGACCTGGCCGCGCGCGACGAGCGGGGCGGCCATTTCGCATTGGACGGTGGCGCGGGCGGCGATGTAGCGCGGCTCGCTGGCGACATCGGGCACGAGCACCGGCCGGCCGTGGAGCGCCACCCAGCCCGTGATGCCCTGCCCGAGCTTCAGGGCAAAATCACCCGTGTCGGAGGGCAGGCCGAGCTGCGTGACGATTTCCAGGTATCCCGTGTGCGGATTCAGCAGCGAAAGCGAGGCGCTGTTGGCCGGAATCACCGACACGATGGCTTCGAGGACGGCCCGCTCGGCCGCCATCGCGGTGCCATCGCCCGCGGTCAGCGCCGCGATGCGGTGCAGGACGGCGAGATCGCGGTGCGCAACGGAACTCATGGCCCGCAAGCTCAACAGGTCGCCCGAAGCTTGGGGAGAGAATTCTATCCGACGGACGGGGCGAGACTCTCGGCCAGCGTGGATTGAAGGCCCGCGAGACGGTCCGGCGTAATCGGACCGTGGTCGCCGGACTCGAGATAGAAACTGTCGATCGCGAGTCCCCGTTGCGTGTGCACGCGGGCGGCGGTCAGACTGAAACCCTGGCCGGTGATCACATGGCCGATGCGATACAGCAGGCCGAAGCGGTCGGGGGCGTGGACCTCGACGATGACGCGCGGCGACGCGATCTCGAGATAGACCTCCACGGAAGGCGGGTTGCCCAGCGGCGACGAGACACTGAACTTGCGCGACTGCATCGCGATCTCGGCGCCGAGATCCTTGTTGCTCACGAGCGCCTCCTCGACCGTTTGCTCAAACATCGCGCGAGCCGTGGCGTCGCGCACCGGACCGTGGCCCGGTTCCGTCACCTCGAAGGTGTCGATGGCGATGTGGTCGTTGCGGGTGGTGATGCGGGCGGCGAGGATGTTGAGGCCGGCCACGCTGAAGGCGCCGGCCAGTTTGAAAAACAATCCATCGCGGTCCCAGGTGACCACGTGGACGATGCTGCAGCCGCGGACAAAATCGTCGTGCCACTCGATCACCGGCCGCAATGAGCCGAGAGAATCGGCGGCGGAGATCGAATGCAGGAGCCGGTTGACCATGCCGATGTGCAGGGCGACCTCGGAGTCGTCGGTCTGCACAAAATAACGCTCGGGCAGCAGATTGAAATGCGCGCTGATCTCCTCGGCGTGGATGCCGGAGACGGTGGCAGCAATTCGCTGTTGGCGACTCATGGTGGTGGTGGCGGAGAGAATGCGCCTGTTATGCCAAAATCGTGCCAGCGCGACGCACTTTTCAATTTCTCCACAACGATTTATGCCGCCACCCGGGTGCGATTTCGAGCCGGATTTCGCGTTGGGCGAACTTCATAAATTCCAGTTGACGGCGATTCCGGGCACCCAATACTCCGACCTCTTCTTTGCGGGCGTAGCTCAGTTGGTAGAGCACCACCTTGCCAAGGTGGACGTCGCGCGTTCGAGTCGCGTCGCCCGCTCCATTTTCCGTTCTTTTGCGAAAACCGCTGGTTTCCAGCGGTTTTTTCGTTATCACGAGCCCGTGAAAGCGTCCGATTTTTTCACGCTACCGGCCTCCCTGGCCGGTTTTGCCGGCTATTTTCCTGCCCACTCGGCGCCGTGGGAGTGGTTGAAAAAGATCGGTCCGGCCATGGAGGCGGCGGTGGTGGCCAGCCCGCCTCCGAACATCCCGCGCGGCGTGCACCTCGAAGGACGGGTCTGGATCGACCATTCGGTCCGGCTTCCGCCCCACGCGACGATCATCGGCCCCGTTTATATCGGAGCGCGGACCGAAATCCGGCCCGGGGCCTTCATTCGGGGCAACGTCATCGTCGGCGAGGGCTGCGTTTTGGGCAACGCCTGCGAATTCAAGAACTGCCTGCTGATGGACGGCGTGCAGGTGCCGCATTTCAGCTACGTGGGGGACTCGATTCTCGGCAATGGGGCTCATTTGGGCGCGGGGGTGATCTGCTCCAATCTGCGTCTCGATCATGGCGAAGTCATGGCCAAGCTGCCAACCGGCCCGGTTCCGACCGGCCTGCGCAAGTTCGGAGCTATTCTGGGCGACAAGGCGGAGGTCGGCTGCAACGCGGTCCTGAATCCCGGCGCGCTGCTCGGTCCGCGCTCGCGCGTCATGCCCACGATTTCATTTGGCGGCTACCTGCCGCCCGGGCATCTGGCGCGGGTGCGGACGCAGGTGACGATTCTGCCGGGAGAGGGTTGAATTGTTGAGGGTTGAGAGTTGAGGGCTGAGCCGGAACGATTCAGTTGAATGTTGAAAGTTGATTGTTGAATGGGCCCGGACCGATCGGATCCGTGCGCTTGTTTGAGAGATCGATCGGCGAACCAAACGGTGCGGGGTTCCTGGGCTCCGGCGACCTTCGGACCTGGCGGTTAGGTCAGCCCTTTCAATGTTCAACATTCAACTTTCAACTGCATGCCTCCGGCTGAGAGATTCTGCACCTTTCGGTTGGGTTGATATCGGTGGAACGCGACGTCCCCGGCGCGTTTCGGAAAACCGGCCCGCCCCTCGACTTGCCCGGGGCCCTGAGCCTGTCGAACGGGGAGGTCCGGTTCCACCCCGGTCCTGTACTGGTCGAGAGGCGCATTTTCCTTTCCCTGCCGGGCGGAATCCGCCCCAATGGCCCTGACCATGCCCCGCGTTCTCACCGGCATCACGCCCTCCGGCACCCTGCACATCGGCAACTATTTTGGCGCGATGCGTCCCGCCATCGAGCTGCAGGCGGGCGGCGACGCCTTTTATTTCATCGCCGACTATCACTCGATGACGGCGGTAACCGACGCCGCGGAACGCCGGGGTTTCACCCGGGGCATCGCGCTCGACTGGCTGGCGTGCGGACTCGATCCCGCGAAGGCGGTTTTCTGGCGGCAGAGCGACATTCCGGAAGTCTGCGAACTGACCTGGATGATCGGCTCGCTCACCCCGATGGGCCTGCTCGAGCGCGCGCACAGCTACAAGGACAAGACGGCGAAGGGCATCGACGCCAATTTCGGGCTGTTCGCGTATCCGGTGCTGATGGCCGCCGACATCGTTCTGTTCGACACGAACATCGTGCCGGTCGGCAAGGACCAGAAGCAGCACCTCGAGATGACGCGCGACATCGCGATCAAGTTCAACCTGACCTACGGCGACACGTTCGTGATCCCCGAGGAGCGCATCGCCGAGTCGGTGGCCGTGATTCCCGGGCTCGACGGGCAGAAAATGTCGAAGAGCTACGGCAACACGATCGAGATTTTCGGCGACGAGAAGGCGCTGCGAAAAAAGATCATGGGCATCGTAATGGATTCGCGCACGCCGCAGGAACCGAAGCCCGACGCCGAAAAGAACCTTGCGATCCAGTTGCTGAAACTGGTCGCGCCGGCCGACGTTGCCGGCGATTTTGAAAACCGCCTGCGCGCGGGCGGCCTCGGTTATGGCGACCTGAAAAAGGCGCTGTTCGAGCACTATTGGAACTTTTTCGCTCCGTACCGGGCCCGCCGGGCGGACCTGGTGGCGAATCCCGATTACGTGGAGAAGGTTTTGCGCGAAGGCGCCGAACGGGCTCGCGCGGTGGCGGCGGCGACGATGGCGCGGGCGCGGAAGGCGTGCGGGTTGCGGTGAAGGTAGGGCGGGGATGTGAGCGGTTGACGGTGAGCGGGCAGCCGAGTGTAGGAGCGGCTTTATGCCGCGATCGACCGGGCCTCCCCGTTCGACTAGCCGAGGGCCCCGAGCTAGGTCGAGGGGCAGGCCGGTATTTCGGGACGGATTGAAGTTGACGATTGATTCCTAAAAACGCGCCAGGGACGTCGCGTTCCACCTCTGGCAGGCATTCCTGCCGACCTCGCTTATGACTCCGGTCGTCGGCATCCGGGGCGCATCTGCCGTCGAATAGCTGCGATCCACCGCAGCCCGCTTGTCGGTGCCCGTCGATCCGCCATGCCGGGGAGGATTCAGGAATCGATTGACCCGCATGAACCCGCCGCTCGCCTTCAACCTTCCCGCGATTCTGGTGGCGACATTGAGCGCGTTTGGCCTCGGGGCGGTCTGGTATTCACCATCGGTTTTCGGTCGAATCTGGATGCGGGAGTCGGGTTTCACGGAAAAGACCCTGCGGGCCAAAGGTGGCACGGCGCGGATTTTCGGCGGCACGTTCGTGCTCGAGCTCCTGATGGCCTTCAATCTCTCGGCGTTCCTCGGCGGCAAGGCGACCGTCGGATTCGGCGCGTTGGCGGGAGCGGCCGCGGGATTCGGCTGGGTGGCGGCCAGCTACGGGGTCACGTATCTTTTCGAGCACCGCACCGTGCGGATTTTCCTGATCAATGCCGGCTATCACGCGATCGCGCTGACCCTGATGGGCGCAATTCTGGGGGCGTGGAGTTGAGCTGCTGCGCAGCGGATGAAAGTTGAGCGTTGAGGGCGGATTGAAGTAGGAACATGGAGCCAAAGGATCCTTGAACGGTGCGCCGCATCCGATCGACCGAGAATTCGCTTTTCTCAATCGAAGGCTCGGTCCCTCAACCCTCAACATTCAACCTTCAACTGCGCCGCGCGGACTCTCAGCTCTTGGCTCTAAGCTCAGCGGCGCGACCAACGCTCGCGCCTCAAATCACCGCAAACTCCGGTGGCGGCAGCGCGGCGATCCGGTCAAAGATTCGCTGCGAGGCGAGCTGATAGCGTTCCTTGCCGGCCGTCGGGTCATCATAGACCGAGGCGGGAATCGGTGGCCCGAAGACGATGTTCACGCGGGTGCCAAACAAGGGAATCGAGCGCCCTTTGCCAAACGCTTCAAACGTGCCGAAGATTCGGCACGGAACGACCGGCACGCCGGTCTTGCAGGCGAGCAGGCCGACCCCGGCCTTGGGTTTCTGCAGCTGCCCATCGAACGAACGCGTGCCCTCGGGAAAAAGAATGACCGCGCGGTCCTCCGCCAGTGCCTGCAAGACCCGTTTGATCGCGGAAACATCCCCGCTGTCACGATCGACCGGAATGGTCTCCACGCGATCGAGCCACCAGCTGCCGATGCGGGTCGACCAGAGTGTTTTGCGGGCGAAGAAGCGCATCTGGCGCGCCACCTGGCTGCCAACTAGCGGTGGATCGAGATGACTGGCATGGTTTGAGGCGACGAGGAATGGACCCTCGAGCGGAAGATTTTCGGTGCCGGTCACATCACCGCGAAAAAGGATGTCGTACAACTGCCGCACAATGTAGTGAAACAGCCCGTAGAAGGCTGTCATGCGGAGGTAATCTGGCGGGCGCGGCATGTTGTTAATTCGCAAGTTCCGACGAACGCGGCATCAGGTTAGATCGCAAAATCGGGCGGACGCGGCATTGGCTTAGATCGGGAAATTGGATAAACGCGATATTAGGTTAGATCGCGAAATCTGGCGGGCGCGGCATGGTGTCAGTTCACCAATTCTGTCGAAGGCAGCATCAGGTTAGATCGCGAGATCTGGTGGGCGCGGCATGGGGTCAGTGCGGATTGAACAATTCTACAGCCACAAAAAGGCACGAGAAGTCACAAAAAACGAATCGCCTTCAGGTTCGCGCGCCTATGGGCGCTCGTGAAATTCATCGAAGCGGCGGGTTTTTGTGCCTCTTTGCGGCTACATTATTTTTTGAAACGCGTTGGATCGCGAGATCTGGCGGGCGCGGTATGGTTCAGGGCAGCCGCGGAGCAATCAGCGCCGCCATCTTTTCCACCACTTGGTCGAGAGTCAGGTGCGTGGTGTCGATGTCGACCGCGCCGGCCGGACACACCATCGGCGAGGTCTTGCGGGACGAGTCGAGTCGATCGCGTTCCGCCACGGAATCCTGGCGACCTTCCGCGGCACGACGTTTGGCGCGTTCCGCGGGGTCGGCGTGGAGAAAAAAGCGGAAATCCGCGTTCGGAAATATTACCGAGCCGATGTCGCGTCCTTCCATGACGAGACCGCGAAAACCGTGGGTGCGCGCGACGTCCGCCTGACCGCGCTGATAGGCCAGCAGGGCGGTGCGAACCTCGGGGACGGCGGCATAGTGCGAGACGTTTTCGTTCACGCGCAGGTCGCGGATCTCGTCGCCGGCCGGCTGTCCGTCGACGAGCATCTGGGCGGAGCGTCCGTTGAGGCGAGTTCCGAGGGTTAGCTTGGGCAGCGCCTCCCGCAGCGCAGTCAATTCGCCGTGCGGCACGCCGCGCCGCAGCAGCTCGGAGGTCAGGTGCCGGTAGAAGGACCCGGTGTCGACGTGCAGCAGATTGAAGCGCTCGGCGAGAATCTTCGAGGAGGACGATTTGCCGGAGGCGGCTCCGCCGTCGATGGCGACGATCACGAACGGGGTGGGCATGGGCGCGGCCGGTTCAACGGATGGAGGCGAAGGACATGACTCCCACCAGAGCATCCGGGGAACGGACGCGGCGCAATCACGTAAACGGCTGACCGGTTCGCAACGCTTCCAGACGCGCGAAGAAATCGGGGAAGGTCTTGGCGCAGCACGCGGGATCCTTGATTTTCAGCCACGGGCGGCCGTCGCCGGTCAGATCGTGACATCCCAGGATGCCGAAGCTCATGGCAAAACGATGGTCATGGTAGGTCTCGATTTCCACGTCGCGGGTGAGGGGCCGGGGATGGATTTCGAGCGCGTCATGCTCCTCGACCACGTGCTGACCCAGTTTCCGCAACTCGGCGGCCATGCCGGCCACGCGGTCCGTTTCCTGTTTTCGTGTGTGTGCAATGCCCGTGATTCGCGTGGGTCCGTCGAGCAGCGGAGCAAGGGCGGCGAGAGTGAGAAACGTGTCGGAGAACGCGTTGAAGTCGACGATCAGGCCGTTGCGTTTCCGGTTGGGAATCCGCGACGTCTCCACGCCGTCCCGTGCGCGCAAACGCTCCACGCGAAGGCCGGTTTCGCGCAGCACGCCGGCAAACGCGGCGTCGCCTTGCAGGCCGTCGCTCGTGAAGCCCGGAAGCTGCACCGTGGCCTCGGCAGCCAGCGGCAAGGCGAGAAAATAGCTGGCGGCTGACGCATCGACCTCGATTGCGTAGCGTTCGGGGGTGGGCGTGAACTGCGCGAGCATGCGCTCGGTCATCGCGACAAACGGGCGCGAAACCGTTTCCCCCTTCAGCGCCACCTCGAGTCGCGCGCGGGCGCGCGGCGCCACGAGGAGGAGCGCGGACAGCAGTTGCGAGCTCTCCGAGGCATCCAGGTGGACGATGCCGCCGGTCAGACCCGCGGTGCGCAGGGTGAACGGAAAATGACGGGCGTTGGCGTGGGCGCCCTGGCTTTCGAGCGCCTCCAGGAGCGGTCCGATCGGACGCCGGCGCATCGCCTCGTCGCCATCGAAATGATAGACGCCGTCCTCGCGCAGGCACACCAGCGCCGTGAGGAAACGTGCGGCGGTGCCGGCGTTGCCCACATCGATCGTGGCTTCGCGGTGGGGGATTTTTCCGCCCTGGCCCACGACCGTGATCGTGTGTTCGGACTCGTCGGCGCGAACAAAAAATCCCAGCGCCTGCAGCGCCGCGATCATGATTCGGGTGTCTCGGCTGAACAGCGCGCCCGTGAGCGTGATTTCCCGGTCGCCGATCGCCGCAAGAACGAGCGCGCGGTTGGTGATGCTCTTGGACCCGGGCAGGGCCACCGCGCCGAGCACCGAACGGTGGAACGGCTGGATGGGAAGCACGGGGGGCAGGCTGGACATCGAGAATGGGACAGGCGACCGCACCGTCGCGGACCTCAGGGAATCGGACGGAACGGGTCGCGGTAGGCCTTCCCGCGTTCGAGGATGGCCTGCACCTCGAACCAATCGCGATTGGCCAGTGCGCGTTCGAGGCCGTGAAGTTCGTCCTGGAACTCCCGCAGCGACCGCAGGACTTCGTCGCGATTCTGCTCGAGGATGGTTTTCCAGAGCTTCGGATCGCTGCCGGCGATTCGCGTGGTGTCGCGGAGCCCGCCGCCCGCAAAATTCCGCCAGCGCAGATCCCGCTTGGCGAGCGACGCGCAAAGCGTCGAGGCCACGACCTGCGGCAGGTGACTGATGTGGGCGACGATCTCGTCGTGAACATCGGGCGCGACCGTGGCCACGTTGCCGTCCAATGCCGTCCAAAACTCCGCCACGCGACTGGCGGCGTCGGAGTCGGAATCCGGCAGGGGCGTCACGAAGATGGTGCGACCTGAAAACAGATCGGCCCGGCCGTGTTCCCAACCGGTTTTCTCGGAGCCCGCCATCGGGTGCGAACCGATGAAAGCCGCCCGGCCGGCGAGCACCTGGCTGGCGGTGCGACAGATTTCGCCCTTCACGCTGCCGACGTCCGTGACCACGGCCTGCGCCCTCACGGCGGGCGCGACCTGACGGGCCAGCGCGACGATCTGGTCGACCGGCGCGCAGATGATGATCAGCGAGGCGTCGCGGGCCGCCTCCTCGGGCGTATCAAGAACCGCATCACACCAGGATTGGCCGCGAATCTTGAGCCGGACTTCCGGCCGGCGCGCCCACACGGCGATCCGGTCGGCCGCGCCAAAATGCCGCGCCGCCATGGCGACGGAGCCACCCAGCAGGCCGGGGGCGAGGATGGCGACGGATTCGGGCATTCGGGACACGAAACCGCAAAGCGAGGGCTTGTCGAGCCCGCGGCGTGTCGAATCGGAACGAGGTGGAATGCGTTGTCCCCAACGCGTTCATTGTGCGGGGCAGGCAGGACTCCCCAGGTCGCTCATCTTTCAACTCTCAACCCTCATCCCTCATCCCTCAACCGGAATCCCCGCCTCACAATCCCCCCAGCTTCAGCAATCGCGCCAACTCGCCGGGACGCAACGGCGACACGGACAACCGGCTCTGGCGGACAAGTTCCATGTTCTTGAGCGCGGGGTCGGACTTGATCGTTGCCAGGGTCACCGGTTGCTTGAACGGCTTCACCGGTTCGAGATCAACGGCCGCCCATTCCTCTTTCGGAGCGCCGGTGGGATCGAGATAGGCAGATTTTTTCACGCGGGCCAGGCCGACCACCTCCTTGCCCTCGCCGCTATGATAAAAGAGGACCGGGTCACCCACTTGCATGGCGCGGAGATGCAGGCGGGCGGCATAGTTGCGGACGCCGGTCCAGGCCGTCTTGCCGTCGCGGGTGAAGTCGTCCCAGGAATAGTCGGAGGGTTCCTGTTTCACCAGGAACGCGCGGTCGGAGGAGGATTTGGATGCGGGCATGGGGGTGGAAGCAAGGTGTAAGCTATAAGCTTTAAGCGGTAAGCAAGAAGCGAAAATCGCGGCGCGAGGTGGAACCGGTTTTCCTCAACCGGTTATTCCGGTGATCGGTGGATGTCCACTCGTCGTGAAATACTGATCAGCTCGCGCCGATGAGCCAGCCGGCAAAAAACACCAGCGCGCCTCCGACGACCACCTGGAACACCGCCGAAAG
Source organism: Candidatus Didemnitutus sp. (assembly GCA_035545955.1). Taxonomy (GTDB): domain Bacteria; phylum Verrucomicrobiota; class Verrucomicrobiia; order Opitutales; family Opitutaceae; genus Didemnitutus. Next base: position 15,083 of record DASZXI010000050.1, on the reverse strand, counting down.
CAGGGGGGTGTCCATGTAGCGTTTACGGATCCAGGCGATGAAGGCCAGCTCCACGGCGACGACCGCGATGGCGACCGTGGTGGCGGTATGGAAATTCGGAATGAGGTAGGGGAGGGTGTGGCCGAGTCCGCCGACAGCCGTCATCAAACCGCAGACCGTGCCCCGCACCCACGGCACACCGCGTCCGCTGAGCTTTCCGTCGTCCGACAACGCCTCGGCAAATCCCATGCTGATGCCCGCGCCGACCGACGCGGCGATGCCCACCTTGAAGGTTTCGACGGTGTTGTTGGTGGCGAACGCCGCGGCAAACAGGGGCGCGAGCGTCGAGACCGAACCGTCCATGAGTCCCGCCAGCCCCGGTTGCACGAAACGCAGGATGAAAAGCCGCCGCGCGGTCTCGCTTTCGACCTCGGCGGCGCCGCCCGCATCCTGCTCGGCCTTGAGGTTTTCGGCGGCCTCCTCGTGCTTCAATTCCTCCTGGGCCAGGTCGCCGAGCAACTGGCGCACGCCAACGTCATTGGTATTTTGAGCGGCGGTCTCGTAGAAACGACGCGCTTCCATTTCCATCAGCGCGGCCTCGGCCCGGGCCCGCCCCGGCGCCAGGGTTTGCCCCAGCCAGGACGGCTGGCGACGTGGGAAGCCCTTCACGTCCTGTCGGCGGATGAGCGGCAAATGTTCGCCGAAACGCTGGCGATAAAGATCGAGCAGTCGGTGCCGGTGACCCGACTCCTCCTCCGCCATCCGGGTGAACAATTCCGCGGTGGCGGGAAAATCCTTCCGCAAACGTTCGGCGAAGTCGCGGTAAATGCGACCGTCCTCCTCTTCGGCCGTGACGGCGAGGGCGAGAATCTGCGGGGCGGTGAGATCGCGGATGTGCATGGGAGCGTGACGGAACCCCGGCACCAAAGACGACTCCGGTGGAGGACTCAATGGTAAGAGAGCGCACCAATTGTGTACGTTATACGCACAGTATGTGTTTGTCATACCCCGGCCGGCCATTTGTCTTTGGACGCATGGAGGAGCCCAACCCCGACGTCCTCAAGCGTGCGCATCGCCATCAGATGATACTGTATGGCGTGATGATCCTGTTCGCGCTCATTCCGTTTGTGCTTATTCTCTGGCTCAAGCACCACGGCGCTTCGCATTGACCGGCCGATGAACAAGACGCTCCTTTCGATCCGCATCGTTTTCCTGCTGCTGTGCCCGCTGGCAGCCGGCCTGGTCTGCTACACGATCACCGAGTGGGACCGCTACCTGCCGCTCGCGGTGTCCATCGGATTCCTGATCGGCGTCCTGATCGTCCTGATCGACGTGATGCTGAAGGGGTTTTCGCTGCGCGGCCTCTCGGCGATCACCTTCGGCCTCGCGGTGGGCGCGCTGATTTCCTGGCTCGTGGGCTCGTCACCGCTGCTGGAGCAGGGTGACCCGCAGACGAAATACCTGGTCCGCCTGGGCCTGTTCGTGATCTCGATGTATCTCTGCACCGTGATAGCGTTGCGCGGTAAGGACGAGTTCAACCTGGTGATTCCCTACGTGCGTTTCGTGCCGCACGATGTCGACGTTCCGCTCGTCGTGGTGGACACCAGCGCCCTGATCGACGGCCGGATCGCCCGGATCTGCGAAACGCATTTTCTGAGCGCGGCGCTCATCATTCCGTCGTTCGTGCTCGATGAACTGCAGATGGTGGCGGATTCGCCCGATGCGGTGAAGCAGGCGCGGGGACGGCGGGGGCTCGAGGTGCTGAACGAGCTGCGCCGGATCAAGAACCTCGACATCCGCATTCATCAGAGCGAGGTCGCGCGCCGGCAGGACATCGAGGCCAAGCTGGTTTTTCTCGCGCAATCCATGCGCGCGAAGCTGCTGACCACCGACACCAATCTCGCGAAGATGGCGCAGTTTCAGGGCGTGACCTGGCTCAACCTGCACGCGCTCGAGAAATCGATCCGCCCCGAGATGGTCGTCGGCGAAAGCATCGAGATTGACCTCGTGAAGCCGGGCAAGGAGGAAGGTCAGGCGGTGGGCTATCTCGCCGACGGTTCGATGGTGGTGGTGAACAGCGGACGCGCCTTCATGGGCAAGCGGGTGGCGGCCGAGATCATCGGCGTGCTTCCGACCGGCGGCGGGAAGATGATATTTGCCAATCTGCTCGGCGAAGCCGGCACGACCTGAGGCTTGGTGTAGGGCGGCATCGCCGAATGCCGCCTGGATTGGCGGGGCGGGGCCGAATGCCGCCAACCACCAGGTTCATTTTTGACCACTGATTACACGGATTACCTCGGATCAATTCATCCGTACCCATTTGTGTAATCCGTGGTCAAAAGTTCTGCGTTGAGGGTGGCTTGAAGGATAAAATCTGCGATTTTCCTTGCCGTACTAGCTGTACTAGTAATAGTAGGACGGAATGCTTCCGTTCTCAGTCACCCTGAAACCCGGCCTCCCGATCGCGGAGCAGGTGATTTTCGCGGTAAAGAAGGCCGTGGTGACCGGTCAGCTGAAGCCGGGACAGTCGTTTCCCTCGGTCCGGGCCGTCAGCCAGGCACTGCGCATCAATCCCAACACCGCGCACAAGATCGTGGCCGCGCTCGTGGCCGAGGGCGTGCTGATCACGACGCCGGCCGTCGGCAGCGTGGTCGCCGAACCATCGGCCGGTGACCGCGCGCGCCGGGCGGCCCTGCTCGGACGCGATCTCGAAACGCTCACGGTGGAGGCCAAGAAGCTTGGCCTCACCCTCGAGGAACTGCAGACCGCGCTCGCGGCCCAGTGGCAACGCCTTTCCCAACGCTGAAACGACATGAATGCCATCGAAACCCACGCGCTCACGCGCCGCTACTCGCGCACCGAGGCCCTGGCCGGTCTCAACCTCGCCGTGCCCGAGGGCGCGGTGTTTGCCCTGCTCGGCCCCAACGGTGCGGGCAAATCGACCACCCTGAAAATCCTGATGAATCTTCTTTCGCCGTCCAGCGGCACGGCCACGGTGCTGGGAGTCGATTCCCAAAAGCTCGGGCCCGACGATCGCACGCGCATCGGGTACATCTCGGAGAACCAGAAGCTGCCGCTCTGGATGAGCGTGCGCCAGCTGCTCGATTATTGCCGTCCTTTTTATCCGACGTGGGACCGGAACCTCGAGGCGCGGCTGCTCGAGCAGTTTGACCTCCCGCCGGAAAGGAAGCTGCGCCATCTGTCGCGGGGTATGCTGATGAAGGCGGCGCTGCTGTCGTCGCTCGCCTATCGCCCGAAACTGCTGGTGCTCGACGAGCCGTTCAGCGGACTCGATCCGCTGTCGCGCGACGACTTCGTGCAGGGCATCATCGAGGCCTCGGAACTCGGCGAGTGGACGGTCCTGATCGCCTCGCACGACATCGAGGAAGTCGAACGCTTTGCCGATCACATCGGTCTGCTGGAGGACGGCCGGCTGCGCATCAGCGAAACCACGGAATCGCTGCTCCGGAGATTTCGGCGGATCGAACTGCGGGACGCCAGTCCCGGGGCGCGACCGACACCGATGCCCGCGGCATGGCTCGATTGGGAGCAGAGCGGCGACCTCGTGCGCTACGTCGACACAAAGCACGACCCCGCGATTCAGGCCGTATCGCCGGCCTCGATGACGGCTCAGTCGATGTCGTTGCGCGAAATCCTGATCGTTCTCGCCCGTCAACAACGCCTGCAGCGGAAAGGAGTCGCCGCATGAACCTCACCTGGCACATCGCCCGAAAGGACATTCTCCATCTCCGCGTCCTGCTGATCCCCTGGCTGGCCACAGTGGCGATCCAGGTGATCGTGTGCGGATGCCTGCTGTTTCCTCCCGGCCTGGATCTGCGATTCGTGGAGCGGACAGGAATGCTATTCAATCTTGTCGCGGGCGTTGGCTACGTCCTCACCTTTTTTCTCACCGCCGCGCTGGTGCTCGAGGATCCGTTGTCGGGGGACAACACATTCTGGGTCACACGACCGATTTCCGGCCAGAGGCTGCTCGGAGCCAAATTGCTCGCCGCCATTCTGGTGCTCGGTCTGCCGCCCGTTTTGCTCTGGCTGCCGTGGTGGTTCTATTGCGGCTTCCATCCATCCGATCTTCTGACCGCTGCTGGCCGTACGGTGGTTTGGCAACTTTTGGCCATGTTTCCTGCGTTCGTGCTGGCCTCCCAATCCGGTCGCGCCGCGCGTTTCACCCTGGTCACCGTGGCGCTGGCCGTTGCGACTTGGGTCGCGCTGGTGGTTGCATATGCCTACGATTTTCCGTCGGGGATCGCGCCTACTCTGTTGACCAGCCGTCTACTGCTGGCCTTGGGGGTTTTGTTTCTGGCGGGATGCGCGAGCGTGTGGCGCCGGTACGGCTGGCGCTCGGGCGGAGGCTCGCAGGTAATTCTTGGTGTCGGCCTCGCGATCGCTTTCACGTGCGTCGCGGCCAGTCCGTGGAACCTCGTCGAGGCGCATCGCGCGTGGCAATGGAGTGACGCTTCGAATCAGGGTGTCTCCATGCGGATATCCGCGGTCCACGACGCCATGCAATCCGACTCGCGATATCCGGCGGACTTCATTCTTAACGTTTCTCTCGATGTTTCGGGCCTGCCCGATGATCTCAACGCCGGCGCGGGCTGGGCGGATGTCGAGCTTCGTTGGCCTGACGGGGTGACGTTGACCCGGCGTGATCTGCCGTTGCTTTCGGAGCCTGATTTTTTCCCGACGCGGCGCGCGCTCGGTTTGCCCCCGCCTTCCGCCTTCCACAGCTGGGATGCCGAGACCGAGGCATGGTTAACAGAGCAAGCCGTCCGCCGCGTCGGTGCCGAGCGGGAGCAGCGCTATCGTCGTGCCGCACTAGATCCGACGCGGCATGATCGCATCCGTTTGACGTTGCGGGTTTCCCGAACCGACCTCGAACGCTGGCATGCTGTCGCGCCCACCTGCCGGGTTGCGGTCCGCGGCGAACTGGAGAAGCCGGTGCGAGTGGTGGAACTTCCATTTCGCTCTAACACGATGGCGCAAGCCGGCGGCGTCCGCGCGCGCCTGGGTGGAATCGTGAAAAGCCAGGCGCAACCATTGCGGCTGCCGCATTCTGAACCGATCGACGTCTTTGACGGGACCCTCAGTGTTGCGTCTTGTCCGGGTACAGGTGATCTGCAGTGTTTTCTCCTCTTTCGGGAATACGGTAGCGGGTGGCGCTGGGAATCGCCGCGGATGTCCTTTGCCGTTCCGCTTTCGAGCAACCTCGGCACTTTCTATTTGAGTCAGCGGATGCCCCAAGTAATTCGCGGCGGAGCGTGGGTGAACCCATCCACAAGTCCGCAGGAATCAAATGTCGCGATCGTACGGCGCGAGTTCGTGAAGCGATTCTCCTGCTCGGCGGAAACAGCGGCCTTGCCGATCACGCCGTATGGCGACCCGGCCAATTCAAACTGAATTGCGACCGTGCAGGATCGGAAAGGGTAGGAGCCTGCTTGCAGGCGATCTCAGGTAGAGCGCGACCGTTTTCCGCACCGGCTTTCGGGTAAATCGCGAAACTGGGCGCGCCGTCAAATTCGCGGCGGGCCCGGCGGTCCCGCCCTACCGACGACATGGAGCAGTTTGAAAGCCGACTAGTAATTCGGTCTAGTTGGCCGACCGTCCTTCTTTGAGCCACTCTTCAAGTCCGACATCGTCGACGATCTCGCGGTACATCTGATACTCCGGCGCGAGCAGCGACGCGTAGTCGGGCTCCGCGAACCGGCGGCAATGCAGCAGGATCTTTGCGTGCTGGCCGGGAGCGCGGACGAGCCGGCCGAGAGCCTGATTCACTTTCTGCAGTCCGGGGATCTGGTAAACGCGCCGGAATGCTTCGTTGCGGCCGAGATCGGCGAAGGCGGCCTGCCGGGCCTTTTGCACGGCGTTGACTTCGGGCAGGGCGGGGCCGACGACCATCGCATGCGTCACGCGGCCACCCAGCAGATCGATGCCCTCGGCAAAGCTGCTCCCGAGCACAAGGAAAAGCGCGTCCGATAACGCCAGGCTTTCCTCGACCCACGCGGCCTGCGCCGCGAGATCGGGAAGTTTGGGCTGCAGGGCGACGCGCAGCACGCTACCGGACTCCTCCAGCGAGCGCTGGACCGCGTCGGCATAGGCGTAGGACGGAAAGAAAACGGTCACCGCTGTCGGTGACGCTGCACGCAACTTTTCAATCGTCGCGGCCGTCGTCGCATAGTGCGACGCCCGATTCCGGAGCGTGGTGTCCACGCGCACGTCGACGGCGACGTCGTAGGCACGATCGCGCCACACGGCCGGGGCCCGGCGTGCACTCCACGCACGAATCATTTCTGCCCCGGTGGCATCGCTTGCCGAGGCCAGACCGCACGAGGCCGCGGTGTTTTCGAACGGACTCAGCGTGGCCGACATCAGCAGCGCGCCGCCGAAGGAGCCGAGCATGGCTCCGATGACCGCCGAGGCGTCGATGCAGGTGAAGGACAACTCGCCTTCGCGCGCGACCCAAAGCAGTTTCACGAGCGCCTCGTCGTCGAGGAATTCCTGCAACGCGGGAAACTGCCACAGCAACCGACTGGCCTCGGGTCCGAGCGCGGCATAGTCGAGTGGCTGCGAGGTGGTGAGTTCGACCAGATGCTCGATCGCATCGGCCACAGCCTCCTCGGTTTCGGGATCGAGAGATGGCGCGGGCCGGAGTCGTCCGAGCAGGCGCGCCCAGGCGTCGACGGCCAGTTGCAGCGCCGAGGGCGCGCGCTCGTTCTCCAGGGCCGCGGCGAGTTCGCGTGCGCCGGCGACCGTGGCGACGTGGGAATGCGCGTCGGCGACCCGCGACGGAAGATTGTGGGCCTCGTCGATCACCAGGAGCGTCTCGGCGGGATCGAAGCCGGGTTGCTCGAAGAACAGGCCGCGGTTGCCGGGGGCGAAGACATAGTTGTAGTCGCCAATCCAGACATCGTGGTAGGCGAGCGCGGTCCGCGTGATCTCGTACGGACAGATGACCGCCGTCCGGCCCGCCTCGCGCAGCGCGGGCAGATCGTGCGGCTGGCGCGGATCCCGGTGAAAGCGGGCCAGTCCGCTTCCCGGCCACCGATCGGCACATCCGGAAAGATAGCGGCACGCCTCGCTGACGCAGTGAAACACCTCGTTGACGCAATGCTCGGCCTTGTTGCGCACCTGCCAGACCGGCAGCGGCGATGACGCGTGGGCGGTCATCGTCTCGAGCGTCCGAATCACCTGCAACTGACCGGTCGATTTGCCGGTCAGCCAGATCACACGGGCAAATCGGCCGGACTTCAGCCGCCCGAGCGCGAACTCGAGTGCGCAACCGGTTTTTCCGAAACCCGTCGGCGCCTCGAAAAACACGTGGCGGGCCTCGGCAAACGCGGCGTCCAGGTCCGCGGCCACCGATTCCTGTCCCGGCCGGAGCTCGGAAAACGGGGCCACATATTCAAGCTGCCGCCGCTGCTCGCCAGCGCGACGGCGAGACTCCAGGAATTCCACCAGCGCGTCGAGCTGGTGGTGCACCAACGCCTCATCGAAGGGTGTCAGCGCGACCGTCTGGGCGAGACCGGACGACGCCTCGACAAACACGAGTTCGCCGCGGACTTTCTCGCCGCGCACGCGACTCAGCACGAGGTAGGTCGCGAGTTGGCGGAAATACGACGGATGGCCGGCGCGCAGCTCCTCCTCAGGCGCGGGCAGGTCGCGAGTGACGGTCTTAATTTCGCGCAGGCAGGCCGATTTTCCGGCGATTGCCGGCAGGCTTTGATCGATGCGACCGGTCAGCGAGAGACGCCAGCCGCGATGCGTGACCGTCTCGTCGATGACGACCTCAAACCGGGCCTCGGCGAATTCCTGACGCGTGCGCTCGCGAAGCTCATTGTGCCAGTGCTGTCCGAGGAGCGCGCGCCACGGTCCCGCCGCCCCCGGTCCGCCTTCGCGCGGACCGATCGCGAAGGAGGCGAATTCGCCCACGCTGAGCGTGGCCGATTTTTCCGGGAGAGAGAACCGCATGACGTCAGCGCACCTTCTTGACGAAATGGACGAGCCGGAAGGTTTCGCGAAAACCGAGCGCGCGATGGGCCGCCTGTCCGGTGCGGTTCGCGAGCTCACTGTCGCTGGCAAGTTCGCTCAGCCCGCGGCGGCGACACCAGTCCCCGGCCGCGGCTACGAGGCGCCGGCCCCAGCCCTGACGGCGGAACGCGGGTTCGATAAACCAGCCCTCGATATAGCCGACTCGCGGCGCGGTGGAACCGTCCACCCGACCGCGAATGCTCAGTTCGATGAATCCGACGACGCACCCCCGGCCATCGTCGAGGACGAGCACGCCGGCCTTTCGCGAAGGACGTGCGAGCTGTTTCATTTCAAGTCGGTGCATCGCCTCGGAACAGTCGGGCCAGAGGGCCCGGCGCAGGCGGAGCCAATCCGTGCGATCGCTGGCGCGCGCCGGTCGAGTGCGGGGGACGACGACGCGCTTATCGGAGTTTGATTTCGGTTTCGGCATGGACCCAGTCCTCGAGCGAGCGGGTGAGACGAGCGACGGTGCCTGGGGCGGCATCCTGCCCGGCGATGGGTTGAGGCAGGATCGAGTCGGCGGCGTTCCGGTCCTCCTGGCGCAGCCGCAAAATCCAATGTTCCTTCACGGGCAGGCCCTCGTCGCGCACAAAGCGATACAGCGCCTTCAGCCACACGAGATCGGGGCGGGCGCCGTCGTCGAGCGCCTGCAAACTCTGCCGCAGGAGCGCACCGACCGCGGTCAGCGAGTCCGGCGGCACCGGGTGACGCAGCACGAGGTTGCCAAGGGCGGCCGCGGATTTCAGCGCCTCGTAGGAGCGACCGATGCCGGCATGATGGCGCAGCACGCGGCATTCGCGGATGAACCAGGTGCGACCCTGATTCGAGGATTCGAGCCAGAGTTCGGTCTCGTCGAAAAGATCCGGCCCCGCCTCGTGCCGCGGGCCGGTGGAGCGCGGCATTCGCCGCAGGCACAACAACAAACCGTGGTCGTCGCTAAAGACCGAGACCTGCTCGAACGCGTCGGCATTCGACGGCTGACGCGAGAGGACCAGGGCGGATGTTTGCAGCTGCTGACCGGGCACGTTCCCAACCTTTGCAGAGCGGCCGGCGAGGCAAGCCGGGAAGCGGAAATCGCCAAACCCGACGTCAGCGGCGGGGTTCGGCCCTTCGACAGGCTCAGGGCAGGCAATCCCGCCCTACACCCTTGGCCTTCGCCGCCGCCGAAGCGGACTACTTGCGTCCCGCCGGCTTGCGGCGGAGATCATTCTCGGCCGCCTCGGCGGACGGCCAGGTGGGAACCACGCCGCCGCCGGACAGGACCATCTTCATGCCATCGCCGACGGACATCTCGAGCTCGACGATGTCATCGGGCGGCAGGAACAGCATGAATCCACTGGTGGGATTGGGCGACGTCGGCACGAATACGGACCACAGCTCGCGGCGGACGGCGGCCTGCACTTCCGCCTGGGTCTTGCTCGTCAGGAATCCGAGAGTCCACACCTCCGGGCGCGGGTACTGGACGAGCACCACCTTGCTGAACAGGTTGCGATTGTGGGAACCGAAGGTGGCGACGAGCTGCTTGACCGAGCTGTAGACGGTGCTCAAACCGGGAACGCCGAGGACGATCCGTTCGCCCAATTCGAGCAGGTACTTGCCGAAAAAATAGTGCGAGACGTAGCCCACGATAGTGATCAGCGCGAACACGAGCACCGTGGCGAGGGCATCCCAGACCAGCGGGATGTCCTGCAGCCGGGCCGGAATCAGCTTCGCAAAAAACGGATGAAAGCTGCCGCCGACGAGCTCGATCGTCTTGAGCAACGCCACGACCGTCACGACCAGCGGAGCCAGCAGCAGCAATCCGGTCAGGAAGGCATGGCGCAGCGAGGTGACGCGAGGAAGAGGCATGACTCAGCGCAGGGTCGCGCAATCGCTGTCGAATGCCAAGGAAATCACGCCAGCGTGAAGGCGGGGACGCACCGGGCGGCCTGCAGGATGGCCAGGGCCCGCTTTTCCGCGGCCCGCATCCGGCGCTTTTTTTCGGGCTGAAGATCGTCGTAGCCCGCCAGATGCAGCCAGCCATGCACGACGTAGAGAGTCAGTTCGCGGGCAAAGCGATGGGTCGCGGCGGCAGCGGCGGCTTTCCCCGGACGCAAGCCGACAAAGGCAGCGGCTGTGTCGACCGAGACGCAGATTTCGCCCGCGGCGTGCTCGCCCGCGGCCGGATCGGACGAGCCTTCGAAAGTGATCACATCCGTCGCCGACGGATCCTGCATGAACTCGTCATGGATGCGGGCCAACGCGTCGTCGGTGAGAAAAGCGATCGAGAGTTCGCCGGGCGGACAGCCGCCCTTGAACCGGGACGCAGCGGAATCGAGCGCGGCAACGGCGCGCGTCACGCTGCCGCGCGGGATGCGCAGACGGGGATGCAGGTTGCGGAGGGAGACCGCGCGCATGGGCGAATTCTAGGCCGGCGGCCGCTCGCCCGGTGCGGTAACTTGCCGCGCGCGCTCGTAGGCATCGATGATCTTCTGCACGAGGGGATGCCGGACAACATCGGAGGCCGCGAAGCGATGAAATTCAATGCCGGGAATGTCGCGGAGAATCTGGGGCGCCTGCACGAGCCCGGAGGCCTTCGCTCGCGGCAGGTCGATCTGCGTGATGTCGCCGGTGACCACCATGCGCGAGTCATCGCCCAGGCGAGTGAGAAACATCATCATTTGCTCGGGCGAGGTGTTCTGAGCCTCGTCGAGGATCACGAAGGAGCCGGATAGCGTGCGTCCGCGCATGTAGGCGAGGGGAGCGATCTCGATCACGCCTTTTTCCGCGAGACGGGCGGCGTCCTCAGGGTCGAGCAGGTCGTGCATCGCGTCGTATAGCGGACGAAGGTAGGGCAGAATCTTTTCGCGCAGGTCGCCCGGCAGGAATCCGAGAGTCTCGCCGGCCTCGACCGCCGGACGGGTGAGCACGATGCGCTGCACCTGGTTTTTCAGCAGCGCACTGATGGCCGCAGCCATGGCCAGATAGGTCTTGCCCGTGCCGGCGGGGCCGATGCCGAACACGATCGGGTTGCGCTGCATGGCCTGGACGTAGATTTTCTGGCCAATCGTTTTTGGCACGACCGTCTTGCGATTTGTGGCGATCACCAGCGGCTCGGAAAACAGGGCCCGCAGGCGCTCGGCGCCATTTTCGCCGGTGAACGATTCGAGCAGACGGAGGAAGTCCGGCGAACGCACCACCAAACCCTGGGTCCGGCCCTCGTTGAGCAGTTGAAAGAATTCGGCGGCGCGCGTCACCGCATCCTCGGGACCGTCGATCTTGATCCAGTCGTCGCGGCAGACGAGTCGCACGCCGAGGCGTTGCTCGGCACGGCTGAGATTGGCATCCTCGCCGGCGTAAAGCTGGGACAGCTGCCGGGGATTGGCGAAATGCAGGGTTTTGCTCGAACTCACGCGGACTCAGACGGACTCAGGTCGTTGAAGGCTGAAAGATGAGGGTTGAGAAACCGATCGCCAGAGAGCTGCTTCGATGTATCCTGCGGCTTCGACCGCATTGCTCCGCCTGGAGTTCGAAGAAAACCGGCTGATTCGTGGCAATTGCGTGCAAATTCGTGGGCCCAATAGATGACTCCAACTCAGACCCGCGGGGCAAGTTTGTCGGCAAACTCGCGCAGGCGCGCATACATGGCCGAGAGCGACTGCGGCAGCACGCGCGTCTGGCCGATCACCGGCATGAAATTGGTGTCGCCGGTCCAGCGCGGCACGATGTGCGCGTGGAGATGGGAGATGCTGCCGCCCGCGGCCGTGCCGAGGTTGAAGCCGACGTTGAAGGCATTGGGATTGACCGCCTCGCGCAGGATCTCCTTGCCGAGCACGATTTCGTCCATCAGGTCGGCGCGCTCGGCGGGTGTGAGCTCGGTGATGTCGGTCACGACGCGAAACGGCACGGCCAGCAGGTGGCCCGGATTGTACGGAAAACGATTCAGGATCAGGTAGGAAAGTTTGCTGCGATGGATGATCAACGCCCGGGCATCGTCGCCGAGCGCGGGGAGATCGGAAAAGGGATTTCCCCCTTCCGGCGCGCGCGGCGCTTCGATGTACTCCATGCGCCAGTAGGCGTGCAGATGATCCATGGACCGCCCACGCTTGGAGCGGCGAGGAGGGATGTCAAAACCCGGATTGCGTGCCCGGGCTATTTCGGGCGCACGATCAGCGCGCAGGAAACGCCGCCGAGGCATTCGCGGGCGGTGGCCTCGATGTCGGCGCGGGTCATCCGGCGATAGTCGTCCTCCCGGGTCAGCGGCATTTGCGCGACGTCGGGGCGTTCCTGCAGGCGGTCCAGCACATGATAAAGCCAATAGGGATTCTTGCGCAGATCCTGGCTGAGCGTGGCCAAGCGCGGCTCGCGGGCGCGATTGAACTCGTCGTCGGTGATTCCGTGCTGGCGGATGTCGTCCGCGATGCGCCGGATGAGATCGGCGGTGCGATCGACCTGACGCGGCGCGACAATCACCTCAACATACAGGTACCCATAGCCGGGCCAGAGCGCGCTGCCCCAGGAGTCCGCCGTGGGCGCGTAGGTGATGCCCTGCTCCTCGCGCAGTTTCACGCGCAGCCGGTCGTTGATGATTTCGCCGAGTACGGCGATGCGGCGGTCGCGGTGAAAATTCGCATCGTCGGTGCCGGGCCAGCTGACCTGCACGACGGCCTTCGATTCAGGCGTGTCGACCTTAAACACCTGGTGCACCGGTTTCACGGGGAAGCGCGGCCGGTGATTTTCGTCGAGCGCCGGAGCGGGCAGACGCAGCGGAAGGGCACCGATCGTCCGTCCGGCGATTGCAATGGCGGCTTCGGGGTCGAGGTCGCCGACCAGCCCCACTTCGAGATCGCCGCGCAACTGCGGATCGAGCCACTGTTGCACCTGCTGAGGCGAGCGGCTCAGCGTGTCCTCGATCCGCGGCGAGCCGTAGCGCACATTGCCGTCGGCGAGAAACAGCGGCGAGACGGCGTGGAGATACGAGACCGGATCGTGCGCCATCTCCGCGTAGTAATACTGGATTTCGCCGACCGAGCGCTGATAGGCGCTGAACCGGTAGGCGGGTTCGGTGAGATAGGCGGCGAGCAGCCGGAAGAGCGTTTCGAGCGACGCGGGGTCGGCCACGCCGTTGAAATAGCAGGCATCCTCCTGCACCTCGAAGTCGAGCGACACGGGCGTTCCCGCCAGGATGCGACGGAGCTCGTTCACGTCATGTCGCATGAGCCCGCTGTGCGTGACCAGCGAGGTGGCCAGCATGCCCAGTCCGGGCAACGCATAGGGTTGTCCGGCCAGTCCCCGGCCAAAGCGCGCGCGCAGGTAGATGCGTCCGGCCTCGAAATCGGTGCGTTTCACATTGAGGCGGCTGCGGTTGGCGAATTCCACCGACTCGGTGTCGATGGCCTCCACGTGGTTGCGCCGGGCGACGGCACCCGGCGGACCAAAATCCGTGTAGTCGAATGGCACGGCGGGCGCGTCGGCCTGCGCCGACAAGAAGCCGGCCCGGCTTTCCTCATAGGCCGAGAGGATTCCCTTTTCGTCCAGCCGCACGGATTTTGGTCCGATCAGCGCGAGCCGGCGGTTCGACGGAGACCACGCGGAGCGGAACTGCTCACTGCACGAATCGGGCTGCAGATGCGACACCGTGTCGGCGACGAGATCCCAGTTGGTCTGCGCCGAACTGAACACGGCGTCGCCATCGAGGCTGGCCCGGATGGAGTGCGCGATGGTGCCCGAAGCACTCGTCGGGTCCATGCGGATCGCCTCGAGGTAGAAATTGCGGAACCGGTCGATCTGTTCCGCGACCTCGGTGTGCGTGAATCCGAAGTCGAGCGCCCGGCGCAGCTCCTGTTCGCCGGTGCGCAGCCCCCGCCGCCAGAGCGCGGCCCGGGAGTCGATCCGCACGAGCGAAAGACTGATGTCGCTGCGAAACGGCTGCCAGCTGGCCTGCGCCTGGCCAAATTCGACGGGATTGGCGCGGATAATGTCCTGCAGTCGCTCGTTGAGAATCCAGAATCCGGCGGCTTCCTGCACCTGCTGACGGCGATTCGCGACGGTATCCCCGCCGGCCCGCGCCGGATGGATGGCGTAGATCATCGAGGTGAGTCCGCCCTCCACGGGGCTGCGAATGTAACGGGCGCGGGTCCCGCCGTCGGCGGCGAACGGTCCCGCGACAGGCTCGGGCAACTCCGCGGTGATCGCTGGCTGGAGCGTGGCAAAGGCGTCGGTGACGAGCCGGGCGAGTAACGCGGCGGGAGCGTCGCCCACCGCGATGACGGTCATGCGCGACGGCCGGTACCAGGTGCGGTAGAATTCCAGGAGCCGCGGGGCGGTGGCGGCTTCGACCGAGGCCGTGGTGCCGATCGGGAGCCGGCGGGACATGCGGGAATCAGGGAAAAGAAAATGATCGAGCTCCTCGCTGGCCGGCGTCGCGGTCGTCTCGCGGGTGCGGCGCTCGCTTTCGATCACGCCGCGTTCGCTCTTGATGTAGGCCTTGTCGAAGAGTCCGCCGTCGGCGAACTCCCGCAGCACGCCGAGGCCGCGGGCGATCCGATCCTCGGAATTTCCGGGCAAATCAAGATTGTAGAACGTGGTGTCGGTGTTGGTGAACGCGCTGGAATCGGCGCCGAATTCCAGGCCTTCCCGCTGGAGTTCCTCGACCAGGGTGGCGCCCGGATAGCGGCGCGTGCCGTTAAACAGCATGTGTTCGACGAAATGCGCGTAGCCGAGCTGGTCGTCGCGTTCATGCAGCGAACCCGCATGCACGCGCAGGATCAGGTACACGCGCCCCTTGGGTTCGTGGTTTTCGCGGACGGCGTAGCGCACCCCGTTGTCGAGCCGGCCCCACGTGACCCGGGGATCGGGCGGGACGTCGCTGTGTTCATGCGGCCAGGGTTCCGAATGGCCGGTGGTGCCGGCCCGCGCGGTGGCGGCGAAAACGAACAGGGCGCAGCAGAGCGCGCGGAGGGGAATCATCGCGGGAATCGTCCGACGTAACGATTCCGGAGCGGCGGCGTCAAGCGGGGTGGAGCGGATTGTCGCGGGTCGGCGTGTAGGAGCGGCTTTACGCCGCGATTGATCGCGGCGTA
>DASZXI010000049.1:0-85652 GCA_035545955.1 Candidatus Didemnitutus sp. | reverse complement strand
GCTCGTTGGTGGGCGAGAAGCACAAACTCGAGTCGTTGGGACATGGGGGTATGGGTGCACCACGGCATCCCATGGTGTTACCCATGTCTCCGAACACCTGTCACCCATGTCTCCGGTCCTTACAGTCCTCATCGATCCGTGTCCCTCGCGCACCCGTTCGACGTCAAGAAGTGTGCGGGCGTCCGTGTGACGCGCCTGTGATCCCGCCGGCCGGATTTCGACTCGCTGCGGCCGTTCCATTCGAAAAGATCAGGGGCATGAAGGTACCCGGACTGCGTCGCGACACCGAGATGGTGGGCGGAATCGTTTATTTTGGACGGATGCTCGACAAGATCCGGCTCAAGGCAGCGGGCAAACTGCCTGCCGATTATTTCACGGGCACCGCCGTGCGCACGCATTTCGATTCCCGCTGCTGTCGATTCCTGGGCATCGACTATGAGGAATTGCGCGTGCGAGTGCTCGCCCGTGGAACCGATGAAGAGGTCCTGGCCTGGTGCTTTGAGCGCGGAAACCGTCCCACCGAGGACCAGATCGAAGTCTGGAACGAGTTCATGAAGAAGCGCGGCTGGCGCGATGCCGGGTCCGCGGGATTCGCGGAGGCAAAAAAGGCGCGCGGGTTTGGCGAGCGGGACGACATTCAAACGTGGTTCGAACTGCACGCGGCGGAAGAGGCATAGCCGCTGCCGTGCACAAGGGTGCCTTCGACATTTCGGTCGATCTTCCAGGCTGGTGCCGGTTGAATTGGTAAGCTAGTCCTTGCCGCATGGACGGCGATTCCGGGATTCGAGGATGGCTTGAGCGGCGGGGCGTGATACTTAAACGGGGGGGACCTCGTATTTCGACGGAATCCGAGCGGGGGAGCGCGGACCTGCGGAAGATCGCCTCATTCTTTCCCCGCCGAATCTACTTTCTCGCGTGGGTGGAATTGATGCTGTCTCTTGGCAGCATAGTTGGATTTCAACCGCTCTTCTGGTCAGCGACACTCGATCGTCAGTCCGGCAAGATGATGGCCTATGGTATAACGTTTGGCGGTGCCGGCGGGCTGCTCCTGATCTTCGTGGCCACTATGCTTTGCCTCCGATCTGGGCGACATTGGCTCCTGTCGCCCGCTGGACGGCAATTAGCAGGCGATGACCCGACGATTCCGCAAGCGGGGGAAGGGGATCTTACGAGCGATCGCGTGATTCGATTCGCGCTCTGGACTCTCCCGGCGCTGGCAACTCTCACGGTCGCATCGATAGCGGTCTTCCGGTAGGTTCAATCCGCGAAAATTCACTAGTCCCAGATATCAAATGCCTTGCGCGAATGCGTAAGTGCTTGACCGATTTTGCCGAGCCTCGAATTCGAACTGGAGAAGGGTTTGACAAACCCGCCCGAAGCACGTTGGTTCACACGCTTTTATGAACGTTCTGATCACGATTTTCTCGGTCATCCTGTCCTTCGTCTCCATCGCCATGATTTTTCTGGTGCTGATGCAGAAGGCGAAATCCGACGGCGGCGTCGCTGCGATGGGCGGCGGCATGGCTGAGTCGACGTTTGGCGCAGAGACCGGAAATGTCCTCGCCACCGGAACGCGCAATGTCGCGGTCGTGTTTTTCGTTCTCAGCCTGGCACTGTATCTGGCGAACGTCTATCAGACCAAACACCATGCGGGCGGTCAGGACAAGCTGCCGACGATCAATGCGCCGGCTCACGCCGCGGTCCCGACGACGGCTCCGGTGACCCTCCCGGCCGCGAAACCGGCGACGACCACCGCTCCGGCGAACACGCCCGCCGATGCGACCAAGAAGCCCTGAGTTTTCCGGCCCGGCCCTGCGCCGGGCCTTTTTTTGTCTCGGATTGTTCTGGGCAGCGGGTTTGGCCGTTGGCGCTGCGCCCGCCCAACGCCCGGAGCCGAAATATGTCGGGGGAAAGCAACCCGATCAATCTGAGGGAAAACAGGCGCTCGCGGAGTTCCGCCAGGAGGGAATTGCCGGCGACTACTGGCTGCAATTCCAGATACGGTACATGCCTTTTCGCCAGGAGGAGGTATCCCTGACGGGAGAAATGTGGGGCACGCGCAATTCCGCTGGACCCGTTACGCGTCTGACGTTCGATGTGCCGGGAACCGCGACCACCTGGTTGCTCCAGGGCGGACCGCGCCCGGCGGCGTGGAAGTACGATGCGACTCTCCCCGCCAAACCGGTTGAGTCGCTCAGCGAACAACAGGTCTTGCAGGCAATCCAGGGCACCAGCCTCACGCTCTTCGACCTGCAGATGCCGTTTCTCTACTGGGACGACAATGTCTATGAAGGGCTGGCCAACATCCGCGGGCGACCTGCCTACAGCCTCATTCTGTATCCGCCGGCCGATTTCGCCGCGGCGAACCCCGGCGTGGCCGCTGTGCGGGCCGCACTCGACACGCAATTTCACGCGCTGGTGCAGGCGGCAATTCTCGGACCTGACGGAAAGGAGCACCAGACCATCACGGTGCTCGATCTCAAGAAGATCGGGGAGCAATGGATGGTGAAGGAGATCGATTTGCGGAATCTGGATACGCGGGACAAGACACGTTTTCTGGCCACCGGGGCGGCCCTGTCGCTCAGCCTGCCGCCGGCGATCTTCACCCCCGATGGACTGTTGGGGGATGCCCCGGTTCCGGAACCGGGAAAAATCAAGCGATTCTGAGGCCCACGGGCCCGGGAAAGCTTCGTTGCGAACAATATGTTGCAACGAAGGTCACATCTTTGACGTCTTTCCCTTCTTATGCGAAAAGAAAAGATCCATCGCGCACCACTGGCGATCCAGCTCGAAGTTGAGTTTCTCGACCGGTTGAACGAGCCGGTCCGCGACGGCAAGGCCCGCTCCGTGAGCGAGATCATCCGGAACGCGCTCGAGAATTTCGATTTTTCGAACGTGGTCGTCATGCATCCCGCGCAACTTCAGATTTCCGTGCGCCTGCCCGACGACGTTCGCCGCACGCTCCGGCGCGTGGCCAAGGCGAAGCACACCAGCATCGGTCATCTGGTGCGGGCCGCCGTCGAGTCCCACCTGCCCAAGGTCGAGGCCCAGACCCGCGGTCAGCTCGAGATGGAAATCGCCGCGCAAAACGGCAACGGGCATGCGACGCCGGGAAAGGGCCGCTCCACGGCTTCGCGCCGGGGAAAAACGGCCCACGGGACCGCAAAATCACGGACTTCGAAGGGTGCGAAAAAATCAGCCGGGCGGCGCGGAGCTATGACGAGAAAGCGCAAGGGCTGACTTGCCTTCGCCGCGGGCCGCGTTTTGTGTCGGTCCGCTCATGAATCCGCCATTCCCGCTCTCCGTTTGGGCGCGCCAGGTCGCGCCGTCGCCGACGCTGGCCATCGATGCCAAGGCCAAGGCGATGAAAGCCGCGGGCGAGGATGTTTGCGGTTTCGCGGCGGGGGAGCCGGATTTCGACACTCCTGAGCACATCAAGGAGGCCTGCATCGCCGCGTTGAAGGCGGGCAAGACCAAGTACTCGCCCACGCCGGGCATCGACGAATTGCGCCAGGCGATCGCCACCCGCTATGGCGACGAATATGGCCTCAAGGTGACGCCGGCGCAGGTCGTCGTCAGCCCCGGCGGCAAGTTTTCCTGTTATCTTGGCCTGCTGGCGGTCTGTTCGCCGGGCGACGAGGTGATCGTGCCCGCGCCGTATTGGGTCAGCTATCCGGAGATGGTCAAGCTGGCCGGGGCCGTCCCGAAGTTCGTGCTCTGCGACGACCGGGCGGGATTCAAACTGTCACCCGGTCAGCTCGAGGCGGCGATTTCGCCGCGGACGCGTGCGCTGGTCCTGAATTCGCCGTCGAACCCGACGGGCGCGGTGTACACGCGGGCCGAGCTGGCGGCGATCGTCGACGTCGCGGTGCGCCACAACCTCTACATCCTCTCCGACGAGATGTACGAGCATCTGGTGTACGACGATGCCCGACCCACCTGCATCGCGAGCCTGAGTCCGCAGGCGGCAGAGCGCACGATCGTGGTGGCCGGTTTTTCGAAGACCTACTCCATGACCGGGTGGCGCATCGGCACGATCATGGCGCCGCTTCCGATCGCCAAGGCGATTTCCGAACTGCAGAGCCAGATGACCTCAAACGTCTCGACGTTTTCGCAATACGGAGCGCTGGCGGCGTTGACCGAAAAGGAAAAGACCGCGGCGGCGCTGAAGACGATGCTGGCGGCCTTTGACCGCCGCCGCCGCTTCCTCCACGAGGAGCTGAACCGGATTGAGGGGATCAATTGTCTTCTGTCCGGTGGCGCATTTTACCTCTTTCCGAACATTTCCGCGTTTGGCCTGAAGGACACGGAATTCTGCAGCCGATTGCTCGAGACGGAAAAGGTCGCGGCCGTGCCCGGGTCGGCCTTCGGGGCCGAGGGGTATATTCGAATCAGCTACGCGACTTCGGACGCGATCTTGAAGAAAGGCGTCGAGCGCCTCGGGCGATTCTGCGCCTCGCTCCGCAAGCCGGTGGGCGCGCGCTAGGGCTCATTAAAAATTGAGGTAGCCGCAAAGAGGCACAAAAACCTGCCGCTTTGGGGAATTGAATGGGCGCCCATAGGCGCGCGGACCAGGCGTTGCTTCGTTTTTTGTGACTTATCGTGCCTTTTTGTGGCTATGAAGTTATCTGAACTGCGTTAGGTGGCGGCGCGCGGGACTTCGCTCATCAGGGCGATCACATTGTTTTCCGGGTCGCGCACCTCGGCGATCCAGAGGTCGTGGTCCGGCATCCGCGCCACGCGATTCGGCGGCGCGCCCGGTGTGGCGCCCTTTTGCACGAGCGAATCGTAGGTGGTCTGAATGTCGGAAACGCGAAAATAGAGGATCGAATTTTTCCCGGGCTCGCCGGCGCCGTCCGGACGCGTGATCATGAGCCGGATCCCGCCCGCCGCGAAGAAAGCCAGACGGGGTCCGGCGGCGAAAAGAAACTTGAGCCCAAGGACGTCACGATAGAAAGCGGTCGCTGCGGCCACATCGGCCACCGTGATCGCAATCTGACCGATTTCGTTGAGACCGGGGGCAGGGCTGGGCGAGGTGGTCATGGCAGAGCAGCGGGACGATAACCTGGAATATCGTTCGATGGCAATGGCCGTGATGGATTGTCGGGGTGGAACGCGACGTCCCGGCGCGATTGGCCTGATGGGTCTTCGATTCCCGCATTTGCCCGGCGCCCGACTTGCCAGGAATGCACGGAATTATCGAAAATCCGGAAAAGAATGGTCGGCGGCACATGCGAAATCCGCGGGAAAACTCCGGAGGCGATGTGACTTGGCTGCCGGACCCGTTGCGATGATCGGAAGCAAGCGGTGCCGAAGTTAACCGGCCCGGAGGTCCGGTTCCACCTTTTGGAGACTCCGCCCTACACCTTCCGGGCGAAGGTGTATCCGAACTGAATGCGATCGTGGATCACGCCGTCGACCAGATGCGGCTCAAGTGCTCGCCCTATCGCTTGCGCGAACTCATCGGCGCGGTTGCCCAATCGCGCGCGCGACGCGAAGGAGGTCGATCGCAGGTAGCCGAGGATGGACTCCGCTGTCCAGGTATGGTCCGTGACAAAGGGATGGCTTTTCACGTCGGTGAAACCGGCATTCCGAAAAAGCGTTTCATCGTGAGCGGGACCCATTTCCGAGGCGGCCGGAAACGTGGCCGGTCGGGACTGCTCAAACTGGGCGACCACCTCGAGCACCGAGCGCTGCCAGGGCACGTTGCGATCGGCGAGGATGTAGGAGCCGACCGTGGCGATGGCGCCGCCCGGCCGGAGCCAGCGTGCAGCGGCAGCGATCACTGCGGGCTGATTGAAACGGTGAAACGCTTCGCCGATCGCCACCAATTCCACGGAACCGGGCGCAATCGTCAGCTCTTCGGCCAGCCCGACCTCCCAGTGAATTTGACTGAATCCGCGCCGCCTCGATTCCACCTGGGCCGCCGCAATCATTCCGGGTTCGAGGTCGCAGGCGCGGACGGTGGCGAAATGCGGAGCCAGGCAAAACGTGAGCCGCCCCGGGCCGCAACCGAGGTCCACCAGCAAACCATGGCCGTTTGCCGGCACACGGCCGAGAAGATCGCGGATGAGCGAATCCGGATAGGGGACGCGGTAGCGAATGTATTCGTCAGCCGTGCCGGCAAAAAGGTTGGCGGGAAAACGGGGTTTCATGCGGTCCGGAAAAACGGGAGAATTGGAGAAATATTCGTTTCTGGCTATAGAACTTCGACCGGATTGCGACGATCCGGACCCAACCATGCAAATCGGAGTCGACAGTTTTGTTGCCACCGCAAAATCCGGGCCGACCGGCGATGTGGACCGCGTGCAGGATCTGCTCGCCCAGATCGTCGAGGCGGACCGCGTCGGGCTCGACGTATTTGGCGTGGGCGAGCATCACCGGCCGGACTATGTCTCGTCGGCCCCGACCGTCCTGCTGGGAGCCGCGGCGGCCAGGACCGAGCGAATTCGACTGGCGAGTGCGGTCACCGTGCTCAGTTCCGATGATCCAGTCCGGGTCTACCAGCAGTTCGCCACGGTCGACCTGATTTCGAAGGGCCGCGCCGAAATCATCGTCGGGCGCGGTTCATTCATCGAATCCTATCCGCTCTTTGGCTTCGATCTCGAGGACTACGATGCGTTGTTCGCGGAGAAGCTGGAACTCCTGCTCAAGATTCGCGAGCAGGTGCAGGTTACCTGGTCGGGACGTCATCGGGCGGCGCTTTCGGGTCAGGGCGTCTATCCCCGCGCGGCGCAAAATCCCTTGCCGGTGTGGATTGGCGTCGGCGGAACCCCGCAGTCGGTCATTCGCGCCGGGCGCCTCGGCCTGCCGCTGATGCTGGCGATCATTGGCGGTCAACCGGCGCAGTTTCGCTCGCTCGTCGATCTTTACCGCCGGTCCGGCCGCGAGGCGGGATTCACCCCCGAACAATTGCCGGTGGGGGTGCACTCGATCGGGTTTCTCGCCGATTCGACGGCGGTCGCCCAGGAGGCCTTCTGGCCTGCGTATCGCGACGCGTTCGGACGCATTGGCCGTGAGCGCGGCTGGCCGCCGCCCACGCGCGCGCAATTCGATGCGCAGTGCAGCCCCGACGGAGCCCTGATGGTCGGTGATGGCGAAACGGTGGCGCGCAAGATGAAGGCCGTCAGCGCCGCGCTCGGTGGGCTTACCCGGATGACCGTCCTGCTCGACAATCGCCTGCTAACCCACGCGCAGATTCTGCGGGCGATCACGCTCCTGGGCACGCAGGTCGCGCCGATGCTCAAGCGATAATGTAGGGCGGGGTAATGTCGCTTTGACGGCATAGGGTGGAGCGCGACCTCCGGGCGCGCTTTTTCGATGAACCGGCCCGCCTCTCGACTCTGCTCGAGGCCCTGAGCCCGTCGAACGGGGAGGTCCGGTTCCACCAGTGAGGCGGCATTCGTCCATGCCGGCTTACATCGAATTGGGGATGCGGGCTCCATTTAATCGGAGTATGGCCTCGCCGAATTAATTTCGGGTTTTCATCAATGACACCATTTGCTTCATTGGTGCCATGAATACCCCTCTTCGCCGCGTTGCGGCCGCTCTGCTGGCAGGCGGAATGTTGATCAGTCTTCGCGCCGCTGCACCGGTCGTCCCCGACTGGGCGCTTCCGGGCTCCGCGACCCACCAGCAGGTGCCGCCTCCCGCGGGTTTCCATCGCGACACGGTCACCTGGTCCGTCCCCTTGGGGATTTTTGAAGGACAATCGGACATTGGCGGCCCGCTGCTGCCGGGTTCGGCAAGTTTCGACGCGGCGCACGGAACCTACACGTTGAACTCGGCCAGCTACAATATCTGGTATTTCCGCGACGAATTTCGTTATGCCTGGAAAAAGATTTCGGGTGACGTGCGGCTGGCGGCGGACGTGGATTTTCCGGTCGTGGGCGGTTACGGAGACCGGAAGGCCGTGCTGGTGATCCGGGCCGGACTCGAGGATGACGCGAAGGAAATCATGACCGCCTTGCACGGCGCAGGTCTGATCCATCTGGCGTATCGGCCGGAGAAGGGGGCGGATCTCAGGGAGGCCTTCCACATCGAAACGCCCGTCGTTGGACAGCCGCAGGGCACGGGAAAGACCCGGATCGGCATCGAGAAGCACGGAAATCAGTTCGTCTTGCTGTTCGGAGTCGCCGGAGAACCGATGCATCGCGTCGGTCCACCCGTGACTTTGAAATTTGACGAGCCTTTCTACGTGGGAATCGGTTTCTGCTCCCATATCCCCGACAAGTCAGACACCGCGGTGCTTTCGAAGGTGGAATTGGACAATTCGGCGCCGAAGGCGGCTAAGTAGTCTGGATCGCTTGACCGACTGGACGAATTCGAGGTCTTGGGCATCTTGACGATTTGCCGGTCGAAATCGCTCCGTTTGCGGACGAGCGAGGTAGGACCCTGCTTGCAGGCGATCCGGGTAGGGCATGCCGTGAATTTTCGGCGGGCCCAGCGGTCCCGCCCTACCGTTCCGAGACGAAATCATAACGTAAACCGTAGTTGAGCATGATCCCATCTTCTCCCAACTCCCGTGTGGCAATCGTCACCGGGTCGTCCCGCGGTATCGGCGCCGCCATTGCAAGACGGCTTGCAGCGGATGGCTTTGCGGTCGTGGTGAATTATTCCGGTCGGGCGGCGGATGCGGACACCGTGGCACAGTCAATCATTGCGACCGGCGGCCGGGCGCTGGCCGTGCAGGCGGACGTTTCGGATCCGGCCCAAGTGGCGAGAATGTTTGAGCAAACGACACGCGAGTTCGGCGGGATCGATGTGCTGGTGAACAACGCCGGCATCCTGCAGCTCAAGCCTTTGGCTGAAACCGATGACGCGCTGTTCGATCGCACGATGGCGATCAATGTGAAGGGCACGTTCAATACGATGCGTCTGGCGGCGCGCCAGCTGCGGACGGGTGGGCGGGTGATCAACTTTTCCACGAGCGTCGTCGGTCTCGCGCTGCCTGGCTATGCGACCTACGCCGCCACAAAGGCGGCGGTCGAGGTCATGACGAACATTTTCGCGAAGGAGTTGCGCGGTCGCGGCATCACGGTCAATGCCGTCGCGCCCGGACCGACCGCCACCGATCTCTTTTTTCAGGGCAAGTCCGAGGAACAGATTGCCCATCTCACCAAGATGCCTCCGCTGGAGCGGCTCGGCACGCCGGAGGATATCGCCGGCGTCGTTTCATTTCTCGCCGGTCCCGACGGCGCTTGGGTCAACGGTCAGACGCTAAGGGCCAATGGTGGGATTGTTTGAGTGGGAGTAGGGAAGCTGAGTGCGAACAGCCGAGAGTCTAGAGACGCGTCCAGTGGAATCGTAGCCGTTTGGGATCGGGCCTGCCCTGGAGCGGTTGAAGCAATTCTATGGCCACCAAGAGGCACGATAAGTCACAAAGACGAAGCATTGTGGGTTCGCACGCCTATGGGCGCTCATAGAATTTACCGAAGCGGTGGGTTTTTGCGCCTTTTTGCGGCAAAAAATATTTTTTGATCTGCGTTAGTGGCTAGCGATCGCTCAATACGTGCCGGCGCGGGCGTCCAGCGACCAGAACGGGCCGGTGAGACCGGCTTCGCGGAAAATGTCAGCGGCCTCAGCGACGGTCCACTTGTGCCAGTCCCGGTCCGCATGACGGCCGTACCATCGCCGGGCCAGATCGGCGAGCTGCGCCAACGGCAACACTTGGCCCGGCACAAATCCATGACGTTCGGCCCAGGGAAGCACGTCCTCGCGGCGGGCAAAGGGCAGCAGCCTTGCGCAGAAATGATGGACGTTGCCCCAGGCAAAACGCGGCGGTTCGGGAAAATGCGCCCAGAGATCGGAGTCGTGGACATTACCGTCGCGGCAACGAATCGTGATATCCGAGCTCTCGCCGCCCAGGCGGGACTGAATCGTGACTTCGCCGCCGACGAGCGTGGCGACGCCCAGGCCGCACCAGATGCAGGGCGACCACCAGCCCCGACTATGCTGCGCAACCCACGTGAGCGTCGGCGACGTGGCGAACGGATGGATCACCCATGGCTCCGGCCGATGGGGATGCAGCACCAGGCCGTGACCATCGTGCAGGCGACGGAGCGAGGCCTCGATCGCTTCAGGCGTCGCCTTCAACGCGTCCGCCAGCTCGCCATTCGTGGGCACCCGGCCCTGATCGATCAGGCCGCGGACAAGTTGATGGTGAACGAGGGCGTCGAGATCAGGCATGAGAGCGGTTGTTTGACGCAATTACAGCGGTTTAAGTAATTGTGTAGTCTGAAAAAGGTAGGGCGGGACCGCTGGGCCCGCCGAAATTTCACGGCGCGCCCAGCGGTCGCGCCCTACCTTTAGGGGCGATTCCAGCGGCGACATTATCTTTTAATATGCTCTAGGTCCGTGGACACTGGCGCTCCGCACCCGCGGCGACGGTGGCTGGCCTTCGCCACCGAAGGCACCCTCAAAGTTGCGCGAGGATGCCGTTGAGCGTGGCGCTTGGACGCAGCGCGGCGGCGGCCTTTTTGTCGTCGGGCTGGTAGTAACCGCCGACATCGACCGGCTTGCCCTGGACCGCGATCAGCTCCGCGACGATTGTCTTCTCAGCGGCGGCGAGTTTGTCCGCGATGGGCGCAAACGTCTTCTTCAGTTCCAGGTCCGCCGACTGCGTGGCCAGCGCCTGAGCCCAGTAGAGGCAGAGGTAGAAATGGCTGCCGCGGTTGTCGATGGTGCCGAGCTTGCGGCCGGGAGACTTGTCGGTCTCGAGAAACTTTCCGTTGGCCTGATCGAGGGTGTCGGCGAGGACCTTCGCCTTGGCGTGCCGGGCGACAATCGACAGGTGCTCGAAGCTGGCCGCGAGGGCGAAGAATTCGCCGAGACTGTCCCAGCGCAGATAATTTTCCTGCTGGAACTGCTCGACGTGTTTCGGCGCCGATCCCCCGGCACCGGTTTCAAACAGGCCGCCGCCGTTCATGAGCGGCACGATCGAGAGCATCTTCGCGCTGGTACCGACCTCGAGAATCGGGAAGAGGTCGGTGAGATAGTCCCGCAGCACATTGCCCGTGACGCTGATCGTGTCTTGTCCCTTGACGATGCGTTCGAGGCTGAACCGGCACGCCTCGGCTGGCGGCAGAATGCGAAGATCCAGTCCCTGGGTGTCGTGGTTCTTCAGGTATTGGTTTACCTTCGCGATGATCTGGGCGTCGTGGGCGCGGGCCTGATCGAGCCAAAAAACAGCCGGAGTGTTGCTCAGGCGGGCGCGGTTGACCGCCAGTTTGACCCAGTCCTGGACCGGAGCGTCCTTGGTCTGGCAGGCACGCCAGACGTCGCCTTCTTCCACGGCGTGTTCGATGAGCGTTTTGCCGGCGTCATCGACAATCCGGATCGTTCCCGCCGCCGGCGCCTGAAACGTCTTGTTGTGGGAACCGTATTCCTCGGCCGCCTGGGCCATGAGGCCGACATTGGGCACGGAGCCCATGGTCTTGGGGTCGAGCGCGCCGTTTTTCCGGCAGAAGTCGATCGTCGCCGCGTACACCCCGGCGTAGGAGCTGTCGGGAATCACGGCAAGCGTGTCGGCCGTCTTGCCCGCGGCGTCGTACATCTTGCCGCCGGCGCGGATCATCGCGGGCATCGAGGCGTCGATGATGACGTCGGAGGGAACGTGCAGGTTGGTGATACCCTGGTCCGAGTTGACCATCGCGACCGCCGGGCCCGCGGCAAACGCTGCCTTGATGTCGGATTCGATCGCCGCCTTCTGCTCCGCCGGCAGGGTGGCGATCTTTTCCACGAGGTCGCCGAAACCATTGTTCAGGTCGACGCCCAGCTTGGCGAGCGTGGCCGCATGTTTCGCCAGCAGATCCTTGAAGAAAACCCGCACCGCGAGACCAAAAAGAATCGGGTCCGAAACCTTCATCATGGTCGCCTTCAGATGCAGCGAGAACAGGACGCCGTCGGCCTTGGCGCGCGCGATTTGTTTCTCGTAGAAGGCGAGCAGCGCCCGCCGGTTCATCCGCGTGGCGTCGAGAATTTCGCCGGCCTTGAGGCTCAGCTTCGGCAGCAACACCTTGATCGCGCCGTCGGCGCCCACGAATTCGATTCGGGCAGTTGTGGCCGCCGCGACAGTGAGGGATTTCTCGTTGGAGAAGAAATCGTCATGGCCCATGGTGGCGACGGACGTCTTCGAATCCGGCGACCATTTGCCCATCGAATGGGGATGGGCGCGGGCGTAGTCCTTGACGGCTTTCGGGGCGCGCCGGTCGGAGTTACCCTCGCGCAGCACAGGATTGACGGCCGATCCCTTCACCTTGTCGTAACGCGCCTTGATGTCCTTTTCGCTGTCGGTTTTTGGCGCCTCGGGATAGTCCGGAACCGCGTAACCGTGCGCCTGGAGTTCGGCGATCGCCTCCTTCAGCTGCGGCACGGAGGCGCTGATGTTGGGCAGCTTGATGATGTTGGCCTCGGGCTTGAGTGTCAGCGCACCGAGTTCGGCGAGGTCGTCCGCCTGCCGCTGCGCGCCCGAGAGCCGTTCGGGAAAGTGGGCGAGAATGCGACCGGCCAGCGAGATGTCGCGCGTTTCGACCCGGATGCCGGCGTGGCGCGCGAAAGCCTGCACGATCGGCAGGAGCGAGTAGGTGGCGAGCGCAGGCGCTTCGTCGGTCTTCGTGTAAATGAGGGTGGGCTGGTCGGACATGGTCGGAACGAGACGTTAAAAAACGAGCCCTCGACCTAAGCGGACCCGCTCGGGGCCGTCAAAAGCAATTGTGGCGTGTCACTCGACGGAGACGATGCGGTGAACGCTCCGGCTGCCCGCGAGATCCAAAGGCACGGACGCGCCGGCCGTCTTGCCGACCAGTTGCCGTCCGAGCGGTGAGGAGGGAGTCACGACCATCACAGATTCCCCGTCCAGCGTCACTTCCGTGCCGCCCGCCCGTGGTCCGAGAAAATATTTCTGGCGGTTTCGGCCCTCGACGGTGAGCAGCGCGCCCAATTCCGCCGGCTCGCCGGCGGCAAACGAGCGCGGACTCAGGCCTTGGAACTGGGCGAGCGCTTGGGCGGCCTCCTCGGCGGCCTTCGACTGCCCATGCGCGAGATACGACGCCTCCAGTCCGCGCGTATCGTATTTGTTCTCCGCCTTGTTTTCCTCGCTGGTCGCCTCGGCATGCGTGGCCAGCGCCGCGGCGCGGATCGCGGCGAGTTCGTCCTCCAGGCGGCGCACGAGAAGCGCCAGCAAAGCGCGTTTGTCCATGACGGCAATCCGGTGGCTAGGGCAGTTCAAATGATCTCAGGGCCACAAAAGGCGCGATTCGGCACAAACCCGAAACGATCCCGGAATTGGCGCGACGGCAGGCCTGCATCATCAGTTGATATCTTCCACCGCGGGATAAACAATTGCGTGCCTGAATTTGGTGGGGCGGGACCGCTGGGCCCGCCGAAAATTCACGGCGCGACCGGCGGTCGCGCGCCACCTCCAAGGCAGATTCCACCGGATACATCATTCGATTGATATCCTCTAGGATTTGAGCCCGAGCGCCGCGAGGACGAACGCGTAGTCCCGCGCCACATCGTGCAGGGCATCGTAGCGTCCCGACGATCCGCCGTGTCCGGCCCCGAAATTCGTGTGCAGGAGAATGAGGCTGCCGCCTGCGTTGAGCGTGCGCGCCTTCGCGGCGAATTTTGCGCCTTCCCAATAGGGCACCTGGCTGTCGAAGAACGAAACATTGACGAGCAGATTCGGATACGAGGCTCGCTTGAGGTTGTCGTACGGACTGTATTCCCGGATCCAGCGATATTCCTTTTCGACGTTGGGATTGCCCCACTCGATGTACTCTTCGGTCGTGAGAGGAAGCGAGGCGTCGAGCATCGTGTTGACCACATCGACGAACGGCACGTAGAGGATCGCGGCCTTGAAGAGGTCCGGCCGCAGGTTGACCGTGGCACCCATCAGCAGGCCCCCGGCGCTTCCGCCGGCGGTCACCATCTGGGCTGGCGTCGTCCACTTTTGGTTCACGAGCCACTGGGCGCAGTCCACAAAGTCGGTAAAGGTTGTCATCTTGCGCTCCATGCGGCCGGCCTCCCGCCACTCTTCACCCATTTCGCCGCCGCCGCGGATGTGCGCGATCACGTAGACGACGCCCCGGTCCAGCAGCGAAATGCGGTTCGAGCTGAAGGCGGCCTCGATGCTGATGCCATACGAACCATAGCCGTAAAGATACAGCGGCTGCGGGCGTGTGCGGTCGAGATCCGCCCGGTAGACAATCGAGAGCGGAATCTTCACGCCATCACGGGCGGTCGCCCAGATGCGTTCCGTCCGATAGTTTCCCGCGCTGAATCCGCCGAGCACCTGGGTTTCCTTGACGACGCGAGTGGCGCCACTCTCGTAGCTCCGGGCCAGAACCGAAGGCGGACGCGCGAGCGATTCGTAGCGAAAGCGATATTCGGGCGCGGCGTACTCCCAGTTCTGCCCGGGGGTCACGTCGTAGACGGCATCGGGCATCGCGAAGCGGGTGCGCACCTGGGTTTGCAGGTCGTAGCTCTCGATCTGCGGAAGTCCGTTTTCGCGCCCGTGAATCACCATCTGCCGGGCAAACAACTCGATGGAGTCGATCTTGAACGTCGATCGCGGCAGGGTGACGTCGTGCCAGTCGCGGGGATTGCCCTCGGGCGCCGCGACAATGCGGAAATTTTTCGCTCCCTTGTTGGTGACGAAATAGAAACTGCCGTTGTGATACCCGGCGTGATATTCGTGATTCTCCTCGCGCGCCAGGAGAACCACGGGGACGGCGGCGGGATCATCGGCGCGGATCGCGCGCACCTCGGACGTCAGCTTGCTGTGCGACTCGCAGAAGACGTAACGGCTGTCGCCGGATCGTGACAATTCCAGATTGTAGAGTTCGTCCGGGTCCGTGTAGAGCACTTCCCCTTTGTCGGCGGCCAGATTCCAACGATGTAAGGTGTCGGAACGTTTGGCGTCATTTTCCGTGACGTAGTAAAGCAGGTCATGTCCGGCGCCCCAGACGAGGTCGGACACCTTGCCGATCTGCTGCGGCACCGATTTCTTCGTCGCGAGATCGAGAACGAAAACCTCATACTGACGGTAACCCGTCCAATCGATCGAGTAGGCGAGGCGCGCGCCATCGTCGCTGACGTGGTAGTGACCGATGGCGACGTAGGGCTTGCCCCGGCCGAGTTCGTTCAGGTCGACGAGGATCTCCTCGACTGCGTTCGGCGCATCCTTGATGCGGCAATAGACCGGATACTGTTTTCCCGCCTCGGTCCGGGAATAGTAGAGATAGCCGAGAAAGGGTGTCCGGGCACTGACATCGTCCTCCTTGATGCGCGCCTTCATCTCCGCATAGAGAGCGTCCCGGCGTTTGGCTTCGGGCGCGAGAACGGCCTCAAGATAAGCGTTCTCCTTTTCGAGGTAGGACCGCACCTCGGGATTGGCCTTGTCGCGCAGCCAGAAATAATCGTCGATTCGGATGTCGCCATGAACCGTGACATCGCGCGGCTGGCGGTCAGCGACCGGCGCGGGTTGCGCGGGAGGTGTGAGGTCGGCGAGGACCGGGGACGAGGCGCACATGAGGACAATGGCGAGGGAGAGGCGGGAAGGGACCATGGATTCAAGTGCCGGCGAAGAGGTCGGCAATCGGATAGGCGAGACCGGTCAGCAGAGGATCCTCCAACTGGTCGCGCAGGGCGAGTATGTTCAGGAGCGTGAAGCCGTATTCCCCACATCCATACACTTCGACATTCAGGTAGCGCGGGTCGATCATCCAGAGGCGCGGGAGGCGCAGGTCGGACCAGAGCTGTTTCTTTACGACGGTGTCGAGGTGGTGGTCCCCCGGCTGCAGGACTTCCGCGACCAGATAGAGCTGGGGGGTCACGTCGGGATCCTCGCGCTGGGGCGGAACCCGCACGATGGCGAGATCGGGCCGGACCGTGAGCTGTTCGGCGATCTGCAGGCCGCTGCGCGCCGGCAGCAGGCGCAGGGCGGAATTGGGCGACAGGGCCGCGGTGACCCGATCGCGGATCCGGCCCAGCAGGAGCTCATGCTCGGACGAGGGAGCGCGGCGGGTCTGCACCTCGCCGTCGATGATTTCCTCGTACGAGTCGCTCATGGGCCGGCCGCCGCCTTTGCCGGTGAGGGAAACTGGATGCGATTGGCCATCAGCAGGAGGCGTTCGCGCAGGATGACGTTTTCCTCCTCGGGGGTCTTGTTGAAGACGCTGCGCTGGGTGATGCGTTCGGCCAGTTCCACGCTGACGACGTAGACGGCGTCCCCGTGCAGGAAAAGGAGATTGCCGCGCTTCGCCACGGGGGGATCACCGGCGTCCTTGGTGGTGATGGTCTCGCGATTGGCGAAGGCGGAACCGCCGGGCAGCAACGCGAATCCGATGATGGCGCCTTCGCGGTATTCCGGCACCCAGAGAGTTTCGGCGGCGGTTGTCCCGGGAAAACGCTTCTTGAAATCGGGCAGGACGAACTCCGTGTAGAAATAGGCGAGATACCGTCGGGGGCCGCGCACCTCGAGTTCGGTCTTCTGGTCCACATCGAGCGGGAAGCAGGCGATGCTGGCGTGGGTGTTGAGATTGTCGTCGAACGTGACGACATTCTCTGTGTCGTGCACCTGGCCGCCGAGTTCGGGCAGGACCGGAAGCGTCACCCGGTAGCGTCCGGCCGGCGCGACATAGACATCGCCGTCGAGGCGGCCATAAAGGTCGGAGGAGCCGGTCGCCTCGGCCGCAGCCAAGGTGCCCGCGACTCCGATCGCGAGGGCCGCGATCATTGAGCGTGCGGCGCCGGGAAGGGGATGATCCAGAAGGGAAGCGGACACGGACTCGTTAGACGGCCATTTGCCGCCAAAGTTGCACGGGTATGTCCTCCGGTCGAGCCCGGGAATCGAGTCCGGCCGAGGGCAGCAGGGCACAGAACGCAGCGCCGCCGTCCGCCAGCTTGCCCCGCAGCAGCGAGCCGATCTGTTTCCGACGCTGTTGAAAGCAGGCGCGGATGACCTGTTTGACCTGGGCCGAAAAGACAAATGGTGCGGGAAGGCGGGCGAGATTCAGCAGCACCGAGTCGACATCGGGGCGTGGGTGGAAGCACGCCGCCGCGACGGGGTGTCCGCGTTCGGGGGCATAAGCGGCCTGCAGGAAAATCGAAATGGCGCCGAACTGCTTTGAACCGGGCTCCGCCGTGTAGCGTTCCGAGGCTTCCTGCTGGAGCATGAGCACCATCCTTTGAGGGAGCGGACTGGAAAGAACGGCATCCATCCACGGCGTGGAAATCGCGTAGGGAAGATTGGCGACGACCTTGGCCGTAGGGGCGCGATCGGCGGGCAGTCCGGCGAGCGGGTGTTCGACGCCGTCGCCCAACATCAAGTGCAGGGCGGGAAAACGCGGCGCCAGCGTGGTGGTCAGATGGGCGTGCAGGTTGCGATCGGTCTCGATCGTCCAGACTTCGGCGCCCGCCTCGAGCAGCGCCGTGGTCAGCGTGCCCAGTCCGGGCCCGACCTCCACGATCGTGTCGCCGGGACCCACGCCCGCGAGTTCGAGCGATTTGCGGACGATGTTGCCGTCGACGAGAAAGTTCTGCCCGAGGTATCGCTTCGGCGTGTGGGCCAGCTGCGCCAGGAGATCGCGGGTGGCCGACGGAGAGAGAGGCATGGATCAGCGGTCGCGCCCGGACTCGATGTGAAACCGGTGCAGCGAACGGTGCACCATCGGGGCAAACATGATTCCGGCGGTGCTGAGGAGGGCGATGCCGCAGTAAAGGGCGTAGAAGCCGGCGAAAAGTTTGGCGCTGTTCGAATGCAACGGAGACACCGGGCCCATTCCGGACAGGATCATCGCCGCGTCGACGAAGGCGTCGATCCAGGCCAGTTCCCCGATGAAGTGGTAGCCGACTATGCCGATGAGGAGCGAAATGGCGATCAGGACCAATCCGCAGAGAAAACTGCGGGCGAGCCGGTGCGCATACTCGCGGGTGGGAAGCAGCTTACCGGGCAGCGGGGGCGAGGGAGGCATGGATCGCTTGGATGAGAGGGGCCGGATCGTCCGCGCGCATGAGCGCCTCGCCGACGAGCACCGCATGAGCGCCGCATGCGCGTGCCCGGGCGGCGTCGGCCGGCGTGGCGATCCCGCTTTCGCTGACGGCGGTCACGCCAGTCGGGAAAAGCGGAATGAGGCGTTCGGACAGGGCGAGATCGGTCTTGAAAATGGCGAGATCGCGATTGTTCACGCCGACAATCTTCGCGCCGATTTTCAGCGCGCGTTCCAGCTCGGCTTCCTGGTGAATTTCGAAAAGCGCGTCGAGACCGGCGGCTCCCGCGGCGGCGAAAAGCGTTGCCATTTCGGTGTCGGTGAGCGCCCGGACAATCAGGAGGATGGCGGCGGCGCCGGAACGACGGGCCTCCAGTACCTGGATCGGGTGCACTATGAAATCCTTGCGGATGCAGGCGGGCGGCGCCGGATGACGCGCCAGTTCGGTCGTCACCTCAACCAGATCCTCCAGGCGGCCTCCGAAATACTTGTCGTCGGTCAACACCGACATCGCATCGGCGCCGGCGGAACGATAACGCCGCGCTTGGTCGGCGGCGGCCACGGACTCGCGAATGGCTCCGGCGGACGGCGAGCGGCGCTTGATTTCGGCGATCACGGCCAGGCCTCCATCGGCCCGGCGCAGCGCCCGCGCGAACGAAGGCGGAGGCGGCAGCGACGCATTCAGTGCGGAGAGCTCCTCCGGGGACACGGGACGAATCGCGGCGGCGATCTCCCGCCGCTTGTGCGCCATGATTTCGGCCAGCTTGTCCATTCGCAGCGTCACGAAACACACGCCGGGCGGGAAGGGAAACTGAAAAAACCGGCCTTTTTTCGTGTCTTTCGGTTCCCGGGTGCTTACGTGACATTCGCATGACCGCCATCGATGAACTTCGTCAGACCGTCGCCCGCCTTCGCGGACCCGGTGGGTGCCCCTGGGATATCGAGCAAACCCATCAGTCGCTCGCCCGCTGCCTGATCGACGAGTGCAGTGAGCTGCTCGAGACCATCGATCGCGGGGACCTGCCGCACATGCGCGAGGAGCTCGGGGACGTGCTGGTGCAGGTGGTATTTCACGCGCAGCTCGCGGAGGAGGCGGGGAAATTCACTCTCGAGGACGTCGCCCGCGAGATCAACGAGAAGCTGGTGCGGCGCCATCCGCACGTCTTCGGGGAAGGCCGGCTGGACAATTCAGACCAGGTGCTCGTGCAGTGGGAGCAGATCAAGGCGGCGGAACGCAAGGCCGCGGGCAAATCCGAATCCGAACTTTTCAAGAAACTTCCGCCCCGACTTCCGGCACTCATGCTGGCAGAGGATGTGGCCAAGCGCATCGACAAGCAGGCGCTGCCTACCGATGGGGCCGTCGATGCGGCGCGCGTGCAGGCGCTCGAGAAGCAGCTCGATGACGCCACGCTGGGGCGCATGCTCTTCGAAATTGCGGCCGCCGCCCGGCGACGCGGCCTCGATCCCGAGGGCGCCCTGCGTCGCGAATGCGACCGGGTGAAGGACGCTGCGGTCAGGGCGTCGCAATCGGCGAGTGCGGCGACGCGCGCCTGAGTTCAATGGACCCGAAGGCAACGCCGGAGGGGAAGGACGACTGGCTGGAGCCGTTCGCCGACTACCTCGCGAAGGAGCGACGCTTTTCGCCGCATACGGTTCGCAACTACCGCCAAGCCTACGAGGATCTGCGTCGCTGGGCCGACCGGGCGGGGCGCTGGAAAAATGGTCCGACAGGCCTGACGCCGCGCGACCTGCGGGATTTTGTGATCGAAAGCCAGCGGCGGTTCGGTCGTCGGACCCTGCACAACCACGTTTCGGGATTGCGAGGTTTTTTCCGTTTTTGGGTCCGGCGCGGCCGGATATCCCGCGACCCGCTTTCCGGGCTGCCGCTGCCAAAACTGGCGAAATCGCTGCCGAAATTTCTGACCGAAGCCCAGATGGCGGCACTTTTGAATGCGCCGTTGCGGCTGTTGGAGAACGGGTCGATCGACGACTTCACCGCGTGGCGTGACCGGCTGGTGCTCGAACTGCTCTACGGCGGCGGGCTGCGCGTGAGCGAACTCGTGGCGCTGAATCATGGCGCCATCGATCCGTCGACCGGTGCGGCGCGCGTGTTGGGAAAGGGACGGAAGGAGCGCTTTTGTCCGTTGGGGGCGGTGGCCCTCACCGTGCTTCGCCGATTTCGCGATGAGTTTCAGGTCCCGTCACGGCCGGGTGATGCCGTCGTAGTGGACGCGCTGCACAAGCGGATGACGGTCCGCGCCGTCCAGAAGCTGGTGAAACGCCACTTGGCGGCGGCCGGTCTGCCGATGGACCTTTCACCGCACAAATTGCGTCATTCGTTTGCCACGCATCTGCTGAATGGCGGCGCCGACCTGCGGGCCGTCCAGGAATTGCTGGGGCACGCCAGTCTCACGAGCACGCAGGTCTACACGCACACCAGCATTGCGCGGCTGAAGGAAATTCACGCGCGCGCGCATCCGCGGGCGTGAGGTCGGGCGGGACCGCTGGGCCCGCCACGTCTTTGCGTCAGCTAGCGAACCACGCACGCTACTATCGGACGCATCTGAACCTGGCATCGGAAGTTTTTTTCGTACGAAGGGAGAAGGCCGCAGGGCTCATTGACGGCGGGCCCAGTTTCGCGATTTACCCTACGGCCGGTGCGAGAAGCGGTCCCGCCCTACCTCCAAGACAGATTTCATCGGCTGTGAATGCACAAAATGCAGCTGCTCGTCGCCGCTAGCTATTTCAACGGCAACCGTTTCGACGACGAATTGCCGCCCTGATCGTAGAGGATGATCTCGACCGAGGTCGCTCCGGTGGCGCGGGACTCCGGAAATTCGGCGACGAAGCGCTCGGTCTTGCTGTCGAGGACGCCGTCCGCCGGATGTTCCGTTTCCTCCTTGGCGCCGTTGTTCAGGATGAAGTCGGCGCCGGCGAGGAGCGAGCGGGCATCGTGACCATCGACCGTCACGATCAATTTCCCATCGCGATGCTCAACCGTGGCGTTCGTGATTTCCGGCGGGGTGCGATCGATCGTCAGGAAATCCGTCTCGAAAGTGAAACTGAGGCGCTGCTTTTCGGGCCGCGGGGCCTGTTCGGTGACGGTCAGCCGCGTGAGATAGAGGCCCTCGGGAAAAGCGCCGGTGTCGAACTGCACGTACGTGTCGCGGGTGTCGACCGCGAGGTCGGTCCACGTGTCGCTGTTGTCCGGCTTGATCGACAACGTGTAGGCGAGGTTGTCGTTTTCGGGATCGGTCACGGACCAGTAGATGATCTGCGAGCCGGTTTGCGGAATGACCTGGCTGCTCAGGAACGAGCTCTTGCGCTTGTCGCCGGCGAGATCCTCCTTGGAGCCGCCCGAGGCGGGAAAGAGCAGCTGGCCGAGCGTCGTCGCGACCGGTGCTGACGGCTCCGGCGAGGGAACAATTCCCAGGTTGGGCGGGAAAATGCGGAAGTCGCCGAGCTGCGGACGCCGATCCTGCGGCAGATAGTATGCGGTGGCCTTGTCGATCTGAAAATCGGTGGCCGCGGACGGCACCTCGACCCGCAGTTTTAGATAGCGGCCGCGCAAACCGACCGCTGAAAACGCGTCGTCGACCGGCTTTAAATCGGTCCAGGGACTCCAGCCCTCGATCTCGTCGGATCCCATGTTGATCCGCGCCTGGACCTTCAACGCCGCGGGGTCGACGTTCCGCAGTCGCGTGAAACGAACGAGTCCGAGCTCCGCGGGATTGCCGAGGTCGATACGACGGGTTTCGAGCGTGCGATCGCGCGAGCCGGTGAAGGTCATCAGGGCAAGGCCGGGTGCGTTGTCACGCAGGACCGCAAAATTGCCATCGGACAGCGGCGCCAGGTCGTTCAACTGCGCGGATTCGCTGCCGGCGAACACGAGAGATCGGCGCGCCGTCGGATCGTAGCCCAGAATGTCACCCTGCTCGCCGGCGGCGATGAGCAGCCAGTTCTGATGGCGCGCCAGTCGATAGAACGAAAGTCCGGCGCGGGATACGACGGTCTCGGGAAACCCGTCGGGAGGAAAATAGACCAGGGTGCTGCGACCTGGAAAGGTGCTCTTCGCGTCCTTTTCCTCCTTGTCCTTGTCGTCGCCCGAATTCTTGAGGCGGATCACGCGGTTGCCTTCACCCGGGGAAAAGGCGACGGCGGCGAAGAATCCGCCGTCCTCGACTGGAAGCAAATCGACAACTTCCGCCTCGCGATTTTCCTGCAACAGGGTGGGCGAGCCGCCGGTGGCGGGGAAAACATAGACATTACCCTTGGGGGCGGATCCGGCGATGATGCGACCGTCGGGCAGCCGGGCGAGTCGGCGCACATTGCGGTCGCGCACTTCCGCAAACACGGTGATGCCGCGATCGGCCAGGCTGCGGGAGTCCACCGATTTGGCGTCGGGCACGCCCGCCTTCGCCAGCTTCGCGGGATCGATACGATAAATCCGGCCCGGATTTCCGGTCGCCGCGAGCACGGTGCCGTCGGGCAGCGCGAGGAAATCGAACACGGAGTCGCCGGTCAGCGGCACGCGGGCCACGGCTTTTCCGCCGCGAAACAGATAGACGCTCGCGGCGGGCGACGTGCCCGCGAGAAACGCGCCGTCGGCGAGCGGTTGCACGGCGAGCACCTGGGCCTCGATGACGTTGCCGGCGTCGCGCACGGTATAGGTTGCGTCGTGGGCATTCAGCGCCACCTCGAGAATTTTTCCATCCGGGCCGGTGCCGACCAGAAAGCGGTCGTTTCCCAGCGGGCGCAGCGTCCAGAGCAAATCGGCAAGGCGCGGCCCTTTCAGGTCGTTGAAAACCGGTCCGGGAAAGACGCGACCATCCGAGCGGGTGGCGAGTCCCTTCAGGTTGCGACTCGCCACATCGCGGCCGAAATCGATCTCGGTCTGCTTCGTGAGCGGGTCGGCGAGAAGGGTGGTGGCGACGCAGGCGGCCAGGGCGGCGAGAAGACGCATGGAGGGAATATCAAACGGGTCGTCCCGTTTTTCGACACGCAAAATCGCGGTTGGCCGCGACAAAAATTGCAATAGCCGCCGGAAAGCCGTTGGCACCGGGCCGGTCAATCAGTGACCTGCAGCGACTTGCGATATTGAGTGGTGAAGACGCGGCCGCTGAGAACGTTCGACTCCCAGAGGGCCGTGACGGCATCGCGGCGCTGGAAACGAGTGTCATCCGAGCGATGGGCGATGCGTTCGAGCGACGCCGGCATATCCGGAGTGAGCGAATGCTGGTCGGAGAAAAGGCGGGTGTGTTCCACCACCGCCAGGTACATGCCGTCGGTTTCCCGATGGTGTCTTTGTGCGGCGAGGAAATCGTCGAAATTGCGGTAGTCGCTGACGGACGGATTGCGCGGATGGCCGGTCATTTCGTCGAGCATGGGCCCCGGCACGAGAACGACATCCAGTTCCTTGCCCGCCCATTCCGGCGCAACCGGGATCGTGAGGGTTTCCGACTGCGGCGTTTCCTGAAAGCCGTGCCAGTTGACGGTGGCGGTGATGCGCGCGCCGGGTTCGGCCTGGGCACGGGAAACCTGGAAATTCTCGATGAAGCCGAGCGGAACCTCAGGGGTTTCCTCGACTGAAAAGCGGATGTGATCGGGGAAGGTCCGCTCAAACGGATTATAGAGGCATTGCTGCAGGCGGGTGACGAAATCGGAAACGCCCTGTTGGAATCCCTGCGGACCAGGATAATACTGGCTCATGGTGAACGGTTCGGCGCCCGGAAACTCGACTGTCGTCACCAGTCGGAAGCCGTGGGTGAAGCCGGCCTCATTCGAGCCGGACACCGCCTGCGTGAGTCCGGCGGCGGCGATCACGGGAAGCACCTGCTCGTGGCGCACCACGGCAAAATGCAGCGTCTTGTGGCTCAGGCGGGCGGGAAGTTCGACGTCGATCGGAACCAGATGCGGCGCGCGGCCGATCTCGCCATAGATGCCCGAAAGGCGGTCCTGGCTGAACGACCCGATGACCTGACCGGTGTTGCTGACCTTGATCGAATTCAGCTGGCTCGGGAGAATCGTCACGACCTTCGCGGCCGTCATCGGCAACTCGGTTTCGCCGAGCGAAAGCATCGGATGCCCGAAGGCGAGGATGCGGTTGCCGTCGACATGCGAGACGGTGCCCGTGGCGGCCACGCTCACATCGCCGACGGAAAGCGCGGCGGCCACCACGTCGCCGGGCTTCAAATCCTCGGTGACGGTCAGCGACGGATTGCTGCCGCCGTCGGCATGACCGCCGAGTCCGACTGCGCCGAGACCCAACGCGGAAAACTGGCTCGAAAATGCCGCGGCGACCTCCGGCGAAAGCCCGGCCACCGAGAATGCCGGGGTCATCGGGCTGAAATCTTCCGCGCTCACTTTGCCGCTGCGACCGTCGCGCAGTCCCCGGATGGGAATCGGCGTGCCGCCGGGCCCTTGGAACGCGGAGGGCAGGGCGCTGACCTCGAGCATGTCCGAGATCGGCGTGAACCCGGCGTAGCGCACGGTTTCAAAGCGCTGGATCTGGTACGACAGCACGCCGACAATATGGCCGTCGATATAAAGCGGGCTGCCGCTCATGCCGGCGACCGCACCCATGTTTTGCACGCGCGGGTCGGTGAGCTCGCACAGGATCAGATTTTTGCCCGGGCCGAGCGCGTTCTCGATGACGCCGGTCACCTGCACCGAAAACGGCTCGGGGTTGCTGCCCTTGAAGACGGTCCAGACTTCGCCCCGTTGACCGGCCTTCAGATCGCTGATCGGCATGACCGGTGCGTCGGCAGGTTGGGAGAAACTGAGCGTGTTAAGTAGAAAAACGGCGATGAAAGCGGCCAGCGTGTGTCGGGAAATCATTCTTGGAATCTTTGACGAGCGGGGAGGAAATTCGTTAGAGGGATCGGATCGCTTTTACGATTACTTCGCAAGTTTGGTCGACGACCGGGCCATCGTGAGCGGTGCTGAGGAACCAGGATTCATACGCACTGGGCGGCAAAAAGATTCCGGCTTCGAGGCAAAAGCGGAAAAATTTGCCGAACACCTTCGCGTCCGCCGTCAGAGCGGAAGCGTAGTCCCGCACGGGCGTCGAAGTGAAGAAAAGACTGAACATGGATCCGCATTGCGGAGCCTGCAGAGCAAGTCCCTTGCCGTCGGCGGCCTCGCGGGCGGCTTTACAAATCTGTCGACCCATCTGGTCGAGCCGGGCGTAGGGTTTGAGCTCACCCAGAAGTTTCAGTTGGGCGATGCCGGCGGCCATCGCGAGCGGGTTGCCGCTGAGGGTGCCGGCCTGATAAACGGGACCGAGCGGCGCCAGCATGTCCATGACCTCGGCTCGTCCGCCGAAGGCTCCGACCGGCAGGCCGCCGCCGATGATCTTGCCGAGGCAGGTGAGGTCGGGGCGGATGTTTTCCAGCTCCTGGACACCGCCGGCGGCGAGGCGGAAGCCCGTCATGACTTCGTCGAAAATCAGGAGCGCGCCGTGGGTCGTGCATGACTTTCGGAGGCCGGCCAGATAGCCCGGTTCGGCCTGGATGAATCCCACGTTGCCGATGTAGGGCTCGAGAATCACAGCGGCGATCTGTTGCGGATTCGCGGCGAAAGCAGCCTCCACGGAAGCGAGGTCGTTGAACGGAAGGACGATCGTCTCGCGGGCGAACGAGGCGGGCACGCCGCCGCTGTCCGGATGACCGTGGGTGAGCGCGCCGGAGCCGGCCTTGATCAGCAGCGAGTCCGAGTGACCGTGATAGCAGCCGGCGAACTTGATGATCTTGTCGCGCTTCGTGAATCCGCGGGCCAGGCGCAGCGCGGACATGGTCGCCTCCGTGCCGCTGCTGCACATGCGAACTTTCTCGATCGAAGGGAAAAACGCCCCGATCATCTCGGCGAGTTCGACTTCGTACGGATTGGGCGTGCCGAAGGATGTTCCCTGTTCGAGCGCGGCGGCAATCGCGGCCTTGATCGCCGGATGATTGTGCCCGTGAATCGCGGGTCCCCAGGTACAGACGTAGTCGATCAGTTCCTTGCCGTCGACCGTGGTCAGGATCGCTCCGCGCGCCGAACGGGTGAAGAATGGCGTGCCGCCGACGGAGCGGAAGGCCCGGACGGGCGAATTGACGCCGCCGGGGATGCGTTTCAGCGCCCGCGCAAACAGATCTTCGGAAAGGCTCACGGTCCCATCAGGACCGAAGACCGGCCGACCTTCAACCCTGGTATTTCTGGACGATCGGGATGCGGCGGCCGACGCCGAAGGCGAGCGGCGTGATTTTCAGGCCCGGGGCGGCTTGCTTGCGCTTGTACTCGTTGAGATCGACCTTGCGCGCGACGTCCTGGACGATTTCCGGCGCGAAGCCGCGCTCGATCAGGTCGCGCCGGGTGAGGCCTTCCTCGACGTAGCCCTTGAGAATCGCGTCGAGCAGGTCATAGGGCGGCAGGCTGTCCTGGTCGGTCTGATTCGGGCGCAGTTCGGCGCTCGGGGGCTTCTCGATGCTCGAGCGCGGAATGACTTCGCGCTCGCGATTGATCCAGCGCGACAGCGCATAGACCTGCGTCTTGAACACGTCCGAAATCACCGCGAGTCCGCCGCACATGTCGCCGTAGAGCGTGCAATAGCCGACCGCCAGTTCGCTCTTGTTTCCCGTGGTCAGGAGCAAGGCGCCAAACTT
This sequence comes from Candidatus Didemnitutus sp., assembly GCA_035545955.1. Lineage (GTDB taxonomy): Bacteria > Verrucomicrobiota > Verrucomicrobiia > Opitutales > Opitutaceae > Didemnitutus. The sequence continues at coordinate 59,020 of DASZXI010000049.1, read as the reverse complement.
GTTGGAAATCGCCATGAGGAGCAGGCCACGTGCACGGGCCTGGATGTTTTCCTCGGCGATATCCCGTGCCCGTCCGGCAAACAGTGGCGCGAGGGTTTTTTCCGCGCTCGCGACGACGTCTGCGATCGAAAGCGAATGATACTGGATTCCCAAGTGTTGCGCCACCGCGGCAGCATCGTCGCGACTGTGCTGACTCGAAATCACGGAGGGCAGGCTGACGCCGATGACGTTTTCCGCTCCGAGTGCCTCGGCGGCGAGGACGGCCGTGAGAGCCGAGTCGATACCGCCCGAAAGTCCGAGCAGGGCCTTCTTGAATCCCGTCTTTTGCGCGTAATCGCGCACGCCGAGGATAAGGCCATCGTAGATGTCGCGCAGGTCGTCGGGGGCAAAGGTTGGATGCAGGTAAGGATTCGGCGTCGCCGCAGACGTCCCGATCGGGACGTCGATGGCGCGGCACTCCTCTCGAAAGCCGGCGAGTCCGCCGATCAGGTTGCCGGTGCGGTCGCACACCAGGCTGCGGCCATCGAAAAGCAACTCGTCGTTGCCGCCGACCGAATTGCAGTAAACGACCGGACAGCCACATGTCCGGGCGGCGTCGGCGACGAGGTGCAGGCGCACTCCTTCCTTGTTGCCGCAGTTCCACGGGCTCGCGGACAGGTTGAGCAGCAGGTCAAGTTTCTCGGACGCGAGCGCCCGCACCGGATTGGTGTCGTAGAACCGACGGGTTTCGATGGTTTCGTGATTCCAGATGTCCTCGCAGATGGTCAGGCCGATGCGCAGGCCGCGAAAGGCGACGACGGACGGTCGCGGCGACGGCTCAAAATAACGGTCCTCATCGAACACGTCGTAGGTTGGCAAAAGGCATTTGTGCGCGGCTTCGAGAATGCGTCCCTGGTGGCAAAAAGCGGCGGCGTTGTAGGCTCCGCGCCCATGTCCGCTGTGATTCGACTCGATGAACCCGATGACGGCGGGCACGTCGCCAATCTCCGCGGCGATGGCTCGCGTGGCGGCCTCGGTGTCCTCGACGAAACGTTTTTTGAAAAGCAGATCGCGCGGCGGATAGCCGCAGACGACCAGTTCGGGGTAGAGGACCAGCTCGGCCCCTTCGGCGACGAGGGCACGATACGCCTCCAGAATGCGCCGGCGGTTGCCGGGAAGATCGCCGACGATGGTGTTGATCTGGGCTAGGCCGATGCGCATGGGCCCCAGTCAAGTGGCGGCAATCGGGTCCGACTGCAACCCGAAGGTTGAAATTCCTCGCCGCCGCCCGGCAATTCGCCGCTACTGTGCCGTTCGCATGACGCAATTGATCCTGGCCTCCGCTTCCCCGCGCCGTCGCGAATTGCTGGGACAGCTGGGTGTTCCGTTCGAGGTCATTCCGGCGGACGTACGCGAGAACGAGGACCCCGCCGCCGAGCCGCACGCCGTGGTGCTGGCCAACGCCGCGCTCAAGGCGGATTGGGTGGCGGCGCGCCACCCGGAGGCGGCCGTGCTGGGTGCGGACACGACGGTTTTCATCGATCGGACCGTGCTCAACAAACCGCGGGACCTGGACGAGGCGCGCGCCATGCTCCGCCGGCTCAGCGGGCGTACGCACACGGTGTTCACCGGGCTTGCGTTGCGTCGGGGCGCGGACGGGCTCAAAATCGATCGCGGCGTGGCGAGCGACGTAACCTTCCGGGTGCTTACCAGCGTCATGATCGACGATTATTTGCAACGCGTGCACACACTCGACAAGGCGGGCGGCTATGCGATCCAGGAGGAGGGTGATCGCATCGTTGAAAGTTACAAAGGCTCGATGACCAACATCATCGGACTTCCGCTGGAAGAAACGAAACAACTTTTGACTCTCGCGGGTCTGACGCGTTGATTGCCCGCCGTGCCGTCGACTGAGTTCGAACTCCTGACCAACAAGCGTCCGCCGAAGAAGCGGCCGGAGTATGATCAGCAGGATTGGTCGATCATCATCGGCATCCTGTGCACCTTGCTGCTGCACGTGGTCGCGGCCTGGGTAATTCACGAGATCCCGATCGACAACGTCGGCAAGTCGCCGTCCGAGCTGGCGGCCCTGGCGGCGAAAAGGAAGAAGTCGTTCGATTTCGAGCTCGCTCCCATCCCGCCCCCGCCGCCCAAGCCGAATCCGATCAAGTTCGTGCAGACGAATCCGGATGCCCCGGAAAATACTCCGGACAAGACTCCCAATTTCTCGAACCACAATCAGCAGGCCGCGCAGAAAGAACCGCCGAAGGAGAAGGACCCGGAGAATCGCCCGTCCGTAAAAGGACAGGACGAAATCAAGAACGATGCGGACATCCTGACCGGGGATCACGCCAAGGCCCAGGATGGAGCCACGGCAACCTCGAATTCGTCGCAGGTCAACGCACCGCCGCAAGCGGCTTCCCAGGCGCGAGCCGAACATGTTCCCCTCAGCGGTACCGAAAATCTGAAGAATGAATCGCGGGAAGGAATTGGTGCCTCAGTCTCCCACAATCCTGCGCCGACCACGAATGCGAACGACCTGGTGGAAGGGGCGCGGGAGGGCAAGAACGCCACCGGCGGCCTGACGACAGCGGCCGACAACATGAAGCCCCATCCGCGAGCTCGCCCCCGGCTGACTCAAGCTCCGAGCACGATCCTGCAGAATCGTCTCGCGGGCGCTTCGAACGTCGGCGTGATTGCCAGCGATGCCTTCAAGAGCGAGTACGGCGACTATCTCGCGGAACTGCGCGAAATTGTCGAAGTGGAGTGGAACGGAATATTGGAGGAGGGGCACATCAATCCGAAGGTGGGCACTCATGTTTTTGTCCGCTTCAAACTGAATTCGAAAGGTGAGGTGCAGATTTCGCAGGTCGAAGAGACCGCCGGCGAGGCGGGAGCGCACGCCTGCACCGGGGCCATCACGAATCGGGCGCCTTATCGAAAGTGGACGGAGCAAATGGTGACGCTTCTCGGCGACGAACAGGACCTGGGGTTTGATTTCTATTACGTCGATAGATTTTGAGCCCGATTTCCGACGAGATGAGTGAGTCCATCCCCTTAAACGTCGGGGCGACCGTACTCACCCGCGACGCGCAGGGTCTGCTGGCTCTCGACAAGCCCGCGGGCGTGCTGTCGCATCCGAATCGCATCGCGGACCAACCGCGTTCGCTGCTCAACGCGACCTACGATCTCGAGCAGCAGGTTTACCGATGGAAGACGCCCAATGGTGGCGCGCGATGCCTCTGGCTGCTCAATCGCCTGGATGGCGCCACCTCGGGCGTGATTCTTCTGGCGGAAAACCTCGAGCTGGCCCGTGCAATCCGGCTCCATTTCGCCCAGCAGCGGGTGCACAAGGTCTATGTGGCGCTCGTGCACGGCAAGCCGGCGGAGAAACGTGCGCTCTGGCGCGACGTGGTGGCGGTCGAAAAGTCCGGCGGAAAAATCCGGACGCGCGCGACGGCCGGGCACATTCCCGCGGAAACGGCATTCCAGTTCCTCGGTCATTTCCCGGCGGCGATGCCGACATCGCTGATTCGCCTGGAGCCGCACACCGGCCGCAGCCACCAGCTGCGGGTGCAGTGCGCGAAGCGACACCTGCCGATCGTCGGCGACCAGACCTATGGCGATTTTGCGAAGAACCGCGCATTCGTGAAGGCGACCGGCGAGAAACGGCTGTTCCTGCACTCGTTGGAAACGGAATTCACGTACACGCTCGCCGGGAAACGGCACCGTTTCCGGGCCGAGGCGCCACTGCCGGTGGAGTTTCCGCGGTAAGGGAAGTAGGCGGATTTATTTTTACCACGGAGACACGGAGAATCACCGATCAAAAACTTTCCGGAGGGTAGGGATCGATGTCCTCATCGATCCGTTGATTCCCGTTCCAGATGCACGGCCCGAAGGGGACATCAGGCCCTACCGGTCGGACGATTTTAAATCGATCCGTTTCCGTGTCCTCGGTGTGTTCCGTGGGCCGTTCCGGATTTCTCTGTGCCTCTGTGGTTCAAAAGAAAAAATTCGGACGATCACAGCAGATTCAGCTGCGAATCATCGCCGTTTTCGACCGTGATCTTTTTCTTCGGACGGGCCTGCGGCGAAGGCAGCGTGACCGTGACCTCGTCTGACTCGAGCTGCGACAGGATGGTCTTGGCCCGGTCGATCACCGCGACCGGAAGGCCGGCCAAACGCGCCACCTGGATGCCGTAGCTGCGGTCCGCGGCACCTTCGACGACGCGTCGAACGAAGACGATCTCGTCGTTCCATTCCTTTACCGCGACCGAGAAGTTGCGCAGTCGGGACAGATGCTTCGCGAGTTGCGTCAGCTCCTGGTAGTGCGTCGCGAACAGCGTGCGCGGGCCGCGTTCGGCACTTCGGTGCAGATGCTCGACGACCGCCCAGGCGATGCTCAGGCCGTCGTAGGTCGAGGTGCCACGTCCGATCTCATCGAGAATGATGAGCGAACGATCCGTCATGTTGTTGAGGATGTTCGCGGTCTCGTTCATTTCGACCATGAAGGTGGAGTTGCCGCGTGCGAGATCGTCGCTGGCACCGACGCGCGAGAAAATGCGGTCGACGAGTCCGAGCCGGCAGGATTTTGCCGGCACCCAGCAGCCGATCTGGGCCATCAGGGTGATGAGCGCAACCTGCCGGATAAAGGTCGACTTGCCCGCCATGTTGGGTCCGGTGATCAGCGCGATCTGCGCGCCCGTGCCGGCGAGAGCGGTGTCGTTCGGCACGAAGCCGCGATTGCCGGCGAGACCGAGTCGGTCCTGACGCAACATCTGTTCGACCACCGGATGACGGCCATCGACAATTTCGAGACCATCCGAGTCGTCGAGGTCCGGCGGGCAATAATTCCACTCGCGGGCGAGCACCGCCCAGCCGGCCAGAACGTCGAGTTCGGCCAGGGCCTCGGCGGTTTGCTGCAGGGAGGAGGCTTCCGCAAGAACCGCGGTGACGAGCTGGTTGAACAACTCAAGCTCCCGGGCCAGGGAGGTCTCCTCCGCGGAGAATATTTCCTTTTCCTTCAGGCGCAGTTGTTCGGTCACATAGCGCTCGCCGCCGACGGTCGTTTGCCGGCGAATGTAGTCGGCCGGGACGAGGTGGAGATTCGCCTTGGTGATCTCGATGTAGTAACCGAAAGTCGAGGTGAACCGGACCTTCAGGCTCCGGATGCCGCTGCGTTCCTGCTCGGTACGCTCGAGCTCGGCGAGCCAGGTCTTGTTGTCGCTCGTCAGACTACGCAGGCGGTCCAGCTCCGGATCGAAGCCGGTGCGGATGTAATTTCCATCGGCGAGATCATTGGGGAGGGCCTCGGCCAGCGCCAGATGCAGGCGTTCGTGCAGTTCCGGCAGCGGCGTCAGGCGCTCGCCGAGGCGCGCGACCTCGCCGGTGGACTCCGGCGGCAGATGCGAGGCGAGCAACCGGATTGCGTCGGCGATCGCCGGGATCTGCGCCAGGGTATCGCGGACACCGCCGAGTTCGCGCGGATTCCGGAGGCGATTCTGCAGCCGTCCGAGGATGCGCGGAATGTCCCGGATCTTGTTCAGGAATTCGCGCAACTGGGCGAGATCACCCGGTTGGGCGGCGAGTTCACCGACGGCCCATTGTCGTCGCTTGATTTCCGCCAGATCGAGCGCGGGCGCGGCGAGCCAGCGTTCGAGCAGACGGGAACCCGCGGCGGTGCTGCCGCGGTCGATGACGCCGAGCAGCGACGAATCACGCGTGCCGCGGATCGAGGAAAATATCTCGAGATTCCGCAGGGTGGCGGGGTCGAGCAGGAGGGTGCGGGCGCTGCGATATTCCTGCAACGAGCGCAGGTTCTCCGGTTTCGCGCAGAGATTTTCGGTGGCGTAGTAGACCAGCGCGCCCGCGGCGCCGAGGGCCGGATGATCCGAACCGAGGCCGAAACCCTGCAGATTGAGCACGCCCAGTGCATCCATGACCGTCTTCGCTCCGCCGGGGACATCGAAATGATAGCCGGGCAACTCGGAGACCACGCGATTGGCGCAAAAGGGATGGAGCAGGTGGGCGGCGTGGTCGTCGTGCGGCGCCTCCTTCCATTTGGTAAGGTCGCCTTCGACGAGAACGATCTCCGCGGGATCGAGCGCGGTCAGGACCGGAAGCAGGTTTTCGGGAAGCTTGTCGGTGGCGAGCCGGAACTCGCCGGTCGACAGATCGATCCAGGCGGCATGCAGGCCCGACTTGTTTCGTTCCAGCGCGCACAGGTAGTGATTGCGGGCGCCGTCGAGCTGATCGGCCGAAAGCGTCGTTCCCGGCGAAAGGATGCGGGTGAGCTGGCGACGCACGAGGCGACCGGGTTGGGCGGTTTCCTGCTGATCGCAGATGGCGACCTTTTTTCCCGCGGCAAGGAGCTTGCCGATGTAGGTTTCAGCGGCGTGGAACGGAATTCCCGCCATGGGCGTCTCCTGTCGGCGCGTCAGCGTGATGCCGAGAATCCGGGAGCCGGTCTCCGCGTCGGCATTGAACATCTCGTAGAAATCGCCGAGGCGGAACAGCAGCAGGGTGTTCGCCGGCAGGCCGCGCTTCACCTCGAAATACTGCTGCATCATCGGTGTGAGCTTCTCGGCCATGGGGAGGGACGGGTAGTGAGAAGCGGCGACGCGCGCTTGGCAAGCGGACGGTGTACTTTGTCCTCGCCGGCCCGCCCGGCCTGCGGCCAACTGCGCCGATGCCCGTGCGACTTCATCACGTTGACCTCGGCGGCGCCGGCCGGCCACCGCTCGTTGTGCTGCACGGCCTGCTCGGGTCGTCGCGCAACTGGCAGTCGGCCGGCAAGGACCTCGCCGCGCACTTTCACGTGTTCGCGCTCGATGCGCGCAACCACGGCCGTTCGCCGCACGATCCGGAGATGAGCTACGTTGCGATGGCGGGCGATGTCGCAGCGTGGCTGGACGAGCACGGATTGAAGCGCGTCACGCTCGCAGGCCACAGCATGGGCGGTAAGACGGCGATGTTGCTCGCCTGCCGGGAACCTGCGCGCGTCGATCGCCTGGTCGTGGTCGATATTGCGCCGAAGAACTATCGCTGGGCGGCGCATCGGGCGGAGTTTGCCGCGATGAACGAACTCGACCTGACCAGCCTGTCGTCGCGCGGCGAGGCCGAGATGCGTTTCGAGGGCCGCGTGCCGGATCTTGGCATGAGAAAATTCCTGGCGACGAATCTCGAACGCGCGGATCATGGCTGGCGCTGGACCGTGGACCTTCCGGTCCTGACCACGGCCCTGGCGGAAATGGAAAAGAACAGCCTCGAACCCGGCGACCATTTTGCCGGGCCGGCGTTGTTCATCCCCGGGGGAAAATCCCGTTACGTGCAGCCCGCAGACTACCCGGCGATCCACGAACATTTTCCGGCCGCGACAATCGAAGTCATTGCGGAGGCGGGGCACAACCCGCACATGGAATGTCGGACGGAATTCGTGCGGCGGATCGTGGAATTTGCGAGGGACAGGAATCAGATTTGACCACGGATTTCACGAAGAGCACGGATTGTACGGCCGGATTTTGAACCACAGAGGCACGGAGGGTGCGACCGAGGCGAGTGCCTGGAGCCGTTGGAATAATTCCATAGCCACAAAGAGGCACGATAGGTCACAAAAAAACGAGGCGACTTGAGGTTCGCGCGCCCATAGGCGCTTATGAGACTCACCGAAGCGGCGGATATTTGCGCCTTTTTGCGGCTACTTCAATTTTTGATCTACGTCTGGAACGGCTGCACGTATCATTTCGTGGCAATTCGTGTGATTCGTGGGCAGGTTCTCTGTGCCTTTTTAGTTCAAGAAAATCCGCGGATCGATGAGGACATCGATCCCTGCCGGTTCTGTCCGAGCACCAAGTGGAAACTTCCGGCTAAGTTTCGGCGACGAGCGGAATATTCTCACTGGCGACGGCACTGCGACTGCGTTCGGCGTATTTCAGCCAGCTGCGTCGCTTCCAGCGCCAGTACATCGTGATGCCGCGGAACCACTCGTCGATCGTCATCGAGATCCAGATGCCCTTCAGGCCCCAACCCAGTTTCAGCCCGAGAAACCAGGCGAGCGGCACCCACAGACACCACATCGAAAGAATACCCATTTTCAGCGGAAAACGGGCGTCGCCCGTGGCGCGCAGCGAGCTGATGACGACGATGTTGAAAACCCGGCCGGGTTCGATCGCGATGGCCATGCGCACCAGGAAGGTACCACCGGCGATGACGGCGGGATCGTGGGAAAATAGTCCCAGCAACTGCGGCGCGAAGATGGCGATCACCACGATGCATCCGAACGCGATGAGGATTCCCGTGCGCAGGCTTTTGAGCAGTTCGTGATAGGCTTCCTCGAAGGCCCCGGCGCCGATGAGCCGTCCGATGAGAATCTCCGTGCCGAGCCCGAGTGACAGGCTGAAAAGAATGACGAGGCGCTGGATTTGCTGCGTGTACGTCTGGACGGCGAGGCTTTCGGCGCCGAGGCGGGCGGAAAAGGAGGTGACCAGCATCAAGGCGAGCCAGTAGCAGATGTTTTCACCGGCGGCGGGCAGACCGATGTGGAGGATGCGCTTGAGGCGGCCGAGGGGAATCACGACGAAATCGCGCCAGAACACGCGCAGGTGGATGCGACGATCGAGCAGGATCCAGAAAGCGATGCTGGCGGCGACGCGGCTGAACACGCTGGAAAGCGCGACGCCGGTGACGCCCATCTTCGGACAGCCGAAGAGGCCGAAAAGCATCACGCAATTCCCGAGCACGTTGAGGAGATTTTGCCCGACGGTGACGATCATCGCATCCCGCGTGTACGTGTGCGCGCGCAGCACGGCGCCGATCGCGGTGTTCATCGCCTCCATGAACAGCGTGCCGCCCATCAGGGTGAGAAACGGCAGCGCGTACGGCATCAGGTTGTCGGGCAGCTGCATCAGTCGCAGCAAGGGCGCCGCCTCGAGATAAACGCCGACGCTGATGGCCAGGCCGATCCAGCTGTTGACCGCGATGGCAGTGGTGGCAATGCGGTCGGCTCCGGGCTTGTCCCGTGCGCCGAGGTGATGGGTGATGACCACGCTCGCGCCGATGCCGATAAAGTTGAAGCAGACCAGGGCGAGCACCACAAACTGGTTGGCGACACCCAGCGCGGCGACGGCGCCGTCCGAGACGTGGCTCACCATGAATGTGTCCACCGTGCCGATGAAGATGCGCAGGCTCTGTTCGACAAATATCGGCCAGGCGATGCTCAGCAGCTTCGGCGAAGGGCGGGAGGTGGTGCTCATCAGCGCACGCGACGAAACACAGCAAGCGGTCCCGGGAGTAAAGCGGAATTCGGGATTGGCGACAAATGATCGTCCACCGACTCGTCTATTGCGTGAATTGTGGGAGCGGCTTTATGCCGCGAAGGTGGAACGCATTGTCCTCAATGCGTGGAGCGTCTTGGGGCAAGCCGCTCCACCTTGGAGCAATTCACCGCCGGCTCCAGATCCGCAGCGAGTGGAGCAGGAAATCCTCGAGCGCCGCCGACTCGTTCAGATTGAGGCGGAGCAGACCGATGTCGTGCTCGAGGCGCTCCACCGCGGAAGCCAGGGTGCCGCGGGCGGACCCGTCGCCGGCGTCGAGACGTGTGCGGGCGAACTCACTCGTGGCCCGCTCCAGTTCGGCAAAAAGTTTCAACCGGATGCCGTTGGCGATGCCGGAGGCGATGGCGGCCTCCTCGTCGTCGTCGATTTCGTCAGGCAACTTGGCCTTCTGTTGTTTCCAGACTTCGTCAGTGGCCGCGGCCAGGACCGAGTTGAACCGCGTCACGAGTCCGTAAACCGTCATCACCTGGGCGGACACGACTCGTTTATCGGTGGTGGCCGTCGCCAGCTGGGCCAGCCAGGCGCGATAGTCGGCGAGAGTCGTTTCCCAACGTTCACGCGTGGCCAGCTCCGAATCGGCAAGCGCCTGATGGCCCGCATCGGTGAAGCGGAAATGCAGGCAGCGGCTGCGGATGGTGGCCAGCAGCGAGTAGGGCCGGGTGGTGAGGAGCAGGATCGTGGTGCTCGCGGGCGGCTCCTCGAGGGTCTTGAGGAAGACGTTGGCCGAGGTGGCGTGCATCCGGTCGGCTTCGTAGATCACCGCGACCTTGCGATGCGACACCTGCGGTGTGACCTGGATGCGGCTGATGAGGTCGCGGGTGGCGTCGGCGGTGATCTGCCGGGATTTCCCCACCGGCCGAAGAGCGAAGAAATCGGGATGCTGCTTGGGGGGGAAATACTGCGAGGGCCGGCGCGGATCGTTGAGCAGGCGATCGGCGATCCCGTGGGCGACGTTGGCGAGCGTGCCGAGATTTTCGCCGTGCAGCAGAAGGCTGTTGCCGAGCCGGCCGCGCTCGATGGCGCGCTCGATGACCGAGATGGTCGGCGTGCCGGCGAGGGCGTCGGGCCAGGGAGCGGGGGCCGCGGGCATGACGCTCAACCGAAGCGCCGCTCCACTTCGGCCCAGATGCGCTTTTCGATCGTCTCCGGAGTGTGCGTGCCGTCGATCACCACCACGCGCTCGGGCCACTGTTGTGCCAGCAGCAGGTAGCCCTCGCGCACCTTTTTGTAGAACGTGATGTTCTCGCGTTCCATGCGATCGGGCAAATCCGAGGCGCGCTGGCGGATGCGCTGCAGGCTGACCTCGGTCGGGACATCGATTACCACCGTGAGGTCCGGCATGACGGCGCCGACGGCAAATCGGTTGATCTGGTCGACCGGACCGGGTGCGAGATTGCGGGCGATGCCCTGATAGACCGTCGACGAATCGAGAAAACGGTCGCTGAGAACGTAGGCGCCGCGGGCGAGGGCCGGCGCGATGACCTCGCGCACGACCTGGGCGCGGGCGGCGGTGAAGAGCAGCAGTTCGGTTTCCGGGCACATCTCGTCGCCGCGCGAGTTGTGGACGATGATGTTGCGGATCTGTTCGCCGATCTCGGTGCCGCCTGGTTCGCGGGTGGCGAGCACCTCGCGGCCGGCCTTCTGCAGGCGGGCGGCCAGACTGGCAATCTGCGTGGATTTGCCGCTGCCCTCGGAGCCCTCAAACGAGATGAACTTCCCGGTTTGCTTGATCGGAGTCGGCATCATGGCGGCAGGGCAAAACCCAATCGGTGGCGCGTGACCGCGGCAAACAGATTTGTGCCGTCCGACGCCAAATTCCCGTTGATTGCGCGCGCGAAACGCGGCAACACACTCCCATCATGCTGGTTTCCTGCGGGGTTCCTTCGTTGCTGGCGTTCACGAACATCATCAAGGTCTTTGTCGACTGCGATCCGGTCGGCCAGGTCATCTGCGTGATGCTCCTTCTGTTCAGCATCTTCGCCTGGTCGGTCATGCTCGGGAAAAACGGCGAGCTGAACAAGCTGCGTCGCCTCAACCACAATTTCGAACGGCGCCTGCGCGAGGAACGCAAGGTGCTCGATCTGCCGGATTCCTTCCGGAACATGCGCACGATTCCGTACGCCGATGTGGCGGCCGACGCGGTGGAGGCCTACTGGCGTTCGGCGTCGATCCTGCAGGAGCGCGGCGAGGATCGCCTGCAGGCGCGCCTGGAACACGCCGAGAACGCCGTCGCACGTGCGCTGGCGCACCAGACGCTGCGCTACGAGGAAAACATGGTCTGGCTGGCGACGATGGTCTCGGTGGCACCGTTTCTTGGCCTGCTGGGCACGGTCTGGGGAGTCATGACGGCGTTCAGCGCGGTCTCGGTCCTTCAGACCGCGAGCATTCAAACGCTCGCTCCCGGCGTTTCGGCCGCCCTGCTCACGACGATCTGCGGCCTTGTGGTCGCAATACCGTCGGTCGTGGGCTACAACGTGCTCCTGAACAAGACAAAGTTGCTGACCACTGAGATCGAGAACTATGCGAGCTCGCTGGCCGATCGCATCGAGCTGGAGATGGTGAAGTAAACGGAGGCGACGCCATGGCCCGCACTTTTCGACGCCCGCGCACCGTTCATCCGATCGCCGAGATGAATGTGACGAATCTGATCGATCTCGGATTCACGCTGCTGATCATTTTCATGATCGCCACTCCGCTGATCCAGCAGGAGCAGACGATTCCGGTGAACCTGCCGGTTGAGTCGACCAAATCGCAGCAGAAGCCGCCCGCGGATACGGAATTTCAATCGATCTCGATCGACCGCTACGGCACTTTTTATCTGGGGACCAGGAAGGTCACCCTGACCGAGCTCTCGAGTTCGCTGGCCGCGTTCGCGGCGCAGCCGAAGCAGCCGGTCATCCGCATCCGGGCCGACCTCACGCTGCAATGGCAGCAGGTCGTGAAGCTGATGGACGAAATCAAGAAGCGAAACCTGTCGAAGATCACCTTCGACACGCAGTCGCCCTGACGCGGAACAATTCGGTCAGCCCACGAATTGGCACGAAACGGAACGAGAAACATGAATCGCCATTCCGCTTTGTCCGGGGCTTCGGTCATTCAACTCTCAACTTTCAACCTTCAACTGCCTTAACCGGCTCAGTCGCCGCGCCATGCGGGCCCATTCGCCCAACTCCTTTTTCGCCTCGCTCGCGCTGCATGGCGTGGCGGTCGGGCTCATCGTGTTCGCGACCTACTATTCGACGCGCAACGACGACAAGGCTCCGGTGATTTTCGAATTGGTGGCGGGTCCGCCGACCGCGCCCGACGAGCTGGTCGCGCCCGCGCTGGGCAATTCGGCCAATGGGGTGAAACTCGAGGTGCCAAAAGTCGATGTACCCGAGCCGGTGACGACGCCGGAGGCGCAAACAGCTCCGCCGCCGGACGACGCGATTCCGTCCAAGCCACCGCCGAAACCGGTGACAAAGCCGAAGACCAATAGTTCGCTCACCAAGGATCTGAGGAAAAGCGAGCGGATGTCGTACCAGGAATATTTGAAGAAGCATCCGGCGCCCAAAATCGCCAAGACCACGACCCCGTCCAAGGGTGGGGCCGTGCCGCGCATCGATGCCGAGGGGATCGCGGAAGGCGTGAAGGGCGGTTCCACTGCGAACAAACGCGGCGGCGGGGGCGGCAAGGCGATGACGCGCGAGGAAATGGACGCGTTCAGCACCTACATCACGTTCCTGCGGCGCGCCCTGAAGGAAGCTCACGAACCACCTCCCGGCGTCAGCGACCAGCTGGAGGTGAAGGTCACGTTCGACATCGCGGCCGACGGCACGATTTCGAATCCGCGGATAGCGCGCTCTTCCGGCAATCGTGACTTCGACGAGTCCGTGCTGGCGGCCTTTCGCAAGGTTCACCCGATCGGCCCGACGCCTGATGGTCGCGGCGACACCTGGACCGTGGTGTTCAAGATGCAGGACTCAGACTGAGCGAATTTTCGATTTTGGAATAGCGATTTTCGAGAACCGACCCTCGGTCAGCGCGTCGGACTGTTTCCCGCGGATTGCGCGGACAACTCGGATGAAGTCATTGGCTGCTCAATTGCCTCCTGTAATAGTAACTTCTCTGCGCCCTCTGCGCATTCCTGTTTGAAAAGCCTTTGATGGAATCCGTGTCTTCCGTGAAATCCGTGGTCAAAAAGTCAGGATTTCTCGGGTCCGAAAATCTCCGCCCTAGTTTTCCGGTCGCAGGTAGATGTTTGGCACCACACGCTCCATGTGGCGCGAGGGATATCCCACCGGCTTGAAACCGAGCGGCTCGTAGAGCTTGTGCGCATCGCGGGTCACCAGGCTCCAGCGCCGCAATCCCTGCAGGCGTGGATGATCGGTCGCGAGACGGAGCATCGCCGCGGCGAGTCTGCGGCCCCGATGAGGTTCCAACACGTAGACATCGCACACATAGCAAAACGTCGCGAAATCCGAGATGAAGCGCGCCAGTCCGACCTGTCCGTCCTGCGGATGATACGCGCCGACGCACAGGGAGCCGCGCAACGCCCGTTCGATCAGTTCGCGCGGGATTCCGGTAGCCCAATACGAGGCGGTGAGCGCCCGGTGCACGGCGTCGACGTCCAGCCGCTTCGGGTCGTCGGAAACGACGTAGTCACCCAGCTGAACTTCCACGGGCGCTACGGGATCGTGCATGTGTCGCTCAGAGCTTGGCGAAATCCGCCGCGAGCGCAGGTTTGTCCGCTGCCTTGAAGAAGGCGGTGCCGGCCACAAACGTGTCCGCACCCGCCGCCCGGCAGATCCTGGCGCGTTCGAGGTCGATGCCGCCGTCGACTTCGAGACGAAAATTGAGCTTTCGCTGGCGGCGCCACTGATCGATCACGCGGAGCTTCGGCACCATGTCGTCGCGAAATGTCTGCCCCCCAAAGCCGGGTTGCACGGTCATCACCAGCACCAGATCAACCTGATCGAGATAGGGCTCGATGGCGTCTGCCGGGGTGTCGGGATTCAAAACAAGCCCGCGTCCGCATCCCAGTTTCTGAATCTGGGCGAGGATCGCGGCATGATCGAACCTGGGCTCGATGTGGACGCTGATGTTGTTTGCCCCGGCCTTGGCAAAAGGCGCCAGATAGTCGGCCGGATTGTCGAGCATCAGGTGCGTATCGAAATAAAGATCGCAGCCCGCGCGCCGCAGCGCCGCCATGGTCTCCGGGCCGAACGTGAGATTCGGCACGAAATGCGCGTCCATGATATCGACATGCAGCCAGGTGAGTCCGCACGACGAAACCCGCGCCGCGCTTTCGGCGAGTCGGGCATGATCGCCGGCCAGCAGCGAGGGAGCGAGAATCGGAGAGTGGCGGCCCATGTGTCCGCCGATTGAGCAGGCAGAAACCGGCGGGCTCAATCCCTAACGACGACGCGTTCGTCTACCAGACGTCGAGCGCCGAGTGGACCACGTCGTCGGCGAGCGCTTCCGCGAGGACGGGCAAAGTCTGATATTCCGATTGCTGAAGTCCGCTGTCGACGAACACGCCCTTGTGCGCGGTGATCGTCCGGTCGCTGAAATAGGGGTGGTTCGTGTGCGCGTCGGTGAGAGTGACCCGCGCGCGGAGCGAAACTTCGAACCGGCGCGCCAGGCCTGTGTCCTGGCTTTGGGCCACCGTCACGTCGCGCTGGTATCCGGCCAGGACGACTGTGAGCGTGGCATCGGCGTCGCCGGGATTGTCGGCCAGCGTCACGCGGCCGTCCTTCGCAAACGCCTCACGGAGCTGGGTGGTGACGAGCGCCTCGGCCTGCGGAATGAGCGCCTCGACTTTGACCGGCGCGATGTAGAGCCGGCTGAATTTGAGCGTTCCGCCAGCGCCGAGGTGATAGTTGGCGCAGCCGCCGGCCAAAACGGCGAGCAAGACCAGCGCACCCAATGCAAGGACGGCAGGAAAACGGGATGCGCCGGTGCGGGTCACGAGGTCTGATCCTCCGGAAACACGAGGCGGGAAGGCGCCGACGTCACGCGGGGCCTAGAACAGGCCCAGCCACTTCTTTTTCTTCTTGGGAGCGGCCGGCGTTGTGTCGGCCGGAGGCGGCGTGTTGTTGAGAATGGCATCGACCTTGGCGAGTTTCACCTTGGCCTTGGCCGCGACATCGGAGTCGGGATAGACGGTGATCGCCTCGTTGTAGAACACGCGGGCCGCCTTGTAGTTCTTGCGGTATTTGAAATAGTAGTCGGCGAGGATCATTTTGCTCTGCGCGAGCGTGTTCTTCATTTTCGCCAACCCGCGCTCGGCCTCGGCCGCGCCGGTGTCACCCGGGAAAAGAATCAGGTAGTCCTCGTAATAGGTCACCGCCAGACGGGTGGATTCCTGGTCGTAGTTCGGGCCGGCGACAAGCGAGGCATAGGCATCGGCCAGCTTCAGGTAGGCATCGGGCGTCAGCACGCTGCGGGAATAGGTGTTGATCATCCGGTCCAGGGCGTCGATCGCCTCCTCGGTGCCACCGATGATGCGCTGGCCCTTCGCGACGTTCATCAGGGACATCGGCGCGTAGTCGCTGTACGGGGCGTTGGCGATGATGCGTTCAAAGTATTCCACCGCGCGCTCGCGGTTCCGGAACCCCGGAATCCATCCCCAGATGCGCGGACGGGCGCCGTCGAGCAGCTGCGAAGCGATGCGGTATTGCTCGGCGACCACCTGCGTGAACTTCTGGCTGCTCGGATACGAACCCAGCAACGCCTGATAGGTGTCGAACGCCGCGAAATACTCCTTCTTTTGCTGGTAGATCAGGCCGACGCGGAACAGGGCCTCGGCGGCGTAGACGGACGTGCCGTAGCGGATGGCCACGCGCTTGTAATTTTTCAGCGCGGCGTGCCAGTGATGAGCTTCCTCCTCCTGGCGCGCCTTGTTCATCAGGTCGAGAGCCGTGCGGCCCTCAGGACCCGAAACCGCGGCGATGGCGCCGCCTTCGATGTGCCAGCCGGTTCCCGGCGCCCACACGAGGTCCGCTCGCGCGGAGGTCAGTAAAAGGGCCAGGCCAAGCGCGGGCAGGGCGAAAAGGGAGAGACGACGCATGAAATGGAAACTTACCATCGAACGAGCGCCGCGCCGTAGGTCAAGCCGGCGCCGAAGGCCACCATGAGGGTCAGGTCGCCCGGCTTGATGCGCCCGGCCCGCCGCGCCTCGTCCAGCGCCAGCGGAATGCTGGCCGAGGACGTGTTGCCGTACCGATCGAGATTCACGTAAAACTTCTCCTTCGGCATCTTCAGATTGTCGGCCAACGCCTCGATAATGCGGATGTTGGCCTGGTGGGGTACCACGAGGCTGACTTGGTCAGGCGTGAGGTTGTGTTGTTCCAACATTTCACGCGCGACGGTCTCCATGACCCGGACGGCGCTCTTGAACACTTCCCGGCCGTTCATGCGGATGAAATGCTTGCCGCCCGCGACCGTTTCGGCCGACGCCGGGCAACGGCTTCCGCCGCCCGGAATGTAAAGATTGTCGACGAACTCGCCGTCCGCCCCGAGATCCGAACCGATGATGCCGATGCCGGGCTGGTCGACCTTGGTCAGGACGGCCGCGCCGGCGGCGTCCCCAAACAGGACGCAGGTGGTGCGGTCGGTCCAGTCCACCACCGACGAGAGCTTTTCGGCGCCGATGATGAGGGCGCGCTTGTAGCGGTTGGTCAGCAGCTGGCCGTAGGCGATCTCGAGCGCGTACAGGAAACCCGAGCAGGCCGCGGCGATGTCGAAACAGGTCGCATGGGCGGGAATGCCGAGACGGTGCTGCACGATGCAGGCGGCGGACGGCAGAGGCATGTCGGCGGACACCGTGGATACAATCAACAGGTCGATGTCGGCCGCGCTCATTTTGGCGTCGGCCAGCGCGCGTTCCGCCGCCTTGATGGCGAGGTCGGAAGTGGCCTCGTCCGGGCCCGCGATGCGACGTTCCCGGATGCCGGAACGGGTCCGGATCCATTCGTCGGAAGTATCGACGCGTTTGGACAGGTCTTCGTTGGTGACGACTTGCGCCGGGGCATACGACCCGACGCCGGCAATGACTACGGATGCCATGGTAGGAGAATCAGGGGGTGGGGGCGGGAACGGGCGGCGGAGGCTCGGCGACCAGCGTGTTGGCTTTGGCGACGTCCTCCTCGATGTGTCGGTAAAGGTCCTGTTGAATGATTTTTTCCGCGGCCCGGATCGCGCTGGCCCAGGCGTGGCGGTTGCTCGAGCCGTGGGCCTTGAGGACATTGCCGCGCACCCCGAGCAGCGGCGCGCCGCCGTAGCGATCGGGATTCATGCGGCTTTTCAGGGCATTGAAGGCGCCCCGGGCCAGCAGCGCGCCGGCCTTGCGGGCGGGGCTTTTCGTGAGCTCGGTGCGGAGCATGCCCGTGATGAACTTGGCGAGAGATTCCCAGGTCTTGAGCAGCGTGTTGCCGACGAATCCGTCGCAGACCACCACGTCGACCTCGTCCCGAAAAACCTGAAAGCCCTCGACCGGACCCCGATAGTTGATCACGCCGCCGATCTTCTTGAGGTGTTCGTGGGTCTCGGTGACGAGCGAGTTACCCTTGCCTTCCTCGGTGCCGATGGTGAGCAGGCCGACCCGCGGATTGGGCACGCCGAGAATGACGCGCGCATAGTTCGCGCCCAAAATCGCGTTGTGCATCAGGTGTTCGGGCTTCGCCTCGGGATTGGCGCCGGCATCGATCAAAATGAAATGTCCATTGTCGCGCGGAATCACGGCGGCGAGCGCCGGGCGATCCACGCCCGTCATCATGCGCAGCCGCAGCGTCGCACCCGCCATGAGCGCACCGGTGTTTCCGCAGCTGACGGCCACGCGGGCGTCGCCTGAGCGGACGAGTTCGAGGGCGCGCACCATTGACGAGTCCTTCTTCGTCTTGAGCGCGCGCAGCGGCTTGTCCTCCATCGTGATGATTTCGGAGGCGTGCACGATCGACACCTTCGGGTGTCCGGCCAGTCCGGCCTGGGCCACCAGTGGCGTCAGCACTTCCTGCTGCCCGATGATCTGGATGGGCTCGATCGGTTCGCCGGAATCGAGCACTATCCGAACGGCGGCGACGACCTCGGACGGACCGAGATCACCACCCATGGCGTCGACCGCGATGCGGGCCGGCGCCGGGCTGGAACTGGCGTTATCGGGATGGATGGCGGAAAACCCGATCGCCGCGAATCAAACGGTGACGTCGAGGACCTGCCGGCCGCGATACATGCCGGTCTTGGGATTCACGCGGTGCGGACGAGCCAGGCCGCCATCGGAGGAATCACGGGCGAACTCAGGCGCTTGGAAAGCGTTGGCGGCGCGGCGATTGGCGCTGCGGCGCTTGGACTGTTTACGTTTCGGATTGGCCATAAATGCTTTCTAGTGACCGCCTTCCGGTTTTGGCGCGGCCCCTTAGAAGGGTTGCAAAGGTGAGGTTGGTAAGGTCGCGCCCCAGAGGCGTCAAGCCGTTTAACCTGCGTTGTTTTTGAACGCAACATTGGAGGGTGGTCGACCTTCCAGCGAAGTCAGCGGCGATCGGTATGCCATGACTTGTAGGAGCGGCTTTACGCCGCGATATGACCGAGGTGGAATGCGACGTCCCCGGCGCGTTCGAAAACCGGCCGGGAAGCTCATATCCTTTGATCGCGGCATAAAGCCGATCCTACAGTCGCGAGAACCACCGTTGTTGGAACGCGGCCAGGATCGGCCGCCCTCGTTTGCTCGACAACCTCAGGTCAGAAACACGATCGCCAGCACGCCTGCCATCACGAGTCGGTACCAGGCAAAGGCCGCCAGGCCATGGCGTGAGAGCAGGGCGACGAGAAACTTGACCGCGATCGCGGCGCAGACGGCGGCCACGAGACAGCCCAGAAGCATGTTGCCCCAGCCAAAAACCTGGATCATCGCCGGACCGGTTTTGAGTCCCTTGAGCAGCGCGGCGCCGGACAGCGTGGGCAGCCCAACGAGAAAACTGAATTCGGCGGCGCGAACGGGCGGAAGTCCCGCGAGGTAGCCGCCCACGATGGTGACCATCGAGCGGCTCATGCCCGGCCACATCGCGACGCATTGGGCAAATCCGATGCCGAGAGCCTTCGGCGGCGTGAGCTGCGTGGGCTCGTTGCGATTGCTGCCCACACTGGAATTCTTTTTCCGCCAGTGCTCCGCCCAGAACATGAGTCCGGCTCCGAGCACTTGCGCTGCGATCACGACTTTTTCGGAAAACAGGTGATCGTTGATCCAGTCGGCGGCGAGAAACCCGATCACGCCGGCGGGAAGCACCGCCAGGATGACATTGCGCAAAAGCAGCAGTCCCGGGCGGCTGCGCCCGAGCAATCCCATCAACATGTTCACCAAATGTGGCCAATAGAGCAGAACAACCGCCGCGATGGCACCCACCTGAATGATGACCGTGTAGGTATCCGCGGCGAGTTTGACGGTCAGCGGCTCTCCGTCGGGATGTTTCGGACCCGGCTTGCGGTACCAGAGCGGCTGGCCGGAGGCGTCCTGCAGGGGTTTGTCGGATTCGAGCCCGAGAAATTTGCACGCGATGATCAGGTGGCCGGTGGAGGACACCGGAAGGTATTCGGTCACGCCCTCCACCACACCCAGCACGACGGCGTCCGTGACGCTGAGTTCGGCCACCGGTCCCGTGGGCTTGGCGGGGGCCAGGGTTTCCTGGGCGGCGGCAAGTCGCGTCCATCCGAGGATCAGGAGACCGAGGAGCAGCGGCAGTGGGCGGATCGGCACGGCGCGTTGCTTTCAGAACGTGCTGGTCATGTCGAGTTTTTAGGCTTTGCGCCGACGACAATTGGGCCTTTGCCTGCAGGCCCTGATGCTCGCCCCCCTAACCCAAAAACTGCGCGGACGTGCCGATCTGACCGCCGCGGAGGCGGCGGCAGCGGCGGGAGTTCTGGCCTCGCCGGAAGGCGGGAGCGACGACGACAAGGCGGCATTTCTGGAGGCTCTCGCGGATAAGGGCGAAACTTCGGTCGAAATCGCGGCCTTCGCCACGGCCTATCGCGCCAGCGCCCGCGACCCGGGTGTGCAGGCCTGGGCACCGCGCGCCCTGGATGTCGTCGGAACCGGTGGAGATCATGCGGGCGGTTTCAATATCTCGAGCCTCGTGGTGCTCGTGCTGGCATCGGCAGGAGTCACCGTCATGAAACACGGTAACCGGGGTGTGACTTCGAAGTGCGGCAGCGCTGACCTGCTGGCCGCCCTCGGCCTCGATCTGGAGGCTTCGCCGGAGAAATGTCAGCGCGCGCTGGACGAACTGGGTTTCTGTTTCTTTTTTGCCCCTGCTTACCATCCCGCCTTCCGATACGTGGCGCCCGCCCGCAAGCTGCTTGCCGCCCGGGGACGCCGGACCGTCTTCAATCTGTTGGGACCGCTCATCAATCCGGGCCAGCCGGCCCATGCCTTGGTGGGGGCATTTTCGTCCGATGCCGTGCGAAAAATTGCGGGCGCACTCGACGAACTCGGCTGCGCGGCCGGACTGGTGGCCCACGGCGTGATCGGCCCCGAACGGGGAATCGACGAAATGACAACGGCGACGCCGAATTTCGTGCGCGGGGCCGGTCGGCTGCGCGCGATTGCCGCCGACTGGACTCCCTCCGAGCTCGGCTTTGCCCCGTCGGATTTCGCCGATCTCCTCGGCGGCGATGTCGCGCACAACGTTGGGTTGGTGGAGGCGATCCTGGCCGGCCGCGGGCCGAAAGGGCTGGTCGACACGATCGTCCTCAATGCGGCGGCGGGCATGTGGGTGGTCGGAGCAACGAACGATATCCGCGCCGGAGTCGATCGCGCGCGTGACCTGTTGCTCGGCGGCGCGGTTGCCGGGAAAATCTCCGACATGAAACGTTTCTATCGCTCCTGATCCATGGCGCCTTCCCGAAAATTTTTTGGCACGGATGGCGTCCGGGGCGAATATGGCGGTGCGGTCATGAACGACGAATTCGCCTGGCGCCTGGGCGCGGCGGCCGGACGATTCGTCATTGAAAGCGGCGGAACGAAAGGCGGTCTCGTCGTGATCGGTCGCGACACGCGCGCGTCGGGCGCCGCATTGGAGCGGGCGATCGCCGGTGGCCTGGCGTCGGCGGGACTCAAACCGGAAACGGGCGGCGTGGTGCCGACGCCGGCGGTCAGCCTCGCCGTGCGCAAATCCGGTGCCGTCCTCGGCGTGGTGATCACCGCCTCGCACAATCCAGCCGCCGACAATGGCATCAAGTTTTTCGGTTCTCGCGGATCGAAGCTGTCCGACGAGCAGGAGGCGCGAATCGAGGAATTGTTGCCGGCATCAGCGGGATCGGCGTGGACCGGCCCGCTGGTGGAGCGCGATCTGCGCGGACCGTACACCGAACTGGCAACCCGTCTTCTGGGTCCGCAATCCCTGCCGGGTTGGAAAATCGTGCTGGACGCGGCCAATGGTGCCGGCGCCGTGACAAGCCGGACGGTGCTGGCAGCGCTCGGGGCGGACCTGACGCTGATCGGCGATCGACCGGATGGCCACAATATCAACGCCGGTGTCGGCAGTCAGCATCCGGAGGCGCTTGGCCAGGCGGTCCGGAACGCAGGGGCACGGCTGGGCGTCGCGCACGACGGCGACGCCGATCGGTGCGTCCTCTGCGACGAGACGGGTGATCCGCTCGATGGCGACGAGATCCTGGTGATCCTCGCCCTGGAGGCTCTGGCCCGGAACCAACTCGCCAACCAGGAACTCGTCGTGACAGTGCAAAGTAATCTCGGCGTTGATGCCGCGATCCGCGCAGCCGGCGGCAAGGTGGTGCGCACCCCCGTGGGTGATCGGTATGTGTCCGAGCGCATGCAGGCGGACAATGCCGTCCTCGGTGGGGAATCCTCGGGGCACGTCGTCTGCGCGGACATTTCACCAACCGGTGACGGACTGGTGGCCGCGCTTAAGGTGATCGCCGCGATGCGTCGCAGCAACCGACCGCTTTCGGAACTGCGTCGATCGCTGAAGAAGTTTCCGCAAGAGACATCGGCGCTTCGGGTCCGGGAAAAAATCCCGCTGGAAAAGCTCGTGGTGCTACCGGCCGAAATCCAATCCGTGCAGACCGAACTGGGCGACCGCGGGCGGGTGCTGGTGCGATACTCGGGCACCGAGCCGGTTTTGCGGTTGTTGGTGGAAGGCGAAAGCAACGACGTGGTTGGCCGAATGATGGGGCGCCTGGTCGCAGCGGCCGGCCGGGAATTGAGAGTGGAGCAATGAGGTGGGGCGCATTTTTCGCAATTTTTTTACTCTGCCGTTGACCGTCCTTTCGCCGTGATTACGCTTGCTGGGCGTGGCAGAGACGTCCGTGGCTTCGCTGGATCCTCGCCTGCAAAAGCAGGTGGAAAGCGCGCGCGTCGCCTATGGACGGGGCAACTTCGACTTTACGGTCTCTCTCTGCCGGTCGATCCTGAAGGAGAATCCAAGCTGCGTTTCCGTGCGGAAGCTGCACCGCGAAGCTGCCCTGCGCCTGCATCACGGCAGCGGATCGCCCTTTGCCCTCGAACTCGGCCCGCGTCTGGACTTCCCGGTGCCTTCGAAACCGGCCACGTCA
This sequence comes from Candidatus Didemnitutus sp., assembly GCA_035545955.1. Lineage (GTDB taxonomy): Bacteria > Verrucomicrobiota > Verrucomicrobiia > Opitutales > Opitutaceae > Didemnitutus. The sequence continues at coordinate 36,164 of DASZXI010000049.1, read as the reverse complement.
CAGGGGCTGGCGCCTCTCGATGCCCTCGATACTTCCGAGGAGATGATCGAGGAGAATCCGCACAATCCGGAAGCACTGCGGATCCTCAGCCGGGCGGCGGCGGCGCTCAGCTGGAGGGAGACGACCATCTATGCCTGCGAATCGCTGCGCGAGGAGTCCCCGCGCGACCTGGAGAATCTCGTCCTGCTGGGCGAGGCTTTGATTGCCGCCGGTCGGTTCGATCAGGCAGGGGAAGCCGCACGTCAGGCGCTGAGAGTCGATGCGACGAGCGATCGTGCGTTGGCAGTGTTGAACGCGGCATCGCTGTCGCAACCGGCACGCTCGGCCTGAGGCGCGGCCGGCTGGCCACCGCCGCAAATTGCCCGATGGCAATGTCCGAGCCTTGCCGTTCGCGATGAACAACGCGCCGACGCCAACGGAGTCGCTGCCGCGGATCTACTGGACCGCGTTCATCGGTCTGTTCTTCGATTTCTACGATCTCTACCTTTTCATCTACCTAGAAAAGGTGCTGGTCGCGCAGTTCAATCTGGCTCCGGCCCAAAGCGACTGGCTGCAATTCTCCGCCCTGGCGGCGGTCGGCGTTGGCTCGCTGAGCTTCGGCTATCTGGCGGATCGATGGGGTCGGGGCCGCGTCATGCTCGTGGTCTTTGGCGTTTATGCGCTGGGTATCGCGGGTATCAGCCTGGCGACCGGCCTGACCTCGCTGGTGACTGCCCGCATAGTGGCTTCGCTGGCTCTGGGAGCCGAGTGGGGGATCAGCCACACCTACGTGGCCGAACGGGTGCCCGCGAATCGCCGCTACCGGTTCGCCGCTTTGCTCCAGTTTTCGCTGCTCGGAGGTTTGCTCGCGGCGTTGTCGGCGAAATTCCTGGAACCGGTGCTGGGTTGGCGCCTGCTGTTTGGATTGTCGATTGTACCGGTGGCATTGCTCTCGGCAGTCCGCTGGCGTGCGCTGGCGGTGCCGTCACCGGATCGCGAGCGGTCCTCGCTGCCCGCACTGGCGGTGGCGATCTCCCGGAATTCCGGTGCCTTCCTGCTCTGTCTGGCACTCGCGAGTCTGACCATCGCCAGCGGCACGCTGAACGTTTTCTATTCGAAGGAACTGCCGCAGTCGCCCTGGTTCCCCGTCGTTTTCTGGTCGATTGTCGCACCGGGCATGCTGGCGGGTGCCGCCAGCGTGAAGCGCCTGGGAGTCGGACGCACTCTGATGCTCTATGGACTCGCATTGCTGACGCTGTCGCTGGTCGCCTGGAAATCCCACGCGGCGAGTCGGGCCATTGTCTTCAGCCTCACGCTTTCGTTCTGCAACGGGGTTCCGTTCGGATTGATGGGCGCGCTGTTCAACGAAATGTTTTCGACCTACCGCACGATGCTTTCCGGTGCGGCATACAATCTCGGCCGGATCGCCGCCGGCTATTCGCCCAAGCTCATCCGGTCGCTGGGACTCGAGCAGGACGGAAACTATTTTCTTTTCACGGCGGTGCTGGGCGTGCTGGTCCTCGTCTTGGGAAACGTACTGATCGTGCGCCGGCGATCCGATCCGTCGGGTTGACGACCGCGCTTGCGCCGGCCGGACGCGGCTGGTACGCACGGGACATGAATCGAGCTACCCCGTTTGGTCTGGTGTTGGGATTGTGCTTGTTCGGTGCCGCATTGACGGCCGCGGAATCGACGCCGCGCGAGCGGTTGCTGATGGACGCCGGCTGGCGTTTCCACCTCGGCAACGAATGGGGCATCGCGCAAAACCTGGCGAAATCGGGGACGGGTTTCGGACCGGCCGGCACGGCGTTCAGCGATGCCAGCTGGCGACAGGTTGATCTGCCACACGACTGGGCGGTCGAGCTGCCGTTTGATCCCAAGGCCGACGCCGCGCACGGTTTTCATGCGATCGGGCCAGGTTTTCCGCAAAACAACATCGGATGGTATCGGCGGACTTTTGACCTGCCCAAATCCGACGCGGGACGACGCATCTGGCTGGAATTTGACGGGGTGTTCCGGGACGCGACGATTTACGTCAACGGCTGGTTCGTCGGGCATCATGAAAGCGGATACGGTGGCTTCCGCTACGATGTCACGGACGTGCTGAATTGCGGCGGCAGCAACGTTGTCGCCGTGCGGGTCGACGCTTCGGAATTCGAGGGCTGGTTTTACGAGGGGGCGGGAATCTATCGTCACGTCTGGCTGACCAAGACGGCGCCGCTCGCGATCGCGCCCGACGGGGTTTTCGTTTCGAGCCATTTCAAGGACAACATTCCGAACGGCGCGGCGGAGGTCCGGCTGCAGACCGCGGTGGCCAATGCCGGTCAGGCGTCGGCCGGTGCGACGGTCGGTTGGGAAATCTTCGGCCCCGACGGGACCTCCGTGGCGTCCGCGGTTCAGCAAGAGGACATCGGCGGCGCGTCTTCGGGAAACTTTGCGAAGTCGGTCCGCATCGAGAAGCCGTTGCTTTGGTCGCCCGAAAACCCGCAGCTTTACCGGCTGGTCACGACAGTGGCGACCGGCGGGCACGCGACCGATCGCGTCGAGACCACCTTCGGCATTCGCACCGTCGCGTTCGATGCGAATCGCGGATTCATTCTCAACGGCAAGCCCTATACGCTCAAGGGCACCTGCAATCACCAGGATCATGCCGGCGTTGGCTCGGCGTTGCCCGATCGCCTGCAGTATTTCCGCATCGGGAAATTGAAGGAGATGGGGGCCAATGCGTATCGCACGTCGCACAATCCTCCGACCCCGGAACTCCTCGATGCGTGCGACCATCTGGGCATGCTCGTGATGGACGAGAACCGGCTGCTTGGCAGCGACGCCCTTCACCTGGAATGGCTGCGCGAGCTGGTGCTCCGCGACCGCAATCATCCCAGCGTCGCCATCTGGTCGCTGGCTAACGAGGAGTTTTCCACCGAGACGACCCCTGCGGGCGCCAATGTGGCGGTGACGATGCAGGACACCATCCGGGCGCTCGATGCGACGCGTCCGATCACCTACAACGCACCGCTCGGCAATGTTTGGGAAGGCATCGACAGCGTGATCGAGGTTCGCGGCTGGAGCTACCGCATCGGCGAGGCGAGCATGGACGCGTATCACAAAGCGCATCCGCAGCAGCCGAATGTCGGCAGCGAGCAGGGCAGCACCGTGGGAACGCGCGGCATTTACACCGCCGATCCTGTTCGCGGCTATGTGACCGCCTACGACGACAACCGGCAGTCGTGGTCCAATACGGCGCAGGACTGGGTGACCTTCTTCGACTCGCGTCCATGGCTTTCCGGCGGGTTTGTCTGGACGGGCTTCGATTATCGCGGCGAGCCGACCCCGTACTCCTGGCCGTGCGTCAACTCGCATTTCGGCATCTTCGATACCTGCGGATTTCCGAAGGACAATTTCTGGTACTACAAATCGGCATGGACCGATGAGCCGGTACTGCACGTGCTGCCCCATTGGAATTGGGCGGGTCGAGAAGGCCAGCCCATCGACGTTCGCGTGCTCAGCAATTGCGACGAGATCGAACTTTTCCTGAACGGGAAGTCACTGGGACGGAAGCCGCTCCCGAAAGACGAGCAATTGAAGTGGTCTGTTCCCTACGCGCCTGGCGTTCTGTCCGCCAAGGGATATCGCAAGGGCCAGCCGGTTGCTGAAGCCCGCAATGAGACTACCGGTGCCGCCGCGGCAGTACATCTCGACGCGGACCGGGCGACCATCGATGCCAATGGAGAGGACGTGTCCGTCGTGACGGTCACCGCCCGCGACGACGCCGGCCGGGTCGTGCCGATCGCGATGAATGCGGTCCATTTTGAACTGGCCGGTCCGGGGCGGATCATCGGTGTCGGCAATGGCGACCCGAGCTGTCACGAGCCCGACGTGGTGGTGCGCGAGCCGGTGATCCACGAGCGGGACGTGTCGGGCTGGCGCTGGCTGCAGGTGCCGCAGGAGAACATGGTCGGATTGCCGCAGGAGGCCGCCAAGTTCGACGATGCATCGTGGGCTGCCGTCGATGTGAACACGGAAAAGGGCCCGCTGGGAAATCACGAGCGCGGTGTGTTTCGCGCGCACTTTACGATGACGGAACAGGAGCTCGCGTCGCCGGCGGTCGAACTCTGGTTCGGGCACGTCGAGGGAAGCGGGCAGCTTTATGTGAATGGTGAAGCCGTGGCACGGGTGGGAGACGCGCGCGGCGCGTCCGTGTGCTCGGTGAAGAAATTCCTGCATGCCGGCGACAACGTGGTGGCGGTGGGCATTGCCAACTGGGGCGATGTCGGTGGCCTCAACCAGGGCGTCCGGCTGCGGTTCGTGGAAGCGGGCGCGCCGGGCAGCTGGTCGCGAAGCCTGTTCAATGGCTACGCGGAAATCATCGTCCAGGCCTCCCGGCACGCGGGAGCCCTGAAGCTGACCGCGACGTCGAACGGCTTGAAATCGTCGGAAATCACGATTGCCGCGAACGAAGCACCGACGCGGGCCGCGGTGCCCTGACCGTCGCTTCGCAGGATTGTTTCCGGGCGGAGTTGGAGTATAATAACGGGCAGCCGGATCCGTCCGGCCCCGTTCCCAACCCGTCATCAGCAGACGCGACCGGTCCGCCGGCCGCGGCAGAAAGGAAACATGAGTTCCCCCGCTTGTCGGATTCTCGCGTGCCTTGCATGCATGGCCGCGGCAACCGCGGTTGCCTCGTCGGAATCGGATGTCGAAATGGCCGCGCGCTTCGGCCTCGTCCGGTATGTCGCCCCACAGTATCCGATCATGGCGCTGGATCGGGGGATTCTGGACGGATTGGTGACGGTCGCCGTGGCGTGGACCGACGCCGGCATCCCGTCGGACGTGGTCGTCCTGCACACCTCCGAGAGCACGTTCGCCTCACCCGCCCGCGACGCGGTGCTGGAGTGGCGCCGCGCGCCCACGCCCGGAGTCAGCGAAGTGGTGCGGTACGAGCTTCGGTTTGCCCGCTCCGGTGTCGTGGTGAGCCGCAATCATACGCTCGGAAGCCGTTTTGCCGAGGCCAGTGCGGAAAAAAAGGAGCCGTATCGGGTGCCGCTGGCCGGCGATCTGGATCGTCCGCTGAAACCGATTGCCCAGCCGATGCCGGAGTTTCCGGCGGAAGCCAAGGGGCGCTTTGACCAGGCGACCGTGGTGGTCGATTTCTACGTCGATGAAAAGGGCCGCGTGCGCGCGCCCATCGTGCGCGAGTCGACCGCGCCCGAATTCAGCCGGGAGGCGCTGGAAGCTTTGCAGCAGTGGCGGTATGAGACGCCCCGCAAGGACGGCCAGCCGGCGGTGATGTCCGAGAGCTGGGCCTTCAACTTCCACCGCAGCACCTGAGCGGAAAAAGCCCGCGATTCACACGAAACAGGTAGGGGCCGATGTCCTCATCGGCCCGTTGTAGGGCGGGGTTGCCAACCCCGCCGCGGAGGCACGAGACATGATTTGCCCGCGAAACACGCGAATCACTCGAAATATTTCCGACTGACCGGGCAGGCTTTCCGCGGATGGCGCGGAGCCCGCCGATCAGGCCGGAAATCCCATTTCTGGTCATGGAATATTTCGCGAAATTCGCGTGTTTCGCGGGCCTAATCCGAATGTGAACGATCTTGGCGGACGAATCTCGCTCTACACCCGGAAAATTGCGCCGAGTTTCTTCCCGAGCAGGACCGTCATGCCCGCAATCAGGATACCGAGAAATGCCATTGCCCAGACGCCCAACGCCGACGCGATGAACTTTCCATCGCCGAGCAACTGGAACAGTTCGTAGATGGCTTTCGTGATCGGATAGTAAACCTGCTTTTGGGCCAGGATCAGCGAATCGGACACCTCCAGCATCGCGAACGCGAAGGCGAGCAGGCCACCGGCGATCAGGTTGGCCATGATCAGGGGAAGGGTGACCTTGAATACCGCCTTGGCCGGCGGACAACCGAGATTCTGCGCGGCCTCCTCGAGCGTTTCGCTGGTTTGCTGAAAGCCGGCGGCCGCGGACCGAACCACGTAGGGCAGTCGTCGGATCGAGTACGCAATGATCAGGAGAATCGTCGGGTTCTTCACCGGGTTGATGAAGGCGAACGGATGTCCCTCCTGGCTCATTGCAAGATAGCCAAAGGCCAGCACCAGACCCGGAACCGCGAGGGGAAGCATCGCGAGAAAGTCCAGGATCTGGCGCCCGGCGATTTTTGAGCGTACGATGACGTAGGCCAGCGCGATCCCGAGAAAGACATCAATGACGGTCGAGATGCTCGCGTATTTCAGGCTGTTGGCGATCGCGGGCACGGTCAGATCGTGTCCGAGCGCGAGGCGGAAATTATCGAGGGTGAAATGGTGCGGGATGACCGTCGCATACCATTCGCTCGAGAACGCCACCAGGATCACGCCGAGGTGAGGCAGGACAGCGATGAACGTCACGGCGGCAAACGCCACGGTGCAGAGCCACGCCGCGGCGGTCGACGGCCGGGTCGCACCGCCGGAAGAGGTCGCCTTCGCCATCATCGCATACGATTGCCGGCCGAACAGGCCCTTGCCCAGGGCGTAGAAGAGCACCGAGCAGAGCAGCATCACGGCGACCAGCGCATAGGGGAACGGATTTCCTCCAATGTCCTTGAGGCCGTAGAAAATCTGCACGGAGGCAACCTTCGCGTAGTCGAAGATAAGCGGCACGCCGAGGTCGGTGAAAGCCCAGATGAAGACAATGGTGCCGCCCGCAAAAAGTCCGGGTTTGATCAGGGGCAGCGTGATCTTGAAAAAGCGTCTCCAGCCGACGCAGCCGAGATTGGCGGCGGCTTCACCCAGCGCGGGATCGATGTTGGCCAGCGAGGCGACGGCGTTGAGATAGATGATGGGGTAGAGGCTGAAGGCATTGACGAGGGCGATGCCGAGAAACTGATTGGCGCCGAGCCAGTCGAACGTCCATCCGGCGGGCCGCAGTCCGCTGTGGATGATGAGGCTGTTCAGGGCACCGTACTCGCCGAGGATTTGCTTGATGCCGATGGCGCCGACGAACGGCGGCAGGATCATCGGCACCAGGATCAGCGACGAGAGCAGACCCTTGAACGGAAAAACATAACGGTCGGACACGACGGCAAGCGGTAGCGCGATCAGCAGGGCGAACAGGGTGGTGGTCAGCGCGAGCAGGAAGGAGTTTCTGAGCCCGCCGACATAGAGCGGGTCGACCAGCAGCGACCGGAGGAACTCGGTGGTGACATGTCCGTCGGCGTCGAGAAACCCACCCTTGAGAATTTGCAGGATGGGCCAGAGGAAGAACGTGCCGAAAAACAGCAGCGTGGAGACGAACACGATGCGCGCGAGAGACGTCGACATCGGTGCGAGTGTGATTTCGCGGTCCCGGCGCAGACAAGGCGGAAGTGGAAAATGTCCACAAATTAGGCATGGCTAATATTATCTTGCTTCCCTGATTGTCACGTGCTTTCGTGGGGTCATGAACTCCCAAAGGTCCTTGTGCGGATGGCCTGGCGACGGTCGCCGGCGCGGGAGTTCCTGAGGACGGCGCCATGGACTCCGCCCCGCCGTCGTCATCCTCCGTCGCTCCCGCCTGGCGCCAGGACCGCGGCGCCGCGAGCCTCCCGGAAGTCCATCGTTCGATCGTCGTTCCACTCGAGGCGTCCTTCTGGCGCAAGCTGCTCGCCTTTGGCGGCCCGGGGTTCCTCGTCGCGGTCGGCTACATGGATCCGGGCAACTGGGCGACGGATCTCGCCGGCGGGGCGCAGTTCGGCTACACGCTTCTGTCCGTCATCATGGTGTCCAACCTGATGGCGATCCTGTTGCAGCACCTGTGCGTCAAGCTGGGGATCGCCACGGGTCGCGACCTCGCGCAGGCGTGCCGCGATCACTATTCGCGGCCGACGGTTTGGTTTCTGTGGATCCTCTGCGAACTCGCCATCGCCGCCTGCGATCTCGCCGAGGTGGTCGGTTCGGCCATCGCGTTGCAATTGCTCTTCCGGATCCCGCTGGTCTGGGGCTGCGTGATCACCGCGGTCGATGTGATGGTCGTCCTGCTCCTGCAGCATCGCGGCTTCCGTTATCTCGAGGCGGTCGTGATCACCCTGATCGCCACCATCGGGACCTGCTTTGCGGTCGAACTGGCGCTGGCCCGACCCGATTTCGGCGCGGTGGCGACGGGATTCGTTCCGGTGACCGATCTGGTCCGGAATCCGAAGATGCTCTACCTCGCGATCGGCATCCTCGGGGCGACCGTGATGCCGCACAATCTGTACCTGCATTCGTCGATCGTGCAGACGCGCAAGTACGAGCCGAACCCGGCGGCCAAGCGTGAGGCGATCAAGTTCGCCACCATCGACTCGACGGTCGCGCTCATGTTCGCCCTGTTCATCAATGCCGCCATCCTCGTCCTCGCCGGCGCGGCGTTCCACGCCACCGGTCACCCCGAGGTCGCGGCGATCCAGGATGCTTTTCATCTGCTCGACGGACTCTTCGGTGTGACCTTTGCCAGCGTGCTTTTTGCGGTCGCGTTGCTGGCGTCAGGGCAGAATTCCACGCTGACGGGCACGCTCGCCGGTCAGATCGTGATGGAGGGATTCATCAACGTGCGGCTGCGCCCGTGGCTGCGCCGCCTGATCACGCGGGCGATCGCCATCGTCCCGGCCGTGATCGTGATCGGGCTGTTTGGGGAGGGCAAAACCACGGAGTTGCTGGTCGCGAGCCAGGTTTGTCTGAGCCTGCAGCTTGGCTTCGCCTGCTGGCCGTTGATGCGCTTCACGGGCGAACGGGCCAAAATGGGCGAGTTTACGAATCCGCTTTGGATAAAAGTGCTCGGCTGGAGCGTGACCCTGGCTATCATCGCCCTGAACGTGAAACTGCTGCTCGACCTCGCCGGGATCACCGGCCAGTCGCCTGTGTGACAATGTACACGAAGATTCTGGTGGCGCTGGAAAACGGACGGGCGGACGAGACGCTGTTGCCGCACGTCCGCGATCTTGCCCTGCTCACCGGGGCCAGCCTGCTGTTGGTCCACGTGGCCGACGGCTGGGCGGCGCGGAATTTCGAACAGCTGAAACTGGCGGAGTCGCAGGAAATGAAGGAGGACAACGACTATCTCGAGCGGCGGGCGACCGAGTTGCGCACGCGGGGCTTGCGCGTCGATTCGCGTCTGGCTCTGGGCAACCCGCCGGCCGAAATCGTGCGTCTGGCCGCGGCGGAAGGCTGCGATCTCATTGCGATGGCGTCGCACGGCCACCGGCTTTTCGGCGATCTCCTGTTCGGCAGCACCATCGACAAGGTACGGCACGATACCCAGGTGCCGCTGCTCGTGGTGCGCGCGGATATGCGAGCCCCCGCGGAATCCGGCCGTGCGTTGTAGGGCGGGATTGCCGAATCCCGCCAACAATCCCACCTGATTTTTGACCACGGATTTCACGGAAAACACGGATTCCCGGGCATGATCCGTGATTCTCGGTGAAATCCGTGATCAAAACATGAATCGGTCGGGGCGGCATTCGGCCCATTCGACAGGCTCAGGGCAGGCGATGCCGCCCTACAATTCTGCCGTCACTGCGCGAACGGGAAATTCCAGTTCCGCTTCCCGTAACCGTATGTCACCGGGTGAACATCGCCCAGCAGTCGCAAGGAATCCGCTGGCGCATATTTCGCTGCGAAGTCCTGCATCGCCCGATCGAACTCGGCGATCAGGCGCGTTTTCACCTCCGGCTGGACGAACGAGAACGCGAGCGAATTGTGTCCGATCTGCTCGATCTCGTCCCAGTCAAGATTGAACGTCGTGACCGCCGTATAGTATTCGTCGGTGAGATTGGAATCCCACATGCCGCGGTCGTCGGTGTTCAGGCAAACGGGCACGCCGGTGCGGAGATACTCGGGGAACGGGTGCTTGCTGAGATCGGGCACGTACTCGAGCAATCGATTGGAGATGAGATTCACCTCCACCAGCACGCGGCGCGTCTGCTGCAGCAAGAGCAGGGTTTCAGGGTCCTGGATCAGGTTCACGCCGTGCCCGATGCGGGTGGCACCGAGCAGCAGGGTGTCGCGGATGTGCTTGTCGGGTCCGTCCATTTCTCCGGCATGGATCGAGAGGGCGACCGCCGGATGCGTGCGGCGGAGCTCGCGCATCTTTTCCAGGAAGCGCAGCGGGTAGCCTTTCCCATTTTCCTCGATGCCCGCCATGTTCAATCCGACCCAGAGGTCGGGATGGGCGGAAACGAACAGATAGAGGTCTTCGAGTTCCTTTTCGGCGTCGGCGCGGAAGCGGATGACCGTTTCCTGAAAGCGCACGGTGACTCCCGTGGCGATGGCATCGGATTGGGCGAGTCGGGCGCGAATCAGCGCGACACCGTCCTCGACAGAGATGGGCTTGCCGGTGTTGTCCGCGTAGCCGAAGCCGTCGAACTGGGTTTCGAGATACCGCAGGTGCTCGGCGCCGAAGGCCTTCATGTTTTCCACCAGCACTTCGAGAGCGATATGGATGTTCGATCCCATTTGGCCGCGTCGGGGCCACATCTTGCTGAAAAATTCCTCCCGGCCTTCACCGGGGCGATCGAGCCGCTGGGAATCGAGCCAGTCCTGTTTCTGCTGCGGCGTCAAAGCATCGAGGCGCATGAAATCCGTCTTTTCCGCGGCGGAAAGCTGGTCGTAACCGTACTGGCGCAGCGTCCGGAAGGCGGTGGGATTGACCGCCGTGTCGGCCGGGCCGGAATATCTGACCTGCGTGTAAAGCGTGTCGCCGCCATTGCGCTTCGGATCGACCGCCGCCGCATACCACCACTCGGACCGGCCCGCGCCGCCGGCATGATTGTGCAGATCGCCGCCCTTCGGGAGCGCGTAGAGGAAGGTGTAGAGTTGCGCGGGCGTCGCCGTCTTCTTGATTTCCTCGAAGCGTCCGGCGAACGGCGAGGCGGCGAGAGCGGGAAGGGCCGCGATACCCAGGATGAGGCAGAGAAACGTGCGCATGGGATGGGAGGGCGCCGGGTCGGCGCATCCTTGGGGCAAGCACACGCGAGCGCCCCCGCGTCGCAATCCCAAAGCGTGCCCGTTCTTTCGCGCTGGTCGCCCGCCTCCACCTCGGCCAGAAGGAAATCGTGGATCGGATCGACGCCCATGTGCACCTGTACCCGCCCGAAATCGGCGCTAATCCGGCCGGCTGGGCCGCAGCGGCCGGCGAGGAGCACTGGTCGGCCCTGTGCGCGCGCCGGCGCAAGGACGGAACGCCCGTGCAGACGTTTCCCCCCGTCGACGAATTGCTGCGGGAAATGGACGCGGCCGGAATCCGACGTGCGGTTCTCCTGGGCTGGTATTGGAATCGCGCGGAAAGTGCGACGATGCAGAATCGCTTTTTTCTCGAATGCATCGACCGGCATCCGGATCGGTTGTCCGCGTTTGCGACGTTGCATCCCGGCGACGCGCGCCGGGCCGCCGAGGAGATTTGCTGGGCGAAGGACCACGGATTCACCGGGCTGGGAGAACTTTCGCCCCATTCGATTTCCCTCCCGGTGGACGCGCCCGCGTGGGACGAAATCTTTGCGCTGGCGGGAGCGCTACGGATGCCGGTCAATCTGCACGCGGCCGATCCACTGGCTCGCAGCTACCGCGGAGCGATCGCCACGCCGCGGACTTATTTTGTGGAGGCGGCGCGGCGTCATCCGCAAACCACGTTCGTCCTCGCGCACTGGGGTGGAGGACTCGCGTTCGAGGAGTCGCCTCGCGGATTGGCCAATGTCTGGTTCGACACCGCGGCCTCTCCCTTGATGTACGGCCCGGAAGTCTGGCGCCGCGCTGCCGAAGGCGCCGGATTGGAGCGGGTCATTTTCGGTTCGGATTTTCCGCTCCGACTCTATCCGCGTGCGGAAGCCGGTTCGGGCTGGGGCAACTTCGTGCGCGAGGGTGAGTCGGCGCTCAAGTCTGCCGAAGTTTCAGCCGTTTTCCGGGAAAACGTGCGACGATTGCTGCGGCTGCATTAGGTGGAACCGGACGCCCTCCATTGGTAGGGGACGGCCTCCGCGCCGGCCTTGGAATGGGTGCGACAAGAGGGCGGATGAGACATCCGCCCCTACCGCCCTGGGCTTATCGAACGGGGAAGTGCGACTTCACCCCAACGATTAGATTGCCGTCAGCAGCCGCGCAAAAACCGGACTCGCCGGATCCCGGGTGACGACCTGCAGACCGGCGGTCAATCCACCGGGGAGCGGGACCGGAAGGCAAAGACAAGGCAGGCCGCCCAGGCTCGCGGGAGCGGTGAGGGCGAGAATATTGCGGCGCAACTCCGGAGTGCAGTCGGACTTGTGCGGAGCAGGACAGGGCGCCGACGGCAGCGCGACGTAGTCAAAGTCCTGAAGAATTCGTTGCCAATAATCGGCAGCCTGGGCGCGTTTTGAGTGCGCATGGGCAATCGCTTCCGGTGCAATCTCACCCGCATCCCGAAATCGTTTCCAGATGAGCGGATCATAGTTGGCGCGAAACGGCTCGAGCCAGTTGCGGTGAACCCGATTCGCCTCCGTCATGCCGATCGTCACATAGGCGTCCACCGCTCCGCTCCACGATTCCGCGATCGCGCGGCTGACACGGGAATCGACGCGGGCGCCCAGCGCGAAGGCGTGACTCGCGCACGCCTCCTCGATTCCGGCGGTCATTGTCGCGCCGAGATCGGGGCCAGAAAGATAGCAGCCGCGGAGAGCCGATCCCGATGGAATCGTTGGCGGGGCGCCGACGATCGCCCGCCAGCTGGCGAGCATGTTCTCGGACGTGGCGGTGAACCAGCCGGCCGTGTCCATCGTGGGGGAAAGGGGAAAGGCATCGGCAATCAACGGGTCGCGCGGAGTCAGGCGAAAGCCGAAGAGGCCGCAAAAAGCCGCGGGGACACGAACGGAGCCGCCGGTATCGGTGCCGATTGCCAACGGCACTACTCCGGCGGCAACCATGGCCGCTGATCCGCTGCTTGATCCGCCGGTGAGCCGGTCGGGAAAACGCGGATGCGGACAGTCCCCGAAATGCGGATTCTCGCCGGTCAGGCCGGAGGCGAACTCCACCAACTGGGTCTTCCCGGCGAGCACGGCGCCCTGCGAGCGGAGGAGCCGGACGATGGCAGCGTCGCCGGATGGGACGCGCACGGAGGAGAGAAACGTCGACCCGGCCGCGGTCGGAGAGCCCGCCGCATCGAACAGGTCCTTGAGGAAGTAGGGGACGCCGGCAAGCGCGCCGCCGGAACGCTCGGCGCGGGCGCGAGCGAATTCCCCGGCGATTTCATTCTCCGCCGGCATCCACGAGATCGCGGCGCGGCGGAGCGGGGCGGGGAGGGCCTGCACCGCTGTGACCACGCGTTGCGCGGCGTCCGCGGGCTCGAGGTTTCGCCATTCCGCGAAGGCCGATGGAACTGGCGTTTTTGGCGCGATTGTGTCCATTCAGGCGCCTGCATGGACCCGAATGAGACGGTCGTCAATTTCACCGGTCTCCGAAAACGCTACGGGACCGGCCCGCTTGTGCTCGAGGCCATCGATCTGGAGATCCGGCGCGACGATTTTGTGAGCTTCATCGGCCCGAGCGGGTGCGGAAAATCGACGATCCTGAAACTGGTCTCGGGGCTCAGTCCGGCGAGCGAGGGCACCGTGACCGTGATGGGCACGAAGCCGCGGCAGGCGCGGGACCGGCAGGCCTTCATTTTTCAGGACGCGACGCTTTTGCCCTGGCTCACCGCGGAGGCGAATGTCGAGGTGCCGCTGCGGATTCGCGGCGTGGCGCCGGAGGAGCGCCATCGTCGGGCGCGCGCGATGCTGTCGTTGGTGGGACTCGACGACGCCCGCGACTACTTTCCCCGCCAGCTGTCCGGCGGAATGAAAATGCGGGTGTCGCTCGCGCGAGCCCTGACGCTGTCTCCGCAATTGCTGTTGCTGGACGAACCTTTTGGCGCTCTCGACGAAATGACCCGCAATCGTCTGAACGAGGAACTGCTCGCGTTGCGCGCGCAGAAACCGTTCACGGGAATGTTCGTCACGCATTCGGTCGCGGAGGCGGTGTTTCTTTCCAACCGGATAATCGTCATGGCCGCGCATCCGGGACGATTTCATGCGGAGGTTGCGGTGGAATTCCCGTATCCACGTCGCGCCGCCTTGCGCGAGGATCCGGCGTTTCTGGAGCAGGTGACCCGGGTGTCGCGGTTGCTGCATGAGGTGGACACGGTCGTCCCGGTATGAAGCGCCTGCCGGCCCTTTATCTCTGGCTGCTGCCGATCGCGAGCGGTGCGATCTTCACCGGCATCTGGTACACCGTGCGCTACGCCTCCGGACTCGGCAGCTGGATCCTGCCCACTCCGGTGGAAATCGCGGCCGCGGGCTGGCGGGAACGGGAACGTCTCGTCGCGGCCGCGGGACACACCGCGTTGGGGGCGCTCGGGGGATTCGTGGCGGCGACGGTCGTGGGCACGATCCTGGCCATTCTGCTGGGAACGTCGCGTGCGCTGCGGGCCAGCCTTTATCCGTGGCTTTTGCTCCTGCAGATGACGCCCGTGATCGTGCTGACCCCGGTCATCGTGCTTTGGGCCGGACCGGGCATGCCGGGCATTATCACGATCACCTTCCTGATCAGCTTTTTTCCGATCATCGTGAACCTGACGCAGGGCATTCTTTCGGCGGATCGCAATCACGTGGCGCTCTTCCGGATGTACAACGCGAGCCGTCTGCAGGAACTGCGCTGGCTGCGCCTGCCCTCGGCCATGCCCTTTTTTCTCGCGGGCCTGCGCATCGCCGCGACCCTGGCCCCGATCGGGGCGATTTTCGGGGAGTTCATGGTGGGAAATGCGGCGGGCGGCACGGGCGGCCTCGGATTTCTCGTCTACAGTTACAACACCCAGATCAAGATACCCGCACTGTTCGCGACGGCGTTGACCAGCTGCCTGTTGGGATTCATCTTTGTGGCTGCAGTTTCCGGCCTCAACTGGCTGATGCTGCACCAATGGCATGAATCGTTCGACCGGCAGGATCATTGAGGCGGGGTGGCGCGGCCTGGTGGCGGCGCTGTTTTCGTTGCTGGCCTTCGGCTGCAGCAAACCGGCGGCGCCGGTCACGACAGCCGGCGGACTCGTCAAGGTCCGCTTCCAAACCGACTGGTTCCCGCAGCCTGAGCACGGCGGCTATTACGAGGCCTTGGCCAAAGGATACTATGCGGAGGAAGGCCTCGACGTCGAACTGGTGCCCGGCGGGCCCAACGCCCAGGTGATGGCCATGGTGGCGACCGGCCGCGCCGACCTCGGCATGACGAACGGGGACGACGTCATTGTCGCGATCGCGCGCGGCGTGCCGATCAAGATGGTCGCGGCCGAAATGCAGCGGGACGCGCAGGGAATCATGTACCACGCGGAGCATCCGGTGCACGACCTCCGGGACCTGAACGGGCGCACGATCATGGCCGGCGCCGGCTCCGTCTGGCTGCAATACGCCCAGAAAACCTACGGCATCAAATTCAACCTCCTGCCGCTCGTGGGCGATCTGGCGCGGTTCATGAACGATCCGACCTACGTCCAGCAGTGCTTCGTCACGAACGAGCCCTATTTTGCCCGGCAACGCGGCGCAAACGTCGGCGCCTTCCTGATCGCGGGTCCCGGCTACGAGCCGTATCGCGTCATGTTCACCAGCGACCGCTACATCAAGGACCACCCCGCGCTGGTGGAGAAATTTGTGCGCGCGAGCATTCGCGGATGGACGGAATATCTCACCGGCGATGCCGAACCGGCCAACAAGCTGATCCTGAAGTTGCGCCCGGACCTCACGCCCGAGTTCGCCGCCTACAGCATCCGGGCCATGAAGGATTATCAGCTCGTGCTCGGCGATCCGAAGCGGGATGAACGCATGGGCCAGCTGACGGTGAAACGTCTCGAGACGCAGATCGGAATCCTGCAGAAACTCGGCGTTCTCGACCATCCGGTCGAAATCAAGGACGTCGTCGATTTCGAATTTTTGCCCGACGAAGTCTGGCCCGGCGGGTTAAAGCGGATGCTGCAGACGTACTGATGGGGTAAAGGTTATTTCGAGGTAGGGCGGGACCGTCGGGCCCGCCGAGGTCGCGGGACAAGGCGGCGGCCGACCGCGGCCGCGACGGACTCATGCATCGGGGAGGAAACGCGATAATCCGTGCCATTCGCGTACCAAAGTCCTCGGCGGTCGAGGTCGACCGCCCTCCAAAAATACACTAGAAGTCTCAGGCGCCTTCCGGGACGAACCGGAAAGACTGGTTCATTCGCGGCTTTTCGTGTGATTCGTGGGCAAAAATCCGCGGCTCAAAGCTTCTTGATCAGAATCTTCGAATTCCGGCCGCTATCCTCGTAGGACTTGAGCCGCGACTCGGGCAGCACGTCCTTCTCGGCTTCCTCGAAATGGCAGACGGACGTGAAAAACGTGTAGGCTTGCGTGGACAGCGCTAGCACCGTGTTCGCGCCGCGTTCCTTGGCCTGGAGGCAGGCGAACTCGACCATCTTCTGCCCGATGCCGCGGTCGTGATAGAACGGCATCACGTAGAGCGTGCCAACCTCGGCCATCGTGGGCTTCTCCGGGAAAATATAGAGCGAGACGCAGGCGATCAGGTTCTCGTCGATTTCGAACACGTAGAACTGGTCGACCGTCTTTTCGATCGCCTGCTGGCTGCGGTTGCGCAGCTCCTCGCGTTTCATGCCCGAGCGCGTGAGATTGTAGATCGCGCGCACGTCGCGCCGCGTCGCCTTGCGGATCTGCTGGTATTCGTTGCCGTAGATCAGCGTGCCCACGCCCTCGTTCGAGAAAATCTCCGCCAGCAGGCCGTCGAGCTCGCGGCCATCGAGCAGGTGGATGCGCGGCGTGCCGGCATCGATCGCCTTCACGGCATGGGCCGCCTTGCTGCGCATCGGCTCGTTAATCGATTCCACCTTCGTGTCGATCACCTTGCGAAGGGTGTCGACCGAAATGTCGTGCTGCAGCTTGCCGCCGATTTCGAGGCCGAGCATCGGGGTGAGGTAGATGATCTTGGTCGCCCGCAGCACCTCGGCCAGTTCCGCCGCGAGGTGATCGGAATTCACGCGCAGCGGCCGTCCGTCGCGATCGAAACCGATCGGACTGACGATGGGCACGATGCCGGCATCGATCAGATGCTGGATGAATTCCTTGTCGACGCGATCCACCTTGCCGGTGGACTGATGGTCGACGCCGCGCAGGATGCCGAGGGGCGCGGCGCGGACCGAATTGGTGAGCGCCGCCTTGAGTCCGTTGGCGGTCAGTCCCTCGAGCACCACGTGGGTGACGCGCGCCGAGGCGCGGATGGCGAGGTCCAGCGTGGCCGCGTCCGTCACCCCCGTGCCGATGGAGTCGGAGATCGCGACATTCCGCAGCTTGGCCAGCTCCTCGAGCTGCTGGCCGATGCCGTGCACGATCACGATCTTGATGCCGAGCGAGCGCAGGACCGACACGTCGGTCATCAGGTTCGGAAAATTGTCGTCGGCCACGATGCTGCCATCGACCGCGATGATGAAGATCTGCCCCTGAAAACGCGGAACGTATTTCAGGATGCCGCGCAAATCAGTCGGCTTGATGGTGACGTTGTCGGCCATGGAACGGGAGAGCGATTAAATCGGGCATCGCGCCCCGCTCGTCAATCGGGATTGCGAGCTCGCGGCACGCGGTGACCTGATTGTCACTTCACCACAAACGTCCAGGTGGCCGCCGGTCCGTTCGCGATCAGGCGCAGGTGATAGGTGCCGGCTGCCATGCCGTCGGTGGGAAAGGTGATCGCGTAGTTGGCGTCATGCCAGCGGCTGAGCACGCCGCCATCGGGCAGTTTTTCGAGACTCGGAACGAGGACGAGGTCCTGGCCGTGCCGATAAAGCTGCGAGCCTCCGAGCTGGAACTTCTGGTCGGCGACACTGGCGGTGAAATATACCGTGTAGTCTTCGCCCTGCTTCACGTTCACCGGTGCGGTCACGTCATCGATCGACGCCAGCAGGGCGGGGCGATCGGGAAAGAGGCTGGGCAGGTCGAGTCCCAGCCCGAGGGCGCCGCGGGAAACGGACGCCGCCTCGCCGCCCGGCGGTTTTTCCACGGGACGGCGAACGGCGAGCGGCATCTTCACCCAGCCGGCGTCGTGCATCCGGGCCTGCGCCTCGCGCTGCTTCGCCTCGGCATACGGCTCGTGGCTCGCGTGCGGTTTGCGGGAGCGGATTTCGACCACCGTGTAGACGACCACGAAGGCGACGATCGCCAGCACGACCCAGCGCATCGGCCAGGGTTTGGGGGTCGGGCGCGGGTTGGATCGGGACATGGGTGGCGGGCGCCACGTCAATGCGCTCGCCCCCGGCGCGGCAAGCGAAAATGCCAGGGGCGGGGGCGTCGCCCGATCGCGTGACCGGCGAACACGGGGAGGATTTCGCCGGCGCCAGATAGGAATTGCGCCGTCCGGGGGGAGTTGTTCTGTTGCCCGACTCCATGAAATATTGGTCGCAGACGTTCATCCCCACGCTGAAGGAAAGCCCGGCCGACGCCGAGATCGCCTCCCACAAGCTTCTGATCCGGGCCGGACTGGTCCGGAAGCTCGGGGCGGGTCTCTACACCTTCATGCCGGCGGGCCTGCGTGTGCTGCAGAAGATTTCCCGCATCTGTCGCGAGGAAATGGAACGCGAGGGCGCCATCGAGCTGGCCATGCCTTTTTTGCATCCGGCCGAGAACTGGCAGCAGGGGCCGCGCTGGGCCGCGGCGCGCGAGATCATGTATCGCGCCGATCATGCCGGTGACGGGAAGCGTCCGCCGCGCGAGCCCGAGTTTGTCCTGGGACCGACCCACGAGGAGGTCATCACTCCGCTGGTGAAGGCCGAGATCACGAGCTATCGCGACCTGCCGAAGAATTTCTACCAGATCGGAACGAAATTCCGGAACGAAATCCGTCCGCGCTACGGCCTCATGCGCGCGCGCGAGTTCGTGATGAAGGATGCCTACAGTTTCGACGCGACTGACGAGGCCGCGGTGGAGAGCTACAACAAGATGAAGCGCGCCTACACGGCGTTCTTCACGCGCTGCGGATTGAAGACCATTTCCGTCGAGGCCGACACCGGCGTGATGGGTGGCAACTTTTCCCACGAATTCATGGTGCCGGCGCCCGTGGGTGACGACGACGTCGTCCACTGCGAGGCGAGCGGCTATTCCGCCAACCGCGAGAAGGCCCGCAGCGGGATCGTGCCGGCCGACCTGGCCGATGCCGCTCCCGCCGGTGCGCTCGAGGAGTTTCCCACGCCGGGCATCGTCACCATCGCGGCGCTCGAGGCGGCCGGGGTCCCCGCCGACAAGCAGTTCAAGACGCTCGTTTTCATGGGCGACGGCAAGCCGTTCCTCGTGGTCGTGCGCGGCTGCGACGATGTCGAGGAGGCGAAGCTTGGCAGTCTCGGCTTCCAGCTCTGGCGCGCGGCGACTCCCGAGGAGATCGAGCCCGTCATGGGCGCGAAGCCCGGCAGCCTCGGCACCGTCAAGGGCACGATCAGGAACCCAGCCGCGCTGGCTGGCATTTTCGCCGATCATGCGATCCGGCTCGTCGGCAACGGTACGACCGGCGCGAATCGCGATGGCGTGCATATCCGCAACGTGAATGTCGCGCGCGACCTGGCGGTCACGAAATTCGGCGACTTCCGCCGCGTGCGGGCCGGCGAGCCCTGTCCGCAGTGCGGTCAGCCGCTGAAGATCGACCGCGCGATCGAGGTCGGTCACGTCTTCAAGCTCGGCACGAAGTACTCCGAGAAATTTGGCGCCGTCTACACCGACGACAAGAAGCAGACACATCTCATGGTCATGGGCTGCTATGGCATCGGCATCAGCCGCACGCTGCAGGCAATCATTGAGCAGAGCAACGATGCCGACGGCATCATCTGGCCCTGGACGGTCGCGCCCTGGCAGGTC
Source organism: Candidatus Didemnitutus sp. (assembly GCA_035545955.1). GTDB lineage: Bacteria > Verrucomicrobiota > Verrucomicrobiia > Opitutales > Opitutaceae > Didemnitutus. The sequence goes on along the minus strand of DASZXI010000049.1, from coordinate 16,317 downwards.
GTGGTGGTGAACCTTGATCCGCAGGATGCGACGGCTTCGGACTGGGCAAAACGACTGGCCACGGCGGCCGGGAACGCGGGCGCCGAGGTGCTGGTCGACGACCGCGCCGAGCGTCCCGGCGTCAAGTTCAAGGATGCCGACCTGATCGGCTTTCCGCTGCGCTTGACGGTCGGAGGCAAAGGGCTAAAGGAAGGAATCATCGAGATGAAGTGGCGCGCTGAGAAGGAAGTCCGGAAGGTGCCGCTGGCCGACGCCGAACGCGTCGTGGCGGAGGCGGCCGGCCGCGGCTCGCCCGCATGAACGTGGCCCAGGCCAGAACCGATCCGAAAACCGAGACGGCGACCGCCGCGGCCACGCAGCCGCAGGATTTGTGGCGCGTCGTCGTGTTGAACGATCCCGTGAACCTGATGTCGTATGTGGTCATGGTGTTCAAACGGGTCTTCAATTTCGACGAGCCGGTCGCCCGCCGGCACATGATGGAAGTGCACGAGCAGGGGCGTTCCGTCGTCTGGCGCGGCGTGCATGAGCAGGCCGAGGCCTATGTCTTCACCCTGCATCAGTGGCACCTGACCGCGGTGCTTGAGGCCGATGAAACGGGTTGAGGTAAAACTCAATCTGGAGGCGGTGGCGCCGCTGCTCGACGTGATCAAGACGGCGGCGGACGAACTCGAGGGACGCCTCGCGCTGGGCGTGCTGCCTCCGGGCGAGGACGGCGAGCTGCACGCAGAGTGGTCGCAGGAACTGGTCGGAGGACAGGAGTCCGACATCCGCATTCTGCTGGCGCTTTTTGGGAGCGAATTTTTTCAAAGCGGCGTGATCGGATTGGACCCGACCAACTGCGAGCCGGTCCTCCGCGCCTGCTCGGCGCTGCGCCTGCATCTGCGCGAGGCACACCTGAAGCCGATCGACGACGAGAATCTCGAGTCCGGCGACGTTCCGCTCGAAGAGATGCCTGATGAGCAGCGGAAGGCGTTCGCCGCGTATGTTTTTCTCGCCACCCTGCAGGAGCTGCTCGTGCTGCATCTCGATCCGACGATTTTGGAAGGTTGAGGGAGTAGGAGGTGAGCCGTTTTCGGTGAGCGGTGGGCGGGAAATGTGAGCGGTAGGGGCCCGCGGAATGTGGTATATTGAAAGAACGGAGAGCGGTGAACGGTAGGGGCCGATGTTCTCATCGGCCCGTGGAATGCGGTCTGCGGATTGACGGAGCCAAAAGGAGCGAGAGCATCCGACCGGATTTTTCAGCCGTGATTGTTAACAGCAGCGGCAAAATCGGATGGAATCTTTGGAGCGAAAGGCAGGAGCCTGCTTGCAGGCGCCCCATGGTAGGGCGCGACCGTTTGCCGCATTGGCTGCGGGGTTAATCGCGAAACTGGGCGCGCCGTCAATCGCCGGCAAGCAGTTGCTCCCTCCAGGAAAAATACGCTCAAGGCCACGCTGACTCGCCCGGCGTTCCGCGATCTGCATTCAGCCTTCCGCAATTGGCGCATCGCGCCAAGTCAAGCGGAAGATGTTTGCCGCCACCTTCGCATTTGACGGCAGCGCAACCGATCCTAGCTTCTTCCGCGACACCCTGCAGTGTTCGAGGTGCCTTAATAACCGCTCTTTGCCTTTGTTATCATTTGGGAACCGTTGTCAGCGGCGCGGATGCCAGGCCGTAAACCGGAAGGCAGAAGTGACGCGGATGGTGCCCACCTTACACTAAAAAGGACATGAGCCTTTGGGTACACGGCACAGGCGGGGTGTCATCCTAATTTCCCGCGCCGCACCGTCCATGGATCCGATCTACTACAAAATCCTGCACGTCTTCGCCCTGATCGTCCTCACGGCGCACACGTACATGGCGTTCGCGAATCCCGCGCCGCAGAACCGGAAGCTGACCCTGATGATCACGGGCATTGCCGCCCTGCTCATGCTGGTCAGCGGCTTCGGGATGGTCAGCAAGCAATACCACAATGTGTGGCCCGGACAGTGGCTGACGGTGAAGATCGTATGCTGGCTGGGACTCGCGGCGCTCGCCGGTCTGGCCTATCGAAAGCCGCACCTGCGCGGGACGCTGAGTTTTGTCGGTCTCGTCCTGATCCTGATCGCGCTGGTGATGGTGTACCTGAAGCCGTTTTGAGGCGGACTCTTGGAGTTGAAGGTTGAATGTTGAGGGTTGAGTGACCGAGCCGCTGAATCAAACCCATGGGTTCCCGGCTTGTCGTCCGCATCGCGCCTTTCGCTTCGGCCCCCCGGCCTATGGGTCGGCTTCTCGATTGAATCGTTCCAGCTGAAGATTCCGGCCGCGACCGCGCCGCTTGCCTTTCGCCGTGCGGCTGGTTCGCTCGCGCCTGCATGAGCAGTGCGCACCCCGGCCCCCTCTGCGGCATTCACGTCGACGACGATGGACGCGTGCATATCTGCGTGGCGGGCGCCGACGGCGCGGAGCGAATTGAAATGGTGGCGGCCTGGCGCCCGTTTGCCTGGCTGAACGGATCGTTTTCCGCCGAGGGCATCACGCTGGAAACGCTCAAGGGAGCGGGCGCATTCGGCACCCTGGCGCACGCCGACACGCTGGCTCATTTCGAGGCGTTCCGGAAGGCCGCACCCGAGGGACTGGCGGTCGACGTGCTTCGACCGTACGAGAGCCAGTGGCTGCTGCAAAATCGCGCGCGCTTGTACGGGCAGTTGCGTTTTCCGGATGTGCGCCGCTGCCAGCTCGACATTGAGACCGCCGGCACGGACGGCGGATTCAGCGACGCCCGCAACGCGGAGGATCGCGTGCTGGCGATCGGCCTGCAGTGCCAGGGCAAGGTCGAGCTGCTGGTGCTGGAGGAGGAAACCGACGAGGCGGAACGCCGTCTGCTGGCGACATTCAACGAGCGACTGCTGCACCTCGATCCCGATATCATCGAAGGGCACAATCTTTTCAAATTCGACCTGGATTATCTGCGCGTGCGTTGCCGGCGCTACAAACTCGCCTGCGCCTGGGGACGCTTCGGCCTGTCCGCGGAATTTCGCAACAGCCGCATGCGGGTGGCGGAGCGCTGGATCGACTTTCCGCGGTGCGACATTCCGGGTCGGGCGGTGATCGACACCTATCTTCTCGTCCAGGTTTACGATGTCACCGCACGGGAGATGACTTCGTACGGGCTCAAGGAGGCGGCGATCTATTTCGGTGTGACGCCGGAGTCGGGCGAGGGCAGGACCTATATTTCCGGCAGCCGGATCCAGGACGAGTATCGTTCCAACCGGGAGAGATTCCTGGCGTACCTGGCGGATGACTTGCGCGAGACGCGCGGCGTGGCCGACCTCCTCGTGCCGACTTATTTCGAGCAGGCGCGCACCTTTCCGATCCTGCTGCAGGAAGCCGCGCTGCGCGGCACGGCCAGCAAGATCGACCTGCTCTTTCTCGAGGAATATTATCATGAGCGCGCCTCGTGCCCGGGGCCGGTCGAGGTCTCCTCCTTTGAAGGCGGGTTCACGCGCAGCTTTCAGGAGGGCGTTTTCCGCCATGTCCTGCATTTTGACGTCGCGTCGCTCTATCCCAGCCTGCTGCTGCACATCGGGCGAAATCCCGGCGGCGACACGCTGGGCGTTTTCATTCCGATGCTGCGACGACTCCGGGAATATCGACTGCGCTACAAACAGGTCGCCCGCACCGGAGCAACGGCGGCCGAGCGCGACGAGGCGCAGGCCCGGCAGACGGCCTTCAAGATCCTGATCAATTCGTTCTACGGCTATCTGGGGTTCAGCGGCGCGCGGTTCGCCGACGGTGAGCTGGCGGCGGAGGTCACGCGGCGCGGTCGCGAACTGCTGCAGCAATTGATCGCCGCGTTTCAGGAGGCCGGAGCGACGATCCTCGAGGCCGACACGGACGGCATTTATCTGTCGTCGCCGGAGTTCTTCGACAACCCGGATCAATTGCTGGCCCGCGTCACGTCGATTCTGCCACCGGGCATCGAGCTGGAATTCGACGGCCGCTATGAGGCCATGTTTTGCTACAAGGCGAAGAACTATGCGCTCGTCGCGGGCGGCGAGGTGACCTTGCGCGGTTCCGCCCTCCGGTCGCGCGGGATCGAACCGTATCTGAAACGACTCGGCGATCAACTGATTGGATACCTGCTGGGCGTCGAAGCGAACTCCCCGGTGGCAACCCTCGCGCAGCTCAAGGAAGGCATCGCAGCGCGAACGATCCCGGTCGCCGACCTGGCGAAATCCGAAACGCTCAGTCAGAACCCCGAATCCTACGCGGAATGGGTGGCCGGCGGAGGCAAGCCGCGTCGGGCGGCGGCGGAGGTGGCCCTGCAGATGACGCCTCGGCCCCGCATGGGCGATCGCGTCACCTTCTATATTGCCCCGAAGGCGAAGGGGCAAACCAGCGACTGGCAGCGCGCCCGGCCCGTGGCGCTGTTCGATGCGGCCAAATCGCCGTATGATCCCCAATATTATCTCGTTAAAATTGACGATTGGCTGGAACGTTATGGACGTTTCCTGAATCTTCCGCCAGAAGCGGGCGAGCAACAGGAGATGCCCCTCTAACATGCGCACCAAGATTTGTTTTTTCGTGCTCCTCCTCACGCCGTTCATCGTCTACGGACCGGCGATCACGCAGGAATACGGCATGCGCGAGGACTACTCCAATCTGCGTGAAGCGAAGGAGGAATCGGGCAAGCTCGTGCATTATTACACCTCGCAGGGCCGGCCGCTCGCGGGAGCGATGATCCAGGCGCTCTATTCGCGCATCCCCACCGTGGACGACCTGCAATGGCTGCGTCTGCTTACGGTCGCTCTGCTCGCCGGCATGGGGCTGATTCTCTGGCGGCAGTTTGACAGCAGCGGCTGGCCGGAGATCGATGCCGCCGGGGCGGCGCTGGCGATAGTACTTTTGCCCGCGGCGCAGATCACCGCGTCGTGGGCGCTGGGCTTCCCCTGGATGTTTTCGCTGATCCTTTCGCTCGGCGGGTTTGCGGCCATCGAGATGGAACTCGAGAAGGGCGGCCTCAAACGCACGATGGGCGTCCTCGGCGGCATCTTCATCTACATGATGTCGCTGTTCATCTACCAATCGAACGCGATGTTCGCCATCGTGCCGATTGCCGCCGCCGTCATGCCGAAAGCGGGACGGCGAACCAAGAAGGAACTCATCCGCTGGCTGATCATGCACCTGGCCGTGATCATCGTGGCCATGATCCTGAATTATCTTCTCCTGAAGGTGATTTATGCCGATGGCACTTTCAAGGAGGACCCGAATCGGATGCAGCTGGAGACGAATCCCTTCACGAAATTGCTCTGGTTCCTCTGGCACCCGGTCCCGAACGCCCTCGCGCTCTTCGCCATCCGGGACGATTTCTTCAACATCCTCGCGATGTTCTACTGGCTGTCGGCGGCGGCGGTCCTCGGTTACCTGGTCTGGCTGCTGCGCAAGGAGCAGCCCAGCGAGGACAACGTCGAACGGTCGAAGTGGTGGATCTGCCTGGCCGTGCTGCCGTGGTTCGCGCACCTGATCAGCCTGATCGCCAAGGTTCCGATCACCGGTTATCGCACCTTGTGGGCACTGTCCTCGCTCGTGGTGATCGTCGCCGTCACGGGCCTCCGGCGCCTGCAGTTGCCCAAGCATATCGATCCCTTCGTGCGCTATGGTTCGATGGGGGTGGTGCTGCTCGGCGCGGCATTTTTTGCGTATCAGCACACCACGAAGCTCGTCGCCGAGCCTCAGGCCCGCGAGTGGGCGATCGTGCGCGACGCCGTCGCCCAGGCACAACTGAAGGAGAAAAGCGTGACCCGTTTCTTTCTGGTGGAACCGACCCTGGCGGACCGTTCGACGCGTCTGGTCCATGGCGACGAATTTGGTTCGCTTTCGAGCGACGCCGACCGTTTTGCCACCGAGATGTTCAATGCCGCCGTGCGCGAACGCTATCCCGAGGGCCTGCCCAAGGGAGCCTCGATCGATCTCGCCTTGGGCAAACAGGCACCGGCGGATGGCGCCGCGGATGTCGTGATCGACATGCGGAAGCTGCGCAGCGGCCGGATGTAGGCCGCGATCTGAAGGTGGAACGCGACCTCCGGGCGCGTTGACTGCCCTTGAGGTAGGAGCCTGCTTGCAGGCGATGGTATTGGGAATTGGCGCCCGGATCGCCTGCAAGCAGGCTCCTGCATTTCCGATCCCACACGGCTACGAGTCAATCGGTCGGGCCGGAAAAGCGCGTCGCGGGCAACGCGCACCACCTCGCGTTACGTCCCCGCCGGCACCGCGGTGTGTTTCGAAGCGACCCAATCCACGATGGCGGCGTCGTTCTTTTCATTTCGCCACACCAGATTCAGGAATTCGGCGGGCATGATGTCGTGCTCCTTGAAGAATTTCCGGTCTCCACCGCAGCAATACATGAGCGATGCCGGCAGTTCGCCGCGGAGCTTGGCTCGGGCTTTCGGAATGAGGCGCGGCAGCCACTCGATGCCTTTCACCGCCTCGGTCTTGCCCGGCAGCTTTCCCTCGTCGAGGACGGTCTTCGAGGCTTTGCCCTGTTGCTGGTTCAGGAAGTAATCGCGCCGGATCGATTCAATGGTCAGCGCCTGGTCGTAGCCAGGTTCGCCGTAGTTGTTCTGATCCTCGGCATAGTCATAGAGATGCTGCGCCGTGATTCCATTCTCCTTCAGGAACGCAAGTTCGTCCGCGTTGAAAAAATTCTCCGCCCCGCGCTTTCCCTCGGCAAAAAGACGGACCGCTTTCTCGAAGACTGCCTTGAAACGAATCGCAAAGTCGTAGTTTTTCATGATCCCGCCAACGAGAGCGCGATTGCCGGCATTTGCAAACGCAGCTTCGAGGCGTCCCTGAATTCGGATTTTGCCCACGAATTCCACGAATCTTCACGAAAAGAGGATCGAAACCTGCCGACTTCTCGATTCGTGAGCTTTCGTGCAATTCGTGGGAAGAATCCGGGATCGTTTTTCGTCAGTCTTTCGGCACGGTGAAGTCGACGAGGCGTTTCTGTCGGTCGACTTTCAGCACCACGACGCCGATCTTTTGACCGAGCTCGAATCGGCGGCGATTCTTGCGGCCGACGAATTGCGTGCCGTCGCCCGAAAGCAGATAGAAGTCGTCGCCGAGGGACGAGATCGGAACCATGCCGAACCCGCCCGCCTCGGTGAGTTCGACGAAAAATCCGTGATTGCGGACTTCCGTGATCACGGCCGGAAAAACGGTTTTCTTCTTTTTCTGCAGCTCGCGCTCGAAGAACTCCATCAGCTTCACCTTCACCGAGTCGCGCTCGGCCTCCGTGCTGTTGATCTCGGTGAGACTCAGATGTTCCGCCAGGGCGTCCATGCCGGCGGCATCCACGATTTTCGCCGGCGGTCCGCCGGCGGCCGCTTTCTGCGTCAGGTAGTGCTGCAAAACGCGGTGCACGACGAGATCGGCATAGCGCCGGATGGGCGAGGTGAAATGCGTGTAGTCCTTCTTCGCGAGGCCGTAGTGGCCGTCCGGCGAGGACCGGTAACAGGCCTTGCGCATGCTGCGCAGCAGTTGCGTCCGCAGCAGAAAGCCGCGCGGATGATCCTTCAGGATCTGGAGCAGCCGCACCATCTCCTCGCGCCGCGAAAGGTCGCCGACCTTGATGCCGTGGGTGGCGGCGAGCTGACGATAGTCGTTCAGCTTGGTTTCGTCAGGGTCGTCATGGACGCGGTACAGTGACGGCAGGCGCTGCTGCTTCGTGAGGCGCGCCACGGCCTCGTTGGCGAGCAGCATGAACTCCTCGATCAGCTGGTGGCTCTCGTCGTTGTGGATCAGCTCGAGCCGGTCGGCGTAACCCTGGGCATCGACGAAAATCTTGGTCTCCGGCATGTCGAGATCCAGGCTGCCGGCGCGCATGCGGGCGGAGCGCAGTCGTTCGGCGATCGACCAGAGCTGACGCACCCAGCCGCGCAGTGCCGACAGATCGTCATCGGACATCTCCGAGAGCGCACGGCCGGTCGACCCGGTTTGGTGCGCCGCGGGTAGCGGGAGTTTCCGAATTTTCGCCAGGTCGTTTTCGAACATGAGTGCGTACGCCTGGCGGTAGGTGAGTCGCTTGAAACTGCGGATCACGGTATTCGCGTACTCCACATGCTTGATGCGGCCGTGCGGTGCGAAGGTGATGATCGTTGCCTTCGTGAGACGGTCCTGTGCTTCCACCAGCGAACACAATCCGTTCGAAAGTTTCTCCGGCAGCATCGGGACAACCGTGCCGACGAGATAAGTGGAGTTGCCGCGGCGACGTGCCTCGCGATCCAGCGCCGTGCCGCGCTTCACGTACGCGCTGACGTCGGCGATGTGAATTCCCACCCGGACGTCGCCGCCGGGAAGATTTTCAATCGAAAGCGCATCGTCGAAGTCCTTCGCGTCGTCGGGATCGATCGTGAAGGTTGGCACGGTGCGAAAATCCTGCCGCCCGGCCAGGTCGGCCGGACGCACGCGGTCCGGCAGCTGATTGGCCTCCGCGAGCACGTCGGCCGGAAAGTTCGGCGAGAGCTCGTACTTGTGGTAGATCGCCGCAAGTTCGGCGCGCGGTTCGAAGGTGCGGCCCAGGCGCTCGGTGATTGTGCCGGTGGGATTGCGACCGCGATCGGTCCATTCCGCCAGGCGCACGACCACCTTGTCGCCGACCACGGGCAGCGGGCGGAATTTTTCCCGCATCGGATCGCCGACGATGATGTCGTGCGGCACCCGCGGATCGTCCGGCGCGACGTAGAAATACAGGCGCCCACGCTGCAGGGTGCCGGTGATCGTGGCGTTGCCGCGCTCGAGGATTTCGATGACCTTTCCGGCCTGTTCGTCCTGCTTCAGGAAACGATACTGTTCGCGTTCGCGCCCTGTGATCAGGCGGACGACGACCGTGTCGCCATGCAGGGCCACGCCGGTGTTCTCGGCCGCGATCTGGATCGGATCCTTGCGCGCCTCGGTGACCTTGCCTTCGGGGAAGACGATCGCGGAACCGCTTTGACGAAACTGGATGCGACCGGTGACGAGATCCGCGGTCTGGGGCAGGCACAGCCGGTTGCCTTTCACGAGGACGATCCGGCCGTCATGGACAAGCCGGTTTATCTCGGCGAAAAACCGCCGGCGGTCCTTGGTTTTCAGACGCCAGTGCCGGGCGACGGCATCGGCGGGCGCAGGCACGTAGTCGGGCTGGCGCAAATATTGCAGCAATCGTTGCTCAAAGTTCATGGGTGAGGCGACGGACACTCGTTCGAAAATCGGGAAAACACTTCGTCGCGGAGCAAAACCTCAAACAAGGCGCCGATCCTGACCTCTCCACCAGCGGCAACGGAAATGTGCCGTCAGCTTTCGATTCACGCGGTAAAACCGCCAACGGATCGGAAGATGCATGTTCAGCCGGAAAGATCAATCATCAGATTTTTGGGGGCGCGAGGCAAATGGTCTTGCGAACGCTGCAATCGATTGAACCGCAAACGGGTTCGGCAAAATGGACTCGTCTCGAAAATTTCTCTCCGTACGTTGGCCCGATGCGAATCGTCCACGTCGCGAGCGAGATGTATCCGCTGATCAAGACGGGCGGTCTCGCGGACGTGGTGGGAGCGTTGTCGACGGCCCTGGCCGCCCGGGGCCATGAGGTCGCCGTCTGTCTGCCGGCCTACCGGCCGTTGCTGGAATCGCCACTGGCCCGTGACGCCGTTCGGGCCGGGCGGGTGGTGGTGCATCTGGGCGTCAGCGAAATGGTCGCCGATGTGTGGCAACTGTCGCCGTCGCCGCATCTCACCATCAACCTGATCGCCCGCGATGAATTCTTCGATCGACGTCATCTCTACTGGAACGGCGAGCGCGACTACGACGACAATGACGCCCGCTTCATCTTTTTCTGTGCCGCGGTGGTCGAGCATCTGCGCGGGCAGGCGGCTCCGGCCGACGTGGTCCATGGCCACGACTGGCAGGCGGGATTGCTGCCGCTTCTGCTCCGACACGCCGAGCAGCGCAGCGGGATTCATCTCGCACGCCGGACCGTTTTCACGGTGCACAACCTGATTTATCAGGGACTGTTTCCCCGCGCATCGTTTGCCCTGACGAATCTCCATCCGTCGCTCAACGCCATGGACGGCATCGAATACTACGGCAAGATCAGCACGTTGAAGGCCGGCCTGATGTACGCGGATCAGGTCACGACCGTCAGTCCCAACTATGCACGCGAGATGGCCACCCCGGAGCATGGCTACGGCTTGGAAGGCGTGGTTCGCCTGCGCAACGGGGCCGTGCGCGGCATTCGCAACGGCATCGACACGTCGGTGTGGAATCCGGCGACGGATCGGATTCTGGCGGCGAGCTACGATGCGCAGGACTTGACGGGCAAGGCGACCTGTCGCCGCGCGCTGGGTGAGCGTTTCGGATGGCGGGGGGACGATTCGATTCCACTATTCGCCATCGTGAGCCGGATCACCGAGGCCAAAGGACATGACATTCTCTCCGCCGCCCTCGATCGCTTTCGCCGGAAACGCTGTCGTTTGATCGTGGCCGGCACGGGCGACCCGATCCTGCTGGACGGTTACCGTCGGTTCGCCGCGGCGCATCCGGAATTCCTCACGCTGGTGGACCGCTACGATGAGGATTTGAGTCACGCGATCATCGCCGGGGCGGATTTTTTCCTCATGCCGTCGCACACCGAGCCGTGCGGACTGACCCAGATGTACGCGTTGAACTACGGCACGATTCCACTGGCGAGTCGCGTGGGTGGGCTGGTGGACACGGTGACCGACATCGAAGTCGATCCGGCGCACGGCACCGGAATCATGTTCGAACCGAAGGGAAAGGCCTTCAACGCCGCGGTCGACCGGGCGCTGAAATTGTTCAGCAATGTAGCACGCTGCGACGAGATTCGCCGGCGCGGTATGGCGCAGGATTTTTCGTGGGCGAGTGTGGTCGGGAAATACGAGGCGTTGTATGCGGAATGAAATCCGTCCGGTTGTAGGGCAGGGTCTCCTGACCCCGCCTTCGCGCGATCCCGAAGATGGCGGGGTCGGGAGACCCCGCCCTACAACTGCGCGGCGGACCCGGCGGTTCCGCCCCACCTTTGGACCTGACTATGTTCAGAGTCATCCATGACGCCCCCCATCATCGTCTGGTTCCGCCAGGACCTGCGTCTCACGGACAATCCGGCACTCAATGCCGCCGTGCGCACCGGGCGGCCGGTCATCCCGATTTTCATCTGGGATCCGAAGCGAGAAGGGGACTGGCCTGCCGGAGCGGCGTCGCGTTGGTGGCTGCACCATTCGCTGGCCGCATTGTCCGATTCGCTGCGGGGACGCAGCTCGCGACTGATCCTGGCATCCGGGGACAGCGTTGATCTGCTGAGCCGGCTTTTGCGGGCCACCGGTGCCACCACGGTGCATTGGAACCGGCGCTACGAGCCGGCGGCGCGTACCACCGAGCACGAGGCGGGGTCGGCTTTGGAGAAAGCGAGCGTCGAGGTGGAGACATTCAACTCTGCGTTATTGTTCGAGCCCGAGTCGGTGCGTAACAAATCGGGCGATCCGTTTCAGGTCTTCACACCGTATTGGCGTCATTGCCTGACTCTTGCGGTCGCGGAGCCGGAAAAGCGATCGACGTGTCCACTTGTTGCGCCGACGCGTTGGCCGGTTTCCCAGTCGCTCTCCGATCTCGCGCTGTTGCCCAAGGAGGTGGAACGCGTTGCCCCCAACGCGTTGGACGACCTGGAGACGAGTCGCTCGACCCGTTTCGCGGAGGTCTGGGAGCCCGGTGAGGCGGGAGCCTTGAAACGCCTGAAAAGATTTCTGGCTACTCGCGTCGAATCGTATGGCAACGATCGCGACCGACCCGCGATCGAAGGCACGTCGGCGTTGTCGCCGCACCTGCATTTCGGCGAAATCGGTCCGCGTCAGATCTGGTCCGCCGTGAAAGCGTTGTCGGCTCGGACCGGCGTATTTCCCTCGAGTCGCGGGGCGCAGGTTTATCTCACCGAAATAGGCTGGCGGGAATTTGCGCACCATCTGTTGTGGCATTTTCCGCAAACGCCGACGGAGCCATTGCGCGAGTCATTCGCGTCCTTCCCGTGGGTGCGGGACGCGAAGGCGAGTCGAGCCTGGCAGCGCGGCCTCTCGGGATATCCGATCGTGGACGCCGGCCTGCGGCAGCTTTGGGCGACCGGCTGGATGCACAATCGGGTGCGCATGATTGTGGCCTCGTTTCTGGTGAAACATTTGCGTCATTCGTGGCGCGAGGGCGCGGCGTGGTTCTGGGATACGCTGGTTGATGCCGACCTCGCGAACAACACGCTCGGCTGGCAGTGGTCGGCCGGTTGCGGGGCCGATGCGGCGCCTTATTTCCGGATCTTCAATCCGACCCTCCAGGCGGCGAAGTTCGATCCGGATGGCGCCTATGTTCGGCGCTGGGTGCCGGAACTGGCCAAGGTTCCTAACGAGCACCTGCACGAGCCTTGGAACGCGCCGATGGACGTGCTTGCGGAGGCCGGTCTCGTTTTGGGACGCGACTATCCGCATCCGATCGTCGATCACGCCGAAGCCCGCGCTTCAGCTCTGGCTGCCTTCAAGGAGATTGGACGAACCCGACCCTGACGCCGATTAGGAGCGAGCATCGAGTAGCGAGGAGCGAGTAGACGATCCACCGGTTACGCGACGGACGTTTGCGGTGGAGCGAACTTACCTGCGACGATCGACCCTTTAACTGACCAAAAAGATTTTCTGTCCCGTCTCTCTCGCTTTCTGACACCGTTTGGATTCGGTCCCTCGACATTTCTGCGTTCCCGCCTGCTGTATCCGCTCACCGCCAACTGCTTACCGCTCGCTTCAAGCCTACAGCTTAAAGCTTAGGGCTTTGAAGCGCTTAACGCTTTCATCCCCATTCCAGACTTCTCAAGCGCCCCAATCGGTGTATGGTGGACGACTTTTATGGAGAAGACATTCGTCATCTTTAAGCCGGACTGCATGGAGAAGCACTTGGTAGGCACGGTGCTGCAGCGGTTCGACAAGGCGGGTTTCGAGGTCATTGGCTGCAAAATGACGCGGCTGGCCCCGAAGCTCCTGCGCGAGCATTACGCGCATGTGGCCGACAAGCCGTTTTACCCGGAAATCGAGGCGTTCATGAGCTCGCGGCCGGTGATCGTGATGGCTCTGCGGGGCGAGAACATCGTCCAGAAGGTGCGCGACCTGCTCGGCCCGACGGATTCCCGCAAGGCGCCCAAGGGGACCATCCGGGGCGACTTCGGCACCGAGATGATGAAGAACGTCTGCCATGCCTCCGACAGCGTGGAGAACGGCAAGCTCGAGATCGCGCGGTTCTTCAAAGCGGACGAGATCTTTGGGTAAGCAGTGAGCGGCAGGCTGTGAGCGGTAGACAGGAAGCCAACTATTGCTGACCTGGGTGGGGCATTGCCCCTTGGCGGCTACTTTCGGTGCGTTGGCTGCTTACTGCTCACGGATCACTGCCATCGGCTTCCCTCTCTGCTCTTGACGAATCCCGGCCCCATCCCATTTCCTGTCCCTTCGCCAGTTTTGCCCTCATCGTCTAGCGGCTAGGACGGAGCCCTCTCAAGGCTCAAACCGGGGTTCGATTCCCCGTGGGGGCGCCAATTTTAGGGGAAGTAGCGAGCATCGAGTAGCGAGGAGCGAGTAGGGTGCAACGGCAGGCCGGGACCGGCTCCGTCAGCGCCGCGAGCACGTTCGCGGCTCGATGTAGGGCGGGGTCGCCTGCCCTGAGCCTGTCGAATGGAAAGGTTTCTGACGAGTCGTTCGATTTTACGAAAGAATGGCTCGGTAGTAATTGCCGGATCTCTTGAAATGGCCCTATTTTCAGATGCGGTCCCTTCGCCAACCCGCAGTACAGCTGACGAGAACAGAAGATAATCAACTGACCCAGGTTGATTCTATACAACTTTCGCCAGAAGATGAATACCGAGGTCGTCGATGTCTGGAACGCCGTGCTCGCCAAAGAGGCGCGATCGGGCGTCGCCAGTCTTTCTCCCAATGAACGCACGATCTATTTCGTGAATCGGTTCATCTGCGATTTTTCCAACGGCGGACTGAGCGGATTTCTCTATAATCTTTCGCCGGAATGGGCATCACTCGGCTCCTTTGAAGAAGAGATCCGGAGAGTTGGCTGCGATTCGATTGCGACGGTGATTGCCGACGTCCGAACCGTGTTTCAGAAGGCCGCCGCGCTCGAAGTGCAGAAGGAGACATGGTCTGCTTACCTCACCCGGCTTGATCCGACCCAAACGCTTTCTATACTCAATCTGAAACTCAGCGGAGCAGATGGGGAACTGTGGGAGTGTTTGGAAACTTTTACGAAAGAGATGCCCCGATGAAGAAGAAGAACCAGTCGCCCGGGCCAACGTCTTTCGGCCGTGGCTCATTTTGAACGTTGATCTGACAAAAATGCCATTCGGCTTCACAATAACCTTCGGCATTTTTGCGTGTATCACGGTGCTTTATCTCGGCTTTAGGCATCTTCCGCTTATATTGTGGCTGAATGCTCGAGGGGCAAAGGCCAGAGGCTTGGTCGTTAGCGAAGTAGTCGAAAGGGGAGGGAGAGCCAGGCCCATGTATTTTCCTATCGTTAGGTTTGAGGACGTCCGCGGGGAGGTTCACCAATTCCGTTCCCGATTTTCAGCCGGGCGCTCACTCGTCGGGTGTGACCTTCTGGTCGCCTATGACATCACTAAGCCGGACAAGCGTTCAGAGGCTCTTCGTCTGAAAAGCATTTTCCCGGATATTTTGGCCGCTGCGTTCGCGGTTCTCGTGGTGGCCAGCCTCACATATGGAGTTATTTGGGCGTCACGCGTAGAAAAAGCCGACCACTCACAGCAACCGACAACTGGCGCGGTTCATTGAATCGTTTGGCTTGGATATTTGCCAATAATACCGAAATGAACGTCGTTGCCTACCTATCGGATATGGAGGCGTGGTTTACCACGGTCGGTGGGATCTATTTGTTTCTGGGCGCTTTCGGTTTCGCCTATCACATGACACAAAGGATCAGCGCTTGTAAGGTCATGGCGGAGGCTCTTGTCTCCGCCGAAAATCGGCAATGGTCTACGGCGCGGGACCGAATACTCCGCGCAGTCCACTTGGATCCTCGTTTGAAGCGTAACCCTGACTTGCAAAGGTTTTACGATCATATTCTCGAACGAATGCAGCATGAGGGCCCCATTGATATCCCAGCTCGGGTGCGTGAGATTTCAACTCGGCCGCCAACGCAAATGGAGAAATTCTCCCACTTAGTCGTAATCGCAATCGCAGTCGCTGCGATTTTTGGCAAGGTTCTCACAGCATGCCGCATTTTCGGCAAGTGATGCGATATTAGCGATGGGCCGAAATCCGATCATCGTCTCCATCGTGAGTATTCCGCCGAACCACTCGACGGACCAAGAATGAAATTCTGGACGACCAATTTATCTCTGCGCTTCGGCGGGATCGCGCTCGTGGCCGCATTCTCGATCATAATGCTGGCGGGAGGACACGGATTCGGTCCCGTTGGCCTTCTCCTATTTCTCGGTGCAGCTCCTGAATGGGTTCCGGGCATGGTCTTCGGGTGGCTCGCTGTTTTGCTGGAGATTCTGGCTTTCTGCTCGATCGGGAAGAAGAGGTGGAAGCCAGTGGCAGCAGTTGCCCTCGGCAGCTTCGTCATTTCAGCGGCACTGTTTGTCTTTTTTTCAGAAACACTCCGCTACTTCGATTTGTTCGGCCGCTATTTGCTTCCGTTCGTCGCCGTTGCAGTCGCTCGCTTCGTTCAGATCGTTTTGCGAAAGGAAAAGCCGAACCAATCGCCCGAACCGACGTCCGACCGCGGCGGTTCTTGAACTTTTGGCCGATGCAGCTGTTGTTTCGCTTCATTTTCTCCGTCGTCGGATTCGTCGCATTGGTTTCGCTTCTCGTCGGGTTTATCTCAGGATTGAGATTAAGCCCATACGATGCCGAGCTGCAAAGATCGCGCCGCGAGCCGCCGGGATTCCGTTGGTTGCCCAAACGCTGGCCCGCGCCAAGAAAGGAAGATTTTCCAGAAGAGCTGCGGTCCCTATGGGTTTTTCGTGATCGCTGCTTCAAGACCTTCGTGATTTGCGGTGGACTGCTTGCAATCTCTGCCGTCGCTGCCGTGATTTGCGGCCTCGACCTTCCTTTGAAATGACGAAGTGCCGAACCAATCTTTAGGGCTGACCGGACGGGGTCAGGCTTTGTGGGCCTGTTGCCCAAATGAGTTAACGACGAGAGCTGGAATGCAAATAGTGCGGTGAGATTTCGCGGACAGCAATCGGCAGGGGATGGCGGAAAAAAATGCGGCTCAATGCAGCGAGCAAGCCCGTGGCCAGGCCATGGCCT
>DASZXI010000048.1:0-26047 GCA_035545955.1 Candidatus Didemnitutus sp. | reverse complement strand
CTCCCGCTCTGGCCAAACACCTCGCCCGTAAGCTCACCGCTCGGCTCACTCTCCAAGACTAAAAAACCCTTCGCCACGCCAACCCCGAGTGTTACCCATGTCTCCGGTCTGAGTGTTACCCTTGTCTTCGGTCCAAACAGTCTCATCGGCCTTTTGCCATATATGCGTTGAGGCCGGCGGGACGCCGTCCCCTGCCGACCAGCGTCGATCGCCCAAGCTCAAGCGCGTCCGGAGGCCGCGCTCCACCTGCGAGAATCGCTTCAGTACGTGCCCAGCTGCACCTGCACGACCTGCGGCGCCGAACTGAAATTGAGGCCGTAGTCGGTTTGATCGCCGTTCCAGATGCGCAGCATTCTGAAGGCGTCGTTTTCGTAGACGCCTTCGGTGACGCGGCGGTATTCGCGCTGCCGGCCCGCGGAGGAATCGGCCGGCTGGAAATCCACGCGGCAGAAATAGCCGCCCACGAGAAAGTCATTCGGGCCGGTCTGGGCGATCAGCACGCGCCCGATGGGTTCGGGATTGCCCTTCGGGTCCTTGTGCATGCCAAACGCCGGCACGCCGTAGGAAACGACCGCTTTCCATGATCCGAACCCGAGCGTTTGCACCGGTGCGCCCTTTTCCTCCACGGCGCACTGGACCTTGCCTTCGTAGTTCAGGCGGGCGATTTCGCGACCCATCGGCGCCAGCAGGCGGAAATCCAGCGCGAGCGGCGCGAGATTTTCCTCGGTGAGACGGGTGCCCCCGCTCGGGGTGGCGCCATAGGTCGTGAAATCGATGCCGAACGGTGACCAGCCGATCGCGCCGTGGCCGATCGCGGCAAAACAGTAGCGGGTGAGCGGACCCATGCCGATCGTTTCGGGGACGAAAAGCGGATTGTCCGGCCGCGAATAGAGTTCGAGCACCTTCTGGTAGCGCGGACCGTCGGCCATGTAGATGTCGGGCGAGAGGATGTCGATGGCCGGAGCCGCAGCCTTCCAGATCGGGATCACGTTGTCGGTGGGACCGCCGCTCTCGTAGTTGCCGGCCGGCGGCGGGTTGATCGGGTCGCGCAGCGCCGCGTTCACATAGAGAGGAAGAGCGTATTCCGCCTTCCCGGCGGCGGCGACCTGGCCGATGTAGTGGGCGACGTACCAGGCATGAAAATATTCATCGGCGTCGGAACCGAAAACCGTTGGCCAGTTGGCGCCGGCGGGCGCGCTTTTCCCGAGAGCGGTCAGCAGCTCGGGCGGAACGGCGGCCTGAAAGAACTTTTCCGCGGTCGGGGAGTAGTCGCGAATGGTGTCCCACGCGCCCGGTTCGTTTTCCACCTGTACGAGCAGCACGGTGTGCTGCGGATCTGTTTCGCGGAGGTGATGCATCAGCGCCCGAAACGCGCGGGTGTCGGCCTCGAGCATCGCTGGCGCGAAGGGGGTCGGGGAGTCCACCTTTTTCCCGTTTTTCCCGGTCAGGCGCGGATATTTGTCGGGCTCGTCCTTCATCCACAGCGGCAGATAATGGGAACTGCCGTTCTTCCACGTCCCGAACCAGAGGAGCACCAGATGCACCTGATGCTCGCGCGCCTCGCGCAGAATCTGGTCGACCACGGAGGGGTCGAAATGCCCGGGCTGGGGCTCGAACTGCTCCCAATAGACGGGAATTTCCAACGTGTTGGCATGTACCTCCTCAACCGCGGGCCAGACCTTCGGGAGCATGGCCGGCCAGGCACTGGAATTGCCGGCCTGGACGCCGAGAATCAGGTAGGGCCGGCCGTCAACCAGGAGCGCATGGCGCCCGTCGTGATGGACAATTTGCGGCAGCGGACTGGTCGAAGCGCCGGCGAGCGGGGCGGACAACACAAAGCCGAGAAGAAGGGAGGGGATTTTCATGCGAACGGGGCCGGCGCAATCAAGTCGGACCATCACGTTGGCTGCCGTCGCGGCGGCCGTCGAGCCTTCCCATGGCTTCGAAATCCGTGCTTTCATCGTATCCTTTCCCTGCGTAGATTCGTCTTTTATCGCCATGAATTCGTTCTCTTTCGTTTCTTCCTTCCGTTCCTTTGTGCTGGCCGCCATGGCCGTCGGCCTGTTCGCCCTTTCCGGCTGCGACAAGGCGCCCGAGAAGACGACGGCCAAGACCGAGCCCGCGGCTCCGGCTCCCGTCGCCACGCCTGCACCGGCGGCGGTCACGCCGGCGGCGACTCCCCCGGCCGCCGTCGCCACCACCGTCGACCAAAAGGTAAGCTACGGAGTGGGCTACAACATCGGTCGCTCCATCGCGCGCGATCAGGCGGACATGACCGTCGACGAAGCTTTCCTGCGCCAGGGCATCGCGGATGGCATCGCGTCGCGTGAGCCCAAGGTTTCGCAAGCCGACGTGCAGGCGGCATTCACCACGATCGCGCAAAAGACGACCTTGAAGCAGGCGGCGATCGCCAAGGAATTCTTCGACAAGAACCGGGCCCGCCCCGGTGTCATGGTGACGGGTTCAGGCCTGCAGTATGAATACCTGAAGCACGGCACCGGCCTCGTGAAGCCGAAGGGCACGGACACGGTCACGGTGCACTATCACGGCACGTTGCTCGACGGCTCGGTCTTCGATAGTTCCGTCCAGCGCGGCACGCCCGCGCAGTTTGCGGTGAATCAGGTGATCAAGGGCTGGACCGAGGCGCTGATGATGATGGTGGTCGGCGACAAGATGAAGCTCTACATCCCGGCTGAGCTGGCCTACGGCGCCGCCGGTCGTCCGCCGCGCATTCCCGGCAACGCGCCCCTGATTTTCGAAGTCGAGCTGATCGCGATCAAGTAAGGCTGAACGAGGATGTAGGGCGGGGTTGCCGAATAGGTGGAACCGGACCTCCGGGCCGGTTTTCCTGAACGACGCAGTAACCGATTTATGATCGATTGATTCGAGGTGCAAATCGATCCAACCGGCCCGGAGGTCCGGTTCCACCCACTCCGCAGGCAAGCGCCTTACGCCGACACGCTCACATCCTTCAGGTCCGCGCGCGTGGCGGCATAACTGGTGTCGAACCGGAGCACCTCCGGATCCGGCTGGCGGCCGTGCACGTCGCACCACTCGCGATAAAGCGCCGGCCACCAGTTCTCGTGTTGGGTGAGACCCTTGGTTCGATAGCTTTCCCAGTCGATCAGGACCTTGGACCAGCAGCGGTCGCCGTAGTCGACGGCGGCGCGCGCGTCGCCGATGGCCTTGAGATACCATTCGCGTCCGATCTGCGCATGCAGAACTTCATCGGCCCAGTCGTAGTCCTGGATCATCGCGGAAAAGGCATCGCCGGAAGCCACGCCGGTTTCCCATTCGAAGCGCTTGCCGGTTTTCGGCATCAGTCCCTGCTCGATGAAATAGAGCACCGCGTGCCGTTCGAGCGGCGACAGCTGCGTGTTCAGCGCCAGCGACCACGTGAAGTTGATCCGCACCAAACGGCTCCAGTCGATGCCGGCCTGCACGAAACCAACCTCACCCATCAGCGCGTGGCGCGCCTCGTCCCAGAGCTGCCGGGTCATGCCGACCGTGTAATCCCACGGCTTGCCGGGCGTCTCCGCGATGATCGAGGCCATCATCTCGGGCACGTCGATTTCACGGAGCCGCTTATAATAGATCATCAGCGTCTTCGCGTCAGCCGGATACTTCGGATCGTAGATGAACGCTTCCGCATGCACGCCCATGTTGTAGGAATCCCGGAAGCGCTCGTCGCGTCGTGGCGTCTTGTCGTAGGCCGGCGGGTGCGCGGAAAACTGTCGGACCGGGTCGCCGGACGCGGCCTCCGCGGCGCCGTCCAGCGTGCCAGCCTGCGCGAGCAGCCTGCGCAGGCCGTCCTCCCACGCGGCGAGTTCGCGGCGGCGTTCGGCGGAGACGAGCTGTTGCAGGCACTGGCGTCCGAAGGCGGCCATTTCGTCGACTTCGATCAGGGCGAACCGGCAGATCCGGAAGGTGGGATGATCGACGAGCCGGTTGGTGCCGTCGCGATGGGCGATCAGCGCCGCCTCGAGTGCCGGAATCGCGTGTCCGTAGATTCCGACCAGCAGCGCGGTGGTGTCCGGCGCGGCGGCGATCTCGTCGAAGAAAACATCCAGGGCGGTGCTCGGAGTCTGGTCGAGGCCGAGCGGCGGCACGCGCATCTCGCCGACGCGTTGACGCCAGGCAGCGGCATGCTCCGCGCAATAGTGGGCGTGGAGACTGAAGCCCATTTTCAGCTCGTAGACGGGTTCCGCGGTCAGCCGCCGGATGAAGATTTCGTGGAGCCGCCGGAACGCCCAATGATGCCGCTTGAGGCGGCGCACGCAGGTGTCGACGGAAAAGCCGATGCGCGCGGCATCGGCGATCGAACAGATGCCCGCCACCGGAGGAAGATCACGGTAGGAGCGGTAGTTTTCGAGGGTGGTCATGAGACCTCGGGGTTTCCGCCTCGGGCGGAGACGATCAGGACATGGTGGCGCGAGCGCGATTGAACCACGCGCGATCGCCGGGGTGATAGGGCACATCGCCCGCGAACGAACCCGGCACCTCCTCGTAGCGGAGGACCTGGGTGCATCCGATTTCCGACGTGAAAAAGCCGATGAGCGTCAATTCCTTCATCAGGCGGAAAAAATGGGGCGTCGTGCCCCGCGGCACATGCGTTTGCGCGGCTTCGCGATTGAAGACCTCGAGCAGGGCGGTCTTTTCGGCGGACGAACAGGAGACGAATCCGCGCCCGTGCTGGGCCTGGGCGGCGTGGTCGACCTTTGCCAGGCCGTCGACGAATGCCGCGTGATGCGCATCGTCGTAGCAGTCGGTCACCATCATCGCCATGAACGCGCCGATGCCGACGGCCTTGGCGCCCGGCGTCTGTGTCGCGGGAATGATGGTCTCGCCAATCTCGTCCATCAGGGCCAGCTGGTCCGCGCTGAAGCCGGCAGTCGATTCCTTGCCCTCGACGCGCGTGCCTTGAAGGAACATTTCAGCGCCGACGATCGAGCCGGCGAGCAGAACCGACAGGCGCGCGATGGCCTCGCGGCGGGTGAGGAGGGAAGGGGGGACGGGATTCACAGGTTGCCTCGCTTGAGTTCTCCCACCGCGAAATCGGCGGCGCGGGCGGTCAGGGCCATGTAGGTGAGCGACGGGTTCACGCAGGCCGCCGAGACCATGCACGCGCCATCGGTGACGAACACGTTGGGCGCGTCCCAGATCTGGTTGTGGGCGTTGAGCACGGAGGTCCTGGGGTCGTGGCCCATGCGCGCCGTGCCCATTTCGTGGATGCCCATGCCGAGCGTGTAGCCATTGTCCGCCGCGTGCACATTTTTGGCTCCAGCCGCCTCGAGCATCTCGGCGGCGTCCGCCACCATGTCGGCCCGCATCTTGTGTTCGTTATCCTTGATTTCGCAGTCGAAGGAGAGCACGGGCAACCCCCACTTGTCCCGCAGGGTGGGATCCAAACTGATCCGATTTTCGTGGTAGGGCAGGGTTTCGCCGAAACCGGTGAATCCCATCATCCACGGACCCGGTTCGGTCAGCTGTTCCTTCAGCGGGGCGCCGATTCCCAGTTCGGCGACATTGCGATCCCAGCCGACCCGGCTGGCGGCACCCTGATAACCAAAGCCGCGCAAGTAATTGCGCCGGTCGCCGAAGAGGTTGCGGTAGCGGGGAACGTAGATGCCGTTCGCCCGGCGTCCGAAATAATAGCGGTCGTCGAACCCATCGACTTCGGCCGAGGCACCCGCGCGGAAATGGTGGTCCATGACGTTGTGGCCGAGCTCGCCACTGCTGCTGCCGAGTCCGCCGGGCCAGACATCGGTGGCGGAATTCATCAGGACCCACGTCGAGTTGAAGGTCGATGCGCAAAGGAACACGACACGCGACTTGTACTCTGTGGTGACGTTCGTTTCGGCATCGAGCACCTCGACGCCTTTGGCCCGTTTGGCGTCCTTGTCGTAGAGCACCTTGGTTACGATCGAGAACGGACGGAGGGTCAGGTTGCCGGTCGCGACCGCGGCGGGCAGGGTGGAGGACTGCGTGCTGAAGTAGGCGCCGAACGGGCAACCCAGCCAGCATTTGTCGCGATACTGGCAGTTGGCGCGGTTCTGCAGCGGTTCCGTGAGATTGGCCACGCGGCCGATGATGATGCGGCGGGCGTCGTGATAGCGCTCGCGCACGCGGGCGGCCACCGCCTTTTCAACGGCATTCATCTCCATCGGCGGCAGGAAGTGGCCGTCGGGCAACTGTGCCAGTCCTTCACGCGAGCCGCTGATGCCGGCGAACGCCTCGACGTGGTTGTACCAGGGAGCGATTTCGGCGTATCGGATCGGCCAGTCGATCGCGATGCCGTCCTTGGCGTTGGCCTCGAAATCGAAGTCGCTCCACCGATAGCTCTGGCGTCCCCACATGAGCGAGCGGCCGCCGACATGGTAGCCGCGAAACCAGTCGAACGGCTTCACTTCGCGATAGGGGCTTTCCTTTTCGTCGACCCAATAGTCGACATTGGCCTCGGAAAGCACGTAGTCCCGGCGGAGCACCGGGTGATCGAGCACCATTTGACGGGGATTGATGCCGCGGTGCGGAATCTCCCACGGCGCCTTCATGGCGTTCACGTAGTCCTTGATGTGCTCGATGTTTCGCCCGCGTTCGAGCAGGAGGACTTTCAGGCCCTTCTCGGTCAGCTCCTTGGCCGCCCAGCCGCCACTGATTCCCGAACCGACGACAATTGCATCATACTCTTGGACAGCCATGACTTCCGAATTGAGGGTGAACAACGAGGAGGACCGGCGTCTGTGGCCGGTCGGAGGTGTCCAACGTTGCCGTCCTTTGGTGCCGGTGCAAGGGAGGATTGCGCGGCGCCGAAATGGAGGGCGGGCGACCTCGCCCGCCGAGCGCGCTCGCTTCGCCAACGATGGCGACGATTTCACCGACTTCCGCAGCGTGACTCAGCGGCGGCCGGGGTCGGCCGCCGTCCATGGCAGGCGCATCGCTGGGCAGGCATGCGATCGGTGGCGAACGCCGTCTCGGCTTGGGTGTGGGAGCGGCTTTACGCCGCGAAGATTGGGGCGGAACGCGGCACAAAGCCGTTCCTGCAGCAGACGATTTCGCGATGTCGGTGTGTTCCGCGGGCAAACCTTCGTTCAGAGATCGCTTCGGACCAAGAGGAACGTTTGCGGCGCGCGTTTGACCGGGTATATCACCTGATGTTTGCGGCGCGTCTGTGCGGCGGCCGGGGTCGGCCGCCGTCCATCACCACTTCGTGTGATTCGAGTGTTTCGCGGGCCAGATCCGAGTACGGGCGTCTTCGGCGGGGTTCGGCGACCCCGCCCTACATTATCCTACGGCGAATACGTGACCGTCCGGGCGCCCGCCACGCCGGTGATCGTGATGGTGATGCCCTGGGTGTAGCTGTCGGGATACGTCTCGTTGGCGACCGTGTTGACGGCCTTCACGTAGTTCGACGAGCCCACCAGCATCACGGAGGCGACCGTGGAAACACCGTTCTCTAGAAAATATTGGTCCGCGGCCGCTGACAGTTGCCGGGCGTTGTTCAGGACGGTCTTGTCCTGCGACGACTGACGCACCTTTTGGAAAGCCGGGATGGCCATGGCCGCGAGCAGCCCGATGATCACCACCACGATCATGATTTCCACGAGGGTGAAGCCCCGGCGGCCGGCCGGGCGGGAGGAGGAGAGGTGCGGCATTGGAGGGTGCCGCAGCATCGCAGAACGAACCGGTCGTGTCTGCGGGCGCGCGCCCAATTCGGATGTAGGGCGCGCGCGTAGTCGAATCAGACCGTTGGATACTGGTGCTCGTGCCAGCGCACGGCCTCGCCGATCAGGGCCGTGGCATTGTCGAGGCCCAGCTTTTCCTTGATGCGCCCGCAATAGACCTGGACGGTCTTCGGGCTGAGATGAAGCATTTCGGCGATGCGGCGGGTTTCGAGACCCTGGCCGATCATCTGGAAAACCTCGATCTCGCGGTCGCTCAGGAGCGCGATGGGCGAGGTGCCCGGCCGGGTGCGGGCCAGGACGAATTTCTCCGCCATCTTTTCCGAGACGGCCTCGCTGATGTACAGCCGGCCCTCGAGCACGTGCCGGATGGCGTCGATCACGCGGCCCGTGGCCGAGCGTTTCATCACGTAGCCGGCGGCTCCGGCGCGGAGCGCACGCTCGGCGTAGAACGCCTCGTCATGCATCGAAAGCACGAGCACCTTCGGCGGGGGCGTGAGCGACTGCAGCTGCTTGATCAGTTCCAGGCCCGAACCGTCCTCGAGGGACAGATCGACCACGGCGATGTCGGGCTGCAGGCGGCTGATCGCCTCGAAGGCGGTGCCGCTGCTTCCCGCCTGTCCGCACACGGCCAGATCCGGCTGCTGTTCGATGAGGCTGCCGAGCCACTCTCGGACCAGCGGATGATCATCAACGAGGAAAACGCGGCGACGCTTGGAATCAGCGGACATGGATGGGTTCATGGGAAGGGGAGGGGCGCGGAAGCCGACAGCGAATGAGGGTACCGTGTTCCGGCGCCGGCTCAATGTTCAAGTCGCCGCCGATCATTTGGGCCCGATGGGCCATGATTTGCAGTCCGAGGCCCTCGTTGCGCTTGTCCGCCGGAGGCAGCCCGGAGCCATTGTCGCGCACGGTCAGCACGATCGGGTCGCCGCGGCAGTCGAGCCCGACGTCGATCCGACGTGCGCCGCCATGGCGGATGGCATTGTTGACCGCTTCCTGGGCGATGCGCAACACGTGGGAGGCGACCCGGCTGTCGGACAGCGGGCATTCGCCCTGCAGGCGGAATTCACAGCTGATCCGAAACTGGGCCGACGCCTCGGCGGTGAGTCCGGCCAGCGCCACGACGAGTCCATCCTGCTGGGTTTCGGCAAACAGCAGGCCCCGCGCAAGGCGCCGCGTTTTTTCGATGCCTTCCTCGATCAGCGAGACGAGCCGCGTCGCGTCCGCCTGCTCGGGGAGATTCAACGCGCGCAACTTTTCCCCGAGCACCTGGCCGGCAAACGCGGTGCCGGTCAGGTGCTGCCCGAGATTGTCGTGGAGTTCCCGGCCGACGGCCGCGCGTTCGCGTTCGCTGATTTCGAGCAGCGATTTCTCGAGGCGCTGGCGGGCGGCGATCTCCGCGGTCAGCGCCGCGGTGCGTTGCCGCACGCGCTCCTGCATTTCCAGCTGCAGGGTCTGGACGGCATCGAAGAGCCAGATGAACACGAGATAGGTCAGCAGGGCCATGAGTCCCTTGCCGACAAGGACGAAGATCGAGCTGTAGGGTGCGCCCGCCAGATAATCGCTGACGAGTCCCGACGTGACGCTCAGCACGGCGACCAGGAGACCATAGCGCCAGCCGAAGGCGGCGGTGCCCAGCACGACGGGCAGGCAGTAGATGAGAAAAAGCGAAACCTCGAAGCCGGACTCGTAGTCGAGGAGGCCAATGACCGGCACCAGCAGAAAGGTTACGATTCCAAGCCGGCGGCGCTGTCCCTGATCGGCGGCCAGGACCACACCGCGCCAGACTTCGCGCAGGCGATTGCCAAATCGCCGGCGGCCAGGAGCTTCGGGAGCGGCACTATCCACCCCGCCCTCGTAACGCGCCCGTCGCACGGCGGCCAGAAGCAAATCGGAGGACGCGGATTGAGGCGACGGCATTTAGCAATTGTTACGATCAAGTGACGCCGGCTTTTCGATTTGGTAACGGAAATCGGAGCGATACGGTTGCGGAATGCCGGCAGGCAATCCCGCCACCGGACCACTCACACATGAACACCCCCACCATTTCCATTGCCGGCCAGACGGGCCGGATCTTCGAAGGTGAAGTGCCCGAGACCTTCTGTTTTGTGCCGCAGGACTGCATTCAGGACGACGGTGATGCCGTTCGCGTCGAGGAACTGGACTATGTCGTCAGCGGCTGGGACGTGCGCAACATGCGCTTCAACGACCGCGTCGAGGGCCGTCATCTTTTTCCCAATGTCCTGCGTCCGGTCAGTGACCTCGGCGGGGCGGGCGTGCGCGTTTTTCTGGACCGCATCCAGGTGATCGGCGCGCGCTGAGGGGGCGGGCGGGGCAGGACGAGCGGTTGAAAGTTGAATGTTGAGGGTTGAGCGACCGGCATCCGACGAGCCGCCAAATCGACGCTACGATGTAGGGCGGGATTGCCATATCCCGCCAAGAACGATCCCCCATGAAAGTCACGAATCGGCACGAAAAGGTGGGTACAGAAACCCACTGAGCGTTCTCGCCGATGCAATGCCGACGGACGGCATTGGTAGAGGGCGGCCGACCCCTGTCGTCGGGAACGCACGTTGCGGAAATCGGGTGAATTTGAGGCACCCGCTATCGAGGCGGGTGTTCTCGGCGGGGTTCGGCGACCCCGCCCTACATTCACCGAAACTTACTCGATCACATCCTGCACGAGCGGTTCGAGCCGGGGAAAACCTGGAGAGAACGTGATCGCTTCGCGCAGCAGCGCCTCGGCGCGCGCCGCCTTGGTGGCATCGTTCGCATGGAGCGTGCACAGCCGTGAGCTCGCTGCGACCGGCTCGCCGGCCTTGACCAGATCGGAAATGCCGACCGCGTGATCGACGGCGTCCGCGACGGTTGCCCGACCGCCTCCAAGGATCATGACCGCCTGGGCC
Source organism: Candidatus Didemnitutus sp. (assembly GCA_035545955.1). Lineage (GTDB taxonomy): Bacteria > Verrucomicrobiota > Verrucomicrobiia > Opitutales > Opitutaceae > Didemnitutus. The sequence goes on along the minus strand of DASZXI010000048.1, from coordinate 15,459 downwards.
ACCTTCAGGGCATCGACGCCCCCGACGAACCCGCCGGTGCCGGCGGGCGCACGAAGCTCGGTGATGATCGAGGCCGTCGGCATCAGCCGGGGATCGTCGATCACCCGCGGGTCGCCGCCCTGCGCGACGCACAACTCCTGGAATTTCCGCAGCGCGGCTCCGGATGAAATGGCGGCGGTGAGTTTCCTCTTGGCCTCGGCCAGATCGGGTGCAGCGCCTCCGAGCACGAGCATGTGACCGCACAGCGCGTACGTCACCTCCATCAGATCGGCCGGACCGCGGCCCTTGAGGCACTCGATGGCCTCGAACACTTCCGTCGTGTGCCCCACGCAACGGCCCAGCGGCTGTTCCATCGCGGTGAGCACGGCGCGCACGGGCTTGCCCGCCGCGCGACCGATCGCGACCAGGGCCTGCGCGAGCTCGAGCGCGCGTTCCTTCGGCTTGATGAAGGCGCCGCGGCCGAATTTCACGTCGAGGACGAGCGAATCGATCCCCTCCGCGAGCTTCTTGCTCATGATGCTCGCGCAGATGAGCGGGATGCATTCGACCGTGGCCGTCACATCGCGCAGAGCGTAGAGCTTGCGATCGGCCGGCACAAATTGCGCGGTCTGGCCGATCATGGCGCAGCCGACCCGCTCGAGGGTGAGGCGGAATTCGGGCACGCCGAGGTTGACGCGGAAGCCCGGGATCGCCTCGAGCTTGTCGAGCGTGCCGCCGGTGTGTCCGAGGCCGCGCCCGCTCATCATCGGCACCTTGACGCCGCACGCCGCGACGAGCGGAGCGAGAATCAGCGAGACCTTGTCGCCGACCCCGCCGGTGGAATGCTTGTCAACCTTGGCGCCGGAGAGATCCGAGAGATCGATCGTCTCGCCCGAGCGTGTCATCGCCTCGGTCAGCCACGCGGTTTCCTGGGCGGTGAGTCCGCGCCAGAAGATCGCCATCAGCAAGGCCGAGGCCTGATAGTCGGCGAATTTTCCGTCGACCGTGCCGCGCACGAAAAACTCGATCTCCTCGCGCGTGAGTTCGGCGCCGTCCCGTTTGCGGCCGATGATGTCCTGAGGGAAAAACGGACCGTTGGCGGCCGGTCTCTTCAGGGTGTAAACCTGACCGCCGGGGGGCGGAGCGGGCGGGGGCTTTTCCCAGCGTTGCTGGTTCGGGGGGCTCAGGGCCTCCGTGACCACGGCGACGCGGCGCCGGAAATAGAGCGCCATGCCGCCCTGGTAGAGGAAGGTCACCGCGAGGACGGTTCCATAGAAAAGGAAGAACACCTTGCGGATGAACGGGACGAGTTGATCGGGCGAGAGGTGCAGTCCGTCGCGGATCAAATCGTCGAAGTTCGCGCCGAACGCCGATGCGGTTTCGCGCATGTGGGGAATGACGTCGTCCCGCAGATACCCCGCGTCGAAACTGCCCAGACACCGCGCGCAATAGACCGTGATCACCGCCAGCACCCAGAATTCGGCGCGCACGAGCAGCTTCATGCCGGAGGCGTCGCGCCGCTTCAACCGGCCGAGGCCGCGCAGCTCGATGACTCCGCCAACGACGATCAGCAGCCCCACGATGGCTCCGAGCAGGTCGCCGAATCCGAGCGTAGCGAGGGCGCAGATGCCGGCGATGATCACATAGCCCCAGGCATCGAGCGCCGCGAGACGCTGGACGCGCTTGAGAGTCACCTCGGCGGGAGTGGGAGGCGTGGTTTCAGGCATCTTTTTGTCGTTTCCGAATCCGGATTCTTCGCTTCGCTCAGCATGCCCACCCCCGCGATGCCGTCACGTCCCAAAAGGCCTCCGTCCTTCCGTATCGAGTTCCCGCCCGAGCTGCCTATCAGCGCGCGGGCCGACGAAATCATTGGGTTTTTACAGCGCCATCAGGTGCTGGTGCTGGCCGGCGAAACGGGTTCGGGCAAGACCACCCAGATTCCGAAGATGTGTCTCGCCGCGGGGTCGGGCACGCGCGGTCGGATCGCGTGCACCCAGCCGCGCCGCGTGGCCGCCAGCTCCGTGTCGCGCCGTGTGGCGGAGGAACTCAACGTGGCGTGGGGCCGGGAGGTCGGCTGCAAGATCCGTTTTGCCGACCAGACCTCGCCGGAGACGGTCGTGAAATTCATGACCGACGGCATGCTGCTGGCGGAGCTGCATGGCGACCCGGACCTGCGGGAGTACGACACGATCATCGTCGACGAGGCGCACGAGCGCTCGCTCAACATCGATTTTATCCTCGGTCACCTGCGCCGGCTGCGCGTCCGGCGTCCGGATCTCCGGATCGTGATCACGTCGGCCACGATCGATACCGCGGCCTTTGCGGCGGCGTTCGACGGTGCGCCGGTGATCGAAGTGTCCGGCCGCATGTATCCGGTCGAGGTGATTTACGCCCCGCCGGCGGACCTGACGGACAAGCGGGAAGAGGTCACCTATCTCGATGCGACCGTCGAGGCCGTCCGGCGGGTGCTGCATGAAAGCGCCGAAGGGGACGTGCTCGTTTTTCTGCCGACGGAGCGCGATATTCGCGAGGCCTGCGGCGCGCTGGAGTCCGTGGCGCGCGGGCGGATCGAACTCGTGCCCTTGTTCGGGCGACTGACCAACTCCGAGCAGCAGCGCGTTTTTGCGCCGACGCCGGCCCGAAAGGTCGTCGTTTCGACCAACATCGCTGAGACCTCGCTCACGATTCCCGGCATCCGGTTCGTGATCGACAGCGGCTTGGCGCGCATCAGCCACTACACCTCCCAGAGCCGCACGCGACGGCTGCCCGTCGAACCGATTGCGCAGAGCAGCGCCGACCAGCGCAAGGGCCGGTGCGGACGCGTGAGCAACGGCGTCTGCATCCGGTTGTACTCCGAGCAGGACTTTCTGGACCGGCCGAAATTTGCGCAGCCGGAAATCCAGCGGTGCAATCTCGCGGACGTGATCCTGCGGATGAAGGCGTTCGGCCTGGGCGCGATCGAGGAATTCCCGTTTCTCAACGCGCCGCCCGCACGCGGCGTGCGCGCCGGGTACGCGTTGCTCGAGGAATTGGGCGCGTTGTCGAGCCGGCGGTCGGAGGAAATCGCGGCGGCGTCCGAGGCGGGAAACCCCGTCGAGCGCGACCTCACGCCGCTCGGGGCGGAAATGGCGCACCTGCCGGTCGATCCAACCGTGGCGCGCATGATTCTTCAGGCCCGCGAGGAAAAGGCGATGCGCGAGGTACTGGTCATCGCGTCCGGACTGACCGTGCAGGATCCGCGCGAGCGTCCGATCGATGAACAATCCAAGGCCGACGCCGCGCATCGTCGATTCACGCATCCGGATTCCGATTTCCTCACCCTGCTCGCGATCTGGGAGGCCTATCACGACGAGTTCGAGAAGCTGAGCCTCGGCCAGCTGCGACGCTTCTGCCAGAAGCACTATCTCTCGTTCTTGCGCATGCGGGAATGGCGCGACGTGCACGCGCAGCTCGTCGACGTGCTTTCGGGGCGCGACGGCTTCGCGCTGACGTCGGTGCACGACGGCGTGCCGGAGGGCCGTCGGGAAAGCCGCGCCGACGTCGCGGAACGGGAGATGCGCTTCGGCTCGCACTCTTATCGATCGATTCACCGTTCCATTCTTTCCGGCCTGCTCGGCAACGTCGCCGTGCGGGGACACGAGGGCGATTTTCTCGCGACGCACGACCGCAGGATCGCGATCTTTCCCGGATCGGCGCTGCACGAGAAATCGTCGCCGGTCCAAAAAAGCGCCACGAAACCGAAGGGCGCCCGCTGGCTCATGGCGGCCGAGATCGTGGAGACGGCCCGGATGTTTGCCCGGACCTGTGCGCGGATCGATCCGCGCTGGGCGGTCGAGTTGGGACAGCACCTGCTGCGCGTCAGCCACAGCGAACCGTTCTGGAGCGCGGAGGCCGGGCGCGTGCTCGTGAAGGAAAAGTGCCGGCTGTACAATCTCGAGGTCGAGTCGCGTTCCGTCGGCTATGGACGATTCGCGCCGCGCGCCGCGACGGAGATTTTCATCCGCGAGGGGCTGGTCGGCGACACGGTGACCTGGCCGTTCGAATTCCTGGCGCACAACCGGCAGGTCCGGGCGGAAGTCGAAGCCCGGCTCACCCGTTTGCGCAGCGCGAGTTTCCTGAACCTCGATGAGCTGGCTTATCGCTTCTACGCGCGCCAGCTCGCGGCCGCGGTGGGCGAGGCGCCCGGCGAGCCGGCGATCGCGAGCGTGCCGGAGCTGATCGATTTCGTGCGGCGCGGAAAGGGCGAGGCCGCGCTGCGGATGACCGCGGAGGATCTGAGTCCGGCGCCGGCGGACGAATCGTTGACCGAAGCGTTTCCGGAAACGCTGGCGCTCGACAATCGTGTGTTGCCGCTGGGCTACGCCTACAAACCGGGGTCGGCCGAGGATGGTGTCACCGTGCGCGTGACCGCCGAGGAACTGGGCCGTCTGGATCCCGCGACGCTCGACTGGGCGGTCCCCGGGCATGTCGGTGAGAAGGTCGAGTTGTTGTTGAAGGCGCTGCCGAAGGAGTTGCGTCGGCAACTGATTCCGTTTGCGCAGGCGGCGCGCGAGATCGCCAGCCGGCTTGCATTGCTGGCGGGCCGCAGGCCGCCGCCCACGCTCGCCGCGGCCCTGGCTGAGATCCTGACCGATCGTTTGGGTGTCCGAGTGGATCCGCGCTTCTTTGCCGCGAAGCCGATGCCCGATCATCTTCGGGTGCGGGTCGAGGTGGTGGACGCCTCGGGTGCCACCCTGGCCGCCGATCGCGACCTGGAAGCGTTGCGAACCCAGCTCGGAACCCGTCAGCTCGCGGCGAGCCGGGATGCGGCGCGCGGCGACAAGACTTCCGCGGGCGCCTGGGCCGATGCGCGCCGGAAATGGGAAACCTTGCCGGCCGGGGACTGGAAATTTGGCGATCTTCCGGAGGTCGTGAAGGTGGCGGAGCGCGACGGCGTGGCCGTCCAGGCTTGGCCGGGGCTGCAGGCATTTGCTGCGGGCGTGGCCGTACGGCTCTTTGCGAGTCCGGAAGAGGCGAAGTCGGCGACCCGTGCCGGACTCGCCGCGTTGTTCCAGTCGCGGCTGAAATACGAAATTGGCTGGCTGGAAAAGGACCTGCGCGACCTGCGGCAGCTCGGCGCCGCGGCCGCCACGCTGGCTCCGCTCGCAGACCTTCAGGCGGACGCGCTGGACGCGATTGTCCGCTGGGTTTGCGGGCGCGAGTTGACCCGGCTTCACGCCGATGAATTCGCGAAAAAAATCGAGGAGGAGAAACGCGATCTGCGCGGGCTCGTGCCGCGCCTGCTTGGCTGGCTGCGTGAGATTCTGGCGTTGCGGACGGATTTGCAGACACTGAAGGATCCTCCGCCGGGCGCGGCGGCCGAGCTCGACGAACTTTTGCCGCCGGATTTTCTTCGCCGGATTCCTTTTGATCGGCTGGAGCAGATTCCCCGGTATTTGAAAGGACGATCGCTGCGAGCAGGTCGCTGGCGGCGTGATCCGGCCAAGGATGCCCAGCGCGCGGCGGAGCTGGCGCCGTTTGTCGAGGCCGGCCGAAGACTCGGTTCAGCGGCGGGCGACTTCGGCTGGCTGGTCGAGGAATTCCGCGTCAGCCTGTTTGCGCAGGAACTCGGCACGGCCGAACCGGTTTCGGCCGTACGTTTGCAACGGGCGTTGGAGCGGATCGATCCGAATGCACGTTCGGTCCCGGCGCCGCGGGCGGCTCCCTCGGCGACCCTGCCTACGGGGAAAAAGACGGTGCTGCGCAGCCTGGATGCGTTGGGGAACTTAAAGCGATAAGCTTTAAGGTGTAAGGTCTAAGGAGGGAGCAGTGAGCGGGGTACGGTGAGCTGGGAGCGGTGAGCGGGGAACCGTGGACGGATACGGAACAGGGTCCAAGTGATTGAAAGGCTGGGCCGAGGCACCGGGGCGACGGCGATCACAAGCAGCAGAAGAAGTGTGATTTTGGCAGAGCCACGTTCCTGCGTTAACTTTGAATATAAATTTCTCGGAAACGTTTTCTATGGAGAGTTGCCCAAACCGATCTCTATAATACTCCGATCGCATGTGACGTGGAATTTACGTCTTTGTGATGAGGCACTGCTTGACTCGCTTCAGCCTGCTGCACCATAGAAGTTGCAGCGCGAGAAATCGCGGCGTCGGGAGCTCGGAGCGCGACGTTCACCAGATCTATTGGCAGTAAATATAGTCGCTCGCGTTTTGAGGGCCATCGAAACGCGGGCAAGGAGGAATTCGTGAAATTATCCTTGATGGCCTCAATCGCGGTCGTGCTATCGGCCGCCGTTTCACCGATGTACGGTCAGTACGTTGGACAGCGGACCGTTTGGTACTTGAGCGGGGCTTCGCTGAGTAGCACAGGCGACCTCGGATATGTGGACCCCAGTTGGCACATAGCGGCCACTGGGCCGTTCGGCGGAAGCAACCACGACATTGTGTGGGAGAACGTGGAATCGGGCGACCGATGCGTTTGGCAAATGAGCGGGACGACGGTGAGTCAGGTGGTGTACATTGCGACAGTCTCGACGGATTGGCGCATTGTCGGGGTGGGAGAATACGGTGGAACTCACGGGTGCGATATCGTGTGGGAAAGCATGGCAAATGGTGATCGCGCCGTTTGGAAGATGACCAACACGCCGACGATTTCGCAAACCGGTTCGGCTTACATCGCCAATGTGGGTACCGCCTGGCACATTGCGGGCGTCGGAACGTTCCACGGTACCAGTACGGCAGACCTGCTTTGGGAGAATACCAACACGGGTGATCATGCCATCTGGCTCATGAACCTCGCCACCATCTCGAGCCAGCCCTATCTGGCAAATGTCTCGACCTCGTGGCGTGTGGCAACGGTGGCCGACGTGAATTACGACGGCACCTCCGACTTGGTTTGGGAGAATCCCTCGACGGGTGATCACTCAATTTGGCTAATGAGCGGCACTTCGATTTCGAGCATGCCGTACTTGGCCGGGGTAGACACTCATTGGCGTGTCGCCGCAGCGGGCGATTTTAACGGCGACCATGATTGGGATCTTCTTTGGGAATACATTCCCACCGGAGACTCCGACGCCAATAGCTTAACCGATTCCTGGGAGCGTACGTGGTTCAGCAGCCAACTCGGCGCAGATCCAAATGCCAACAGCGGCGACGGAATTCCATATGTGATCAAGCAGCAACTGGGGCTTCTTCACCCGAAAACGAACGTCACGTCCACCAGCATCTCGAATTCGTCAATCGGTCTGAAAGTCACCAGGCCGCAATGAATACCACGACCATGAAAAGATTCCTTTTTGTCTGCGTACTTTCCGGTTTCAGCCAACTAGCCGCGCAAACGGCAACGCCTGCACCAGCGGCGCAGCCCAATACCGACAGCAATTCATTCACGGTGGCCATCGAGGCCCGGAAGGCGATTGTCGAGTCGGTTATTCAGGGGAAAGCCGTTGCTGCCGCCGCGCTCGTAAGTTTGCAGCTAACTTCGAACCCGAGCGGCCTTCCCGTCGATAGTGACTCCGACCTTGGGTTCGCCGCGTCGGACGTTGGTTTTCGCCTTTTGGGTGCACACAAGCCGGTTGAAGCGATGGTGTTCTTTGTCGCGGCCGAAGCGTCTTTAACCAAGGCACTCAATGGAACCGCTGGTCAGGACGCACATCAAGCCGTCCAGTTGCTCCGCCAGCTCGCCTTCTTGCGCTCGCAGTTTTTAGGAAAGTTGGCTCAGGCGAGAGCCGATATCGATGCGGCCATAAAGCTCGCACCCGATAACGCAGACTTGGCGAAGATCCGGGCGGATCTGCAGCAGCTCTCGCAGCCGCAGCTCAACCCGAACGCGAACAAAGGTTGAACGATGAAACGACTATTCTCCGTTCTTCTTTTGGTTTTCGCTACAATTTCGCTCCCGCGCCTAATGGCAGTTGAGCCCGTGCAGGAGGGCTTCGCGGTGCGTTTCGCCAGTAACCTCACGACGAGTGAGGGCGATAGTGGATACGCCTCTTTAACACTCACTGATGAGTACGGCACGCAAGTCACCACGGGTAACAACAACGCAGGACAATCCACCGGTAAGGCCGCTTATCTGCGGCTCGGGAAACCATATAACGCCACTTTCTCGGGCACGGTGGTCAGCGGCTATTTCGTGAACCCGTACCATATGTTCAACAGCCAGGGGAGCGTCATTTTTATGCCCCCGCCCGGTTGGAACATCACGACGGTAGGGCTGGGATCATTGACCCCGAATTTCTCCGGGTCCAGCACAACGTCCAATACCATGACGTTTAGCTACTCATTCACCGTTCAAATTGTGGCAAGTGATCTTCAGGTGCCCGGAGGAGCTCCGAATTTCAGTGGGTTTCAAGTCGGCAAGTCCATTGCCTGGCAAGTGGGTCTCGGAGCCCTGCGCTCTGGCAGGGCTGCGGGAAACATTGGAATAGTGCAGCCGGACGTCACCCTGACCGCGTATTCCCGCGATGCCCTTGTCGCAGCTTTTCCTGCCAATAGCGGAGAAATACCCACACCCGCTCGGAATGGCTCTCTCGGACAGACGCTTCAACAGGTGCAAACCCCGTTGGCGCTATTCGACCTCGTGGATGATTCGGGAGGAGGCGGGTACACCATTAACATCTACACTTACGACCCCTCTCACTGGACCGGTAGCGCACCTCCCTATTCGAAAAGCATCAGCAGTCCGCCCACTGCATGGAAGACGATCCACGTCTATTCTTCAGGTTCGACCGTGCTGCTCGTGGACGAAACAGAAGGAACGCGAACGACTAGGTCGCGGCTGTCGCTTGATAGCGGCACTATGGTCTCAGGAAACTATCAGCTGACTTTGCAGGAGGGCGACACGTCCACGTGGACAAGAACGACGACGCACAACAGCACGGTTAGCGGATCGACCCGCGATGACATTGTGGTGGTAAGAAATGGCGGCACTTCTGGAACGATCGTGGCGAAGTCAAAGTACCACTACGAGAACCAGCCGTGGGGCGAGGAGATGACGCAACTGGTGGTCGACCCGGATACGACGGCGATGACCACCACCTACGCTTACTTCACGACCAGCACCGATGTCGGTAATTACGGACAAATCAAATCGATCACCTATCCGACAAACAATTGGGTCAGTTATGCCTACTACAATACCGTTAACGCGCAGGGGCAATTGCAGGTTGAGAGCCATCCCTTCGGAAATCCCACGGGTGGCGCGCCAGCGGCGGCGTACACGGTGGGGAATTCTATCACCTATGATTATCAACAGGATTGGAACTTAAAATACACAATTCCGAACAACATTAAGGGATATGCGTCGCCAAGCGGAACCATTCAAACCTCTCAAGAGACACAAACGGTGACGAATGGGCTGACGCTGAATAGCACCACGCATACTGAGACGTATACTCAGTATACAAAATGGGACTATTATGACAATGCGAACCACTACCTGGTGTCGCAAACCGAAATCGTGGACCCGATAACTTCGGCAGACTATTTCAGCCTACCGCTCCGGGTGATGCGCGCAGATCAGTCGCAGGACTCATATGCCTATTATCTCGGAAATTGGAACAGCTCCACCAAAACGTTCACGGTCGCCACGACCGGCACTCTGTATTTCCGATCGATTGTCTGGCACGGCTCGAGTTCGTCCAGCGTCGGCGATTCTTTCACCTCTTTTGACGGGCAGGATCTGCTGCCAATCCATCTGATCGCCAACAAGTCGACCAAAGATGTGGTGATCCGCGATCCCGTGGGAAACGTGATCAGGAAGGAAACCTGGGTCTACGTCGGCAGCGGGAATTTTTCCAGCGTGCCGGTTTCCTCTGAGGATCTGACCTATGACTTTGCGGGCAGGATGACCGACGACCTGGCCAGCAACGGAGCGGAAACTTCGTGCGCGTACACCAATGGCATGCTTACACAAACCGTCGACCCTATGGGTGTCGAAATCGACTATTCGAATTTTGACGGGCTCGGTCGGGCATTGACGGTCGCGAAGGCCAGTGGGCCTACCACCAACTATGTTTACGATGCCGCCGGGAACCTGACCTCAACGACGCTTACGGATGGAACGAACAGTATCGTCTCGAGCACCGGTTTCAATCTTGCAGGTCCATATACCCAAACCTTGCCCGGACAGACGGCCACGGGCCTGACCCGAAATTACAGCGTAAGCGGGGCAGGTTGGAGTTCGACCAAGGCCGCACCAGACACCGGCACTACCATTAACACCTATTCTGTCGACGGCATGCTTCAGTCGACCACCGGCACGGCCGTCGTGGCGGAGTATTATTCTTACGGTGTCGAATCGGACGGACGGCGCTACACTCAAACCAATGTGGGAGGCTCCTCGTCGTCCCGTATGAACAAGAGCTGGGTCGATTGGCTTGGGCGAACGATTGAGACCGAAAAGGCGGGATTCTCGATCAGCGGCAAATCGGACCTTTTCACAAAGAACACGTACGATGGAACGACGGGCCTGCTGAGCAAGACGAGGATAACGAACGCGAGCGACGCAGACCAATTGGCTCCGACGCTGTATTTTTACGACACCTTGGGGGCTTTGGCGCATTCAGGGCAAGACATGGATGCCACCGGTACTTTGGTGAACAGCAGCACCGATCGGATGTCCGACCAGGACATTTCGTTCGATTATGACGGCGCCAATTGGTGGCTGAAATCGACCGCCACCACCTATCCGGTCGCCTCTGTCGCCACGGCGGCAACCACGTATAAGCGAGTCCGACTGACGGGCCTAACTGGAGGAGTCGAAGCGGAAATCAAGACGACTGACTTGGAGGGGAATACTGTCGACTCCACCACCACCGTCAACCGGAGCACCAAAACGGTGACGACCAGCACATCAGCGCCCGGTATGGCGAGCAATCAGTCCACGGTTTCTGTCAATGGACTGACAACGTCGGCGACCGGCTTTGACGGCTTGGTGGATAGCGTCAGCTACGACGGGCTTGAACGGGCCCACGTCAAGACGAACCCGCGGAACAAGACGACGACCATCGGCTACAAATCGGGGACGACCTTGGTGGAAACGGTTATCGACGAGTCAGGCACGACGATCGTGACCAATGACTATGACTCGTGCGGGCGGCTCGATTGGACGCATGATTCAAGTTCGCCCAACCGCTACACGCGATACAAATATGACCCGCTGGGTAGAGTATACGAGGTGTGGGGAAACGGCACCTATCCCGTTTCCTATGGTTACGATGCCACCTATGGGGACCGAACCTCGATGACAACCTATCAAGGCGCGCCCTCGGCGGATAGCCCAACGTGGCCGTCGGTTGGCACTGGAAATACAACTACGTGGATGTATGACACTGCATCTGGATTGTTGTACCAAAAAACGGACGCGGCCAGCCACACGGTCGAGTTCGACTACAATGTTCTGCAACAGACTTACACCCGGAAGTGGGCGCGCGGGCTGGCGAGCAATCCAACGACGCGGGTACTAACTACCTACGGGTACGACGCGAATACCGGCGAATTAACAAGTGTAAGCTACAATGACACCTTGGAGACCTATAAGACACCTACGCTTAGTTACGGGTATACGCGCGGAGGTCAGCTCCAGTCAGTGGGTGATGGCGCGGGCACGAGAAATTTCAATTACGTCAGCGGACGTCCCTGGCGGCTAGACTACGTTGCTCTACCGGCGATTTACGGGAGCCCGACCCGAAGGATCACAGAGCTCTATGAGACCTCTTCAAGCTCGTCGGCCGGATCGTTCGGCAGCTATGGTTATACCAAGGGAACGGTGACCGGTCGCAATTCCGGATTCGATCTCGGGATTTCAGGGACCCAAGACCGCGATTTGGAGCAGACGTACACCTATTCGAATGGGGGCTGGTTCATCGGCGTCTCGGGAAAGATCGGCAGCGTGCCCTCCCAGGATGTTTCGTACGGATATTACTACGACAGTACCGCTGGCAAGCAGACGCGACTCATCGATGGGTATTCGGTCGGCTTGCTTAAGGTATCCCGTAGTTACGACTCACAGCGCGATCTCATGACCAGCATTGCGAGCAACTGGAATACGTCGACGACGCTCACGCAGTTCACCTACGGGTATGACAGCGCCCGCCAGAGAACCACGATGACGCAATTCAGCGGTGCCACGTCCCCGTTCGCCGACTACACTGCGTCGCTGTCAACCTACACCAGTGTTTACAATAACTATTCCTATAACGATCGCGGCGAGCTGCAGACCTCGGCCATGTACCGCGGCACCCCGGGGACCTACTCCGCCACTTCGACGAACGAACTGCCCGGGCGTCGATTTGAGTACCGATACGATTCGATCGGCAACCGCACCCTTTCCGGTGAGACCGGCAGCGCGAGTTCCACCGACGACCAGTACACCACGACCGCGACGAACGGCTACGACCACAAGGAAAACAATGTCGTGAGGGTGCTGGGAACGGCCGCTCCCAGTGCCCATCTGGCGGTATCGCAGTCGCCAGGTGTAACTCAGGTCGACCAAGCCTGGGCAGCCGACCTCGAGCCGGCGAACGAAGGCAGCCCGGTCGCCGGCACGGCGACCATCTATGGCGCCATTCCGGGGGCGACGGATTATGTGGCGAGCACGACGAAGGTGTACCTTGTTCCCAAGGCCTGGGAGCAATTCACCTATGACGAGGACGGAAATTTGAAAGGCGACGAGACGTGGACATACGTCTACGATGCGGAAAACCGCCTGGTGGAAATGGAAAACCCGAGCACCGCAATCGGGACAGGAAAGATCCCAACCGCGGCCGCACGGAAACTTGTTTTCGTGTACGACTACCTCGGTCGCCGGGTCGAAAAGATAACCTACCCCTATGGGAGCGGCAGCTATTCGAGCACGCCGTCGGCCGACACCCTCTTTCTTTACAATGGGTGGAACCTGATCGCGGAGATCAACAACTCGACCGGCAACATTACGAGGTCGTACTCCTGGGGCCTTGATCTGGTCGGCAGCCTCGACCAAACTGGAGGCGTGGGCGGCTTGCTGCAAATCCATGATTATGGGACACCGCCGACCGGCGGCACGACCTATTGGCCGACTTACGATGGCAATGGGAATGTAGTAAGCTTGGTCAATGGGACCTCGGGCAGCGGGTCCTATGGAACCTTTGCCGCCGCCTATGAGTACGACCCCTTCGGCGGGTGCGTGCGCTCTGAGATGCGCGATGCGGTGCTTCAGGCGTCTGCGAGCCCATTCACCTTCAGCACCAAGTATGCCGACTTCGAAACCGGTCTGCTTTACTATGGGACGCGCTTTTACAGCCCGTCGCTTGGCCGTTTTCTCAATCGCGATACGATCGGAGAGCAGGGTGGACTCAACTTATACGCGTTCTGCGGAAACAACGGAGTCGGTTCAGTTGACACCCTGGGAATGGACGTGTGGCTCGATTTGGGAGCATGGTATCAGAACTTTGCCGGGTGGAACGATTCGCAGCGAGCAAAGGCCCGCCTCGACTTAAACAACGGCTTCGCTGCGTATTTTGGCGTTCCCGCCACTGGTCCCGGCACTCGTGTCCCAGGCTTGGCCGGCTCGGTTGACGAGGTGATGCCTGGCGGGCCTGACCTTGGATACACGGCGTGGATGCAGCATGTGTACCGGCTTTGGGGCCTGATAGCGGTTGTTAACGCCGGATTGACCGCCCAACAAGCTGCAGTTCAGCAAGCTTTGAAAGAGGGAAAATCCCAAGCCGAAGCCGACCAAGCGGGAGAGGATGCCGCTTACAACGCAGCCGCCGCTCGCAGCGGAAGAAATGATCCAGGGTCTGACGACCCCAACATGATTACGTTACAACCGTTTGTGGTGAACGCTTTAAGGCCTCGGAGTGGAGCAAGTTTTCTAGACGCTATCATGGGGGACATTCAGGCCGACATTGATCAAGAAGCCCTGCTAAATGGGCAAAGTAATCCCATGGTAGAAAGTAATGAGAATAGTACTAGCATATGGAATGGAAACCAAAAAAACAATATATCGAATTGGAAAAATGGTAAATACCCGGGACTGGACTCTTACCTCGCAAAGCTAGGGCAAGCCGATTCGGATCTTCATAAGCAAGTTGCAGATTCCAATGCCACGATAACGCATTCGGTAGGAGGAAAATCTGCAATTTGGGAGGCTGGCTATGCAACAGTCATTGCCAGCGACGGAACGATCGTGGGCAGTAAGATCGTCAACGGTCGCGGGCCCGATGAAGCAATATACCCGGCTGACATTAAAGCGGCATTCGACAGCATTCAGGGTAGTTTAACCGGGGTAAGTTTGGTATTTTTTCATGATCACTCCGATATCGGGAGTGTGTTGACCAATGGTGATATCATTGTGGCCAAGGCATTGGGTATGACAATAATTGCAAGACGAGGGGGCGATTTCATGATGTACACACCACCTATAAGTCAAGCGCCAGGCGGAATGTTGTGGAGCGGAAATGTATCATACTTTCATTTTTGATATGAAAATAGCGTGCCGATTGTTTTTATCGTCTTGTCTGTCATTTGTGGTAGCTGCCGGGGAGCAGCGCTTGCTCGCCCCTGGTGTTCCACTGCCATCTCCAGGTCTTTTTCGTTCTTATACGGAATTTGGCGACGGCCCAGACTGGGGCAAAATAGACATTGGATATAGGGTAGCTGAATCGTCCGTTTCAGATAAGTCTAACACGCAGCTATTTGCCGTCATGCTATTCACAAATGTTAGTTCTTCGAAACTGGAGGACCTTGTTTGCACGATAGAATATCAAGTATATAATGGCACCAAGCAGATAAAAGCCGGTAAATATAGCTACAAAGGATCCGCAGGCGCAAGGATTTTGGGCCAAATAGAAGCCACGGAATTGTTTTCATTAAGTGGTCCTGAACAGGGCATGTATTTGCCGTTAACTGGAAAGCTATTGCTCGCCGAAAGGCGGTTACGTGGTGGGTCTAATTCGGATATCACGCGGTTTATTGACGCATCTGTTCCAGCTCGGGGTTTCTCTGATATTTTGCACGCTAGAATAGACTAGGGCGGATCGGATGCCGTCGCCTAGCCAAACGTAAACGTCAACGCCGGTTCCTCGGGAGCCTGGCACAGTGTATGATCGGTTCCTAACTACGGGCCGACCCAAAGGGGTCATGTCGTGAGGGCCTGTTGCCCAAATCGACTGATAATTGAACATTGGGAGGAGGCGGGGGCCGACCCAAAGGGGTCATGTCGTGACTCTTGACAGAAGTCGGTACGGCTGAACCGGACGCGTTGCGAGGACGACGCTGTCTCTTCGAGACTGCGCCGGCCTCCATCGGCGACGTCTGGCTGGCGCAACGGTTGGAGATGAGAGCCGGCCTCGGTGAAGGGCTGAAAGGCCGTAAGCGTCAACGCGGGTGCCTCGTAGTTACGAGACATACGACATGGTAGATTGTGGTAATGGTGACTCATACGACCGGTACGACGGAGTTGGTGGAGACCGGAGAGAAGCGCGACACGCTGGGAAGACGGCGCACGCCG
>DASZXI010000047.1:0-51871 GCA_035545955.1 Candidatus Didemnitutus sp. | reverse complement strand
CGAGGCATCAGTCGGTCACTCTCTGCCTCATGCCGCGGTGCAACGGGAGGAGCAGGCTTGCCCCGCGATCCTTCCGGGCCCTTCGGACCCGGCTACAGAAGCACTTGGCTTGTTGTAGCCGGGGGCGTCAGACCCCGGGGGGAGTAATCGCGGCATCCCGCCGTCGCCTGGGCTATCGCGGATACGAAAGCCGTTACCACTCCTACTCCCGTCCGAGCCGGAGCAAGCTCCGGGGTATCGGACCCAACGGGAATGAAAAGATTGAGGGATGAATTCTGGAATCACTCCCCGCAGCTCGCGGCGGGATTTCCCAAGCGGAATTAGGACGCCGACCGGCCGGCCGCGCGTGGAATCTCCTGAGCTCGCTCCAGGGAATGGCGCTGGCGAAAGGGCGGCGTTCAATGTTGAGGGTTGAGGGACGGAGGCCCTGAACGGCGTCGAATCGTCGGTTAGGGTCAGGACAGGCAACGGACTCTCCTCCGCTGACTCGCGGGCACTTTCAACTTTCAACCTTTCGAATTCAACTGCATGAGTCGGGCTGCGATGACTCCCGCTTCGAACACCGTCGACTTTGCCGCCCTCAGCGCCGGCTTCGACGGCGAGCTGCACACGGGGCGCGCGATGCGCCTGCTGTACGCGACCGACGCCTCGGAATATCAGGAAATTCCGGCGGCGGTGGCGTTCCCGCGCACCGAGTCCGACCTGGCGCGGCTCATCGCGTTCGCGGGCCAGCACGGCCTCGGTCTCGTGCCGCGCACGGCCGGCACCTCCCTCGCCGGCCAGGTCGTCGGCAGCGGGATCATCGTCGATCTGGGCCGGTACTTCAACCGGATCATCGCGATCGATCCGACGCGACGACGCGCCCGCGTGCAACCCGGCGTCGTGCGCAACGAGCTCAATCTCGCGCTGAAGCCGCACGAGCTGTTCTTCACTCCCGAAACGTCGACCGCCAACCGGGCCATGATTGGCGGCATGGTCGGCAACAATTCCTGCGGCGCGAACTCGATCGTCTATGGCGCCACGCGCGACCATCTGGTGTCCGCGCGCGGGTTCCTGAGCGACGGGTCCGAGGTCACCTTCGGTCCGCTGACTCCCGCCGAGTTTGCCGCCAAGTGCGCCGGACCCGCGACGCTCGAAACCGCGATTTACCGCCACGTGCGCGCACTGCTCGGCGACGCGGAACGACGGCGCATGATCCGGGAAAATTTCCCGAAGGCCGGCGTCACGCGGCGCAACACCGGTTATGCGCTCGATGCGCTCATGGAGTCCGCCGTCTTCGATCCTGCGTCCGATCGCCCCTTCAATCTCTGCCGGCTGATCGCCGGCTCCGAGGGCACGCTTTTTCTCGGCGTCGAGTTCGAGCTCAACTGCGAATGGCTGCCGCCGCCCGGCGGGCTGATGTGCGCGCACTTCGCGTCGATCGCGGAGGCGCTGCAGGCGACGCTGATCGCGATGCGCCACGGGCCGTTCGGCTGCGAGTTGATCGACCGTCACATCCTCGAGTGCACCCGGAGCAATCTCGAGCAGGCGAAAAACCGATTTTTCGTCCAGGGCGATCCCGGCGCGGTGCTCGTCATCGAATTTCGCCACGAGCAGCGCGAATGGATCGAGCAGGTGATGCGTCGCGTGCGCGGCGAATTCCAGGCGGCCGGCCTGGGCTATGCCTATCCGTTCGTGTGGGGCGACGACTGCAACAAGATCTGGGACCTCCGTCGCGCCGGCCAGGGCATCATGACCAATGTCGTCGGCGACGCCAAGCCGCGCGAGGTGGTCGAGGACACCGCCGTTGCCGTCGCGGACCTCCCCGCCTACATCGCCGAGTTCGACGCGTTGATGCGGGACAAATATGGCATCGCGTGCGTGTACTACGCCCACGCCGGCGCGGGCGAACTGCACACCCGCCCCCTGTTCAATCTCAAGACCGAGGAGGGACTGCGCATGTTTCGCGGCATCGCGACGGACATCGCGGCACTGGTGAAGAAATACCGCGGGTCGCTCAGCGGCGAACACGGCGACGGCCGGCTGCGCGGTGAGTTCATCCGCTTCATGGTCGGCGACGACTGCTATCGTTACATGCGGGAGCTGAAGGCGGCCTTCGATCCCCGGGGAATCTTCAACCCGGGAAAAATCGTCGACACGCCGCCGATGGACACCTCGCTGCGGCACGCGCCGCACCACCCCACGCCGGAATACGAGACGGTGTTCGATTTCAGCGCCGTGCAGGGCGTCTTGCGCGCCGCGGAAAAGTGCAACGGCTCCGGCGACTGCCGGAAATCGCACCTGATGGGCGGAACGATGTGTCCGAGCTTCATGGCAACGCGCAACGAGAAGGACACCACGCGCGCCCGGGCCAACATGCTGCGCCACGTCCTCACCCATCCGCGCGATCCGGCGCAGCCCTTCGACAGTCCCGAGCTCGCCGAGGTGATGGACCTCTGTCTGTCGTGCAAGGGCTGCCGCTCCGAGTGTCCGTCCAACGTCGACCTGACGCGCCTCAAGGCCGAGTGGCAGCAGCACTACAACGATGCCCACGGCGTGCCCCTGCGTTCGCGGCTCGTGGCGAATTTCGGGCGGGCCATGCGCCTCGCCAGCCGGTTTCCCGCGCTCTACAATTGGGCGATTTCGGCGCCGGACACCGCCCGCTGGATCAAGCGATTTTCGGGTTTCGCGCCGCGCCGGAGCCTGCCGCCGCTGCCGGCCATCACGGTAAATGCTTGGCACGCGAAACAGGGCAACCGTCCGACGGTGTCGACCGGGTTTCCGAATGGGCGCGTCCACTTGTTCTGTGACGAGTTCACCGACACCACGGACGCGCCGGTCGGAATCGCGGCCATTCAATTGCTCAATCGCTTGGGCTACGAAGTGGTCATTCCCTCCCAGATCGAAAGCGGGCGCGCCCATTTGTCGAAGGGACTGGTCCGCGAGGCCCGCACGCTCGCCGAGCGCAATGTCGAGCTCCTCGAACCGGTGGTCACCGAAGCTGCTCCGCTCGTGGGAATCGAGCCGTCCGCGCTGCTGGGTTTTCGCGACGAATTTCCGGATCTCGTGCGCGCGCCGCTGAAACCGGCCGCCCGCCGGCTCGCGGCCCGCTCGCTGCTGATCGACGAGTTCATTGCCCGCGAGGCGACGCGCGGGCGGATCCGGTCGGAGTCATTTCTGGCGCGCGAACGCCGGATCCTGCTCCACGGCCACTGTCACCAGAAGGCGCTGGGCTCCGTCGCCGCGACCGTGCAGATGCTGCAGCTGCCGCGCGGCCATCGCGTCACGGTCATTCCTTCCGGCTGCTGCGGCATGGCCGGGTCGTTCGGCTACGAGCGCGAGCATTTCGCGCTTTCGCAGCAGATCGGCGAACTCGTCCTGTTTCCCGCGGTTCGCGCCGCCGACGACGAGGTCGCGGTGGCGGCGCCCGGAACCAGCTGCCGGCATCAGATCGCCGACGGAACCGGGCGCGTGGCCCGTCATCCGGTGGAGATCCTGGCCGAGGCGCTGGCGTGAGGCGGATCGGGGGCGATGTAGGGCGGGGTCGCCTGCCCTGAGCCTGTCGAATGGGCCGAACCCCGCCATGATGGGAACGGAGCGTGGGTGGAGCGCGACCTCCGGGCGCGCTGTTGAACGTTGTTCAAAACCGGCCCGGGAGGTCCGGTTCCACCTTTCGAACCAGGCGGCATTCGGCCCCGCCCCGCCAAAGCCTTGGCGACGGCGGGCGATGCCGCCCTACACCGATCAGGCGCACGAATCCGGGATCAACTACGAAAATCTCCGGTCATCGCATAAAACAAAAAGCGCCCGCGCTTGCCACGGCTCCCGCCCTCCCTTCAATCGATCTCCGATGTCACCCCGCATCATTCTCCTTCTTTCCCTCGCGTTCGTCACTGCCCTGCGGCTTTCCGCCGCGGATCCGAGCCCCATTGACCGGGCCGGCGAGCTGGTCCGGGCGGGCGAATTCGTCCAGGCCGAGGACATTCTTGAGCCGATGGTCAAGGGTCGGCACGCGGATCCGAAGGCGCTGTTTTACATGTCACGCGTGCGGCTGGCGCAGAAGCAATACTCCGAGGCGATCGACTTTGCGGAACGCGCGGCCAAGGGCGACGACACCCGGCCAGAGTTTTATGTGAACCTCGGCGAAATCTGTTTTGCGGCGATTCCGTCGTTCGACCCGCTCGAGGGCAACTCGGTTGCGGTCAAGATGCGCAAGTCCTACGAAAGGGCCCTGAAGCTGGATCCCAGGAATAGCGCCGCCCTGACCGGTTTGATCACTTTTTATGAACACGCCCCGGAAGTCGTCGGAGGCGACGTCAGGAAGGCGTTCGACTATGCGCGCCGACTGGCCGAGGTGAACCCCTATGCGGGCGAATTCCAGCTCGGACGCCTCTCCGCCGGAGCCAAGGACTACAAGAACGCGCTGATTCACTACGACGCCGCGGTGAAGCTGCAGCCCGAGGACATGGCGACTGCCACCGCCTGCGGGTACAGCCTTTATTACCTCGGCCGCAAGAGCGAGGCGCGCGAACGCTTCGAGGCGGTGCTGCGCGCCCACCCTGATTTCGCGCCGGCGAAGCTGGGTCTCGATCAAATTGCGGCGGACGAGGCGGAGCAGGCGAAAAAGGACGCGGGGAAGAAAAACGCCGGGAAGCCATAGGCGAAGCTGAAGGCAAAATGATGTGGGAGCGGACGCCCTCCATTGGCCGCTCCCTCCGTTTCCTCAGTTGCCTCCTGTAAAAAATTCCGGGGTTCTCTGCGCCCTTCGCGACCTCCTGTGAACGGACACTGACCGCTTTCGGCTTGGCCCAAAAGCCCGGTCCGTCGTTCAATGGGCCATGAGCATGGACCACGTGGCCCGGCGCGAAAAAATTGCGCGGGCGCTTAATCTCTCGGATGAAATCCTGCTGGTGGGTGCGGGCACGCCGATCCCGAAACCCGAGGTGAGCGACCAGCTGCTGCCGTTCATCTCCCACCAGGAATATTTTTATCTCACCGGTTTGAGCGACACCGCCGGTGGCATCCTTGCTTTCGACCCGCACGATCGCTCGGACGGGCAAGGCGGGTGGGTTTCCTTCGTCCCGGAAGTCACCGAAGCGGAAAAAATCTGGGAAGGACGCGAGCAACAGCCGGGCGAACCGCTCGCGACGTTCGATCGCTGGCTGGCACGCCGCTCCGGCCGCCCGATGGTGGCGCTTGGATCCCTGCCGGCAATCGCCGGGGTCGACGCTGCGCGGACATCGGCGGTGCGCGATGCGCTCGCCCACGCCCGGCGGGCAAAGGAGCCTGGCGAAATCGAGGTGATGAAGCGTTGCGCCGCCGCCACCGTCGCGGCGTACACTGTTGTGCAGCCTTTTCTGCGCCCGGGTGTCTCGGAACGCCGCGTGCAGATCGAGCTCGAGGCGGAATATTTTCGGCAGGGCGCCCAAAAAACCGGCTACGACACCATCGTCGGCATCGGCGCCCAGAGCGCGGTTTTCCACGGCTCGCCTTCGCCGCATCGCTTCGCGTCGAATGGCGATTTCATTCTCATCGATTCGGGCGCGGAAATGGACCGATACGTGATCGACGTGACGCGCACCTACGTCGCCGGGAAACCAAGCGCTTTCCAAAAGGACCTTCATCAGGTGGTTCAACACGCGCTCGCCCGGGGCACCGCCCGTTGCCGGGCCGGCGCGGAGTGGAAGGATCTGCATTTCGCCGCCGCGATCGATCTCGTCGGCGGACTGATTTCGATGGGCATCATGCGCGGAAAACCGGAATCCCTCGTCGAACAGGACGCCCACACGTTGTTCTTTCCGCACGGCCTCGGCCACATGCTCGGCCTCGGAGTGCGCGATGCGGGCGGTCTCGAGCCCGGGCGTACGCGCGATCCGCGACCGAGCCTGAAGTCCCTGCGCATGGACCTGATCCTGCGGCCCGGCTACATCGTCACCGTGGAGCCCGGTCTCTATTTCATCCCCGCGATCATCCACGACTCCGCGCGCCGGGCGAAGTACCGGGATTGCGTGAACTGGACCGAGGTGGACAAACACGTCCGGCTCGGCGGCGTGCGCATTGAGGACAACGTGCTGATCACCGATGGCGAGCCCGAGGTGCTGACGTCGGCGATTCCGCGTCAACTCTGACTCGCCTCCGGCGGCCGGCATCCGCAAACTGGTGAGCATGGCCCTCACCCGTTTCTCCGTCCCGCCGCTTCACACCGTCACCCGCTCGCTCGCGGCCGTCGCGATGGGCCGCGAGGCGCCCGACCTCGTGATCACCGGCACCCGCGTGCTGTCGACGTACACGGAACGGATCCACGACCATCGCGAGATCTGGATCAAATCCGGGCGCATCGCCGTGGTGAAACCCGCCGGCACGTTCAAGGCCGCCGGCACGAAAACCAGAATCTACGACGCGGCCGGGGGCATCATCGGGCCGGGACTGGTCGATCCACACATCCACATCGAGAGCTCGATGATGACCGCCTGCGCCTACGCGGAAGGCGCGCTACTCAACGGCACGACGACGATTTTCTGCGACAGCCATGAGATCGGCAACGTCTGCGACGCCGCTGGCGTCGAGTGGATGCTGCGGGACGCGCGCCAGGCCCCGCTGTCCATTTTCCTGACCGTACCGAGCACCGTGCCGGCGACGTCGGCGCATTTCGAAACCGCCGGCGGCGACCTGACCGCGAAAAAAATCGGTGCGCTGTTCGACAAGTGGCCCGAGGCCGTTGCCCTCGGCGAAAAAATGGATTTTGTGCAGGTCGCGATGGGCGACCGGCGCAGCCACGCGATTCTCGCGGAGGCCATCAGGCGCGGCAAACCCGTGTGCGGGCACATCTACGGCCGGGAGTTCGTTGCCGCCGGCGCCGCGAGCGGCATCAATGACACCCACGAGTCGATCGACCGTGACATCGCCGACGATTTTCTCGAGAACGGCGTGTGGATCTTTCTCCGCGGCGGCCCGCCGACCACGCCGTGGCACTCGCTGCCGCAGGCGATCAAGGCCGTCACCGAACTCGGCGCCAATCCGAAGCGCGTGTGCGTCTGCACCGACGATCGCGATGCCGACGATCTTTTCCTGTTCGGCCTGGACTGGGTCGTCCGCCAGGCCGTCGTCGCGGGCATGAAACCCGTCACGGCGTGGAGCATGGGCTCGCTGCATCCGGCCACGCGTTATGCGCGCGACAATGACATCGGCGGCGTCGCGCCGGCGCGGCGCGCGGACCTCGTGCTCATGAATGACGCGCTCGAGCCGCAGAACACCTGGTACGGCGGCGAGCTCGTCGTCGAAGGACACAAGATCACGCCGGTGCTCGATCGCGCGCTTTCGAAACGCTACCGCTACCCGCGCGCGGCGTATGAAACCGTGAAGCTCGCGCCGAAGCTGAAGCTGACGCCGGATCTGCCGACCGGTCGGGTCACGGCCAACACCATCCGGACGGCGCTACCCGGAATCATCCTTTTCCACGACCAGGTTGCCCTCGACGTCACACCCGGGGTCACCTGGCCCGACCTTTTTGCCCGTCACGGATTGTGCTTCGTGACCGTGGTGGAGCGCCACGGGAAATCGGGCGAGGTCGCGCATGGGCTGCTCAAGGATTTTGGCCTGGCCGACGGCGCCGTGGGCAGTTCGGTGGGACACGACGCCCACAACATCATCCTCGCCGGCACCAACGAGCCCGATCTCGCGCTGGCTCTGAAGACGATCAAGGCGATGCGCGGAGGAGTGTGCGTGGTCCGCGGCGGAAAAGTCGTCGCGAAAGTCGCGCTGCCCATCGCCGGTTTGTTGTCGGACAAGCGCGCCACCGCGGTGGCCAAGGAGTCGACGGCCCTGAAGGAAGCCTGGAAGGCGGCGGGCTGCACCCTGCCCTACATGGGTTTCAATCTGATCCCGCTGTCCGTGATTCCGGAAATACGGATCACCGACAAGGGCCTGGTGACCGTGCCCGGCATGCAGATTTTGCCGCTGTTCGAGCCTCAGACGGACGCACGCAGTTGAAGGTTGAATGTTGAGGGTTGAGGGACCGAACCCAGAGAACGGAACTGCAAATTCTCAATTCATCGATGTGAGGCGCCGTTCGGCTCGACTTTTCGACCTTTGCCTCGACTTCTGAACGGAACAGTTCCGGCGCAGGCGGAGTGGAACCGGATCGCTCTTGGCAGAAGGGCGCAGCGATCGCGGAGAAACCAATATCGAGGTAGGGCGGGACCAGTTTTGCGATCCACCCTGGTTCTCGAGCGGCAAACGGTCCCGCCCTACCTTAAGATCCTCGTGATCCTCCGCGGGCTCAGGTTGGCGGGGGATTGGCCGTCCGCCGTGAGCCCAGGGCCGGGGCGAGAATCGCGATGGCCAGCAGCACGAACGCGATCACGACGGGAATGATCAGCAGCAGCGCAGCGAACACAGGCCAGCCGGCGAAGGCCAGAAGCAGCCGGCTGAACCAGCGCGACTCCTGCTCGTAGCGCGCCCGTTCATCGAGTCCCTGCTGCAGCACACGGTTGGCGGCGACATCGATCGCCGCCTGGTAGTCGTCGTAGGTCGTGCGCATCACCTCTGAGTTGTAACGCGCCGCCTCGGCCAGCTTTCCCGCCCGCACCAGGGCCAGGTAGTGATCGGCCTTGTCGTCGTAGTCCTCGCTGAAGGTGGCAAATCGGCCCGCATGCGCGCTTTCCCGAAACATTTCCTGCCGGCCGAGCTGTTCGGCGTGGGCCCGCGCGTTGTTGCTCGCGGCGTCCATCTCGTCGGCCAGGGCGGCGCGCCGGGCCGGATCGGTTTCGTCGCTGATCCGCCGGGCGTAGCGCTGCACCAGGCCCAGCTCGCGGGTGAGCGTGCGCAGGCGGTTGATCAGCGGCACGTGCGTATCGAGCAGAGTCGCGTACCGCTCGTTGATCGAATTGAGGTAGAACAGGCTCAACAGGCCGACGGTGAGGTTGGACACGAGGAGGCCGATCACCAACCACGACTTGAGACGTCCAAACATGGATGCGCCGGAATGCGAAATCATTGGGCGCGAAAAGGCAGCAAAATTCCCGTTCTCGGCGGGTCAGCGGCCCGCAACGGAATCTGTTCGACAAATGCCGCGACCAGTCTTGTTTTCGTCCCATGGCTCAGCCTGAGAAGAAGTCCTTTTCGCCCGTGTGGTTGGTGATCGATCTCGTCGTGTGTGCGGGGTTTTTCGTGTACATTTTCGGCGTGGTCAAAACGCACGTGCCCTCCCTTGATCCGAAGATGATCACGTTCTGGGGCGGCGCCTGCGCGGCCTGCATGACGACCGTGTTCTGGCTGGCCTGGCAGATGGTGAAGACAGTCTACCGCTTCCAGACCCGTCGGCGGGAGTGACCGGCCGATTCCGGCGCGCAGTCCCGTGGCCGCCAACTCCAGCTCCCGCGCCCGCACGTCCGTCGCGGCCGAGGACTACCTCGAAAAGATCGATCAGCTGATCGCGAACAAGGGTTACGCGCGCGTGGTGGACATCGCCGCCGGCCTCGGCATTTCGCAGGCGAGCGTCACCGCGATGGTCCAGAAGCTCGATGCCGAGGGCTACGTGAAATACGAAAAGTACCGCGGCATGGTGCTCACCAGTTCGGGTCTCGAGGTCGCCCGGCGCATCATGCACCGGCATCAATTGCTGACCGATTTCCTGCGCGCGATCGGCGTCGCGGACGAAAAGGTCATCTACGACGACGTCGAGGGCATGGAGCACCACATCAGCCCGGAGACGTTCAAGGCCATCGAGGCCCTGACGCGTCATCTGGAAAAAAATCCCGCGATCGTGGAGAAGATCCAGCGGGGGAAATCCTGAACCGGGCCGCGCTCATGGGCGCGACGCTTGTCATGAACGTGATTCGCCGACTCTCCTGGCACCTGGGCGTACTTTCCCTGGCCGCGCTCGTGGCGGGAGGCGGACTGACGGCGGGAACCGTGGCGCCGCCGACCTGGGCCGTGAAGGCAAACTTTCCCGGTTCGGCCACCCTGCACCGGCTGGAGGACGTCTCGAACGGGCGCGAGTCCGGAGTCGTGATTTGCCAGCGCGACACCGGACGTTTCCTGCTCTTCAGATTCATTCGCCAGGCCGGAATTCTTTTCGATGAGGATGCGGCCCTGGCCCGGATGGAGCCGGAGCTCACCGGAAACGACAGCGGCTTCAAGGTCTCGACCAGCGAATCGATGGCCATCCTCGGATACCCCGGACTCCACCTGATATATCGGAAACCAACCGGCACGGTGACCTACGACAGCCACGCCTTCTATGTCGGCGACGAACTGTACGTCGCGCTCTGTGAGCACCCCAACGACCAAGCTCCGTCTCCGCTCGAGGCCGAGTTCGTGCGCAGCCTGCAGGTCGACGACGCTGCACTCGTCGCGGAACTGAAACTCGACGACGCACCGCCGGCGCCGCTGGGAGTCGGCGAGCATGAAGCCGCGCTGGCCTTTCTGCATCAGATTCAGGTGGAGCACTGGATTGCGCGGGCGCAGGAGACGGCCCTGCGCGACATCGATCTGGCCCGGCCGAAGGCGGATGAATCCTATCGCCTCCGGGTGCGCCAGGCGATCCATGCGACCGATCTCATGCCCGACCTGGTCCGACTCGCCGAGGCCGACCTAACCGCCAGCGACCTGGCCAAGGCCAACGCCTACCTTGCCACCGCCGTGGCGAAAAAGGAAATCGCCGACATCGCCGACCTGCTCGTACGCGGGATGAAGGGTGAGATTTCCCTGACCGATGTTCCCGCTGCGATCAGGAACTTTCACCAGAAAATGCCAGCCGACGACCAACGGGCATCGGACGCGTTCACGCAAACGGAACCCGGGAAAAAATATTGGAACGCCCTCGGGGATCTCAATGACCTTTGCCTGCAACAGGCGGCAAAATGGGCCCGGGCCGCCGCGCTGAAGCAGGATATCGTCGTTGCCGCCGAAGCGCGGCACTCCGCGACTCCCTGAGCCACCGGCCGGTCCGGACCCGGAACTTCCGGGTTGGAACGACTTACCCAAAGGGGGCGAAAATCCCAAGTGTTTTGACTTGAGGTCGTATCGCCGAAAAATTCTCCTGGAATGAAGCGGCAAAGTATCTGGACCCGCGAACTTGGTGGAACGCCATTGGGTGCTATCCTCGGAATCGTGGTTTGTGCCGGGATGATTTATGAAGGCGTCAAGGGTGTCCTCTTTGGCGATGCAGCGGCGATATTTAGCATTGGTAATCACCGCTATTTTGGTGCCAGCGCCCGCTGCTTGGGGGCCGCTTATCTTACAATTCTGGCAGCCATTGTTCTAGCCGATTTGGGTTTAGGAAGCTGGTACAATAGTCCGCGACAAAAGTTCGTTATGCGCAGCGCAGCTTTTTTCGCTTTTGCCGCTGCGGGATCGCTATTCGCGGCAATCATTTTGAGGCTCAGCTAGTCGCGCAGAAGCGCCATCGTTAGGACGCATTGGCTGGACGGCCCAGTGCACCAGAGCACCAGATGAGAGATAACCAAGAACCTTGGACGTCTATTTAGATCACGCGAGGGCCTTCCTCTGTGACCGGTGGGCGCGATCTCCACTCTGCAAATCTATTGAGAAATTGAAGCACGGCTTGGCGGCTTTTGAAACGGCGTCAACGCATCGAAAAATTCGATGGGAAGGGCAACCGGGTTGCCTTCTCCATTCTTAGGTTTCTCCCAAGGGCTGCGTCGTTACGAAAGGGCGGACTCAGATTTTTACCGAAAACCGCCATTTTTGGGCCATTTTTTGCCATTTCGCCGAGCGCTTTTGTGCCAATGACGCAAAATGAGTCACTATCCTTTGCCCTCCGGCGTTGACACCCCCGGGGTGCGTCGCTTCCGATTGACCCTCTTTGCTCGCAAAAACCATGGCCAAAAAACAGTCGAAGAAACCCACCGCCAAGAAAAAGGCGACCACCTCCAAAGCGCCGAAATACGTCTACCTTTTCGGCAAGAAGACCGACGGCAACGGCACCATGAAGGCGCTGCTCGGCGGCAAGGGCGCCAATCTGGCCGAGATGTGCCGGATCGGCCTGCCGGTGCCCCCGGGATTCACGATCACGACCGAGGTCTGCACGTATTACTACGACAACAAGCGCACCTACCCGGCCGCGCTGCGCGCCCAGATGGAGACCGGCGTCGCCTCGCTCGAGGCGCAGACCGGCAAGAAGTTCGGCGACCTCACCGACCCGCTGCTCGTCTCCGTGCGCTCCGGCGCCCGCGATTCGATGCCGGGCATGATGGACACGATTCTCAACCTCGGCCTGAACGACCAGACGGTCGAGGCGCTCTCCCGCAAGACCAACAATGCCCGCTTCGCGTGGGACTGTTATCGCCGCTTCGTCCAGATGTACGGCGACGTGGTGCTCGGCGTGCAGAAGCGCGCCAACGAGGATCATGAACCGTTCGAGACGGTCATCAGCAAGCTGAAGGACGAGCGTCACGGCAATCATGACATCGAGGACACCAAGCTGTCCGTCGACGACCTCAAGGAGCTCGTCGTCCGCTTCAAGGCCCTCGTGAAGGAGCGCGCCGGCAAGGACTTCCCGGCCAATCCGTGGGACCAGCTGCTCGGCGCCGCGGGTGCCGTGTTCGGCTCGTGGATGAACGATCGCGCCATCGTCTATCGCCGCAAGTACGGCATCCCCAGCGAGTGGGGCACCGCCGTCAACGTGCAGGCGATGGTTTACGGCAACACCGGTGACAACTCCGGTTCGGGCGTCGCGTTCACGCGCAACCCGGCCAACGGCGTGAAGGAATTCTATGGCGAGTTCCTCATCAACGCGCAGGGCGAGGACGTCGTCGCCGGCGTCCGCACCCCGGAGCCCGTCGCGCAGCTCAAGAATCACCTCCCGAAGGCATTTCACGAGCTCGAGCGCATCCGCCAGACCCTCGAGAAGCATTTCAAGGACGTCCAGGATTTCGAGTTCACCATCGAGGAAGGCGTCGTCTACATGCTCCAGACGCGCAACGGCAAGCGCACCGCCATGGCCGCGCTGAAGTTCTCCATGGACATGGTGAAGGAGAAGCTCATCGACTGGAAAACCGCGATCAACCGCAACCCGGCCGACCAGCTCGATCAGCTGCTCGCTCCGGTGTTCGACGCGGCCGACGTGAAGAAGGCCGGTGAAATCGCCACCGGTCTTCCCGCCGGCCCGGGCGCCGCTTCCGGCCAGATCTATCTCAACGCCGAGCGCGCCGTCGCCGCCGCCGAGAAGGGCCAAAAGGTCCTGCTCGTCCGCATCGAGACCTCACCTGAGGATCTGCGCGGCATGATCGCGGCCGAGGGCATCCTCACCGCGCGCGGCGGTGTTTCGTCGCACGCTGCCCTCGTTGCCCGTCAGATGGGCAAGGTCTGCGTGTGCGGCGCCGCCGCCGTCAACGTCGACTACCATGCCCGGACCGTCAGCGTCGGCAGCCATTCCTTCAAGGAAGGCGACTGGATGTCGATCGATGGCACCGCCGGCAAGGTCTACGCGGGTCAGATCAAGACGGCTCCGTCGGAAATCATCGCCGGACTCGTCAACAACGACGAGGCCGCGAAGAAGACCGAAAAATTCAAGCACTTCCAGCAGCTGATGAAGTGGTGCGCGCAGGCCACCAGGCTGTCGGTCCGCACGAATGCCGACACGCCCGAGCAGACCCGCGTCGCGGTCGCGTTCGGCGCGGTCGGCATCGGCCTCACCCGCACCGAGCACATGTTCTTCGAAGGCGACCGCATCGATGCGATGCGCGAGATGATCCTCGCCGACACCGTGCAGGATCGCGAGGCCGCGCTGGCCAAGCTCCTGCCCTACCAGCGCGAGGACTTCCTCGGAATCTTCAAGGCGCTCAAGGGCTTCCCGGCGACCATCCGCTTCCTGGATCCGCCGCTGCACGAGTTCCTTCCCAACACCGAGGAGTCCCAGAAGGACCTCGCGAAGAAGCTCAACATTCCGGTCGAGAAGATCGTCCATCGCGTGCACGAGCTCCACGAGTTCAACCCGATGCTCGGTTTCCGCGGCTGCCGTCTCGGCATCAAGTATCCCGAGATCACCGCGATGCAGGCCCGCGCCGTGTTCGAGGCCGCGGCCGAGGCCAAGAAGGCCGGCTACAAGCCGCATCCGGAAATCATGATCCCGCTCGTCGGCTTCAAGCGCGAGCTCGACCTCCAGACGGCGCTCGTCCACGACGTCGCCGCCAAGGTCCAGGCCGAGAAGAAGACGAAGCTCGACTACTCGGTCGGCACCATGATCGAGATTCCGCGCGGCGCGCTCACGGCCGACGAGATCGCGCACACCGCCGAGTTCTTCAGCTTCGGCACGAACGATCTCACGCAGACCTGCCTCGGCATGTCGCGCGACGACTCCGGTTCGTTCCTCGCCCCGTACCAGGAGGCCGAGATCATCAAGAAGAATCCATTCGCGAGCATCGATCAGACCGGCGTCGGCCAGCTGATGAAGATCGCGATCGACAAGGGCCGCCAGTCCCGCCCGGGCATCAAGCTCGGCATCTGCGGCGAGCACGGTGGCGATCCGGATTCGGTCAAGTTCTGCCACAAGCTGGGCCTGACCTACGTCTCGTGCAGCCCGTACCGCGTGCCGGTGGCGCGTCTCGCCGCCGCGCAGGCGGCTCTGGCCGACGCGAAGTAAGCTGCGGTTCACTCAACTTCAAAGCCCCGGCCGAAACGCCGGGGCTTTTTTTGTGTCTCAATAGGATCGCTGGACCATCGGCTGTGGGAGCGGCTTTACGCCGCGATTCGCACCCAATCGCGGCATAAAGCCGCTCCTACAGGCGTCGCGTGCGCCAAACAAATCTCCACCCGATCAAAGCCGCAATGATGGCGAAGGGAAAAATCTGTCCCGGCAGCGCACCCGCGCCGTGCAGTCGCACCACGAGGAAAAACCCGAGCCAGCAATAGGCCAGCAAGCCACCCAGCATCAAAGCATCCCCATCCGAATCGGACCAGTCGCCCGCCCGACAAAAGCGCATGACGATTCCGATGACGAACGATGGCAACGCCAGGCCGATCGCCATCGCGGCCCACGGAGTCAGCCACGATTGTCCGAACTGGGTGACCAGATGGAAAAGCGAACCCACGACGAACGTGAGCAATCCGAGCGAATCCGCGCGTGCGCGCGAACGTTGTGAGGCGGTTGGAGTCGTGGCGACGCGACGCGGAAGCGCGAAGGCGACGACCGCCAACAGCGCGGCGATCGCCGCTGCCACCAGCAGTTGCGGGCGCGAGGCAAAGAATTTTTCCTTTTGGTGCGAGCCGAAGGTCACCAGCGCGACGCCGAGAAAATAGACGAGCCCGCTGACCGCCAGGCCCGTTTTCTGCAACCAAGGCGTGGTTCGTTGCGCGACAAACAGGCACTCCACGAACGAGATCGGCACCGCGATGCTCCAGGCCACATGGAGCACGATCACGTACACGGTCCAGGGACCGCCGATTCCCAGCGACGAAATAAATCCGTAGTCGAGCAAATGCAGTCCGAGGTAATGCGGATTGAACAGTGACTGGGTGGCGAGTCCCTCCTCGACCACCGCATAGGCGAGCCCGAGCAGAATCATCGTCGGCCAGCCGCGCCCGGTCTGCCGCGCGAGTTCCCGCACGAACAGCGCTCCCGCGCCGTACATCAGCGCCATGATCGGAAACAGGGCGAGTTGCGCGAAGCTGAGACTTCCAAGAAGGTACTCGGCGATCAACGGTGCAAGCAGGACCAGGGAAAAGACCGGTTTGAGGCGTTGTTTCATGGAAATGGACAAGGATGGGTGATTCGCAAGGTGGGGCGGGACCGCCGGGCCCGCCGTCAGCTCGTGCGCGCGGATTCGCGCGTTCGCCACAATTGCCAACCCGTCAACGCCACCGGCATGACCCAGCCCACGAACGCCGCCCACAGGAAGCATTGGGCCGAGATCTTCGTGAATTGAAAGAAGAGGTGATGATCGAAATAGACGTTCGCCACGGCGTCGCCGGCGTGCTTCGCGAACGTCGAAGCCCGTGAGGTGAATTCCGGAGCAAACACCCACAGGCCGCGAGCCGCGTATCCGCCGACGGCAGCCAGGCCGACGCTCCACCACCCCGCCGCCAGCACGCCCATGACTCCGACTCCCAGGGCAACGATGCCGAAGTCCAGAATTCCCGCGCTGACGATTCCCATGGCGACGGGCGCGAGGGCGAACGGCCCAAAGGCAAACAGTCCGCCGATCGCGCGCCGGTCGCTGATGGCAATCCACGCCTTCACCGCCGGCGACCGGAAACTCGTGCGGGTGCCGAGCCGAATGTGATAAAGCGGAAGACCGAGGAGTCGGGCGGTGCTGCGCTGTTCGAACCCTCGAGACGTGGCCGCGGTGCAATCCTGTCCCTTCGTCAGTTTGTTGAGCTGGATTTTGGTCCGGACGGAGAGACGGATGGCCACGAAGGCCACCAATACTATCGGTGCCGCGAACCACGGCCAGGCGCGACGCGACATGAGCTGAGGCAGGACGCCGGCAGCGACCATGAAAAGCCCGATCCCAACATGATGGGTGAGATAGGCCCACGCCGCCTTGCGGCGAACGGGATCCGCCGGCGAATTCGGATTCTGTTCGTTGAAGCGGATGAAATCCGTCGCGCCCTGCAGCAGCGCGGGCAGGAATGCCAGGGCGGAAATGAATTTCAACGCCAGCCCGCCCTTGGCCGCGAATCCGGCGACGCCTCCTGCGGTCGCGAGCGTCTTCGTGCCCGCCCCGAGTCCCGTCGCCTCGAGCAGAGTCGGAGCCAGCGGTCCCGGCAGCATGACGAGGATGGAAAGCACCAGCGCCGGTTTCGGAGCACTGCGCTCGAGCGTCTCCTCGACCAGCGCCGCCATGCGCTCGGACAACATTGCGCGTCCGCGGGACAGGCGCTGACGCACGGTTTCCTCCGACAACTCGAGCGCCTCGGCCACGTGCGCTGCGGATTGGTTTTCGCGGTAGAAAAGCACCATGGGCTCGCGATAGGCCTCCGGCAATTCCGCCAGCGCCGACCACATCAGCGCCGCCTGATCCGAGCGAATCGCCGACTCACCCGGATCCGTTTCCTCCGCGGCCGCCTTTTCCAGTTCAGCGTCGTCCGCCCTCGGCGAGCGACCTTCCCGTCGGAGCTGATTGTGTCCGAGCGTGCGGGCAATACCGCAAAGCCACGCGCGGAGTTTGGTGGGCTCGCGAAGCTGGGGAAGCTGTTTCCAGGCGGCGAGAAAGGCCTCCTGCGCGAGGTCCTCACTTTTCGAGACATCGCCGCAGGCGCTGTAGGCCACCGCGCAAACCAATCGATAGTGACGCTCGACGATGAGCCGAAACGCCGCGGGATCACCCGCCAGGTGGCGTTCGACCAGTCCCGCGTCGTCTGTGGCCGAGGAATCCAAGGTGGTATTCATGATCATACCAGCAGTGGCCCGCAAGGCCTCCGACGTGACAGGAAATTCCGCAGTCAGTCACAAGCCCTGTTCCCCGAGAGGGTTGTGTCATTTTCAAACCACCCGCCAACCTACGGATTCACGCTCTTGGCGTTGGGATTTCTCGTCTTCACGTCGTCCTCGATCACGCGCAACGGGCCGATTTCCACGCTCGGCTTGAATTGTTTGCCCACATCGACGCGCACCGGACGACCCGTTTCCCGGCCAATCATCGGTGCGGCCACCGCGAGCATGGTGGGCAGGACTTCGGGCAGATAAAATCCGCGCCGTGATGCGCTGATGTTGGTCTTCCAGTAAAGCCGCCCTTCGCCCTTCATCGCGCGCGGGTAGTCGAAGGCCCAAAACGTGACCACATACAGGCCATTGGGCAGGAAGCCCTCGACCGTGGATGAATTGGGACTGAGCGGCCGCAGTCCGGTCGCGAGTTCGGGAAACGAGGCCCGCGTGCGATCGCGGATGTTCAGTTTTTCGCCGCCCATGAACTCGAGCATCTCCTCTGCCCAGCTATGCGAACCGGGATTGGGGCTCATGCAAAACGTGCCCCACGAATAGAGCAGGATAAGATTGGGAGGGTGCGCCGCGCTGGCCGCCTTGTATCCCTGACCGTCGAGAATTTTGGTCACGAGTTCCCGCACGCCTGCCGGTTCGGGCACCTTTTCGCCGCCGTCCGAAAAACCGAAATCGCGATAGCCGTACGGCGCCGCCAAATAGTAAATCGGCGCGTTGGGCGTGGGCTGCGGCCCCGTCGAATCGATCACGTCGGTATTGACGATCACGTCCGGCGTGCTCGGAAACATGGCTTCGCGCAGACCGCCAAAATTTGGTGCCGCCGAGGCGACCGACGCCAGCGATACCGCCAGCGTGACAATGGCATATCGTTTCGGGCTCATGGGGTAACGGTGCGATCGGCTTCTGGCCCGGCCGCGTCGCTGTTGGGAGAGTAGGCGCAAACTCCCCATTCGCAAGCGCCGCCGGAGACGCGCCGTTTCCCAGTTTGAACCGGTTGCCGCCCCTTGCTGTCTTCTTGCCCCGGAATTCCCCGTGGACAGAATGGCCACATCTCCCGCCCCACCATGCGCTTTCGCACCCGATTCCTCATTCTCGCCGCCAGTTCATTCTGGTGGGCCATTGCCGCCCGCACGGCGGAACGCGTCCACAATTTCTCGCACTGGGAACCGGAAGTCGCGGCCTACGAATCGCGGGACAAGGCGAATCCACCGCCCCAGGACGCGATTCTTTTCGCGGGTTCCTCCACGATCCGCTTTTGGTCCACGCTCGCGTCCGATTTTCCCGGCCACCCGGTCATCAATCGTGGATTCGGGGGCACCGAAATCGTCGACTCCACCCATTTCGCGGACCGTCTGATCTTCCCGCACCGGCCGCACGCGATTTTTCTTCGCGCCGGAGTGAACGACATCCACGACGGCAAGACGCCCGCGGAGGTCTTCGCGGATTTCCAGGATTTCGTGCGCGTCATTCACGCCCGGCTGCCGGAGTGCGAAATCTATTTTATCGGATTGTGTCCGACCATCTCGCGCTGGACCGAGGCGGAAGCGAATCATGAGGTCGATCGGCTCGTGGAAGGCTACGTCAAGACCGTCGCGCACGTGCACTACATCGACGCGTGGGACATGTCGCTCGATGCCAATGGCAAGCCGCGCCCGGAGCTCTTTCGGGACGACAAGCTCCACTTCAGTCCCGCCGGCTACAAGATCCTCGTCGATCGCGTGCGACCGTACGTCCGCTGAGAGAAGACGGCGGGCAATAACACGTCGGTAGGGGCGGATGTCTCATCCGCCTTTTTCACCATCGTTCCCGCACGGCCGGCAGGACGCCGTCCCCACCCTCGAACCGGTTCAAGGCGGATACCTCTGAATCGCTCACCCGGCGTGGGTGGCGCTGGTCAGCTGACCGCGGATAAAATGGGCCAGCGACGCGATGCTGGTGAGCGCAGCCTTGGGCTCGTCACCACCGGCAATCGTGATGCCGAATTCCTCCTCGATTCCCATGAACAGCTCGAGGGCATCGAGGGAATCCAGTCCGATGCGTCCACCCAGCAGCGGCTCGTTGTCCGCGATGCGCTCGGCCTGCAGGTCGCGCAGGTGCAGCCGTTCGACGACAAAATATTTCAGGCGCGTGCGCAGGGGCTCTTCCGCGATGAGTTCCTCAACCATGCGACTCACAATAGCCACTTACCTTTTCCGGGAAGATAGGGTAAAACCCGCGCCAGCGGGAGACGCCTCACGGGCGCGGGCGTCCCGCTCGCAGTCATGGCAAGTCGGGCGGATTCCCCATCCCGCCACCTGCAACTTCCGGCCGGCCACCCAGTCAGAGTATCCTGAAGTACGATACCGAAATCCCCGCCCCGTTTCGCCATGAGCATGTTCCCGCTTCTGATCGTCGCCCTGATCTTCGTCGTATTCGGCGCCTTGCCGGCCTGGCCGTTTCACCGGTCCTGGCAATATCGCTCGGCGCAGTGGCCGGGCGTGTTCCTGGCCATCGCCGCGGCGGCGCTTTTCCTGAGCCACCCTTGAAGCCATGAATCTCGCGCGCGTTGTCCTGGCCATCTTTCTCCTGGTGTTCGGCGTGAACATCCTTCTCGGGATGACCATCCCGATCTGGATCATCGGTGCACTCGCGGTGGCCGCCGGTGCCCTGTTGCTCATCGAGAATTTTCGCCTCCGCATCGATCGCAAGTAAGCCGCGATGATTCTCCGTCGCGGCACGCTTCTCCTGCTGATTCTCCTCGTCGCCGGTGGGTCGACGCGGCTGTGTGCCCAGGAACTGACCTTTCTCGGCGGCTTTTTGCCGGAGGTGGATCACGAGCGATCGAGCTACACCTGGCAGGTCGACTACCGCCAGGATTTCGCGCGGTATTTCGCCGGCTCCATCGCGTACATCAACGAAGGCCACCTGCGGGCCCACCATCGCGACGGCACCGCAGCCGAAGCCTGGGGACGCCTGCCGTTCGATCACGACCGGTTCATCATCGGCCTGGGCGTGGGCGGCTACGCCTACTTCGACACCCAACCCGTGCACGGCGGCGACACCGCCGACGTGCACGGCACCGCCCTGATCGCGAGCCTCTCGGCCACCGCCTATTTTTCCGATCGCTGGTTCGGCGAGGTGATGGTCAATCGCATCCTCCCCGATCGCGACATCGACCTGACCACGGTTTCCGCCGGCGTGGGATTCTGGTTTGGCCGCACGCAAAAACCGACGCCGGGCAAACTCGGCGACGCGCCCGATGAGGAGCAATACGTAACGGCCAATGAACTCACGGCCTTCACCGGCCAGAGCGTGGTGAACACTTTTCTCAGCCAGAAGGCCGCGGCCTGGGCGGGAGAGTATCGTCATGGCCTCATTCCCCACCTCGACTGGACCGTGTCCGCCATCTACGAGGGCGACCCCAAGATCATCCGGCGAAGCGGCGGCGCCAGCCAGGTCTGGGCCGTGAACAATTTCTTCCATAACCGCGTGGCGGTGGGGGCGGGCATCGGACCGTACGTCTATCTGGATCACAAAAATCCGCCTCCCAGCGACCGTCGTATTCCCGCCGCGGTGGCGCCCTTGTTTTCGCTCACCCTCGCCTATCGGCTCTCGGACAGCCTCATGGTCCGCGCTGTGTTCGATCGCGTGGTCAGCAACTACAATCGCGACTCGGACATTTTCCTGATTGGATTGGGATATCGTTGGGGACGATGAGGTTATTCGCCGTTGGCGGCGCTTCGGTAGGGTTACACCTTATCGTCACGTCGACGCCTTCGGTGTTCAATAGGAAGACCGCGACGGCCATCGCGGCACCTGAACCCGTTTCGAATCCAACCCTCCGCCTATGCCTGCCCGTCACGCCGCATCCAAGGTATCCGAAGCGCGGGCGTGGGAGGCGACGACCGGCGGCAAGTCGCGGACTTCTCCGAGTCAGGGTGAAGCCGCGCGGACCGACTGGTCCCTGCCCCCGCAGCTGTGGCTACCGGTGAACCGTCTGGCGCGCCTGCCGGTCACCGAGCGCGGTCGCGGAGGATTCTTTTTCAGCCAAGCCTTGTTTCCTGAAAATTCCAACGCCTCTTCCGCCGAACCGGCGGAAATTTCATCCGCCGCCGAGCCAAAATCCGGCGCGCCGATCGAGACCATCGCGGCCCCGTTGCATCCGAGAGGCGATGCGCGCGTCACGCGTCGGCGCCGGGCGCGGACTCGTGCGGCGGATCGGTTTCATCCGACCCCGGTTTCCGACAGCCGCCTGCGCCAGCTCGCGCGCCAGATTCTCGTGGCCCAGGAGGACGAGCGACGCGATCTGAGCCGCGAAATCCTCAACGAGGTGGTGCAAACGCTGGTGGGAATCGAAGCCGAGCTGCTGTCGCTCGGCACGGACGTCGGCCGGGTCGATCCCGGATTACAGTCGCGCACGGGACGGTCGCAGCGCCTGCTCGAGAGTTCGATCCGCGCGCTGCATCGTCTGGCCGGTGATCTCCGACCGACGGCGCTGGATGATCTCGGCCTGATTCCCGCGTTGCATGCCTACAGCCGC
Organism: Candidatus Didemnitutus sp.; assembly: GCA_035545955.1. Taxonomy (GTDB): domain Bacteria; phylum Verrucomicrobiota; class Verrucomicrobiia; order Opitutales; family Opitutaceae; genus Didemnitutus. The sequence goes on along the minus strand of DASZXI010000047.1, from coordinate 29,972 downwards.
GACTTTGCATCCGCGAATGATCTCCGCATCCATTTGATTGCCTACGGAGCGTTCTCCGGCCTGAGCGAGGACATGCGGACGGCCATTTTCCGGGTGGCGCAGGAATCCCTGGCCGATGCGCTTCACTACGCCCGCGCCACGGAAATCCGTCTGCAGATATTTGACGAAGGCAGTCGCGTGCGACTTGAGGTATCCGATAACGGTCGTGCGGATCCTCCGGGCGACGCCGTGCGGCACCAACTGGGAATTCTCTCCATGACCGAGCGCGTCGAAATGCTGGGCGGCCGGCTCAGTCTCGGGACGTCGCCCGACGCCGGAAACGTCGTGCGAGTCATCCTTCCGCGTCCGAACGAATCGGCCCCGCGGTAAGTCCGGAGAGAGGCCGGAAGTCGGAAGGCAGGAGCCTGCTTGCCGGCGATTTGCCTTGAGGTGGAACCGGACCTCCGGGCCGGTTGACTGTGAATCCGCTTCGGTAGGCTCAGACCAAAGCAAAGACATTTCTTGCCGCAAGAAGGCGCAAAGAACCCGCCGCGGTTCTCGGACCGGTTGCCGTAAGGTAGGAGCCTGCTTGCAGGCGAGGTTTGGAATTCTTCTCCCCGAAATCGCCTGCAAGCAGGCTCCTACCTTAGGACAGCCCGACCCAGCGGCGCGCCGGCCTGGAATTGGCGGCGGCAAGGCGGACGGGGACGTCCGCCCCTACCGGCGTGCACTCACGTTTTTCATAAAGGGCTGCGCCTTCAGCCAGGCGACCAGTTCGTCCGCCATCGCGCGATCATCAGCCACGCGGGGATGAGTCTGTGACCAGTGCTTGAACACGTAGTGACTGACTGCCGAATCGGATTTCTCGAGCTCGGTCACCACCGCCTCCCAGGCCGCCTTCAGTTTGGGATTGTTCGCTCCGCCGCTCATTCCGCCGCGGAGAAGAACGAAATGCGTGTGTGGGTAGGCCGCTCTCATCGTGTGCACCAAGGCAACATATCGCTCCGTGTAATCCGCCGGAAAAGCCAGTCCGTGACTCGCGGAGAATCCCGAATCGTTCTCCCCGTAGTTGAGAAAAGCCACGTCCGGCTGCCAGGCGGCGAGATTGTCGCGGGGTGAATCGGCGCGGGGATAGATCCGGTCCCAGGCCTGCGCCGCGACGATCTTCACGAAGCCGATGGAGATGCCAATGCCGCTGACCGCGATGCAGCGATAGTCGGCGCCGAACGCCGCCGCGGTGAGCGCGGTGTAGCTGAGCGCGTTGTTGTGGGTGCTCCGGTCCTCCCACTGATCCTCGGTCCCGTCCTCATTGCAGGCGCCAACCATGATCGAGTCGCCGAAGAATTCGAAGCGGGGACGATCCGCCGGCACGGACGCTTTGGTCACGGCGGATCCCGCGGCGACCTCAATGCCGGTGAAATGAATCGTGCCCGAAGCGGCCTCCGAACGCTTGAAAAGAGTCAGGGTGTGCCGCTCGCCCGTGTGCGGAACGGCGATGTCGACCCGCGACAACCCGTCCGTCCGCGAGCCGATTCGCGTCGTCACGCCGTCGACCGACACGTCGAAAAAATTCTGTTCGGTGCCCCCGGCGAAATCCAGGGCCAGCGAGTTTCCCTCGAAGTCGATGCTCACCTTCGTGCCGGACCAGATCAGAACGGGCGCGGTGGGATCGGAAAAATCGATCCTGCCTTCGTAGGTGAATCTCGGATCCGAGGCCCCGATTTTCACGAGGCCGCGGCCGGCGGAATCGGAGACCGCACTCGAACTCGCAGCGCCGAAGGCACTGCCCGTAATCAGGAGGAGACCGATCAGAAGGCGGAGGGCGGACATGCCTTGTTCCTAGCCTCCCGAACGGCAGTGGCAAGTCTGCCGCCGAGATCGTCGGGGCTCGAAACCGAATCGGGCCCGTCCGGCCGGGATAGACCCCATGGGATGGCCTGTTTTTCGCCGTACCTTTCCGATCCGTGACGAGGTCTCAACACATCATGTCCGACAATTTTCTTTCGCGCCTCGGGAGGGCCCTGCCCTCGCCCGCGACGCTCGTGGTGCTGGCGCTTCTCCTCGGTGGAGCGACCAGCTGCTTCGCCGAGGGCAAAACGTTTCCGGCCCTCGTCAACGCCACCGATGGCGAGCATCACGCCGGCAAATTTGTGTGGGCCGACCTCTTCACGGGCGATCCGGCGACGGCGACGAAGTTTTACACCTCGCTGTTTGGATGGACGGCGGAACCGATCACCCAAAATGGCCGCTCCTACACGGTGTTCAGCAGCGATGGACATCCGGTGGCGGGCCTCGCGGTGCGCAAGAATTCGAAACGCAACCAGATGTCGCGCTGGATCGCATACGTTGCCGTCGCGGATCTCTCCGATGCGCTCGCCAGCGTGCCCAAGGCCGGCGGCGTGGTCCGCGCCGAGGCCCGCAATCTTCCCGACCGCGGACGCCAGGCCATCGTCACGGACAGCGAAGGATCGCCGATCGGTTTGTTGCAGTCGAATTCCGGCGAGACCGCCGACGATGAACCGCATCCCGGGGAATGGAATTGGTTCGAACTCTATGCCAATGACCCGAGGGGTGCGACGGGCTTCTATCACGCCGTCTTCGGCCTGGAGGTCAAACCCGACGACCGCACGGCGCGCAAGAACGACTACCTGCTGCTGACCGGTGACTATCCGCGCGCGGGAGTCGCGCCGCTGCCAGATCATCGCGATTCGCAGACCGGATGGCTCGGAGTGATTCGCGTGAAAAACATCGATGAGACCGTGAGCCAGGTCGCGAAACTCGGCGGCGAAGTGCTCGTCGCCCCCCGGCCCGTGGCCTATGAAAGCCGGTTCGCGATCATCAGCGACCCGACGGGCGGGACCGTCGGCTTGGTGGAATATGTCGACAATGCCAACCCGGCCACCCGCCCATGAAATCCATCGCTTGTCTTATCCTCGGCGGTATCGCCTTGATCACGGCCACCCTGTTTTTTAGCGGCTGCGTGGCGGAGGGAGATGGTGGCGGCGGGTACGTCGATACCGATGTCTATTACGGTCCCGACTACGATCGGCCGTGGTTTCGCGGGGGCGGATGGATCTACGGTTCGCGCGGCTACTACGAGACTCACCACTACCACAATGGGGGCGATGTCTACATCAACCCTCCGCGGACAAGACACGCGCCCACGCCCGAACACCACGAACCCACCCATCGCTCAGCGCCATCGTCCCACCCGGCGCCCACTCGACCCGGCGGGCACGACAACGATCACGGTCACTAGGGCGCCCAAATCCCCGGGATCGGCAGGTAGGAGCCTTCTGGCAGGCGAGTTGGCGGAACGCGGGCTTCGGGCGCGTTCCAATTCCCTTCGCCAACCTATATCCGTTTCGAAAAACGGGCCCGCCTTTCGACGCCGCACAAGGTCCTGAGCTTGTCGAACGGGAAGGTTCGGTCCCATCTGCATAAATATCGCCTGCAAGCAGGCTCCTACCTTTCCGAGGGGAATATCGCCCTTTAGGCATCGGCGACCGATTCCAGCTCGGTTCTCGACCCCGTGGCATTGTGGGTGCTATTTCCGGCGCATGCCATCTCGTCGCTGGTGTGTTCCTTGGCCGATATTCCTGTTATTAGCGGTTTCAGCGCTGTCCGCCGCGCCTGTTCCTGAGCGAATTCCAATCAAGGTGATCGTCCTCGCCGGCTTCGAGGTCGGCGACGACACCGGCGATGCGCCCGGCGAATTTCAGTACTGGGCCGAACGCGAGCATCTCGACGGCACGCTCGAGATCAAGGGAGCGCCCCATCCGCTCCGTTTCAATCACTCCGGACTGTACGGCAGCGTTGCCGGCAATACGCGGGACCCCGAGATGACCACGGTGCCGGCGAGCGAACTGATCATGGCCCTGTGCCTCGATCCGCGACTCGACCTCACCCACACCTACTGGCTGATCAACGGCATCTCGGGCATCGACCCGGAATTTGGTCCGATCGGCAGCGCGGTCTGGGCGGCCAATGTCGTCGACGGCGATGCGATGCGTGAAATCGACGAATCGGAAGTGCCCGGCGGCTGGCCGTACGGTTTGTTCGCGATCGGCACCGACGGACCGAACCGACTTCCCGCCGCGCACACGGAGGCAGGGGGATGGGGCGGAGCCACGCTGACCTACACGATGAATTATGCGTTGAATCCCGGACTCACGCGCTGGGCGTACGATCTCTCCCGCCGGCAGGCCAGACTCGACGACTCCCCGGCGTTGAAGGCCTGGCGCGACAAGTTCACCGATCACGCCCCAGCCCGGCAGCCGCCGCAAATCCTGACCGGCGGAACGCTGGCGTCGGCCCGCTACTGGCACGGACCGCGACGCACGCAGTGGGCCCGCGACTGGGTCAAACTCTGGACGCAGGGCAAGGATTCCTTTGCCACCACCGCCATGGAACAGGCGGCCTACGTGGGCACGTTGCGCCGCCTGAGCGCGAAAGGGCTCGTCGATTTCAATCGGGTCATGATGCTGCGCAGCGCCAGCAACTATTGCCTGCCGCCGAGCGGACAGTCCGTACTCAGCACGATCGGCGACGAGGGAGTCGGCACGCTGGCCGCCTACGAAGCGCAGTATCGGGCGGGATCGGTCGTGGTGCACGAACTGCTGGCTCATTGGGAGCGTTACGAAAAAGCGGTTCCGAGCAGCCAGTAGAACCCTGGCTTGATGGAGGGCGGACGACCTCGTCCGCCGATGCCATACGCTGCGGTCTTCAGGTTGGATTTTGGACGAAAACAGCGAGCGGAAATTCCCGGCGGGCGAGGTGGCCCTCCAACTAACCTCTCGCCGCCTGCCGCTCGCGCTGCAACTTCCGCGCTGCGTCCAAGCCCACGTCGTAGGCGGCGACGATGCGGTCGTGCAAATCCATCGTCGCCGCGTCGACCAGCCGCCGCGAGGCATCCGCGTCGAACCACGCGAGGGTGCGCGCAATGCCGGTGCGAAACGGAACTTCACAGCGAAAGTCCGGCACGAAACGGCGGATCTTTGCATTGTCCAGCACCACCGACACCGCCTTGTCGCCCAGCAGCGTCCCGGTCATCTCCGGCGCCGCCGTGATCAGGTAGTCCGACGCGATGTGCACGAAGCGCGGCGACTCCACACCGGCCGCGGTCGCCACCGCCGCGAAGTACTGGTTCCAGGTCAGGACCTCGTCCGAAGTGATGTGGAACGCGTGTCCGATCGACTGCCGGTTGCCGAACAGTCCCAGCAAACCGCGCGCAAAATCGGTGTTGTGCGTGATCGTCCAGAGTGACGAACCGTCGCCGGGAATGATGACCGGAAGCCCCCGACGCATGCGGTCCACCACCGTGTAGCTTTTCGCCCAGTTGTTGCCGACCAGCGGAATCTGCGTTTCGCCGTAGGTGAGCGAGGGGCGGATGATGACGACGGGAAAGCCACCGGCCCGATAGGCCTCGAGAGCCTTCTCCTCCGCGGCGATCTTCGCGCGCGAATAGTTCCAGAACGGATTGGCCAGCGGAGTGGATTCCGTGATGAGATAGTGTCCCACGGGACGTTGATAGGCGCTGGCCGAGCTGATGAAGAAATACTGCCCCACCCGACCGGCAAAACGCGCGATGTCGCGCGCCACATCGTCCGGTCCAAAAGCGAGGAAATTGGCCACCACGTCCCATTTCCGGTCGCCCAGGGCGCGAGCGACGGCGGCCTCGTCCTTGATGTCGGCCTGGATCAGCTCGACGCCCGCCGGCTTCTCCCGCAGTCCGCGATTGAGCACGGTCACCTCATGGCCCCGCGCGACCGCCAGTTCGCGGCAGGCGGTCGAGATGATGCCGGTGCCGCCGATGAATAAGATGCGCATGCGGAAAGCCTGCGCGTTTCCGTTCGCCGGGCGAACCTGAAAAAACTTCGGCCTACCGCCGTTTCAGAAAAGCCATCGCCGCGAAATTTTCGAACAAGCGTTCCGTCCCGTGTAGCCGGGGGCGTCTGACCCCGGAGTCCCCGGTTCTTCGCTTTCGTTGCGGGCGCATTCCGGGCCCTTCGGACCCGGCTACATCCCAGCGACCTCGTGATATTCTTCGGTCGAGTGGTGCACGGGGGCCACGACACTATTTTAGTCGCTGTACAGCAGAATCAAGAATGCCGCCGCGGCCTTTCGGCATCCACGGAAGAATGTTTACCGGAGGTCGCTGAGATCGCGGATGGATGGTCAAATCAATCCCCCATGAAATTCACGAAAGCTCACGAATGATACGTGGGCCGATGCGCCGTGTGGCTCGGTTCTGATCTCGTCACTTGTCACGCGCCACTTTCGAACAAGATTGGCCGCAAGGACGAAATTCGTTGGCAAGAGGCAACGAGGCAAACGTGGACAGGCCGGCGCGCCCGTTCGATCTGACTCTTTGCGCCTTTTGCGCTTTTTTGCGGCTACCGGTTTTCGAAAACTACTCTACGAGTGCCGTTCCAGGACGGACTCGATCGCGTGCGCGATTTCCTCGCCCTTCATCGGCTTCTGCAGAAAGCCCTCGCACTTCAGCGCCGCGATTCGCTCCTGGCCGTCCGGTCCCACCATCCCGCTCATGAGAACGATGCGCACCTGCGGATCGATCGCACGCAAGGCGCCGACCAACTCGGGCGCCTGCATGCCGGGCATCATCATGTCGGTGATCACCGCGCGAATTTCCGCCTGGTGCGCGCGAAACAGCGCCACCCCTTCCTCGCCGCTCACCGCGACGATCGGTTTGTAGCCGAAATGTTTGAGATAATTGTGCAGCAGCATCCCGATGTCCCGCTCGTCGTCGATCACGAGGAGCGTCTCGCCGTGTCCCGGTTTCGGCGGAGCCGGCGGGGCCGACACCGGTGCCGGTGATGCCTCGAACACCGCCGGAAGAAACAACTGGAACGCGGTTCCCCGGCCGGGCTCGCTGGAGACGACGATCGAACCGCCGTGATTCTTCACGATTCCGCGCACCATCGAAAGTCCGAGTCCCGTGCCCTTGCCGATGGCCTTGGTGGTGAAAAACGGGTCGAAGATGCGATCGAGGATTTCCGGCGGCATCCCCGTCCCGGTATCCTCGACGGTTATCTGCACGTACGATCCGGGAGGCGTGCCGGCCCGGCCGGCCGCGCTGGCGACATCCACCTCGACATTGGTGGCCTGCATGAGCAGCTGACCGCCCGACGGCATGGCATCGCGCGCGTTGACGCCCAGGTTCATCAGGACCTGGCTCAACTGCGTCGCGTCGGCGCGCACCAGCCAGAGCTCGGGCGCCACCCGGGTCGTCAATTCGATGGAACGCGGCAGGGTTTCCTCGAGGAGCCGGGCGACATCCTTGATCGCCAGCGCCACCTGCAGCGCCTGTTTATCGCCCTCCGCTCCGCGAGCGAAGGCCAGCACCTGACGGATGAGAGCGCCGCCGCGCTCGACGCTGTGGGTGACCATTGACGCCAGCCGTTCAACCTCGGGCGACTTGCTGTCCTCGCGCAGAAGATCGGTCGCGATCTGGATTGGCACCAGCAGATTGTTCAGGTCGTGGGCGATACCGCCGGCGAGCATGCCCAGGCTGTCGAGCCGTTGCGCGCGGCGCAATTGCGTCTCGAGCTGCCGTCGCTCCGTCACATCCGAGCTGATCAACAGCACCGACTCCGGTCGTCCCGACGCGTCGCGCACCATCGTCCATCGGCTCTCGATCGTCACGACCTGGCCGTCGCGCCCGGTCAGCTGAAGCTCACCGGTCCAGGACCCGTTCAGGCCGACCGCCGTCACCGCCTCGCCGAGAATCCCCTGGTTGAACAGACCGAGCATTTCCTCCAGGCGGCGGCCTTCGCTGAAGCGGTCATTCCAGCCAAAGAGCTGACCGGCGCTGCGATTCCAGTAAGTGAGCCGGCCGTTAAGATCCGTGACGCAAATGGCGTCGCGGGCTTCGTCGAGCCAGCGGGCCTGATCCCGCAGGCGGGCCTCGGCCTTGCGCCGCAAGGCCGCCTGACGCACTTCCGCGAGCGCGCGCTGGACCGCGGGGACCAGACGATTCATCCGATCCTTCACAATGTAATCGGTGGCCCCGTGCTTCAGGGCCTCGACGGCCTTGTCCTCGCCGATCGTTCCGGACAGGAAAAGGAACGGCGTATCCGGCCAGTTGTCCCGGACGAGGGCCAGCGCCGACAGCCCGTCAAATCCCGGCATGGAGAAATCGGAAAGAATCAGGTCGAACTGCCGGGAGGCGATCTCGGATCTCAATTCCCGCTCGCTGGCGATCACTCGAAGATCACAATCCGGCCAATGGCCCTTGATCATGGCCGCCACCAATTCGGCATCACGCATATTATCTTCAATATGCAGGATGCGCGGAGCGATGATGGGATTGGCGGTCATGGGTATTTCCGCATGGCTGGCCCTGACCACTGCGCTGCCGCGCGAACGCGACGTGCCTCACAATAGTCAACCACGCTATCTACGCAAGTTGCTGTAACTTATCCTGTGTATCGACTTCTTCCCAACTGGACCGTCAAAAAGGAATGGCGCCGGGCATTTTGACGATTTTTTAAAAGTAAACCTTTGGTCGGATTCTGATGAACCATGGGCCTCGGAATCGGGGCGATTGGCGTGCCGCGGCCAAGTGGGATGGCATCCACAGCACAACTACAAATGCCACCCAATCCGCGCGCGATTCGCGTCGATCCCACATCCGGATTTGCCCCGATAGCCGGGGGCGCTGTCGCTCGAAATTCCACCTGCGCGATGCATGAGGCAGGAACCTGCTTGCAGGCGAATTCGGGTGGGGCGCGACCGTTATTCGCACTGTCTTTCGGGAGAATCGCAAAATGGGGTGCGCCGATGCATCGCCTTCAAACAGGTTCCCACTTACCAATTTTCGAGCAAAACGGGTCAAATATACGCCGTTTTCTTTGCGTTTTTTGTTAAAACTGGTAAAAATGACCGATCAGCAGCCAGCACTGCAATTCTCCCCTCACAAGCCGCTTTCCAAGTCTAAACCGGCGGAGGATTTCGTTCTGAAAAGCCGCGCTGATGCCAATATGGATAGATTGGAGTCGTCGCGCTTGCCTGGTCGAGCCTGGCCACCTGCGCGGGAGTGAGTTTCCAGTCCACCGCCCCGAGGTTGTCGCGCAGTTGTTCTTCGGTTCGGACCCCAAGCACGATGGTCGATACGGTGGGACGTGCGGTCAGCCAGTTGATCGCCACCTGCGCCACGGTGCGGCCACATTCGCGCGCGACCTCATCCAGCGCGTCGACGACGCCGAAGAGATACTCGTCCTCCACCGGCGGCCCCATGTCGACCATCGCTTTCGAATTCAGTCGACTGACGGCCGGACGTTCCTTTCCGCGCCGAATCTTTCCCGTCAGACGTCCCCAACCGAGGGGACTCCAGACGACGCAACCCACTCCCTGATCGAGCCCCAACGGCATGAGCTCCCACTCGTATTCCCGGCCGATCAGCGAGTAGTAGGCCTGGTGGGCGACATAACGTGTCAGGCCCAAACGGTCCGCCACCGCCAGCGATTTCATCAGGTGCCAGCCGGAAAAATTGGAACACCCGAGATGGCGGATTTTTCCCGCCCGCACGAGGCCGTCCAGGGTGGCGACGACCTCCTCGATCGGAGTCATGGCGTCGAAAGCGTGGAGCTGAAACAGATCGATCGTGTCGGTCTGCAGCCGGCGCAGACTTTGATCCACCGCCCGGATCAGGGCCGGGCGTGACGAGCCGACATCATTCGGGCCCGGGCCAAATCGGAACGTGGCCTTGGTTGAAATCAGAGCCCGATCCCGGCGTCCCTTCAGGATCTGGCCGAGAATCTCTTCGGATTCGCCGCCGGAATAGACGTCGGCCGTATCGAAAAGGTTGAGACCGGCATCGAGTGCGATGTCGACCAGCCGCGCGGCGTCATTGGTCCGCAAACCGCCCCAGGCTTTCGAGATGTCGCCACCGCCTCCGAATGTCGCGGTGCCCAGACTCAGCAGCGGGACCCGCAGTCCGGAACGACCGAGCAAACGCGTTTCCATTTCGCCAGCCTATGATCGCCGAGAAAGGAGTAAAGGACGCATGCCCCCGGCGCGGCCACGACCACTATGCCACGAATGCCGGCGGATTGAATGCTCATTTTCCTCAGGCAAACGCCATTTGTGTCGAGTCAGGGAGGTTACCTCAATCCATTCCAATGCCGGCCACGACGCAGATCACCGATAAAATCATTTCCGATGCGATCGTAGCTTCGCTGCGCAATGTCTTCTGGACCATGCTGCAGCAGATGCCGTCGCTCGAAGCTCCGGCTTCCGCGGCGATCCAGGGTGAGGACGACGGCAAATTCGAGGTGATCGGCAGCGTCGGCTTCGCGGGTGAGGTCAGCGGCACCGTTTACCTGTGCCTCACCGAGGAGTTCGCCCGCCTGTCGACCGCGCACGTCCTCGGGATGACGCCCGCGGAAGTTGCCTTTTCCGGCTCCGATCTGGTCAAGGACGCGATCGGCGAAGTCACCAACATGACCGCCGGCGGATTCAAGAACGAACTCTGCGACCTTGGACTGCCGTGTAAGCTCGGGCTTCCCACCATCCTGCGCGGACACAGTCTGGCCGTCGCATCGTCAAAATCCATCACGCGTCACCTCTTCTGGTTTCAGTGCAGCGGTCACCGGCTGGCCGCCAATATCCTGATCCGGAACGACTGAGCTGGATTCGGGCGTACGAAGGTGGAACGCGTTGTCCCCAACGCGTTGAGCATCCTGGGTGGCCAAGACGCTTCTTTCCGGCGAAGTTTCCTCCGCGCCGTGGAGGCACCGCGCTCCACCGTTCGGTTCGTGCCGTCACCGAGCGAAATCGGAGAGCGCCTGCATGAACCCGCCTCAGGGGCCGCTCGCCAGATTTCGTCGAACGCCCCGTGAGATCTGAAGCGGCCGAACACCCTCAATTCGCGCCGAAGGAGAACTTCTCCTCCGCGGCCACGAGCACCGGCTTGCGTCCACTGGTCGGCGGTTCGAATTGCCACGCGCTCAGGGCCGCCACGGCCTGCTGGGCCAGATAGGGATGAGCGCTGGAGTCGACCGCCGGCATCCGCACCGCGCCGTTTTCGTCGATGTAGAAGTGAACCGTGACCGCGCCGCGGACGCCGGCGCGCAAGGCCGCCGCCGCGTAGGCCGGTGCGCCGCCGTGGATGCGCGCGGGCGCATGGTCGAGATGCGCCGTGTCACACGTCCGCATCGTCAGGACATCGGCTGAACCGCGAACCGTGCGGAGAAACATCTCATCGGCCAGGTTGCTCGTCACCACCACGCCGTTTGCCGCGAAGTTGACCGTGACCTCCGTTTGAGACGGCACCGCGACACCATCGACGCGAGCGGGATGGAATCGCCAGCTGCCCACCGAATTCGTGCATACCTTCGCCAGGCGCGGCTCGGAAAAAGCCAGCACCAGCGAGTCGGTGGGATGGCCGTTGGCATCGATGTCGATGACCATCATAACCTTTCCGTCGGTGACGGCATCCACCTGCAACGACGCCGGCAATGAGGGCATTGGACTGTCGGCCGCGAGGGAAACGGGTTCGACCGCGGCGCCGAGCGGGAGCCCGAGGACGAGCAGAGCCAGGGAAGGAATGAGTTTGTTCATGGGGTAATTGGGTTCGGCGGGCATAACCCCGCACCGATGGACATCCCTTCGACTTGATCGACAAAATCGATGGAAGACGTCCCCACCCTCCAGCGATGTAGGGCGGGATCGCCGGACCCCGCCTCGATCGATGTTTTTGACCATGGATTCAGCGAAGTCCGGATTGGATCGATCAGTGATATCCGCGCAATTCGCGGTAAAATCCGATGGTCTTTTGGCGGGGTTCGGCCCTTCGACAGGCTCAGGGCAGGCAATCCCGCCCTACATCGATCTCTTGCGAGGACGCCCTATTCCAATCAACCTTGGGGCCCGCCCATGCCTGCCACCGCCTCCCCGACCATCCATCCCGAAGTTCGCATCGGACACGTCCATCTCAAGGTTTCCGATCTCGAACGCTCCCTCGCCTTCTATTGCGGGGTGCTGGGATTCACCCTGAGGCAGCGTTATGGGTCGCAGGCGGCATTTGTATCCGCCGGCGGATACCACCATCATATCGGACTCAACACTTGGGAAAGCCGGGGCGGACATGCGCCGGCGCGCGGCACCACCGGACTTTTCCATGCGGCCATTCTCTATCCGGATCGGCGCACTCTCGCCGATGCGCTCCGGCGGTTGATTCGTGCCGGCATCTCGCTCGACGGAGCGTCCGACCATGGCGTCAGCGAGGCGCTCTACCTGCGCGACCCGGACGAAAACGGACTCGAACTCTATCGTGACCGCCCCGCCGGCGAGTGGCCGAAAGCCGCGGATGGGTCATTGGCAATGGTCAGCGATCCGCTGGATCTCGAGGCGTTGCTCGCGGAACCCGCGTTGCCTTGAGGCCGCTGCCGGCAGCGAGCAGCAGGGACGGTTGTCCTCTCCGCCTTTCCGTTCACCCGGCCATGAAGGCCGGCAAGACGCCGTCCCCTACCGACAACGGTTCGCCATGCCTCGCAATTCCCGGTAGGGGCGGATGTCCCATCCGCCTTTCCGTTCACCCTGAACGCCGGCTGTCCCGCCCCATCTCAATCCATCGCGTTACAAAGTCCGGCCAAACCAATCGGTGGTGATCGCCAGCGCGCGCGCCGACAGACCGAGCTCCGGCTGGAACACGCGGAAAATGTGATCCGCCCCCGCGAGGGTGACCGCCTCGGCCGGGTGGCCCCTGGCGATGCGCATGAATTCGGTCTCGTGCGCGGGCAGGAAATCATCGGATCCGCGCAGCGACAGAAATGCTCCCGGATACGACGCCAGGGACCGATCGAGATCGATTCCGCGAAAGCTCTCGTAGAACGCACGCCGGGTCGTGATCTTTTTCCAGCCCGGAACTTCCTCGGTCGCGACGCCCTCCTTCAGGGCCTGCTGGGCGGTCGGGGTGGAATTCATCTGCTTTTCCTGGTCGCCGGACGGACTCGACCATACCGCCATGGTGCGAAACCAGTCGGGATGGTGCGCGCCGACCTCGATCGCCGTCGTGGCGCCGAGACTCCAGCCGATGACGCCGATGTGGGCTCGATTCACGCCCGCCCGTCGCAACGCGAACGCGTGCGCCGCCTCCGCGTCCGCGATCCGCGTCGCCAGCGTGGACTCGATGTTCGTGCGCTTGCGGTCGCCCTCGCCGCGAAAATTGATCCGGAGCGTGGCGACGCCCGACTGCTCGAGCTTTTCCGCCAAGGTTTTGGACAGGTCGCCGGCCCCGTCCATGTCATCGGCAAAACCGTGAAACATCAAAACCGTCCGCCCGTCCCATCCATGTTCCGGTTGGCGCCAGGCTCCGGAGACACCGGGCGCGACCTCGACGGCGACATCCGCCGCCACGGCCCTCAGCGCCGCCAGCAACAGGAATGAAACCACCATTCGCAGAAATCCGAAGCGCGCCATGATGCGCGCATCATCATCGTCGCGCCGACTCCCGCAAGCCCAATGCCGTGACGCAGATTCCTTTCCCCGCGCTTGCGCCCGCGACGATTTCCGCGCCCCATCAAGCGATGTCCGCCGCCCCCGGAAATCAGGCTCGTTTACGCGATATCACCTCCCAGCAGTGGCGCAGCGGCATCGCCGCGTGGCTCGGCTGGACCTTTGACGGACTCGAACTGCATCTGTACACTCTGGTCGCGGCGCCGGTCGTGATCGGGCTCCTCGGTTCGGTCGCCGCCGACGATTCCGCGGTGAAGGAAAAAAGCGCCTACATCCAAGCCTCGTTCCTGATCGGCTGGGCGATCGGCGGAGGATTCTTCGGCCGGCTCGGGGATCGTCTGGGGCGCAGCCGGGCTCTCGCCCTGACCATCCTGACCTACGCGTGCTGCACCGGACTATGCGCGTTCGCGCAAACGTGGTGGCAGCTGATGATTTTCCGCTTCATCGCGGCTCTGGGCATCGGCGGCGAGTGGGCGGTGGGCGCCTCGCTGCTGGCCGAAACCTGGCCGCCGTCCTGGCGACCCTGGCTGGCGGCGGTGCTCCAAAGCGGCGTCAACCTCGGCATCCTTTTCGCCGCGGCCGCGGTCTGGCTGATTTCCCGGCTGCCGCATCCTCCGCCCGAACGCTACGTCTTTCTGCTCGGCGTGCTGCCCGCGCTGCTGGTCTGGTGGATTCGGCGAAAAGTCGAGGAGCCCGAAGACTGGCGGAAGGCGGAGACGCGGACCGGACCGAAACCGGTCACCGCCGACCTTTTTCGCGGATCCCTCGCGCGCGTCACCTGGATCACCACCCTGGCCTCGGCGCTGAGCCTTTCCGCCTGGTGGCTGTTCGTCTTCTGGCATCCGCAGCATCTGCGGCGACTGCTGGCCGCCGCCGGGGAACCCGCCGCCACCATCACGCAAAAAATCTCCGCGGCGTTTTTTGTCATGATCGCGGTCTCGATCGTCGGCAACTATTTCGCCGGCTGGCTCGCGAACCGTCTCGGCAACCGGCGGGCGATCACGCTGATGTTCTGGGCGCTGTTCGCCTCGATGGCGCTCGCCTTCGCGGTGCCACGCGGATTCGACAGCCTGGCGTGGTTCTGGATTCCCCTGACGGGATTCTTCTCCGGCGTCTTTGGTTTGTTCACCATGTACCTGCCGCCGCTGTTTCCTGTGCTGCTGCGCACCACCGGAGCCGGATTCTGCTACAATATCGGACGCGCGGCCGCCGCCATTGCCTCGGTGGTCTTCGGCTGGCTCGCACCCGTGGGCGATTTTCGCGTGGCTCTGCTCGCCTCGAGCGGCCTCGCTCTCGCCGCGGCCATCTCGGCGAAATGGCTGCCGGCGGATGCGAGCTAGACTTTAAGCTGTCATCGTTTTCTTACGGGAGGCCACCGGGATCGCGGAGAATTTGCTTCGGGTAGGGCGGGACCGCTGGGCCCGCCGAAATATCCCAACGGCGGGCCCAGCGGTCCCGCCCTACCTCAACATGCTCCTGTGGAATCGTCTAATTTAATCCGAGTTCGGCGAGAGCCATCACGGCCGGCTCGGGGGCGCAGATCTCCCCGCCGCCGAAGCGCCGGATGAGTGCGCCGGCATCGCGTGCGAGGGTATCGGCGTCGCACTGCAGGATTCCCGCCGGCCATTCCGGGGCCGGTACGAACGTGAGCATGAGCAGCGAGGTTTCGGGACCGAGCGCAACCACCCGCAAGGGAAGCAGGGCGCGGCGATCGCCGAGATCGAACCGAAGGTCGATCACGCCCGTGAGATTGCTCGCCTCGAGATCGATCGTGGCATCGCCGAGCGACGACAGGATCATCCAGCGTCCGCGCGACAAATAGAGGCGCTCGCACAGGCTGGGCGCCCAGCGGGGAAAATTCTCGATGTCGGCCAGGAAATTGAAAACGCGTTCACGGGACGCGGAAAGGGAAACGGAGAGCGTGCGGACATTCATGGGGAGGCCCGATGCCGCCCAATTGACGGACAGCGTCGGGCTGAAAACAGGATAACACCCCCTCCTGACAGCCCTATGTCAGCAGAGTTGTCGTGGTGGGCGAAGCCGGCTTGCGCGTTTGACGTCGGTGCATCCACGTTGCCAGCGGACGCCGCCGCGCCGGCTGGCGTCGCCCATCCGCTCTTCGCCGGCAACTCCGCAAAAACTCCCGCCATGAAAATTGAACAAATTGCCAACGGACTCGTGAAGCTCTGCAAGAAGGCCCGGTTCGCCGACGCCGTCGACACGTACTACTCCCCGAAGATTGTCAGCCTCGAGCCCGCCGGCGACGAGCGCGAGGCGCGCGGCATCGACGCGATCAAGGCCAAGGGCGACTGGTGGGTGGCCAACCACCAGGTGCACCGGATGGACGTCGCCGGACCGTTCATCCACAAGAACCAGTTCGTCGTGCGCTTCACCGTCGATGTCACGTTCAAGCCCTCGAAAAAGCGTTTCGTCCTCGATGAACTGGCGATCTACACGGTTCGCGCGGGCAAGATCGTGCACGAGCAGTTTTTCTATCACGCCGGCTGACGCCGGTGGGCGTGGCGCGCAGCGACCCGCTCGGCGGCGGTCCGCACCAGCGTGCGCAGACGCGCGGGGGCGACCGCCTCCGCCTCCGCCCCGAAGGACAGGAGCCAGTGCGCCAGCCACGGCAGCGACCAGGTGTACAGCGAATATTCCGTGCCGCCATCGCGCGTTTTCTCCGCGATGAGCGTCGCGGGATTTTCCCGTTGCGCGCGCGGCAGCACCGCGCGCGCGAGCCAGATGCGCGCCGGGATCGACTGACCGCGATCCTGCGATTTCATGTGCTCGGTGAGCGAGAAATCGGGCCGGGCGGGAAACACCGTATCCGTGATCTCGAGACGGCGGATGCGGTCGACGCGGAAGTGCCGGTAATCCATCCGGAGCCGGCACCAGGCCACCAGATACCAGGTGCCGCCGTAGAAAACCACCCCGAGCGGCTCGAGCGCGCGCTGGGTTTCGCGCTCCTGGTCGCGTCCGCAATACGTGACTTGCAGCACCCGCCGCAGCGCGACGCCCTGCTGGACCGGCAGGAGCCAGCGCTGTCCCGACGCCGTCGCATATTCCGGTCCGGGGCGCCGAATCACCAGCGTCCGGCTCACCAGGCGCTCGACATGATCCTGGCGCTCCCGCGGCAGCACCGCGCGCAGCTTGTCGAGCGCCGAGGCCATCGGCGCATGCAGGGAAGCGTCCGTGAACTGCTTGACCAGTTCGCCGCCGACGAAAAGGGAAGCGGCCTCGTCCGCCGAAAACATCACGGGCGGCAGCTGGTAGCCCTTCATCAGGCAATACCCCACCCCTGCCTCGCCGAGAATCGGCACGCCTGCCTCCCCAAGCGCCGCGATGTCGCGATAGACCGTGCGAATGTTCACCTCGAAATGCTCCGCGAGTTCCTCCGCCCGGACGACGCGCCGCCCCTGCAAGTGCAGCACCATGGCCACGAGGCGATCGGTCCGGTTCATGAGTCGAGCACAAGCGAGCCGCCCGCGTCCGGCGAGATTTTCTTCGTGGAGCGCAACCGCGCTCCCGGCCAGCGGTCCAACTTCAGGTACCTTTTCCCCGTCGGGAAACCGAAGGGAAGAATCGACGAGAAGCACGCTGGCGCGGCCGATTTCCCGTCGTTCACCCGTTCAACCTTCAACTCCAGACCTCTTGCCCTCCCCGAAAAAACCCCGCCTCGTCCGGACCCGCCAGAAGGTGAATGCGATCATTGCCGCGTTGCGCCGCATCCCGCGCGCACGGTTCGTCGGCATCCTGGCGGTCCTCCTCGGCTGCGTGATTTTCCGCTCCGGCTGGCACGCGCGCGTCCCCGGGACCTGGCTGATGGAAAACGGGCTGGTCGTCGTGCTGCTCATTCCGATGGCAATGACGTACCGGCGCATGCCGTTGTCGCGGGTGAGCTACGCGCTGATCTTTGTCTTTCTCTGCCTGCATGAGATCGGCGCCCACTGGACGTATGCCCACGTGCCCTATGACGCGACCGTGCAGCGACTCTTCGGCTTCTCCATCGACCAGATGATGGGGTTCACGCGCAACGACTACGACCGCCTCGTTCATTTTTCCTACGGGCTTCTGTTTGCCTACCCGCTGCGCGAGGTCTTTCTGCGCATCGCCAGCGTGCGCGGATTCTGGGGCTATTTCCTGCCGCTCGATTTCACGATGAGCACCTCGATGATCTACGAGCTCATCGAATGGATCGCCGCCGACGTGGTGGGCAGCGACGCGGGCAACGATTTTCTCGGTTCGCAGGGCGATCCCTGGGATTCGCAGAAGGACATGGCCATGGCCTCGCTGGGCGCGCTGCTGGCGATGACCGTGATCGCGCTGATCACCTGGCGCTACAAACGCGACTTCGCCCGCGAGTTTGCCGACAGCCTGAAACTCCGTCGCACCGCTCCGATGGGCGAGGATGAGATTGCCCGGATCCAGATCAGCGCCGGACGGTAGAGATAGTGAGCGGGAGGTGGTGAGCAGGGAGCGGTGGCCAGAACGGGCGATGGAGGGCGGGCGATTCGTCCGCCGGGAACTCACGATGCGACGATCGTTTGGGAGTTTCGCATTATAGTCGCGATGCAAGGTCACGGCGGCCGCGGTCGTCCGCCCTCCATTCACACAACCGTCCCGACAAGCCTGCGTTGCGTCGGGCCGGGTGAAGGCACACCGTGGTCGTGGTTATGCCGATTCCGAGTTCGTCCACAGTTCCGACCGCCACCGCCGGCTACCACGTGCGCGGGCTGAAGAAAATTTATGGGATGGGCACGGCAACCGTTCGCGCACTCGACGGGGTCGATCTCGATCTTCGACCGGGTGAACTGGTCGTGCTGCTCGGTCCGTCGGGCAGCGGCAAGACCACGCTGCTCAACCAGCTCGGGGGGCTCGATCATCCCACGTCCGGTGAACTGCGCTATCGTGACCTGGATCTTGCCCAAGCCTCCGAGGATCAGCTGACCCGCTTTCGCCGCACGACCGTGGGATTCGTTTTCCAGTTCTACAATCTCGTGCCGAGCCTGACCGCCCGGGAGAACGTCGGATTGATCACCGAGATCGCCACGAATCCGCTTCCCGCCGAGGAAGTGCTCGGGCTGGTGGGACTCGGCGAGCGCCTGGACCACTTTCCCGCCCAGCTGTCGGGCGGCGAACAGCAGCGCGTGGCGATCGCACGGGCCATGGCGAAACGACCGGAGGTTCTGCTCTGCGACGAACCGACCGGAGCGCTCGACGTCCGCACGGGCGTGACTGTCCTCGAATCAATCGTGCGGGCCAATCGTGAGCTGGGCACGCTGACGGTCATCATCACGCACAACGCGGTCATGGCCGACATGGCGGACCGGGTGATCCATTTCATGGACGGGCGCGTGCAATCCGAACAGCGCAACGAACAGCGGGCAGCACCGGAGACGCTAAAGTGGTAGGAAGCAAAAGTGAGAAAAATTGAATGAATGAATCGACCTTCAATCCAACCTCCATGAACCGCCTCCAACAACTTGGACGCAACGAAGCTGCCTTTTTCTCCAAACGATTTCGGCGGGCCCGGCGGTCCCGCCCTACCTTCCAAAGCCGAACTCCCGCTCGTTAGTTTCTCCATATTCAGTTTTTCAGCCCTTCAGTCTTTCAGCCTTTTCTCCTCCTTGCTTCCCCACCTCGATCGCAAGCTGCTCCGCGACCTGACCCGGTTGAAAGGCCAGGCGACGGCGGTTTCGCTGGTGATGGCCTGCGGGCTCGCGATGCTGATCATGGCCCGCAGCCTGATCGAGTCGCTCGAAACTACCCGGGAGGAATACTACCGCACCAACCGGTTCGCTTCCGTGTTTGCCTCGCTCAAGCGCGCGCCAAATCCGGTTGCGGATGAAATTGCGGCCCTGCCCGGCATCGCCGGCGTACAGGCCGATATCGCCGCCGCGGTCACCCTCGACCTGCCCGGGGTCAATGAGCCGGCCAGCGGAGTCGTCCGCTCGCTGCCCGACTACGGTCCGCCGGAACTCAACCGGTTGTTTCTGCGGCGCGGACACTGGCTGGCGCCGAACAGCACCCGCGAGGTTCTCGTCGGCGAGGCCTTCGCGGAAGCCAATAATCTCGAGCCCGGCGACGCGGTCGCGATGATTCTGTACGGACGGCGACAGGTGTTTCGCATCGCCGGCATCGTTCTGTCGCCGGAATACATATTCGAATCCCGACCCGGCTCCGCGCTGCCGGACAACCGGACTTACGGGTTTTTCTGGATGCCGTATCGCGAGGTGGCCACCGCTTTCAATCTCTACGGAGCCTTCAACCATGTCTCCGTCGCCCTGGCGCCCGGCGTCAGATCGGCGGAGATCATCGCCGCCCTGGACCGGCTGCTGCGGCCCTATGGCGGACTCGGAGCCTACGACCGGCGCGATCATCCTTCCCATATTCGCGTGTCCGACGAAATTCGCGTGCTTCGCATTCTCTCCATCGGTTTCCCGGCGGTGTTTCTCACCGTGGCGGCTTTCATGACCAATGCGGTTTTGACGCGCCTGCTGGCAATGCAGCGTGAACAGATCGCGATCCTCAAGGCCTTTGGATTTTCGAACCGCCAGATCGTTATCCACTACCTCAAGTTTGCCGCCGTGCTCGTCGTCGCGGGCTCGCTCGCCGGCACTGCCGGTGGCGTTTTTTTGGGGCTGCGACTCGTCCGCATGTATGAAGTCTTCTACCGCTTTCCGGCCCTGCGATTCCACCTCGACCAAAGCGCCGTCGTGATCGCGCTGGGGGTCGGGCTGGCGGCCGTCATGGCAGGGGTCCTCGGCGCCGTCCGCCGGGCGGCACGCCTGCCGCCGGCCGAGGCCATGCGGCCCGAGCCCCCCGCGCGATTCCGGCCGGCGCTGCTCGAACGGTTTGGGCTGGCGCGCTGGTTTCCGCATTCCTTTCGGATCGCCACCCGGAACATCGAGCGGCGCCCGGCCCAGGCGGCCTTCACCGTCGCCGGACTCGCTCTGGCCACCGCCCTCCTGATCCTGCCCAACACCTTCAAGGCGGGAATCGCCGAAGTGCTCGATTTCCAGTGGGACGTCGTCCAGCGCCAGGACCTGAACCTCGGGCTGGTGGAACCGTCCGAGGCGCGCATCGAGCACGAATTCGAGCGCCTGCCCGGCGTGATCCACGTCGAACCGTTTCGCCAGGCCGCCGTGAAAATCAGCGCCAACGGCGTGAGCCGCCAGATCGGGCTGCGCACCGTCCTGCCCAACGGACGCCACAGTCGCGCCCTCGACGCCTCGGGTCACGAACTCACGCCGCCTCCGGGCGGACTCGTACTGTCGAGCAAGCTGGCGGAGCTTCTCGGCGTTCGCGTGGGTGACGTTGTCACCATCGAGGCCCTGGAAGGCCGCCGACTCGTCAGTCAGGTGCCGCTCACCGGCCTGGCCGAGGACTTCACGGGCATCGCCGCCTATATGGATCTTCCGTCGGTCAACCGGCTCCTCGGCGAAGGGGACGTCATCACCGGGGCGAGCGTCAGCCTCGACGGCGCTCATCGGGCCGAATTTCTCGAGGCCCTGAAGGGAATTCCGCGGATCGGCTGGCTGGCCATCAAGGACTCGATGCGCGCCAGTTTTCGCACGACGACGGCGCGCAGCATGGACTTGCTTCAATCGATCTACCTCACCTTCGCGGTGGTGGTGGCATTCGGCGTGATCTACAACAATGCCCGGATCTCGCTGGCGGAACGCGCACGCGAGCTGGCCACCCTGCGCGTGGTGGGATTCACGCAGTCGGAAGTGGCGGGAGTCATCGTAACGGAACTCGTCATCCTCGCGCTGGCCGCCGTGCCGATCGGATTGCTCCTCGGCACCGGCCTCACCACGCTGGTGATCCATTCCGTCAACACCGAGACCGTTCGCGTGCCGCTCGTTTTCACCACCTACACGTATTCATTCGCCGTCGCCGTCGTCACGGTCGCCTCGGTGATCTCGGCCGCCGTCGTGTTGCGCATCCTGCGGCAGCTTGATCTGATCGGTGCGTTGAAAGCCCCCGAATGAGCACCGTTTCCCGCCGCTGGATCCCGTACGCCGGAGTCGCCGCGCTCATCGGCCTGATCGCGCTTGGTCTCCGCCCGCGCCCGGCGCCTGTCGAGACCGGGCGGGTTTCGTTCGGACCGCTGCGCGCGACCGTCAGCGAGGAAGGCAAGACCCGCATCAGGCAGCGCTATATCGTTTCAGCTCCGGTCAGCGGATTGCTGCGCCGCATCCCCTTCAAGCCGGGTGCCGACATCGCCGATCCCAACACGATCGTCGCGGTGATCGATCCGTTGCCGTCATCGCCGCTCGACAATCGCTACCGCGGCCAGGTGGAGGCCCGGCGCGACGCCGCGCGCGATCTGCTCGAGAAATCCCGGAAGGCGCACGATCTCGCGGTCAGCGAGGTGCATCGCGTCGAAAAGATGTACGCCGCGGGCAGTCTCGCCCCGCAGGATCTCGAGACCGCGCAGATGAAGGAAACGGCGGCCGCGCGCGACCTTGCCGCGGCAGAGGGCAATCTTCGGCAGGCCGAGGCGGAACTGGTCGGCCTGCCCGCTTCCGGAGCCTCGACCTCGTCCACCCCGGTGGAGATTCGCGCGACGGCGACCGGTCAGGTTCTGCAGGTCTATCAGGAAAGCACCCGCACCGTCGCCCAGGGAACGCCGCTGCTGGAAATCGGCGATCCCACCGACCTGGAAGTCGTCGTTGAGATGCTGTCGCGCGACGGCGCCGCGATCCATCCGGGAGCGGTGGCGGAACTCGACCAGTGGGGCGGAGCCAAGCCGCTGGCGGCGCGGGTCCGGCTGGTCGAACCGGCCGCCTTCACGAAAATTTCCGCCCTCGGGGTCGAGGAACAGCGGGTCAATGTCGTCGCCGACATCGTGACGCCGCTGGCGGAGCGGCGGTCGCTCGGCGACAATTTCCGCGTCGAGGCGCGCGTGGTCGTGTGGTCGGCTGATCGTGTGCTGCAGGCTCCCGCTTCCGGCCTTTTCCGGCATGGCGAGGACTGGTCGGCGCTCGTGGTGCGGAGCGGACGCGCGCATCTCGTGCCGGTCAAGGTGGGCCACACCAACGGCGTGGCCACGGAAATCCTGGCCGGGCTGTCCGAGGGAGACGAGTTGGTCCTCTATCCCGGCGACCGCGTGCACGACGGCGATCGCGTCCAACCGCTGACGATTTGAACGCGTTGTGTCGTTGCCACCGGAGGCGCGGGCCCCAAGCTGGCCGTTCCGATGTCGAAGGTATATTTCTACTACTCGGCCATGAACGCCGGGAAATCGACCGTGCTCCTGCAGTCGAGCTACAACTACCACGAGCGCGGCATGAAAACGCTCCTGTTCACGCCCGCCATCGACACCCGTGCCGGCGCCGGACGAATCAAGTCGCGCATCGGGCTGGAGGCGCCTGCCCAGAGCCTGTCCGATTCCGAAAATTTATTCGAACACGTGCGGTCGGCCCACGCTGCGCAGCCGGTGGCGTGCGTGCTCGTCGATGAGGCGCAATTCCTGACCGCTGCGCAGGTGACGCAATTGACCGATGTCGCCGACAACCTCCACATCCCTGTCCTGTGCTATGGACTGCGCACGGATTTCAAGGGCAACCTTTTCCCCGGCAGCGCCGCGCTGCTCGCCGTGGCGGACAATCTGATTGAGTTGAAAACGATCTGTCATTGCGGACGCAAAGCCACGATGAACCTGCGGGTCGGCCCCGATGGGCGCGCGGTTCGCGAGGGCGCACAGGTCGAGATTGGCGGCAACGATCGCTATGTCGCGATGTGCCGGCGCCATTTCAAGGAAGCCCTGAAATCATGAAATCCCTCCGCACCATGCTCCTCGCCGCCGCTGCCGCCAGTGCCGTCCTTCCGGGATCGGCCGCCGAATATCGTCTTTTTGTCGGCACCTACACGCCGAAGGGCGGCCCCAGCCAGGGCATCTATTCGCTGACCTTCGATAGCGCAACCGGTCAGCTGGGTCGTCCCGAGGTGGCCGCCGCCATGATGAATCCGAGTTTCCTCGTGGCGCGGCCGGGCGGCAACGTCCTTTTCGCCGAGGACGAGAGCAGCGATCCCGCCGGCAAACTCGGCGGCAGCATCGCCGCCTTCGCGTTCGATCCGGCTTCACCGAAGCTCTCGCTCTTGAACCACCAGGGCGGCACGGGCGCGCATACGGCCCATCTCGCGGTCGACGGAACCGGCCGCATGGTCATCGCCAGCAGCTACACCGGCGGTCAGATCGCGAGTTTTCCGGTTGAAGGCGACGGGCATCTCGGCACTCGCGTCTCCTGGCTGCATCCCAAGGGCGATCTGGGACCGAACAAGGCTCGCCAGGAGGCACCCCACGCGCATTCGGCCACCTTCTCCCCCGACAACCGCTTCGCCTATGTGTGCGACCTGGGACTCGACCGCATCTTCATTTATCGGGTCGATCCGGTCGCCGCCACCCTGACGCCTGCCGCTCCCGCTTCGATCGCCACGACGCCGGGCGCGGGACCGCGACACGGTGCGTTTTCGGCGGAGGGAAAATTCCTCTATGTGGTCAATGAACTGAACGCGACGGTCACAACCTACGCGCGCGACGCGGCCACCGGCGCGCTGTCCGGGGTGCAGACCGTCGGCACGCTGCCCACGGACTTTCACGGGACCAACACCTGTGCCGAGATCGCCGTTCATCCCAATGGAAAGTTCCTCTACGCGTCCAATCGCGGCCACGACAGCCTGGCGGTGTTCTCTCGAAACGCCGACACTGGCGAACTGACGCGCGTGGAAATCGTGCCCAGCGGCGGCCGGCATCCGCGCCATTTTGCGCTTTCCCCCGACGGAAACTGGCTGATTTGCGCGAACCGCGACACCAACAATCTTGTCGTGTTCAAGGTCGACACCACCACCGGGCGGCTCACGGCCACCGGGGCGACGGCCTCCGTGCCGCTGGCCGTCTGTGTGCTGTTTGTGCCGGTGAAATAATGCTACCCGCCAAATTCTTCACATGACCTCCACGTTTCCCTGGCGACTTCTGATCGGAACCAGCTCGAGTCCGGGCGGAACGAACCGCGGGATTTACGCAGCGGATTTCCATGGCGACGGTTCGTTGAGCGCGGCGCGCCTGGTCACGGAGGCGCCCAATCCCGGTTTTCTCGCCCGGCATCCGATCCGCTCCGTCGTCTATGCGGCCGGAGAAGTCACCCGGACCGATCCCAAGGTGGTCGCGGGTGCGCTCAACGCCTATGCCTACGATGCGAAAAGTGGCGTCCTCGAACTCTTGAATCAACAGGCCACCGGCGGCATGGGCGTGACCCACCTTTCCGTGACGCCCGACGGTCGCGCGGCTTACACGGCGAGTTATCATGGCGGCCAGGTCGCGGGATTCAGCCTGGAAACCGACGGCCGGGTCGGCGCGCGATCGGCCTGGATTCTTCCGACCGGTACGCTGGGCCCGCGACGCGATCGTCAGGAGAAGCCCCACCCGCATTGCGCGCTGGTCGATCCGGCCGGCGCACTGGTCAGCGTGTGCGACCTGGGACTCGATGTCGTCCTGACATTCCAGATCGCGCCGAAGGGAGCCACCGTGAAGCCGGCCAAACCTTCATCCATCGCTGCCCTGCCGGGCGACGGACCGCGCCACGGCCGATTTTCCGATGACGGAAAATTTCTCTATGTCATCAACGAGCTGGCGAGCTCGATTCGCGTGCTCGCGAAGAGCAATGACACGGGGGGCTGGTCGGCCGTGCAGTCGATCTCGACGCTTCCCGCCGGATTTCAGGGCCAAAACATTTGCTCCGAAATCCAGATCCACCCGTCCGGGGCCTTTGTTTACGGCGCGAACCGGGGACATGAAAGCATCGCCGTTTTTCGCCGAAATCCGTCCGATGGCACGCTGGCTCCGATTGAAATCGCGCCGTGTGGCGGGCGTCATCCGCGGCATTTCGCACTCTCGCCCGACGGCGCGTGGCTCGTGTCGGCCAACCGCGACACGAACAATCTCGCGGTGCTGCGAATCGACCCCAAGACCGGACAGCTCAGTTCGCCCGTCGGCACCACCGAGGTGCCTTCTCCCACTTGCGTGTTGTTTTGTGCAACTGAATAGTTACCTTCGATTTACTTGCGGTCGGGACGCGGGACGACTAGCTGTTTCAGGCAACTAGACCACCGTGCCCTTTATCTTCCGGCACCTTTCTAGACTGCTCGCCGCCGCCGGGGTGACCTTCCTTGTGCCAATGTTACCCGGCGCGGATGTCACCGCATCGCCGGATCCGGCCGTGCAGCAGCTCATCGAGCAGAATCGCAAGCTCCAGGAACGACTCGACGCGCAGCAAAAGGAGATCGACGAACTCAAGGCCCGGCTCGATGCGGCGCCACCGGCAAACGCCGCGCCCCCAACGGCACCCGTGCGCCGCGAAACCGATGACTCGACCGGACCCGACATTGCCGGCTTCACGGGAAGCTCGCACACGATTCGGATTTCCGGCGACGCCGGTCTGGCGGTGATGAGCAGCGGTGCGGACGGTGCTTATCCGAATGCCCGGTTCACGGTGGACGAAGCGCGTCTGTTCGTGGAGGCGCCAATCTGGAACTCGGTATACTTTTTCGGCGGTCTCGACCTCGCCTCGCGCGAGTCCCCGGACGACGCGTTCCATCTGGGAGAGTTCTATGTCGATGCCGAGGGCCTGTTCGGACTCAACCATGGTCACGGGCTGACCCTGCGCGCGGGATACTTCAACATCCCGTTCGGAGAGGAGTATCAAAACCGGCACGTGATGGAAAACCCGCTCATCACGCATTCGCTGGCCGATATCTGGGGTTACGAGGAAGGCGTGGAAGCATTCGGGAGCTTCGGACCGGCGCAATACACGGTGGCTGTGCAGAACAGCGGGACCGCCACCAAGGACAAATCCATTACCGCGCGCCTGGGGTTCGATCCCATCAAACACCTGCATCTCAGCGTAAGCGCGCATAACACGGGTCAGGTCGACACGGCGACCGACTACCTTTCCCAGATCTGGTTTGGCGGCGCTTTTTTCCGCGGATTGTCCCCGACGACGGGCACGAAGGATTTCCGGGTATCGCTTTATCAGGCCGACGCGACGGTTCACTGGCAGGGCGGTCATTTCGGTGCCGCCCTCGGTCTCGCCGACTACAGCGATGACAATCCGACCGTGGAGGAGTCCCGGCACCTTCATTACGGCAGTGCCGAGGTGGTGCAGAATTTCAATGACAGCCTGTATGGCGCCGTGCGATTCAGCGAAATCCGGGCACCTCATGGATATCCCCTGATGGGTTTGGGCAACGGCGGAAAATACTTCTACAATCCCTTTGCGCCGCTGACCACCGACCTGCAACGGCTGAGCGTCGGACTCGGCTACATTTTTGGTCCACCGCTGGTCTGGAAGGTCGAATACACCTGGGAACGCGGCCATCTTGTCGCCGGTCCCGTGCGGGATGACGAAAACCTGCTCTCGACCGAATTGGGGATCCGTTTTTGATTTCATGATGCGACGAATTTTGAACCTCCTCGCCGTCGGCGCGACGATCGGCGCTGCGGCAATCCTGAACGCCGGCACCATCACGGGTACGGTGCATGCGCGGGGAGCGGTGGAGGCCGATTCCGGCGGGGGTGGCGGGGCGTACTCCAGCCACAAGTTCAAGTTTGCCGACCGGATCAATTACGAGCAGCTGCGCGATTTCGTGGTCTACATCGACCAGCCGATGGCGGGCGCGCCCTTCACGCCACCGGCCAAACCGGCGGTGGTGGAGCAGCGCGACGCGACATTCTATCCGCACATTCTCCCCATCCTCGTCGGCACCACGGTTTCCTGGCCGAACTTCGACGAAATTTATCACAACGTGTTCTCGATGTCGTCGGCGAAGTCGTTCGACCTGCAGCTCTACAATTCCGACCAACCGTCCAAGAGCGTGGTCTTCGACAAGCCCGGACAAGTGGACGTTTTCTGCGCCATTCATTCGAAGATGCACTGCATCGTCCTGGTCCTGGAGAATCCCTGGTTCGCGTTGACCGACGACAAGGATCGCTTCGTGATCCGCAACGTTCCTCCCGGCACCTACAAACTGCATGCCTGGCATGAACGCGTGCCCGGTCTGACCCGCGAAGTCACGGTTCCGGCCGACGGCGAGGTCGCGGTCGATTTTGTGCTCGGGCTCGGCAATCTTCCCAAATACTGATCCGCCGAGCATGACGACTCCCGCGCGCGGACCCCGGCTCAGTTTCCAGGCCAAGGTGTTGCTGCCCGTGCTCGCGGCGCTGGTGCTCCTGCCGTGCCTGACGCTCTACATCGTCAATTCCTACATCGAGCGCCAGGTGCTGACCGAGGCGCGTCAGACGCTGTCGACGGCCGAGGTGGTCTTCCGCAAGACGCTGGCGACGCGGACCAACGACCTGGCCGCCCGGTTTGAAAGCGCCACCCAGGAGAAAAGCTATCGCTCGATCGTCACCAATGGCCTGCTGCAGCCGAAGGACAAGCAGGCGCTCGACACCATCCACGGCTTCCTCCTGGACCAGCTGAAGCTTTATGGCGCCGACTACGACGCGCTCGTGCTCACCGCCGACACCAATTCGTTCGCCGTGGTCGACGCGGAAACGAAAATGCCGGGCAAGAATCCGCGCGATCCCGAGCGGGAGAACAAATGGATCGCCGCCGTCGAGCCGTTCGCCCGCGCCGTCCAGCAGGGCGAAACGTCCGCCGCCGGCCCGGTCGTCGTCACGGGCACGCCCAACCTGGTGGTCTCCGTTCCGATTCTCGACGAGCGTGGCACGCTCGTGGGCGTGTTGTCCGTCGCCAATCGCATCGGCGAAACGGCGTTGCTCGACCTGCAAACCCTGACGGGAGCCGACATCGTGATCGCCGACGGGGACAATATCGCCGTCACGACGCTGCATCAGCGCGACCTCCCCTCCTCGATTCTGCACCCGCCGACCGATCCGCTCACCGAAGGAGCCCGGCAGATCATGCAGTTGGAATTTCACGCGGTGCATTACACCGCGTTGACGGATTCCTACGAGGCGGGCAGTCCACCGCACGGTTTTCGCTATGTTCTGCTGTCCTCCTACGAGGAACGTCTGCGCGAGCTGCACAACACGCAGACCAAACTTCTCGCCGTCAGTGCCGCGGCCATTCTGGTCATCGCGATCGTCGTGTGGGTGCTGATCCGGCGCATCACGCGTCCCCTCGTGATCCTGCGCGACAATGCCGAGGCGGTCGGCCGGGGCGACTTCACGCGACGGGTCGAGCACATTTCCAGCGACGAGTGCGGCGATCTGGCCGATGCGTTCAACCGCATGACGACCAATCTCCAGGTTTCGCGGGCGGATCTGGAGAAGGCCGTGGCTACACTCAAGACGACGCAGTCGCAGCTGATCCAGAGCGAGAAACTGTCCGCCGTCGGTCAGTTCGTGGCCGGCATCGCCCACGAGCTGAACAACCCCCTGACCTCCGTGATCGGGTTTTCCGAGCTCCTGCAGAACATGGATCTCGACGCGAAGTACAAGGGACATCTCGACCACATCGCGCGGGCCGCCATCCGCTGCCACAAGATCGTGCACAGCCTGCTCGGTTTTTCACGCCAGAAGGAACCCGAGCGCAAGCTGGTCATTTTGCACAACGTCGTCGACGCCGTGCTCGAGATCGTCGCCTACGACATGCGCACGAACAACGTCGCCATCGAGCGCAACTACGCCCCCGAACTCCCGCCGGTGCTCGGCGACGCCCATCAGCTGCAGCAGGTCATCCTCAACATCCTGAGCAACGCCCGCCAGGCGATGGAGAATTTCCGGCGCGACGCAAAAATCGTGCTCTCGACCGGCACCTCCGACGGCATGGTCTGGCTGCGCATCAAGGACAACGGTCCCGGCATGCGTCCGGAGGTGTTGTCGCGCATCTTCGATCCCTTTTTCACCACGAAGGCGCAGGGCAAGGGCACCGGTCTCGGCCTGAGCCTCTCATACGGCATCATCCAGGAACACCACGGCAACATCCGGGCGGAGAGCGAACCCGGCGATGGGGCCCAGTTCGTCATCGAGCTGCCGATCGCCGATCCGAATTCCGGACTCACTCCCGATGCCGTCGGACGAAGCTCGTCACCGTTCAAGGTGCGTCCGCCCTCGCTGCGCATTCTCGCGGTCGATGACGAGGAATCGATCCTCCATCTCGTGCAGGAAGTCCTGCGCGCTGACGGCCATCGGGTCGACATCGCTTCCAGCGGGGACGCTGCGCTCGAGTGGATTGCCAAGAATCGCTATGACGTGATCGTCTGCGACTGGAAGATGCCAGGGCTGAGCGGCATTCACGTCTACGAGGATCTGCAGACCAAGGACCCGGTTGCCGCCGGACGCATGCTCTTCATGACCGGCGATGTGGTGAACGACAATTTCCAGGACTTTCTGAAGAAGAACGGACGGAGCTGCCTGCCGAAGCCTTTTTCCATCCGCGAATTTCGCTCCGCCGTCGCCGCGCTCGCCAAGCCGGCGGCGTGAGGTGGAGTCGCGGACGTGGAACGCGGCCCTTGTTGAACTGTAGGAGCGGCTTTATGCCGCG
>DASZXI010000046.1:0-6898 GCA_035545955.1 Candidatus Didemnitutus sp. | reverse complement strand
CTCGCCCGTAAGCTCACCGCTCGGCTCACTCTCCAAGACTAAAAAACCCTTCGCCACGCCAACCCCGAGTGTTACCCATGTCTCCGGTCTGAGTGTTACCCTTGTCTTCGGTCCAAACAGAGGACATCGATCCCTACCTGGGCGCTCTAAAATTTCTTCTCTTCCTCAATCGATCCCGAACGGAAAGAAATCGTGATAGAGCACGATTTTGAAATCGCTCGTGTCCTTCACGTAGAAGCGAAGATCGTACGATCCGGTCGGCAGGACGACCGCAAACCAGCCGCCGTAGCTGCCGCCCTTGTCGGTCGTGATGGTTTGAAAGTCGAAATAGTGTTCGGCCGCGTTGCCGGGCACGGGTGTCGGCAGGCTCGCATTGCCGTCGCGCTGGGGATTTCCGTTCAGCGTCAGAATATAGCGATGATTTGGTAGCAGCCCGACCAGCGAAACCTTGGTGACGAACTCACCGGCGAACGAGGGATGAAACTCGATTTCTCCACGGGCGCCGGGAACCAGCCGGCCATACACCGGAAACTCGCCGAGCGGGAGAGGCTTGGCGAAGGTGGCGGGTGACTCCAGGTCGGCCTGAAAGCGGGCGCGCAGTGTGGCGCGCCGGTTCTTGGCCGGGCCGGCGTCTGATTCGGTTTCGCTGAGTTTCGCGGAATCGCCTGGAGCGAATACGATCACGTGGGGCAGCGTGTCCGGAGCGGTGACCGGCAGAACGGCAAGCAACAGGGGCAGGAGCATGGTGGGACGGGGACAAATGAGGATGGCGGGCGGAACGAAAACGTCAGTCCAATTCAGACCGGGCTAACGGTCATGTGGTTCTGCGGTTGCCGGCCGGTTTTTTCGGCTTTTCGCTGTGTCGTCCTGTTCCACCCCTGACTGCATCGGACGACGCTCCACCCGTTTACCCCATGAAACTGCGCCTGCTTTTCGTTTTCTGCCTGGTCACCGCCCTCGGTCGAGCCGCCGATCCGATCGATGTTAAGATCGATCGCACGCACACCGGCGATCCGATCAGCCCTTACATCTACGGACAATTCGTCGAACACCTCGGCCGGTGCATCTATGGCGGCATCTGGGCCGAAATGCTGGAGGACCGAAAATTCTATTTCCCGATCACCGCGGACTACTCGCCCTATCGCGACCTGAAGAACTCGCAGTTTCCCGTCGTCGGCGCGTCACCGTGGCAGGTCATCGGCGATCCGGCTTCGGTGTCGATGGTCAAGGAGAATGCTTTCGTTGGCGATCATTCCCCACGTGTGAACCAGGGCGCGGGCATCCGTCAGCGCGATCTCGGGGTCGTCGCAGGAAAATCCTATGAAGGCTACCTGTGGGCCTGTCCGGTCGATGGGCCGGCGAAGCTCGAAGTCACGCTGGCGTGGGGCGACAAGGATACTGAGCGGGCCGCCACCACCTTTGACTTTTCCGGTCACGGCTACACGCAGGCGCCGTTCTCGTTCAAGGCGGGCACGACCACCGAACGCGGTGCACGGCTGGAAATTCGGGTGCTCAAGGGCTCGGTCCTGCTCGGTCCGCCTTCGCTCATGCCCGGGGACAACGTCCATGGCATGCGCGCCGACACGCTGGCCCTGCTGAAGGAACTTGGAGGCACGATCTATCGCTGGCCCGGTGGCAATTTTGCCAGCGGATACGACTGGCGCGACGGCATCGGCGATCGGGATCGCCGTCCGCCACGCAAGAATCCGGCCTGGACGGGCGTCGAGCACAACGATTTCGGCACGGACGAGTTCATCGCGTTTTGTCGCGCCATTGGCGCCGAGCCGATGATCGCGGCGAACACCGGCTTCGGCGACGCGTACTCGGCTGCGCAGTGGGTCGAGTACTGCAATCGCGGAGCGGAGACGATCGGCGGCAAGTGGCGCATCAAGAACGGCAACACGCAGCCCTACGGCGTGAAATTCTGGTGTGTCGGCAACGAGATGTTCGGCCCGTGGCAGCTCGGCTACATGCAGATGCACCACTACGTCCTGAAGCATAATTTGTTTGCCGATGCGATGTGGAAGGTCGACCCGAAGCTGTCGCTCACGGCGGTCGGCGACCTCGACACGATCAACAAGGCGACCGACCCCGAGCAGGCGAAGTCGGGCAAGACCTGCTCGCGCATCATGCTGGAGGAGTGCGCCGACCACATGTCGATTCTGTCGGAGCACTTTTACCGCGGCCGCCTCCCCTGGACCGACGAGGGCCCGACGGCGATCCTGGAACACGTGGGGGAGTTGAAGGACTCGATTCGCAGGAAGGCGGACGGCCATCGGGCGCTGCAGGCCAGCCTTCCGAACCTGCACGGCAAGCTGATGCCGATCACCATGGACGAATGGAATTACTGGCATCGTGATTATGCCTACGGGGAACTCGGCTGCATCTATGAACTGCAGGACGGACTCGGCGTGGCGGAGGGCCTGCACGAATACTACCGCCAGAGCGACCTCATCCACATGGCGCACTATGCGCAGACCGTGAATGTGATTGGCGCCATCAAGACCACTCACATCGCCGCGGAGATGGAAACCACGGGCTTGGTGCTGGAAATGTATCACGCGCATTACGGCCGCGTGCCTCTGAAGCTCGACCAGGATTTCGGCCCGATCGACGTGGCGGCCGCGGTCAGTGCCGACGGAAAGTCGCTCACGATTGGCGTCGTGAACCCCACCAGCGAGGCGCGAAATGTTCGCCTCGAGCCGACGGGTCTCGCGCTGGCCGGCCGGGCCGTTCGCTGGACCGTGGCGGGCAATAATCCGGAGCTGCACAACACCCCGGGTCAGCCGCGGGTGGTGGACATTGTGAAATCCGAAATGACCGCGGATACGATGGCGGTTCCGGCCTTGAGCGCCTCGGTGTTCGAGTTGGATATTCGATGAATGGTGTAGCCGGGTCCGCAGGGCCCGGTGGAAAGCCCGGGGTGCTGCCAGGCGACGCGACCGGGCCCTTCGGACCCGGCTACATCAAGCCTAGCCGCGTCGCTTGAAGCGCGATCGCGCCAATTTTCTACCCACCTCCGCGACCATCCGGTCGAATTCCTTCTCCAGATCCACGCCGTAGGCATCGGCGAGCACCAGAATGCTCCACAGGCAGTCGGCGAGTTCGTGCCCGAGTTTGCGATCGACATCCTTCACCTCGCGCCGCCCCGCCTTGGCCATCACCAGCCGCATCAAATCGCCGACATCGACGACGAATCCCTGGGCAATTTCCTCGCGCGTCCAGGGCTTCCGGCCTGTTCTCCGCGCGGTGGCGGCAAATTCCCGGCCAAGATCGGCGGACCGCGCCTGCAGGGTTCTTAGGTCGTGCGGGGATTTCCTGGGCATGAAAGGGGACCGGAATTCAAAATATTCTTCGTCGATTCTCGACCTCGAGCGCCCGCGGGCTCAACTTGGAAATGGATCGCCTGCGAAGAAGTGATCTCACCCGCCATGACTCTTGTTCATTTTCGTGTCAGGTCCGAAGTGATGCGTTTCGCCATCGTTTTGTTGCTCTGGGCCTTGGGCCTTGCTCACGCCGTCGCCAACCCAACGGAAATTGTGGCCGGCCCGGGCCAGATGCGCATGCGCGTGGACGCCGTGGCCGATGGGGTGACCCGAATCTGGATCAAGCCATCGGGAGAGTTCCAGCGGCAGCCCTCGCTGGCGATTCCCATGCCGCCTTCTCCCGCGGGAAGCTTGAGTCGGGACGAGGCGAATGGTCGCGTGCGAATCACCGATGCGAAGACCGTCGTGGCGATCGCCCCGGCCACCATGAGATTTTTTGTTAAAGAGAATGCGATCGGAAGGACCCCGGGTACGTTCTCGTTGCTGGCAATGTTAGGCGACGCTCAGGTGGCGGCCGGAGTCGACGGCGCCTGGAACATGACGGCGCATATTGATCCCGATTCCCATTTGTTCGGCCTCGGTCAGGATAACCACAACAATGGCCGCCTCGACCGGCGCGGCGTGATTCGCGAGCTCTGGGCCGGGCAGCAGATCAATTCGGGCAATGTGACGGCCGAGTATCCGGTTCCCTTCCTGTTGAGCGTCGATGATGGCGGAGATGCATTTGGGCTCTTTTTCGACAATGCCCATCGTCTGCGCTTTGACTTGGGCAAGACCAGCCCGGATGAACTCCGCGTCGATGCGGCGGGCGGCGAGATCGATTTCTACGTGCTCGCCGGTCCACGGCCGGCGGACGTGATCAAACGTTTCACGGCGCTCACCGGACGTCCCTCACTGCCGCCACTCTGGGCGCTGGGCTACTGGCAGAGCAAGTGCCAGTACAACGACTGGAACGATGTCGATGAGGCCTATCACCAGCTGACGACGCGCGGATTTCCGGTGGACGCGATGGTCATCGATGCCGGCTGGCCGGAGGTCGTGACCGACTACGTCTGGGCGAAGCGCTGGAGCGCGGCGGAGACGGGTCACGGCAAGACGCCCGGGCAGAAAGTGCAGGAGTATGCGAAGAAGGGCGTGAAGATCGTAATGTCGCAATCGGGCCCGATGGTTCGCCAGGACTCGCCGACCTACGCGAGCGGCTGGGCGATGGGCATTTTCGCGACCGACGGAAAGGGCAACCCGGTCGAGTGCGGATATTACGGCGGAAAGCTGCTCGATTTCACCAATCCAAAGCTAAACGACTGGCTCTGGCCGCAGACGCGCAAGCTCAATGAGGCCGGCACGGCGGCATGGTGGCTCGATCTTACCGAGCCCGAGGGTGAACCGCCGCAGACGCATTACTACGCGGGACTGCCTGCGGAAAATCATAACGAATTCTCGTATCGCTGCACTCTGAGCTTCGAGGGCGTGCAGTTGGCGGTGCACCCGGAATTGCGGCCGTTTATTCTGACCCGCGCCGGTCCGGCCGGATTGGAGAGTCATCATGCGGCGGTCTGGAGCGGTGACATCTACAGCGACTACGCGACTTTCCGCGCGCATCCGCCGGAAATGCTGAATTCGGGTCTTTCGGGCTTCACCTATTGGACGTGCGATACCGGCGGATTCCTCGCCGGCTACTACAAGGACGACCAGATGGGCGCGCACGCGCGCCTCTACGAACGCTGGATGGAATTCTCGGCGTTCAGTCCGATCACCCGCGCGCACAAGGCCGGCGGCGCGCCCGAGCCGTACCAGTTCGGTCCGGCGGTGGAGCAGACCCTCAAGCACTATCTTCAGCAACGCTACCGTCTGCTCCCGTACATTTATTCTTATGCCTGGGAGGCCAGCCAGACGGGACTGCCGATCGTGCGCCCGCTGATGCTCGAGTACCCGGACGATCCCACGGCGGTCTCGACTCCGGGCGACGAGTATCTGTTCGGTCGCGAACTGCTCGTCGCGCCGGTTTTGCACGAGGGACAGTCGAATCGGACGGTTTATTTCCCCAAAGGAAACTGGTTCGATTGGGATACCGGCGTCGAGTATGCGGGCGGTCGCGAATGGGTGGTGGCCGCGCCGCAGAATCGGATTCCGGTCGCGGTGCGCGCGGGCGCGATCATCCCGATGGCGCCGGACATGAAAAACACGGCGGAGAAGCCGTGGGATCCGCTCACGGTCGAGATCTTTCCGGAGGGCGAGTCAAGGTTTTCGATGCACGCCGACGACGGCACGACCTTTGCGTATCGCCGAGGCGAGTATACCACCATCGACTTCACTGATCGCGAGGCACCGGGACGGATCGCGTTCGCTCTCTCCGAATCGAACAAGAAGTTCGTGCCAAAATCATATGTGCTGCGATTTCATCTGCGCCGCGAACCGAAGAGCGCGGTCACCGATGATAATATTCCCATCGCAATCAAATGGGATGCCGACAGCCGGGTGGCCGAAGTCACCGTCGCTTCGAATTCATCGCCCCGCCGCCAAATTGCGATCCTTCTCGGCGACGCGGCGTTGCCGCCACGTCCCGCACCCGAACTCACGGCCGACGTGATCGACCCCTCGGGCGAGGCCACAGGCTCGGGCGGGAAGCCGGTGCCGCATTTCTATCCGCCGCCGGAACTGCCCACGACGATCAAGGCGAGCAACTACGACAAGGGCGGGGAGGGCGTGGCGTTTCACACCACGCGTCCGCTGCCGACGACGAAACAGTACCGCGACGATGACTTCGGCCTGGCCGCGACGGATGACGTTGGCGGAGGCTATGCGCTGTCGGTGCTTCGTTTCGGCGAATGGGCGCGGTATACCGTCGATTGTCGCAACGGCGGGACGTTTGACGTGTCGTTACGCGTGGCCAGTGCCGCGGGCGGACATGTGCGCTTGGTCGCGGTTGATCGCACGGTGGTTGACGCGGAGGTCGCGCCCACCGGCGGTGCAGCGACGTTTCAAACCCTGAAATTTCCCGGCATTTACCTGAATCCCGGCGAGCTGACGCTGATGGTCTATGCGGATCGCGGCGAAGTGGCGCTGAACACGATGGAGTTCACGCGCTCGGCGAAACAGCCGGATTCGATTCCTGCCGCGCTGGCGACCCGAGGAGGCGTGGCCGAACTGGCGGGAGTGGGCGAGGCGGGTCATCCCGATGGCTATGTTCGCAATCTTGGGCGTAAGGGCAGCAGCATTACCCTCGGGATCGATGGCGGTTCCGGCGGGGCGCGAGTCCTTCGCCTCAACTATGCCAGCGGCCAGACTCGCGACGTGGCGCTGTCCCTGAAAATCGGGGCCGATCCCGTGACAAAGGTCGCGGCGCCGTCGACGAAGGGTGAATGGCGAACGTTGGATCTGCCGGTGTCCTTGGCTCCGGGCACCAATCGGGTGATGCTTGCCGGCGAGGAGGAGAATTGGGAATCGGTCCAGGTGGATCGGATGGAGGTGGTGTCGGCTGGCGGAGGGAAACCATGATCACGAGGCAATGGGGGGAATTTTCCGGGCATCTGGGTTGGTCCGGGAGGTGGGGGGGGGGGGGGGGGGGGGGGGGG
>DASZXI010000045.1:0-58052 GCA_035545955.1 Candidatus Didemnitutus sp. | reverse complement strand
TACGCCCCTTCCCCTGCACCCCATCCCAAAAATACTTTTCTTCAAACAACCATCAACACAAGGGTGTCAACTTTTAGCCAGGACTCGACACTGCCCGCTGCCCGCTGCCCGCTGCCCGCTGCCCGCTGCCCGCTGCCCGCTGCCCGCTGCCCGCTGCCCGCTGCCCGCTGCCCGCTGCCCGCTGCCCGCTGCCCGCTGCCCGAAATCCAAAATCCCCAATCGAAAATCCAAAATTCCGTCACTCGGCCTTCACCCGCTCGTTGTAGAACGCCTCGATCAGCGCGTAGGTCTTCTTGGGATCGCGGATGGCCATGACGTCCTCGGCCAGTCGTTTCGCGTCCGCAAACGTCGTGTTGCGAACCAGGAATTTCACCGCCGGCAGAAGCGAAGGAGTCATGCTGAGCTGGTCGATCCCCAGGCCGAGCAGCAGCGGCGCGTAGATGGCATCGCCTGCCATTTCGCCGCAGACCGACACCTTGATGCCGTGCGCCTTGGCGGCGTCGATGACCGACCGGATCAGGCGCAGGACCGCCGGATGTGACGGCTCATATAGGTGTGCAATGCGGTTGTTGCCGCGATCAATCGCCAGCGTGTACTGGATCAAGTCGTTCGTCCCGATGCTGAAAAACTGGCACTTCTCGGCCAGCGCATCGGCGACCAGGGCGGCACTCGGAATTTCGATCATCGCGCCGACGCGCATCTGTGCATCGAACGCGACATTGCGGGCACGAAGTTCCTGGCGCGCCTCCTCCAGGAGATGGTTGGCCCGATCGAGTTCCTCCGGCCCGCTGATCATCGGGTACATGAGTTCGACCTTGCCGTGCGCGCTCGCGCGCAGGATCGCCCGCAACTGGGTCTTGAAAAGTTCGGGATTCTCCAGACACATCCGGATGGCGCGGAAACCCAGGAACGGATTCGCCTCCACGCCGATCAACTGCGGGTCGCCGGGCAGCGGCTTGTCCCCGCCGACGTCGAGCGTGCGGATGGTGACCGGCTCCGGCGCCAGGCCTTCCACAATCGTCCGATAGGCCTCGTACTGCCGGTCCTCCGAGGGAAGCGAGGACGAGCTCAAAAACAGGAACTCCGTGCGGTAGAGGCCGACGCCTTCCGCCCGAAACTGCTTCACCAGACTGACCTCATCGGCCTTCTCGATGTTGGCGAGCAACGACACCCGAATTCCGTCGAGCGTCTCGGCCGGCTGGTCAACCGCCGACATCAGACGGCTCTCGAACGATTTCTTGCCCTCCTGGATCTTGCCGTAGCGGAAAAGGGTGGCGGGCGTGGGATTGAGTATGACCAGCCCCTCGTAGCCATCGACGATCATCCAGTCGCCGCTCTCGACCTTGCGCGTCAGCCCGCGCGCGCCGACCACGGCCGGGATTTTCATCGAACGCGCCACGATCACGGCATGACTCGTGCGGCTGCCGGTCTCGGTTACGATTCCCATGGCCGCGCTGCGATCCACTCCCGCGGCATCCGAAGGCGAGATGTCGTGCGCGACGACGATGCGCTTGTCCACCAGCTCGCTCAGTGTGGCGGTGGCCTGCCCCATCAGCACGCGCAACACCCGCGCGGTCACGTCCTTGATGTCGGCCGCGCGTTCCCGGAGATACTCGTCGTCGATCTGCGCAAACGCCTCGATGTAGCGCTGGGCGACGCTGTTGAAACAGGTCTCGATGTTGAGCCCCGTTGTCTCGAGCTCGCGAATCGTTTCCCCGATCAACGCCTGGTCCTCGAGCACCATCTGGTGCGCGTCAAAGATCAGCGCCTCCTCCTCGCTCAGGTTCCGCTTCACCTGCTGCTGGATCTGGGCGATCTGCCGCCGCGTGGTCACCAGCGCCTGCTCGAAGCGTGCGATCTCACTCGCCCGCTTGATCGGCTCGACGGTGTAGTGCGGAATGTCGAGCTGGCTCTCGAGATAGAGGAAGACCTGTCCGTACGCGATTCCTCGCGAAGCGGCAATTCCCTGGATGGCGATCTCCGGTTTGCCGTTCGCTTCCATGGGTCAGGTTCCGCGAATTTAACTCGCCGCCGACGGAAACGGTCAATGCGGAACTCTAGCGAATGCAGGCGCTTTGCACAAAAGCCGCCTCGCCCCATGCCGCGCGAATCCGGTCGATCAGCGGCGTCACCGGATCGTCACTGGTCAGCGCCACACAGGCACTGCCGCTGCCGGTCAGGATGACGGTCCGACCCTCCCGGCGCCAGGGTTCGAGCAGCGCCGGCAAGGCGACGTATTTCTCGAACACGGGTCCCTCAAAATTGTTGAGCAACAGTTTCGCCGCCGGTGCTTCGCCTGCAATCCAGGTGCGCAATTTTGCCTCGGCCTCGGCCGGCGCGACATAGTCCGTGCCGCGCGCCGCCATGCGTGCGTAGGCCCATACCGTCGGCACGCCGAAACTCGGCTTGAAAAGCAACACGGGTTGACCCCGAAGCCGCCGAAGCGCCGACTCCGGCAGATCGTCCACGCGCTCGCCGCGACCTCGCATAACGACAGGCCCATCGCGCAGAAACAGCGGGCAGTCGGAACCCAGCCCGACCGCCAGGGCCGTCATCTGGTCGGCACGCGCGAGTCCGCCCGACAGCTCGTTCAGCGCCCGCAAGGCCGCCGCCCCGTTGCTGCTTCCCCCGCCCAACCCGGCGCCGACCGGAATCCGCTTGTGCAAATGAAACTCGACCGCCTCCGCCCATCCCGTCGCCGCAGCAAATGCCTCGGCGGCGCGCAGGACGAGATTGGTTCTGTCGACCGCCAGGGCTGGATCCGTGCAGGTCAGCGAAAATCGCGACTCACCGTCACGTTTGGGAACCCGTCGCGCCTCGAGTTCATCGCCAAAATCGAGCGGCGCCACCACCGAGACGAGGTCATGAAACCCATCGGAACGCCGACCCGTCACCGCCAGAAACAGGTTGATTTTGGCCGGACTGAAAACGGTGACGCCCACGCGTCCAGTGGATGCACGCAACAATTCGGTGACAACCTCCAAAGCCCCGGGGCCGGGCGTTTGTTCTCCGCTCTCTTGGATTGCCACGGACCGAACTCCCGTTGTGACTAACGCCTCATGTCCTGCGACCTGATTCTGGCCCTCGATGTACCGACCCGGGAGGATGCCGCGCCGATTTTGCGCCAGTTGCGGGGACACCTGCGCTGGGTGAAGATCGGCCTGCAGATGTTCACCGCGTACGGACCAAACTACGTGCGCGAGGTCGCCGGCATGGGCTTCAACATCTTTCTCGACCTGAAACTTCACGACATCCCGAACACCGTCGGCAAGGCCGTGGAGTCACTGGGCCCGCTGCCGATCCGCATGCTCACCATTCACTGCTCCGGCGGCGACGAGATGATGCGAGCCGCCGTGGCGGCGCAGCAAAAGGCGAACCCCAACCTTCTCATTCTCGGCGTAACGGTACTCACGTCGATGGACGCCGCCGCCCTGAGCGCGACCGGTGTCGCGTCTGCCCCAGCCCAACAGGTGGAACGACTTGGCCGGCTCGCCGCGGGCGCCGGCGTGCGCGGACTCGTTTGCTCGCCTCTCGAGGTCGAAATGCTGCGCCGGTCGCTCCCCGCCGATGTGCAGCTGATCACCCCCGGAATCCGCCTCGCGCGCGAAGCTGGCGGCGACGACCAGAAACGCGTCATGACCCCCGCCGACGCCGCCCGCGCCGGTTCGACGTACATCGTCGTCGGCCGTCCGATCCTGAAAGCCGCCGATCCCGCGGCCGCCGCGCGGGAGATTCTGGCCGAGCTTGAAGGAACAAAAGTCTGAAGGTCTGAAAGACTGAAGGGCTGAAACCCAGACCACTCACCTCGTCTCAATCGCTGCACGAGCCGTCTTTTCAACGCCGATTTCCGCTTTTCAGCCAGGAGGCCATTCCGCTATTCAGCCTGTTAGTGCCTTTGTCCTTTCGTCCCTTGGTCTCTTAGTCTTTTCAGCTTCCAGTCCTTCAGCCTTTCAGTTCTTCAGCCCTTCTGCCTTTTTTTCCGTGAGCCGCACCGCCGCCATCCTTCTCGCTTCCGGACGCAGCCGTCGCATGGCCGGATTGGTGGCCGACAAGATCCTGGCCCCATTGGCCGGAAAGCCCGTTTTCGCCCACTCGGCCTCGACCTTTTATCGCAGCGGGGTGATTGACTTCTTTGTCGTCACGTACCGCGGCCAGCAGCAACTGGTCGAGCTTTCCGCCTACGCGCCCACCCCGACGCTCTTCGTGCCCGGCGGAGCCGAGCGCCAGGATTCCGTGGCGGCCGCGCTCGCCGAGCTGCCCGAGGACGTTGAGTACGTGTTCATCCATGATTGCGCGCGGCCACTCGTGCGCGCCGAACAACTGGTCGCCCTGCACAAGATCGTGCGGCGCGAAAACGCGGTCGTCCTTGCCCATCGCGTGACGGATACGATCAAAAACAACCTTGGCGACGGCCGGCTGACGACGCTCGATCGCGACGCGCTCTGGGCGATGGAAACGCCGCAGGTTTTTTCCCGCGAACTGATCTGTCGCGGCTATGCCAAGGCCATTGCGCGCAAGCGGCGCCT
The DNA here is from genome assembly GCA_035545955.1 of Candidatus Didemnitutus sp. Taxonomy (GTDB): domain Bacteria; phylum Verrucomicrobiota; class Verrucomicrobiia; order Opitutales; family Opitutaceae; genus Didemnitutus. Next base: position 53,526 of record DASZXI010000045.1, on the reverse strand, counting down.
GACCGACGACGCCGCGGCGGTGGAATTGCTGAAGCATCCGGTGGCCCTGCTCGAGAATCCCTTTCCGAATCCCAAACTGACGACGCCGGCCGATCTCGCCTACCTCGAGTTCCTGCTCGTGCCCCGGACCGACTCCCGGGCGCCGTTCATGGCCCCCCCGGCATGAAGGTGCGCGTCGGACACGGGTACGACATCCACCGCATCGCCCGCGGTCGGCGCCTGATTCTCGGCGGCGTGAGATTCGAGGCGGAGTTCGGTCTCGAAGGACACTCCGACGCCGATGCCCTCACCCACGCGATCTGCGACGCCCTTCTCGGTGCGGCCGGCCTTCCCGACATCGGCCATTTCTTTCCCAATCACGACGCGACCTGGAAGGACGCCGATTCCCAAATGCTGTTGCAGAAGGTGGTCGCGACCCTGCGCGAGCGCGGCTGGAAGCCTTCGAATATCGACGCCACGATCGTCGCCGAGCGTCCCCGGATCACGCCCCGCGTTGCGGACATGAAGGCGGTGCTCGCCAAAGCCACCGGACTCACGCCTGAAGAAATAGGCGTGAAGGCGACGACGAACGAAGGGGTCGGCGGCATCGGTCGCGGCGAGGCGATCGCCGCGCATGCCGTGGCTCTGATCGTGCCGGTGTGATGTCGGCGTTCACCCAGTTTCGTCGCGGCGGCCTCCTGCTCGGAATCCTGGTTCTTGTTGCCGGATGCAACCGTCATGGCACGCCCGTGGAGCGCGGCATCCGGGAACAGGTCCTGTATCGCAGTCTGAGCGCTGATCTCACCGATCTCGACCCGCAGCTCGTGACGGGCCTGCCAGGCGTCAATGTGGCGTCGGCACTATTCGAGGGGTTGGTCGCCGAGGACCCGGTCGACCTCCATCCCGTACCCGGCGTCGCCGAGCGGTGGGACGTTTCACCCGAGGGCACGACGTATACGTTTCACCTCCGATCGAATGCTCGCTGGTCGAACGGCGATCCTCTGACCGCCGAGGATTTCGTCGCGTCCGTCCACCGCGAGCTCAGTCCCGAACTCGGAGCCAGCAGCGTGTCGATGCTCTTCGTCCTGAAGAATGCGGGCGCGTTTGCCAAAGATCACGAGGGAAAAGTGCGCTTCGAGGACGTGGGCATCAAGGCCGACGACGCCCACACCCTCCGGCTCACGCTCGAACATCCGGTGGCATCGCTGCTCTCGCAACTTTGTCAGCCCGCCTGGTTCCCCGTTCCCACGCGCGTCATCGCCTCGTGCGGGCCCCTCGCCGGAAAGAACAATCCGTGGACGCGTCCCGAGCACTTCGTCGGCAACGGACCGTTCACCCTCACCGGCTGGGAGCACAACCGGCTCATTCTCGTCGAGAAATCGCCCAACTACTGGGATGCCGCCCACGTTCGCCTGCACGCCATCCGGTTTATTCCGTCGGCGTCCGTCGACGCCGAGGAACGGGCCTTTCGCGGCGGACAATTGCACATCACCGAAGCGCTGCCGATTGCGCGCATCGATGCCTATCGACAGGCGAACGATCCCGCCCTGCAGATCAGCCCGTTCCTCGACACCTATTTTTACCGGATCAACGTCACGAAACCCGTCCTCAACGACGTCCGCGTCCGGCGCGCGCTGTCGCTCGCGATCGATCGCACCGCGCTCGTCCAATCCGTCCTGCGCGGACAGCAGCAGCCGGCGCGCTCGTTCACTCCGCCCGGCTGCGACCCCACCTATGATCCGCCCGCCGCGGCGTCGGACGATCCCGAGGCCGCCCGCAAGCTGCTCGCCGAAGCCGGTTATCCCGGCGGCAAGGGCCTGCCTCCGATTGAGCTGCTCATCAACATTTCCGGCAATCACCAGCTCATCGCCGAGGCCGTGCAGGCCATGTGGCGGCGCGAACTCGGAGTCGACGTTCACATCGTGACGATGGAACAGACGGCCGCGCTCGCGCAGCGCAGTCTCATGGCCTATCAGATTCTTCGCTCCGACTGGGCCGCCGACTATGCCAATGACCCGCTGGCATTCCTGAACGTTTTCACCTCGGAATCCAGCGACAATCACACCGGCTGGAAAAGCCCCGCCTACGATGCGCTGCTCGCCCACGCCGAGCGCGAGATCGACGGGGCCCGCCGGAATGACGACCTGAAACGCGCCGAGTCCATGCTGTTGGAACAGGCACCGCTGATTCCGCTCTATCACCTGACAACCATCCGCCTCGTCCACCGGTCGGTCCACGGGTGGTATCCGACCTTGCTCGATCATCACCCGTACAAGGCGATCTGGCTGGAATAGCAAGCCACGTGGAAAATCGAGGAGGAGCGTTGCACCAAATTTCGTCCGTGCTTCAGCGGGTGGAACCCGACCTCCGGGCGGGTTTGAAAAGGAATGCCTTGGAAAACGCACCCGAAGGTCGCATTCCCCCCGTTCGCATTTTCCGAAGTGCCTCGTTCCCGCTGCGCATCGCCGCCTTGCTGGCGGTCTTGCTCGGAGCCATCGGCTGTCGTCGGCACGAATCTCCGCCGCATGTCCTGCGGCTGAGCCAGCTCAACGAGCCGGCCACCCTCGATCCGCAACTGGCGACGCTGCCCGACGAATTCTTCGTGATCCGGAGCCTGAGCGAGGGACTCGTTCGCCCGGCGCCCGCCGGCGATCCGGCCGGGACCGATTTTCTTCCCGCCGCCGCCAGCAGCTGGGAAGTCGACTCCAGCGGACGGCAATGGGTGTTTCATCTGAATCCCGCCGCCCGCTGGTCGAACGGTGATCCGGTGACGGCCTCCGATTTTGTGGCGACGATCCGGCGGGCATTGACACCGTCGCTGGCCGCGCCCAAGGCCGCGCTCTTTTTTGACGTCAAGAACGCGACCGCCTTCTATCGCGGACAGGTGAAGGATTTTTCCCCGGTGGGCGCCATCGCGCGCGACGACTTCACCCTGGAAATCGACCTGGAGCATCCGACGCCGCATTTGCTCGCTCTTGCGGCCAGCGGACCGTGGATTCCGGTTCATGCCGCGACGCTCCAAAAATTCGGAGACACGCGCGAAAGCGCCTGGACACGCCCCGGAAATTTCGTCGGCAACGGCCCCTTCGTGCTCGAGTCCTGGCAACATCAGGAGGTGATCCGGGTCGCGCGCAATCCGCACTATCACGACGCCAGCCGCGTCGAGCTGGACGGGATTGAATTTCGCAAATTCGACGACCAGAATACCGAAGAACGCGCCTATCGGACCGGACAGATCGATGTCACCATGACCATTCCGATTGCCCGACTCGACGAGTACCGCGCCCCCGAGCGCCGAACGCAGCCGCTGGCCGAGACCCGCTATCTCGCGATCAATGTGACGCGGGCACCGCTCTCCGACGTCCACGTTCGCCGCGCCCTGTCGCTGGCCGTGGACCGCGCAGCGCTGGTCACGGCCGTTCTCCGCGGTGGACAGAAACCCGCCCGGACTTTCCTGCCGCCCGGCCTGGCGGGTCTCGCGGCGATTCCGGAAGCCTCTCCTGATGACGCAACCGTCCGCCACGCGCGTGATCTCGAAACCGCGCGGTCGCTTCTCGCCGAGGCCGGTTATCCCGGGGGCCGCGGCCTGCCCGCGCTCGAGATTTCGACGTGGGTCAACAATCCTGTGCTCGAGGCCATCCAGGAAATGTGGAAGCGCGATCTCGGCGTCAGCTCCACGATCGTCGTGCGCGAAGCCCGGGTGCACGCGGCGGCGCTGAGCTCGGGCGACTTCACGCTCGGATTCGTCCCGGCGATTCCCGACTACAACGATCCCTCGGCGCTGCTCGACGAGCTCAAGTCCGGAGCGCCGGGAAACTATCCGCACTGGAGCAACGCCCGCTTTGACGACTTGGCGGAATCCGCCGCGCGCACGGGCGATCCCGCTCTCCGCTCCCAGCGGTTTCGCGATGCCGAGGAAATCCTCCTTGAGGATCAGCCGGTGGTGCCTCTCTATTTCAACACGCAGACTTTTCTGGTCTCATCCCGCGTTTCGGGATGGAAGACCGACCCTTTCTGGACCCGCACGTATCTCGATCTGTCCGTTTCCCCATGAAACCTCTTTTCGCCTGTCTTCCGCTTTTTCTTGGCGCCGGCCTGTGGGGCGCCGATCCCTCCGTCGCACCCGCGCTCAATGCGATTTCCGGCGCCAGCATCAGGCATCACACCGCCGTCCTGAGTTCGGACGACTTTGAGGGCCGCGCGCCCGGCACGGCGGGAGAGGACAAAACGGTGGCCTACCTCGAGTCGGAGTTTCGCCGCCTCGGCCTGGCACCGGGAAACTCGAACGGCACGTACATCCAGGCCGTGCCGATGGTGGGCCTCACGTCCAAACCCGTGATGAGTTTCGCCATCGGCGGGCAGACGCTGACGCCGACGTTCTTCAACGATTTCGTCGCCAATTCGCGGCACGTGACCGGTCACGTCGAGGTGAAGGACAGCGACCTCGTGTTTGTCGGCTATGGAGTCGTGGCCCCGGAATATGGCTGGGATGACTACAAGGGCGTCGATCTGCACGGCAAGACGGTCGTCATGCTGATCAACGATCCGCCGATTCCCGATCCCAAGGATCCGACCAAGCTCGACCCGGCCATGTTCAAGGGAAAGGCCATGACCTACTATGGCCGCTGGACCTACAAGTATGAGATGGCGACGGAGCGCGGCGCGGCGGCGTGCATCATTGTGCACGAGACCGGTCCGGCCGCCTATCCGTGGGCCGTGGTCGCGAACAGCTGGGGTCGCGAGAACTTCGATCTCGATTCACCCGATGGCAACGCCGGCCGCGTCCCGGTCGAGAGCTGGATCACCCTGGAGACGGCGCAAAAACTGTTCGCGGCGGCCGGGAAGGATTTCGCGACGCTCAAACGCGCGGCGCTCAATCGTGACTTCAAACCGGTGCCGCTGCCGGCGAAACTGACCTGTTCGATCGACAGCACGATCCGTCACATCAACTCCCGCAATGTCCTCGCGCGCCTCGCCGGCTCGGACCCGAAGTTGCGCGACGAGTGGGTGATTTACACCGCGCACTGGGATCATTTCGGACGCGATCCCAAACGCCAGGGCGACCAGATTTTCAACGGCGCCCATGACAACGCCTCGGGCACGTCGGTCCTGCTCGAACTCGCCCAGGCATTCAAGGCCTTGCCCGTCGCGCCGAAGCGCTCGGTCCTGTTCATCGCGGTCACCGGCGAGGAGCAGGGATTGCTCGGCTCGCGCCACTATGCGCTGAACCCGATCTATCCGCTGCGGCGCACGCTTGCGAACATCAACATGGATGGCGCCCAGTTCATCGGCCGGTCCCGCGATCTCGAATCCATCGGCTACGGCGGAAGCACGATCGATGACCTCGCCGCTGCCGAACTCGCCGCGGAAGGCCGCGTTCTCGTCCCGGATGGTGATCCCGGGCGCGGCGCATTCTTCCGCTCCGACCAGTTCGAGTTTGCGAAGGTGGGCGTGCCCGCGTTCTACACCCACTACGGCACCGACATCATCGGAAAGCCGGCGGGTTACGGCGCCGAAAAGCGCGACGACTACATCGCCAACTTCTATCACAAGGTCACGGACGAGATCCAACCCTGGTGGGATTTCGAAGGCGCCGCGGAGGATACCCGGACGCTTTTCAAGATCGGCTACGACATCGCGAACGGCGACCGCTGGCCCGAGTGGAAATCCGGCAGCGAGTTCAAGGCCCGGCGCGATGAGATGATGAAGCAGCCGGAACGGTGATTGGATGGAGGGCGGCATGGCCTGCCCTGAGCCTGTCGAAGGGCCGAATGCCGCCTGGTCTTGAAATCGCCGCCCCCGATGGGCGCGGTCCATTCGCGGCGTAAAGCCGCTCCCACAGCGAATTCGGTTTGGAATCCGTGTTGTCCGTGAAATCCGTGGTCAAAATGATTGGGGACGTTCAACGGCGGCATTCGGCCCCGCCCCGCCAAAGCCTTGGCGACGGCGGGCGATGCCGCCCTACATTATGCACCGCGGCTTGCCGCCCGCGCGCGTTTGCCTCTGACTCCATTTCGCGATGATCCGCTTCGTTATCCGCCGACTCCTCCAGCTCGTGCCGGTCGTGGTCGTCGTCGTCTCCGCCACGTTCTTCATGTTGCGCGCGGTGCCCGGCGGACCGTTCACGCAGGAAAAGGCAGTCGCGCCCGAGGTGCAGCGCAATCTCGAGGCCTACTACGGCCTCGATCAGCCGCTCTGGAAACAGTACGCAACCTACTGGAGCCGACTGGTGCGCGGCGATCTTGGCTATTCGATGAAATATTCGAACCGCACGGTGAATGAGATCGTCGCGGACAAGCTGCCGACCTCCCTCGAACTCGGCGCGTGGGCGCTCCTCGTCGCGCTCGGACTCGGGTTGCCGCTCGGTGTGCTCGCCGCCATCCGACCCAACACCTGGCTCGACTATCTCTGCACCGGCATCGGCCTGTTCGGCATCTGCGTCCCGCCGATCGTTCTCGGTCCCGTGCTGTCGCTCGTGTTCGGCATCGGTCTGCACTGGTTCGACGTGTCCGGCTGGGACTATGCGGACGATCGCGTCCTTCCCGCCGCCACGCTCGGCCTGGCTTATGCCGCCTACATCATGCGCCTGACGCGAGGCGGCATGCTCGAGGTGTTGCACCTTGACTACATCCGCACCGCGCGCGCCAAGGGTGCGGGCGAGGGCCGCGTGGTCTTTCGTCACGCCCTGCGCGGAGGATTGCTCCCGGTGGTGACGTATCTCGGTCCTGCCATTGCCGGCATCCTGACCGGCTCGTTCATCATCGAGACTCTTTTTCAAATTCCCGGACTCGGCCGTGAGTTCATCGGGAGCACCACGGCACGCGACTATCCGCTCATCATGGGGCTCGTGCTGTTGTACACGGTCTTCGTCGTGGGGATGAACCTGGTGGCCGACATCGTCCAGGTCTGGATGAATCCGCGGCTGCGTTTCGAATGAGATGACGGAAGCCCCGGCCATTTTCGTTCCCGAGGCGGTCGAGTCCGGCGCCTCGCTCTGGTCCGACGCCTGGCACCGCCTGCAGCGCAACCGTCTCGCCGTTGCGTCCGCCGTGGTGCTGGTGCTTCTGACGATCGCGTGCCTGGTGGGACCGCTGCTTTCGCACCAGACTTACCGCGACCAGAATCTCTCGCTCGGCGCGACCGCGCCCTCGCTCGGACACTGGTGCGGCACCGACACCCTCGGTCGCGACCTTTTCGTCCGCATACTCGTCGGTGCGCGCCTTTCCCTCGGCATCGGCGTCTGCGCCACCGTGGTAGCCCTCGTGATCGGCGTGAGCTACGGGGCCGTCGCGGGCTATTTCGGAGGCCGACTCGACAGCTTCATGATGCGCGTGGTCGACATCATCTACGCGCTGCCCTTCACGCTCTTCGTCATCCTGCTGACGGTTCTCTTCGGCCGGAGCCTGGTCCTGCTCTTCGCCGCCATCGGTGCCGTCGAGTGGCTGACGATGGCGCGCATCGTGCGGGCGCAAATCCAGTCGTTGCGCCGCGCCGAGTTTGTCGACGCCGCCCGGACGATGGGTTTCGGCACGCCGCGGATCCTGTTCCGCCACATGCTGCCGAACATTCTCGGCCCGATCATCGTGTATACGACCCTCACGATTCCCGCCGTGATGCTCATCGAGGCCGCCCTCAGCTTCCTCGGACTGGGTGTGCAGATTCCCATGAGTTCGTGGGGCACGCTGATCAAGGAAGGTGCGGAAAAAATGGAGGAATTCTGGTGGCTGCTGGTGTTTCCCGGCGCGTTGTTTTCGCTGACCCTTTTCTCGCTCAACCTTCTCGGCGACGGGCTGCGCGATGCGCTGGATGTCCGGGCGTCAAAGGATTGAATTGCCGCGTGCCGCGGTTGTGGCACCAATCAGCGTGCCGATGAAACGGTTTTTGCCCTATCTGCGCTACCTGCGCGGTCGCCGGATTGCCCTCTTCACCGCGCTTTTTTGCGGCGCCATCAGCGGCCTGGTCTACGGCTGGGGCCTGCCGAAGGTCCTGAACGAGGTCTTCCCCCGGATTTTCGTGGACGCGTCCGGGCACGCCGGAGCCGTGCCGCAATTGATGCCCGGCTCGCATGGCACCGCCGCCACCTCTCCGTCCGCTCCCGCGCAGGACGTCGCACAGGTCCAGGCCCGGCGCACGCTTTCGCGCACCCAGGTGGTCGGCTACGCCCTGCTGCTGCCGATGATATTCCTGATCCGGGCGGTCAGTGGATTTCTCAACAACTACCTGATGAGCTATTGCGGCGTTGGGGTGCTCGAGGCCATCCGCGTCGAACTTTACCGCAAGCTGCAGCATCTCTCGCTCGGCTACATGGGGCGCAACCGCACCGGTGATCTGCTCTCGCGACTCACCTCCGACACGCAGATCGTCCAGCAGACGATCACGACCAGTTCCAGCGACCTGGTGATCCAGCCGATGACGCTTCTCGGCGCGATCTTCTTTCTCGCCAAGACTGCGATCGAGAACCAGGGCGTCGGCCTCTTCCTGGCCTCGCTCGCCGCGGTGCCCGCCATCATCTTTCCCGTGCGCCTGGTCGGACGCAACCTGCTGCGCCGGGCGGAGGAGAACCAGGCGCTGCTCGGCGACATCACCGATCTCGCGAGCCAGAACATGGCGGCGGCGCGCGAGGTGCGCGCGTTCGGCCTGGAGGAACACGAGACCTCACGCTTCCAGGAGGCGTCCCGCCGGCTTTTCAAGGTGCAGATGAAGGTGGTGAAATATTCCCAGGTGCTCTCCCCCACCATCGAGGTCGTCGCCTCGCTGGGCATCGCATTCTCCCTCTACTACGCCTACTACGCCGGCATCAGTCTGACCGTGTTCGTCTCGATCCTCGCCGCGTTGTTCGTCTGCTACGAGCCGATGAAAAAACTCGGCAACCTGCATGGCCAGCTCACGCGCGGCGCGGCCTCGCTCACCCGCATCGAGGAAATCCTGCACGAGCCGATCGCCGTCGCCGATCCGGTCGATCCCGTGACGGTGACCCGCCTGCGCGGCGACCTGACCTTTCGGGACGTTTCGTTTTCCTATGCGGGCGACGCCGTCGCGCTGGCAAACGTCGCCGTCAGCATCCCCGCCGGCACGGTTTGCGCGTTGGTTGGTCCGAGCGGAGCCGGCAAGAGCACGTTCGTCAATCTCGTGCCGCGATTCTACGAGGCGAGTGCGGGCGCGGTCAGCCTCGACGGCATCGATGTGCGGTCGATGCGACTCGCCGACCTGCGCCGCAACATCGCGCTGGTTTCCCAGGAGCCCGTGCTGTTCAACGACACGATCTACCGAAATCTCCTGCTGGGCCGGGCCGACGCAACGCGCGACGAGGTCATGACCGCCGCCATCGCCGCGCACGCTGATGAGTTCATCCGCCAGTTGCCCCAGGGCTACGAAACCGTCGTGGGCGAACGCGGCGCCCTGCTCTCCGGCGGGCAAAAACAGCGCATCGCGATCGCCCGCGCGTTTCTGCGGCAGGCGCCCATCCTGATTCTCGACGAGGCCACCAGCGCGCTCGATTCTGAGAGCGAGGCCGCGATCCAGGACGCCCTGCGCCATCTCGTGGTGGGGAAAACCGTGCTGATCATCGCCCATCGCTTCAGCACGATCCGCGATGCGTCGATGATCCTCGTCTTCGACAAGGGCCAGGTCATCGCGCAGGGCGACCATGCAACCTTGTACGCGAGCAACACGCTTTATCGCTCGCTCTACGACCGTCAGACGAGCCCGGCTTGAGACAGATTTTGACCACCGATTTCTCGGGATGATCACGGATATGATTCGCGTCGTCGCTCACACGCTCTTCCCACGGCATGAGAGATCCAGGGCTCCAATGAATATTCCAAACATATCGGACTCGGCGCATCGGTCGGTTCATCCGTGTGCTTCCGTGTAATCCGTGGGCAACCCAATGCCATCCGAGCCCAAAGAATTTAGTCGCGAGATTGAGAACCTGATCGCCGACCTCCGCGAGGTTCCGACCGACGATGGTCGTTCCCGTCGCCGGCCGACGCAGGAGCTCGGTGCATTGGTCGAGGCGCTGCTGATCAAGCATCGCGTGGGGCGCGACTCGATCGAGCACGAGCTGCGCGCGCGCTGGAGCGAGCTGGTCGGCGCGGCCAACGCGTCGTTTTCCCATCCGCTGACGATCGAACGCAACCAGCTCATCGTGCTCGTCTCGCATGCCGTCGTGCGCAACGAGCTTTTTCTTCACCGCGCCGGCATCGTCGCAAAGCTCCGGGCACTGCCCGGTTGCGCGGAGATCAAGTCGATCCACCTGCGGTCGAGTTGAGCGGCTAAATGCAGCGCTGACCGCAAACCATGAAGCCCGAATCACGGACTCAACTGAGCTGGATCGTCGCGATCGTGCCGCTGCTGTTTCTTTCCGCCAGCAGCGGTACGACGAAAATATTGGTCAGTGTCAGCGAAGCCATGATCCGCGACAGGAAAATAACCGGGTTGCCCGGTCCGACGCGTCTCCTGCTCGAGCACCGTTTACTGGCGAGCGTGTTTCCATTGGTCCTGGCTCTCGCCTTGGTCGCCGCGATTTGGTACGTCAAGCGACGGTCCCAGGACGAAGCGAGCAGTCGCACCATCGAACTCGTGGTCCACACGTTGGTGTGGTTTGTGGCGGCAAATTATGTCGTGGGTGTATTGATCGCCGCCTTCCTGCCGGCGGGAATACCCGCAACCCACTGACGATAATTCCCTTAGTTTGAATTCTGTTGTCGAAAAATAACGCTTGCGCGCCGGCCTGTCAGTTTGATTAATGGTCACTTGCGTTAGTGGAAGCCTGCTGGTCGCAGGCTCCCACCACGGTCAGTCCGGGCAACCGGACACTAACGGTGCCGCCGGCCTTCCAAAAGCGGGCGGCACGGGGCCGCAAGGCTCCCATAACGACCGCGCCATCAACCAAATAACCATGCCACAACCCGTTAAATCCGAAGTCATCGCCCAGTTCAAAACCCACGAGAAGGACACCGGCTCCAGCGACGTCCAGATCGCGCTGCTCACCGCCCGGATCAATCACTTGACCGAGCATCTCCGCACGCATCGCAAGGACTTCCATAGCCGCCGCGGCCTTCTCCAGATGGCCAGCCGCCGTCGTAAGCTGCTTGATTACCTCAAGCGCGAAGACCTGGCCAAATACAACGACTTGCTGCAGAAGCTTAACCTGCGCAAATAACCCGTTTTCACGAAAGGCGGTCCATCGTCGGGCCGCCTTTCGCTTTTCCTCCGAAGCCAGTCCGACGGGACATTTCCGCTTACTTCTCTCCCCAAGTGGAACGCGTTGCCCCCAACGCGTTCACGAGCAAAGCGCGTTGAGGACAACGCGCTCCACCCGACGAGAGCCGTAATCCGAAATTTCTCAGAAGCTGATTCGGGGGAACGAAAAAGGACAAACCTCCCCGCGCCGGCACCCCGTCGGGTCGCCCGGCGCACCTGCTAGAAATATGAATCAGAAATTCAATGTCACGGTCCCGAGCCTCGGGATCCAGTTCTCCACCGGCTCGATCGGCGGCCTCGCCAACGGCGCCGTCATCGTCACGGTCGGCGAGACCAATCTCATGGTCACCGCCTGCGTCGCGCAGACCATGCGCCCCGGCCAGGACTTCTTCCCGCTCACGGTCGACTATCGCGAAAAATATGCCGCGGCCGGCCGTTTCCCCGGCGGCTACTTCAAGCGTGAAGGCCGTCCGTCCGAAAAGGAAATCCTCACGTCGCGCCTCTGCGATCGTCCCTGCCGTCCGCTGTTCCCCGAAGGCTTCCTCAACGAGGTGCAAATCATCGGCCAGCTCCTGAGCGCCGACCAGCAGAACGACGCCGACATCCCGATGGTCAACGGCGCCAGCGCCGCCCTCGCGATTTCGGACATTCCGTGGGCCGGCCCGATCGCGGCCGTCCGCGTTGCCCTGATCGACGGCCAGTTCGTCGCCAACCCGACGATCGAACAGATGTTCCAGTCGCGCCTCGACCTGATTTACGTCGGCACCGAGAAGGACATGCTGATGATCGAAGGCTCGGCCGACCAGCTGCCCGAGGACGAGTTCATCAAGGCTCTCGAGTTCGGTCACCAGTCCATCCAGCCGATCATCGCGGCGATCAAGGATCTCGTCGCCCAGTGCGGCAAGCCGAAGGCCACCTTCAACCTCGTCGGCGCCACGCCCGAGGCCCGCGCCATCATCGAGCGCGTCGTCCCCGCCGAACGCCTCGCCACCGCGATTTTCGGCAAGGAAAAGGCCGCCCGCGGCGCCGCCGTCAAGCTGCTCAAGGAGGAGGCCAAGGCCGCCCTCACGACCGAGCTCGGCGCCGACAAGTTCACCGACGTGGACCTCAACGTCGTGTTCGAGGACCTGCAATACAAGGCCTACCGCAAGACCGTCCTCGAAAAGGGCGTGCGCGCGGACGGCCGCGGCCAGAAGGACATCCGTCCGCTGAACGCGCAGGTCGGCGTGCTCCCCCGCGTGCACGGCTCCGCCATGTTCCAGCGTGGCGACACGCAGAACATCGCCATCACCACGCTCGGGCCGACCAAGGAAGCCCAGGAGATGGACGGCCTGACCGGCGGCGCCACCTCGAAGAGCTTCATCCTTCACTACAACTTCCCGCCGTTCTCGGTGGGCGAGACGGGCCGCTTCACCGGCCCCGGCCGCCGCGAGATCGGTCACGGCGCCCTCGCCGAGCGCTCGCTCGTCCCGGTGCTGCCGCCGGAGGATGTCTTCCCCTATTCGATCCGCGTCGTCTCCGAGATCATGGCCTCCAACGGCTCGACCTCGATGGCCTCGATCTGCGGCGGCTGTCTTTCCCTGATGGACGCCGGCGTGCCGATCGTCGCCCCCGTGGCCGGCATCTCGTGCGGCCTCATGACGGAAAATGCCGCCGATGGTTCGATCGCGAAATGGACCACGATCACCGACATTCTCGGTGAAGAGGATCATTTCGGCGACATGGACTTCAAGCTCGCCGGCACCACCACCGGCATCACGGGCTTCCAGCTCGACCTCAAGATCAACGGCCTGCCGTTCGAGATCGCGAAGGTCGCGATCCTCCAGGCGCGCGATGCCCGCATCGAGATCCTGAAGACGATGCTCGCCGCGCTCCCCGCGCCGCGCGCCGGCCTGTCGAAGTACGCCCCGCGCATCCAGACGATCCAGATCGATCCCGAAGAGATCGGCCTGCTCATCGGACCCGGCGGCAAGACGATCCGTCGCATCACCGAAACGACCGGCGCGCAGATCGACATCGCCGAGGACGACTCGGGCAAGGTGTTCATCTATTCGAACAATGCCGACGCGATGAATCGCGCCGTGCAGGAAATCGACGCCCTCTGCGGCGGCGGCCAGCAGATCGAGAACGGCAAGATCTACACCGGCCGCGTCACCGGCACCAAGGAGTTCGGCGCCTTCGTCGAATGCCTGCCGGGCAAGGAAGGCCTGGTCCACATCTCCGAGCTGGCTGACTTCCGCGTCCGCCGCACAGAGGACGTCGTCAAGGTCGGCGACTCGATCACCGTCAAGTGCATCGGCATCGACGAGCGCTCCGGCAAGGTGCGCCTGTCCCGCAAGGCCGCGCTGCACGAACTCGAGGCGCAGAAAAAGGCCGGCGGCGCCGAACAGCCCGCGGCCGAAGCGGCGCCGGCGCAGTCGTAACGCCCGCCAAAATCGTCACAAAGCCACGGCCGATCGCCGTGGCTTTTTTCTTTCCGCGGACCGGATGTGGCCTAGGGTTATCGGCCCCGTGAAATCGATTGCCCACAAGGCCCTTCGTCCGATCGCCGTTTTCGAGGCGTTCAAGGGATTTCTGGGCCTGGTGGCGGGACTCAGCGGTCTGAGCCTGCTCGGACGCGACGCGGAGCAGATCGCCGAGAAGCTGATCGTCCGGATGCATCTGGACCCGGCGAATCACTACATGAAGGCTTTCGTGGAGTGGATGTCGAATGTCACGGACACCCAGCTCTGGCTGCTGGCAGGAGTGGCGGCGCTTTACGCGACGGTGCGTTTCATCGAGGCCTACGGCTTGTGGTTCGAGCGCAAATGGGCGGAGTGGTTCGCGGCGTTCAGCGGCGGCGTCTACATTCCGATCGAGGTCTTCGAACTGGCCAAACACCCGACCTGGGTCCGCTACTCGACCCTGATGCTGAATCTCATCGTGGTGGCCTACATGGTGTGGCTGCTCGCCGACTCCAAGCGCCGTCAGGCCGAGGTCGTGCCTCCCGCGGAGGGCTGAGCCCCGCGAGATGAAGCTGCTGGTCACCAACGACGACGGAATCGGCTCCGTCTTCCTTCACGCTCTCATCGCAGCGCTGCGGGACGCCGGACATGAGCTGTTCGTGGTCGCTCCCGTCCACGAGCAAAGCTGGACCGGTGCATCGAAGACCCGCGCCCGCGGCGTGAAATCCGAACGGTGCGAGCGCGGCTTCGGTTGCCCGACCTGGACCGTCGACGGCACTCCGTCCGACTGCGTGAACATCGCCCTGGCGCATCTCCTCCCGAAGAGACGAGTCGAGGGCGCCGCAGGCCCTGAGCAAACAACATGCGTCGAAGGGGTGGTCAGCGGCATCAATGTCGGATTCAATTGCACGCTCGGGTTCATCCTCGCCAGCGGGACGATCGCCGGCGCGTGGGAAGGCGCGCTCCACGGCCTGCCCGCGCTGGCCGTGTCGCAGGATGTGACCGAGGAAACCTACAAATATCTCAAGGATCACGGCGGGCGGCCGGACGAGACCTTGCTCGCGACGCTGCAGGTCTCGGCGGCGCACGCAGCCCGCCTCACCGCCGAATTGCTCCCGGCGACCGCGCCGCGCAGCTTCACGGTTCACAACCTGAACTTTCCGTTTCCGTGTCGTCCCGACGCCCCCGTTCGGCGAACCGTCCCGGCCCAGTTCTTCGTCCCCGGGCTTTTCAGTCCGGCGGCCGATGACGGCACCCACCGCCTGATCTGGACGCAGGGACAGGACGTTTCCCCGGCGTCGCCGCTTTCCGATCTGAAATGCGTGAGTGCCGGCGCGATCAGCCACACGATTCTCGATTATCGCCGGCTGGGGCATCCGTAATTTCCCGGCTTCTCCGGATGTAGGGCGGGATCGCCTGACCTGAGCCTGTCGAAGGTCCGAATCCCGCCAAAACGATCGCCCACGAATATCACGAGTTTCCAGCGCAGAGAAAATCTGCCCAGGCAGTTCAGTTCGTTCCTTCGTGACGTCTCCACGGCTGTAGGGCGGGGTCGCTCGCCCTGAGCTTGTCGAAGGGCCGAACCCCGCCGTTGATCGATCGAACCTTTTGACCACGGATTTCACGGATGACACGGATTATCAAGCACGGCTCCGTGGATCGATTTGTGTTATCCGAGAAATCCGCGGTCACATGGGGTTCGAATGGTGGCGGGATCGCCGAATCCCGCCCTGCATCCTTGCCCCGCACGTCAGACCGCCGGTGCGATGGACGCGGACTTGCGCGAGAGCTGAAGTCGGCCGATGACGCGGTTGAAAGTCTCGAAGTCGTAAGGCTTCGGCATCACCGCGGCGAATCCGTAGGCGCGATGATTGGCCATGACCGGATCGTTGGAATAGCCGCTCGAGGCCACCGCGCACACCTCCGGATCGATCCGACGCAACTCCGCGACGGCGTCCCGCCCGCCCATGCCGCCCGGCACGGTGAGGTCGAGGATCACCACTTGGTAGCCGCGCCCCTGCGCCCGCGCCTCGGCGTAGGCCGCAACGGCCGCGGCGCCATCGGCGACCAGCGTGCCTTCGTGGCCGGATCGGGCGAGGAAACTCTGGACGAGATTGCGCAGGACCTCCTCGTCATCCATGAAAAGAATGCGGGCGTGAACGCCGAAGCCCGGATCCGCCGTGGGCACCCGGGTGGCCGTCGCCGGTCGCACCGCGGCCGGCAACCAGATGTGGAAGGTCGTGCCACGCCCGAGGGTTGAATCCACGGCAATGGTGCCCTGGTGTTTCTTCACGATCGAGTGCGCGGTCGCGAGTCCGAGTCCGCTTCCCTTCGCCTTGGTCGAGAAATAGGGGTCGAAGATGCGCGACAGGCGCGCCGCGGGAATCCCCGGACCATTGTCGGCAATCGTCAGACGGAGATAGCGTCCCGCCATCAGCGGAGGCACCTCGCCCGCCGCCAGGTGGAAGGCCGCGAGCGATATCTGCACCACGCCGCCCGTGGCCATGGCCTGCACCGAGTTGAGCACGAGGTTGTGCACCACGCGGCTGATCTGGCTGGAGTCGACGTCCGCCGGCGGCAGGTCGGCGGGAAAATTGAATTCCACGCGCACGCTCGACCCGTGACGGGCGAAACCCGCCGCCTCGCGCACAAGTTCCGGCAGGTCGACGATCGAGCGCACCGGATCGCCGCCCTTGGCAAAGGTGAGGAGTTGCTGGGTGACGTCGCCGGCCCGCTTGGCGGCGCGCTCCGCCGCCAGCACCTGTTCGCTCGCGGAACTCATCACGCCCGGATCGAGCCGGAGGAGCCCGATGTTGCCCATGATCGCCGTCAGAAGGTTGTTGAAATCATGCGCGATGCCACCGGCCAGCACGCCGAGCGAATCGAGACGCGACGAGCGTTCGAGTTCGGACTGCATGCGCGCCTCCTTTTCCATTTGCAGACGGATCTGTTCGGTCTGCCGCCGCACGCGACGCCGCAACAGCGTCACCCACACGAATCCGAGCACGGTGCAGCAGGCGAATCCCGCGGCCACCAGCATCACGCGGCCGGGCGTCCACCAGAGCGGCGGCGCCAGCACGGCGACGTCGTCCGGCGAGCGCAGCTGCAGGCGGAAACCACGCGGTTGATGGTCCTCGTCGTATTCGACCAGATAGATTCCAGTCACCCGCAACCGGCTGCCCGGCGGCGGCACGGGATCGGGATGCCCGCCGTCGAGCACCGCGTCGAAATTGATTCCATCGGCATTGAGCGCGAGCTTGGTCCGGTCGGGCTCCAATCCAACCTGTCGCAGCGTCGCCTCCACCCGGACGAGGCGGGTATCCAGCTCCGTGCTGATGATCGCCGTGTTCGTGATCGTCGCGGCGTCGATCGGTTCTCCCGCCGGCATCGACCGCCACACCGCCTCGCGCAACACCGGGCGGCTGCCGCTGCGTCCGGGAAATCCGACCACCTCGACCCAGTCG
The DNA here is from genome assembly GCA_035545955.1 of Candidatus Didemnitutus sp. GTDB lineage: Bacteria > Verrucomicrobiota > Verrucomicrobiia > Opitutales > Opitutaceae > Didemnitutus. The sequence continues at coordinate 36,434 of DASZXI010000045.1, read as the reverse complement.
CCGACAGCCAGCGGACGCGGATCGCGCGTCAGCACCAGGATGCCGCCACTCGCGTCCTGCAGATGAAAATAGTGCTTCGATCCGGTCATTTGCACGCAACCGGCGACGTGCACCCGACGCCCGGCCTCGCCGGACCCTCGGAATTGACGCAGACTCGCGATGAATCGGACCGCGCTGCCGAAGGGATCGGCCGCCGGCGTATCGTCAACGCTCACAGAGTCTCGACTCGGCACCCACAACCTGATGCCGGTCAACTCGCGGTTGCCGTTCACCTCGGCCATGCATACTCCGGTCAGCCGGACAACGGCCCCCACCAACGCATGCAGGGACTTCTCGGCTGGCGCATAGGCGCTGAACTCGCCGGTCTCGGCCGTCAAGTCCAGGCGGGTCCAGTCACCTTCGTCCTCGACCGCGTGCACATAGGACCGCATCTCGACCCATTGGCTTTCGTACGCGCCGGTCAATGCCTGTTCCAGCGAGAGTGGATGCGCCGGAGGCGGCGGCAGCGGACTGACCGCATGAAAGTCGCGCATCTGGACCTCGGGAGCAAACGAGCCGCTCACGGTCAAACCGGTCATCGACACGGACGCTCCGATCGGCGGCGGCGAGGCGACATTGAAGCAGCGCACCCGGACGCCCCCGCTCGAGTCCTGCAGGTAGAAAATGTCGGCCCGGCGGTCCACCCACGTGACGACGCCGCGGAGCGTCACGGGAAAGCCCCGTTCGGCGTCCGCACTGGGGAGAGCGAGAACTTGTTGGGCGAGTCGGAGCCGAGAAAGGACGTCCGTCGTCGACGCGAGCGCCTTCTCGCCGGCTCCATCCTCCTTCCGCCGGAAAATGGGATCGCCCAGCACCCAGCCGGCATTCGTGCTCACCGGGTGGCCGACGACCTCGACCTTGGCGCCGGCCGGAAAATCACCCAGCTGCGCGGTTGCGACTGTGATCTGGCCGGTGTCGTCCCGCAGCGTGATTGATTTCCCGGGCTCCGTCGCCTTGACCTCGCCGATCGCGCGAATCCACGGCGCGGCGGCCGATTCCGCGAGGGAGGCCAGCGCCGTCCGCGGCAGCAGAAACCGGGCGTCATCGGACAACCACGTGAGCAGGCGAACGTCCTGCCGTCGCGGAACCCAGAGGTTGATGTCGTGCAACGCTCCGGCCGGGTCGCGATTGGCGATGTAGACGCCGTAGAGCTGGACGCGCGCGCCGATCAACTGCGGCACCGGGTCGTTGGCTCCGACCTGGACGCGGGCGTTAATGAGCCGCCCATCACTCAGCACGGTGATCAGAAAATGCGTCGAATCGACCTCCTGCTGGCCAACGACGTAGCCGGTCACGACGACCCAGCGCGGATCGAGCGCGGCCACATCGTCGACGCGTCCCGCGGTCGGGCGCGGTTCGGCCCAGGCATCGCGTTGCAGCACGGTGATCTTGAGTTGCGGCCCATCGAGTCCGTCCGCCGGCACCACCGTGCCCTCGACGCGCACCCGCTGGCCGCTTCGGATGGCCAGGGGATTGGCGGTAATCGGAAGGAAAAAACAGCCACCGCCATCCTCGCCCCACAGGAGATGCCACGCCGCGTCGTAATAGTTCGCGGTGAACTCCATTTTCACCGGGAAGCTCGTCTTCCGCAGCGGTTCCGGGACCGTCCAAATCTCGCCGGCCGACAGGATCGGCCCCGACGTATGGGGAGGCGCCGGCTGGGCACGCAGAGCTATCCCGAGGGTCAGGCCCGCGACCCAGGCAAAGATGATGGCGCTTCGGCCGGACAAATGCCGGTCGAGGCTATGACGAACTGCTGACACGAGAGGGATGGCTTCCGGAGCTGCCCGGAAGATCGGCTCAACGGGACGGTTCTTGAGCCTCGTAGGAGGATTGTAAACCGCCTTATGGCCCCCTGAAGGCCGGCTTGGCGGCGCGTCGGGTTTGCATCCGGGTTGTTTCCGTGTTCACTCGGCGCCCGCATGATCGAAGTCGAAAACCTCACCCGCGTCTTCCGCACCTACAAGAAGAAGCCCGGGTTCTGGGGCGGCCTGCAAGGGCTCTTCAAGCGCGACTTCGAGGAGACCCGCGCGGCGGACAATGTTTCGTTTTCGATCAAGGAGGGCGAATTCGTCGGCTTTCTCGGCCCGAACGGCGCCGGCAAGACCACCACGCTCAAGATGCTCTCGGGCCTGATCTACCCGACCAGTGGCCAGGCGCGCGTCGCCGGCTTCGATCCCTCCAAACGCGAAAATGCCTATCGGCGCCTGTTCGCCCTCGTGCTCGGACAGAAGAACCAGCTGTGGTGGGACCTGCCGGCCCTCGAGTCGTTCTATCTGCTGCGCGCCATCTACGACCTCGATCCGGCGCAATACCAGGCGACGCTCGACGAGCTGGTCGATCTGCTCGGAGTTCGCCACAAACTCAACGTGCAGGTGCGCGAGTTGTCGCTCGGCGAGCGCATGAAGATGGAACTGATCGCGGCGCTCCTGCATCGACCGCGGGTCCTCTTTCTCGACGAACCCACAATCGGACTCGACGTCATCTCGCAGAAGGCCGTGCGCGATTTTCTGCGCGACTACAACCGCCGGCACCGCACGACCATCCTGCTCACGAGCCACTACATGGCCGACATTTCGCAACTGTGCGAACGCGTGATCGTGATCGATCATGGCCGCAAGATCTACGACGGCGCCCTCGACCGCATCGCCGGCGCGGGCGCGCGCCAGCGGATCATCAAGTTCCGTCCGGGCGACAATGCGTTTCCGCCCGATTGGAAACCGGCCCACGGCACGGCGCGCACCGGTGACGACGGCGAGATCACGCTGCATGTGCCGAGCGAGCGAATCACGGACGTCTGCCAGCAGATTCTCAATCAGGGAGCGGTCGAGGACATCACGATCCAGGACGTGCCGCTCGAGGACATCATCAGCGAAATCTTTTCGCGCGGCGCGACGGCGCAATGAGGTGGAACGCGTTGTCCCCAACGCGTTTTCCTGATCGGGATCGATTTCCGCGCCGACCTTCGGTGATTCGCAAAACCGGCCAGCTGCCTGGTGTAGGGCGGGTTCGCCTGCCCTGAGCCTGTCGAATGGGCCGAACCCCGCCAAATCGATCCCCCACCGAAAAGAACGAAAATCCGGCGAAGTGAAAACCTGTCCGACTTGGTCGGGCTTTGCTATTCGTGTTATTTCGTGGGCACCTGCCCGAACCAAAGGCGGGGTTCGGCGGCCCCGCCCTACATCAATCCGCCAGCTTTTCCCGGACGATCTGCGTGACGGCAGAGACGTCGAACGGCTTTTCGATCACCACGGCGTCCTCCTTGCCGGTCTCGCCCTTGCCATCGAGTGCGGGATGGCGCGCGGTGAGAAAAAAGGGACGGATGCCCGGCAGCTTGGCGCGCGCAAACTTCATCAGTTCGGCACCGTCGGGTCCATTGCGCGACTCCAGCTCGGCGACGAATCCCTCGTACATTCCGCGCTCGAGCAGCTCGCGCGTGCGCGCGGCCTGGGAGCTCTTGACCACATTGAAGTCGCGCCCCAACAGCAGCGCAAAGGTGTCGGTGACGGCGGGATTCTCGTCGTGCACCAGCACCGCCGAGCGCACGGCGTCGTCGTAGGGCGCCGACGCCTGCAGCGCCGCCTCGAGCAGGCTTTCCGGCGTCGATCCGCCGCGGCCGAGTTCCGCGTAGCCGACGCGCAAGCCTTCGACTCCGGCGAAGACCGACCGCATTTTTCTGAGACGCGCGCGCAGGGCGAGTCCGTTGACTTCACTGAAAACGATGCCGAGGCGGTGCGCATCGTACGGCCCGCCGGTTTCGCCGAGCGTCAACGCCGCCCGCAGATCAGGCAGGCGCCGCAGGACGCCGTCCGCCATGGCGGTGCCCTCGATCAGGGCGAAGCCGAATTTTCCCTTTTGCGCGAGGGCGCGATAGGTTTCGCGCCGGATGAGTTCCAGCAGCCGGGCCTGGTCGGCCGTGAGGTCGTGCAGTGCCACCATCCACAGGCCTTCGCACGGCGCCGGCATGCGCCGGGCCTCGCCATAGATGAGTTTTCCGCCGGCGCGCAGATGAAAGCCGCCCGTGGCCTTTTCGAAATCCTCGATCGGCAGCGCGGCGTCGCCCAGCCACCGTCGCGCCAGATCGTTGGCCACCGCCGGCGTGCGGTCGGCGTTGAAGGCGGCTAGGCCGACCGGCGCCTGATTCAGCAGGAAACGGAGCAGCTCCCGCGCTTGACCCGCCGCCTGCATCTGCGCCGAGGCGGCCAGCGCGGACGAAAGAAAATCCGCGAGTCCGGCCAGCAGGTGCAGGTCCTCGGCTCCGAATTGCCGGTTCTCTCCTCCGGCGACCGCCTGCAGGTGTCCGCCCGGATGGACGCCGTCCCCCAACGGCAGGCTCATCGTGCCGGCGGGAAAACGCTCGCCCGCGATCCCGCGATCGATCGCCAGCGTGGTCCGGGCAAACAGCGACGACCGGTCGAGCGCCGCCTGCAATCCCGCCACGAAACGATCGAAGTCGCCGAGATGCGCGAACGCCCGCGCGAGGGCACGCAGCGCCGCCGGCCCGTCCATCGTGATGGTGTTGGGGGCGAGCAATGTCATTGGGCAACAGGGGTGGCGGAAGCGCTCGAAGTCATTGCGCGAGGACGGCGCGGGAAGCGAACAAATTGCTCACGCGAAAAGCGGCAGTTGCACGCGGAAGGTCGTGCCTCCTCCGACCGCGCTGGTCACGTCGATGTCGCCGTGATGATGCTGGATGATGCGCTTCACGATCGCCAAGCCGAGCCCCATGCCGTGCTTGCCGATGCGCGCACCCGTCGCCTTCGTCGTGGTGAACGGCTCGAAAATCCGCGGCAGGACGTCGGGATCGATGCCGGGACCATTGTCCGCCACGCTGACGAAGAGCAGGGGCTGCGGCACGTCGGTGACGCGTGTGTCGAGTCCGAAGGAAATGCGACCGCCCGGCTTGCCGTCGAGCGCCTGGATCGCGTTCTGCGTGAGATTCAGGAACACCTGCAAAAGCTGGCTGTTGTTGCCGCGCACCGGCGGCACGGTGACGACCGGCACCTCCAGTTTCACGCCGGTGCGGGTCAGCTCCGGCCGCACGATGTCCGCCACTGTCTGCAGCACGTCGGGCAGATGCACCGAGGTCATCGCGACGATGTTGCTCTCGGCAAAGGCCGACACGTTTTCGACGATGCTGGTGATCCGGTTGACGTCGCGGAGCACCACGCTGCTGAACTCGTGCAACGCCTCGGGATCGGGATGCTTTTCCTTGAGCAGCGCCGTGAAGGTTTGCACCGAGGTCAGCGGATTGCGCAGCTCGTGCGCGAGGCCGGCGGCGAGCGTGCCGAGCGAAATCAGTTTTTCGGTCTGGCTCGCGCGGCGCTCGAGCTGGCGCGCGCGCAGCGTCACGGCAATCTGCAGACAGGTGGACTCGAGCAGGCTCAGCTCGGCTTCCGTGTACCGCTCGCCGCCCTCGCGCCGGCCAAGGAGGAGCAGGCCGGACAGGAAGTCGTCGGACGCCACCGGAAACGCGGCCTCGAAGGCGAGTTCACGCCGGAATTGTTCGATCTCTCCCGCCACGGCGGGGCCGAGCTCGAGCTCGGTGCCGTCGATCAGCAGTGGCGCCATGCGCTGGGCGAACACGCGGGCGAGCGGCGAGCTCAGCGGCAGCGCCGGCGGGCAGCGCGACCAGCCGTGCATGGCCCGCAGCTGATAGTCGTGGTCAAATTCGCTGCGGGCGTAGACCGCCGCGGCCCCGAGGCCGAAGGCGCGGGTGATCTCGCGCACGGAGTTCTCGAAGATTTCCTGCTCGCTGCCGAGCGCGGCAATGCGTCGGCTCAGCTCCTTCAAGTTCATCTGTTGGGTATTGCGCCGGCGCAGGTACGTTTCCGCCATCAGCCGGTTGGCCGCGCGGTTCATGCGCGGCACCGCCCAGATGAAAAACAGGCAGACCACCACGCACAGCATGAACTGGGTGAGCAGGGTTTCGGGCGTCAGCGGGTAGTCGATGAACGGCGAGATCGCCGCGAGCACCACCAGATAGATGACGGCGATGGTGACGCTGAAGCCCACGTGCACCGCCGCGTGCATGAAATCATACGTCACCAGCGGCAACTGGTAGCGCGACACCGCGTGCGCCATGATCACGAGGTAGAGGAAAATCAGCGGCATGCCGAGCGGCGGCAGCGGAATCCGGTACCAGAGCGGGAAGTTCGTGGCACCGCCGCCGAACCCGACGATCGAGGCGATCAGGATGTTACGCAGCTGCACGGCGCGTCCGCCGGTGGCGGTGCGCAGATTGGAAACCAGCAGCCAGCCCGCGTAAACGGTGCAGGCGGCAAAGAACAACAGGTAAAGCCAGTAGCACGCGCCCGCGATCGGCCAGTAGGGAAAGCCCCGCACCGGTTCGATGTGGTCGACCATGAGCGAGGTGAAGTTGAGCCCGGCGAACACGGCTGAAACCGCGTACGCGATCCGCACCCAGGTGCGCTTCCGCTCGCCGCAAAGCTCCACGATAAAATGGAGGAAGGTCGTCGGCACGAAGTACGCGAAGAACATCAGCAGCCGGGTGAAAAACAGTGCCCGCACGGCGTCCTCGGAAATCTGCCAGAGCAGGTAGCCCGCCGACCAGCTGCCGATCGCCAGCGCGAACACGCCGAAACGCACGTTGATGCTGTCCTTGCGTCCGCGCACCACCACCGCGAAGGCGAGCATGCCCGCCGCGAGGAAGTTCAGGAACGAGGAGACGATGAGGTACCGCGTCACTTCTGCGCCTTGATCACGATCGCCTGATTACCGAGCGAGTGAAAGCTCTCCTGCACGCTGAATCCGGCCTCGCTGGCCAACGCGGCAAGTTCGGTGTCCGAGAAGAACGCATAATGGCCTACTTCCTCCTTCAATCGGATCTTGCTCGCCGCGCGCAGCAGATCGCGCGCCGCCTCGAGTTCCTCCGAAGTCACCTGCTGCGCCATGAAATCGCGGTAGATCACCGACATGTCACAATGCGGCTTCATGCTCGAGGTGACCAGGACGGCGCCCGGTTTCGCCACGCGCGCGAGTTCCTTCAACAACGCCTGGGGCCGCTTGAGATACGAAAGCACCAGGCTGCAGCAGACCACGTCGAAAGTCTGATCGGCAAACGGCAGCCGCGGGCCGCCACGCTCGTCGAGCAGATCGTTGAAATCAAAACGCAGATAGCCGGTCCCCGGAGATGCCCGGTGCGCGAGCTCGCCCGCGCCCTTGCGCAGCGCGCCGCGATGATGGCCCACGGCGTCACCGAGTCCACGCTCGGTGAGATCGATGCCCACGTACATCGCCGGCAGATCGCGCGCCGTCACCACACGCCGCTGCGTCAGGGCCTCGCGCAGCGCCCAGAGCCCGAACATTCCATTGCCGCAGCCGGCGTCGAGCACGAGTGCGCCCGGACGAAACGCGCACAGTCGGCCGAGCAACGCGATGTACTGATGATAGTCCTCCGATTTCTCGAGCACGCTGTATTTCTCGAGGTAGCCCGACCAAAACGTGTGCTCCGATTCCGCCGGCGCCTCCGATCGGCGCATGCGCTCCCGCTCCTGGCGATTCTGCGCCAGGATCAGTTTCATGTCGGGTATTTCGAGGCGCGCCTGTTCGTCGCCGGGATACGCGGTGTCGTGCCGGCACGCCCAGATGATCTGCCGGAACACGCCCTCGGCCGCGCGCGGATTTTCGCGCACCTCGTGCATCGCCCCTTCAACCGCGATGAGCCGGCACATCGGTTGATTCTCCGTCGCGCGCAACACATCGTCGTAGGTGACCCACGTGTCGTTCATCGCGAAGAAGTATACCATCGGAACCCGGATGCGCGCGATGTCCGTGATCGTACCGGCGAGATCGTGCATTCCCGCCTCGACCGCGGTGCCGAGGAAGATCTCACCGTTGATGTCGAAGCCCAGGATGTCGGTGAGGCCCCAGTGCCGGCCCGCCAGGTAGGTGCCAAAAATGTCGTCCTTGTAGACCTCGCGCAGCGTCGACTGCATGTTGACGACGCCCACCACGCTGATCACGCGCGTGATCCGGGAGTCTCTTGCCGCCGCGCGGTAGGCGCAGCGCGCCGACAAACTGTTGGAAATCAATACCGCACCTGCCGCCTGGTACTGCGATCCGAGAAAATCGAGGCAGCCCAGGATGTCATCCACCGCGCCCGGCAGGCTGAAATCCTGCATCCGACCCTCGCTTTCGCCCAAATGATTGGTCTGATCGAACCGCAGCACATTCAGGCCGTTGCTGGCGAGGTAGTAGGACAACTGGAGGTTGTTTTTCTTGGTCTCCCCGTATTTGGGGGCGACGATGACCCAGGGCCTTCCGGTCAGGTCGCCCGTGTGGTCGAGGCAGGCCGCCAACCGCAATCCCGTGCGGTTCGGGAAGCTGACGAAATCGGTGCGTAGTTGACCCGCCTGAACAGGCGTGGAGTCTGCGATCATTTTACAAGCCGGCCGGCGCGGCAGTGTGTGTCATTTTTTTAACCAAAATCAACGAGCAAGTCCCGTAGTGTCGCGATTTTCGGATGTTGTTCACATGATGAGTTAACGCTTGCCTAGGGCATCGCCGGACGGTTTCGTTCATGCAATAACACGGAAGTGACCCGGCTGCTCCTAATTGCTGAAGAAAACCCGCCGTTACCGCTCCAAACGGCACTGTCTTCCGCCGCCGACTTCATGGTCCGTCACCGCAACCGGATTGCGGACGCCCGGGGAGCCTTGGTGGCCGGGGCCTTCGAAGTGTGCCTTTTCGCTCCGGCCAAGGTGGATGCCTCATTTTGTGACGAGGTTTCCGCGGCCCGAATCATCGCCCCCACCCTGCCCCTGGTCGTGCTGCTTGCCACCGGCACGGGCACCGATGCCCAGCAGAAACTGCTCAATCTTGGGGTCGACCTGGTCCTGTTCCAGCCGATCGAGGCGCCAACGTTGACCGCCATGCTCGAACGCTTCGCCCGACGCGCGCCGGCGAAGCCCCCCGGCGAGGATCCGTATGCCCCGGCCCGGGCGACGCTCAATCCGCGCGCGGCCGCGTTGTCTTCCGCCCTCGAGGTGCTGCGCGATTTCTCGCAAGTGCTCGGCTACTCGCTCGACACGCGCTCCCTCACGCAACACTTCATCCTGAAACTGCGCGAGGTCGTGGGCATCGCCCGCATCGCGATTTTCCTCGAACCGCCCGCGCCCGAGGCGCTGCCGGGCGCACCCGCAGTCGATGGCTCCCATCTGCCGTGCGCGGCGTCGATCGGATTTCCGGCCGACCTCGTCGAGTCGTTCTCGCTGTCGCGCAAGAGCGGTCTCGGCCGCCAACTGACGGTCAACCCGCAGATTCTCCGCGCGCCCACGGGCAGCATGCCGCCGCTGTTCGACGATCGCGTGATCCACGAGTTCAATGTGCTCGGCGGACGCATCGCGATCCCGGTCAACGATCGCGAGCGCACGCTCGGTGTCGCCGTGCTCGGCGGCCGCATCATGGGCGGGGATTTTTCGGACGACGAACTTCTGCTGGTGTTTCACCTGCTCGAGGAACTTGGACTCGCGATCAAGAATTCCTGGCTCCACCACCAGCTCGTCGGCAGCCATCACCTGTTCGCCAGCGTGCTCGACGGCCTCACCGTCGGCGCGCTCGTGGCCGGCGCGGGCGGACGCGTCCTCTACACCAATCGCGCGCTCGCCGGATTTCTTCATACGGAGCAGGGTCGCCCGATCGAGCTGGGCGATCTGCCGCCGGCCATCTCGGCGCGGGTGCACGAGGTGATCGACCTCGGCGCCACCGTCGAGCCGTTTTTCCATGAGGCCGCCGGCACGGTGTTTCGCGCCACGGTCATCCCGCTCCGCACCGCCGCCGAGCGCGTGCCGCCGACCGCGATGCTGCTGCTCGAGGATTTCACGCGCATTCGCGCCGCCCAGCGCGCGGAAATTGAGTCTTCGAATCTCAAACTGATCTCGCTCATCGCGCGCCGCTTCGCCCACGAGATCCGCAATTCGCTCGTGCCGCTCACGACGCATGAGCAGCTCTTCGACGCCGAGATCAACGATCCCGATTTCCGCGAGTCGCTCAAGACCGCGCTCGCGCGCGAAACACAGCGCATCCAGCGCTTCACCGACCAGATGCTGCTGCTGGACCGCTCGGATCAGCCGGCGTCCGAACTCGCCCCGCTCGACGAGATCCTGCAGTCGAGCTTCGAAAAATCGCGGGCCTACGCGGGCGGCACCGCCGAACTGGAGGTGAAGAGCGACCTGCCGCCCGTGATGCTGCGCTGCAACCGCACCAGCCTCGCCCACGCGTTTCAGGAAATCTTTCTCAACGGACTCCAGTCCGCCGGCGAACAGCGCCGCATCACCGTGGCGCTCAACGCCACGCCGACCGCCGACGGTCGCGCCGAGCTGCTCATCCACGTGCGCGACAGCGGCCGGGGCTTTTCCGCCGATTCCATTCCCCGGGCCACCGAGCCCTTTTATACCACCCGCAACACCGGCGTCGGCCTCGGCCTGACGATCGCGCGCCGCGTCATCGAAGCCCACCAGGGCCGACTCGAGGTGCACGCCCGCCAAAGCCCGGTCGATTCCGACCTCACCATCCGCCTTCCTCTGCCTCGCTGACCAACCAACCATGAACCTACCCCTGTCATCCCGTTTCCTGGTTTCCTGCGCCGCGGCCGCCCTCACGCTCGCCGCTGCACTTCCCGCCCTCGCCTCCGGAACGCGCGTGGGTTACAAGGATGCTTTCGCCTCCGCCCGCGGCGACGCGTTCGTCGCCACCGCCGATGACCCGAGCGCCGTGTATTACAACCCAGCCGGGCTAACGCAGCTCGACGGCACCCAAGTCTCGGCCAATGTCTACGAAGTCGAACTCTCGTCCGACTATTCCGGCGCGGCCGGTTCGGCGTCCCTGAACGACGACTATCATGCGGTGCCCTCGTTCTACACCACCTACAAGCTCGCGGGTTCGCCCGTGGCCTACGGTTTCGGCGTGTATCTTCCCTTCGGCCTCTCCACCGACTGGCCCGACAGTTCGCCGCTCCGCACCCTCGCGTTGCGCAACGTGCAAAAGATCACGACCTACAATTTTTCCGGCGCCTACCAGTTCAATCCCGACTTCTCCGTCGGAGTCGGCGTGGCCTACAACCACGGCATGACCGATCTGCGCCGCGCGATCGGGGTCTTTGGACCGACCGATCTCTTTCGTTTCTCCGGCACCGGCGACACGCTGAACTTCGACGTCGGGTTCCTCTGGAAGGTGAATGCCCAGAATAGCATCGGGGCCACCTATACCTCGCAAACCTCGATCAAGTTCAAGGGAACCGCCAATACCCTTCCAATCATTCCGTCGGAACCCGCTGACGCGACGTTCGTCTTCCCGGAAACACTTCGGGTTGGCTGGTCGTTCCGTCCCGTCCCCGAATGGAATTTCGAGGCGGACGTCGACTGGACCAACTGGGACAGCGTTGGAACCGTCGTGATCAACAAGGCCTCCGGGCCGACGCCCCTGGCGTTCAATTGGAAGTCCGGTTCCTTCTACGAGCTGGGCGCCACGCGTTACTTCAACGGCGGCTGGCACGCCAGCGCAGGATTGAACTACACCGAAAACTCGACGCCCGATGCCGGCTTCAACCCTGCGATTCCCGATGGCAACAAGCTGTTCTATTGCGGCGGCATCGGCTACAAGAACGAACGCTTTTCCGCCGATCTCGCCTTTCAATACGGCGACGGTGGCACGCGCCACGTGAGCGGCAGCGCGCCGTCCCTCATCGGTGCCACGGCGGACGGTTCTTACAAGACCACCGTCAAGGCGGTCTCCCTCTCGATGGGATTGCGTTTCTAACCCCGCCTGCGCCACCTTTCCCCTGCCTGCCACCATGATCACTGCCGTTGCGCCCACGCCCGTCGCCGCCCTCCCCACCCTGCTCATCGTCGATGACGAGGAGGGCCCGCGTCATTCGCTGCGCCTTGTGTTCAAGCAGGAGTTCAACGTCCACGCGGTCGAAAACGGCGACCGCGCGATGGAGTATGCCAAGGCCCATCCCGTTCAGCTGGCAATCCTCGACATCCGGATGGCGGGCAAGACCGGCATCGACGTCCTGCGCGGCCTCAAGGCCATCGATCCGCACATCGAGGTCATCATGCTCACGGCCTACGAGACGATCGAGACCGCGCGCCAGGCGCTGCGCCTCGGCGCCTGCGATTATCTCAGCAAGCCGTTCGACCTTTCGACCATCCGCGAGTCCGTGGCAAGGGCGCTGCATCTCCGGCGCATTTCCGAAACGGTGTCGTCGACTTCCGAGCGCCTGCAGCATCTCACGGAACAGCTCAACGACAGTGCGCTGAAGGAGGAAATGGCCCGCACCACCACGGAGATCTACGCGGGCGCGCTGCACGACATCAACAATCCGCTCACGGTCATCACCGGCTACGTCGAGTTGCTGTCGCACCGGCTCGTTTCCGTGACGACCCTGCAAGGCGCCGACCTGCAGGCCGTGCGCGATGACGTCGATCTGCTGTCGAAGCAGGTGAGCACCGTCTCCGCGATCACGCGACGTTATCTTCGTTTCGTCAACAAACGCAGCGCGCAGGTGCCCGAGGTCGCCGTCAACCAGGTGCTCGACGACGTGCAGACCCTGATGCGCAACCATCCCAGCCTGCGCGGCGGCAAGCTCGTCATACATCATCTCGGCCAGGACACCGCCTGCCAGATCGGCGGCACGGAGCTGATCCAGATTCTGCTGAATCTCACCGCCAACGCGTTCCAGAGCACGGATCGCGCGCAGACGGTCACCATTTCGCCGGAGCGTTTCGACGCCCCGCTGCCCCTCGACACCTTCAAGGACACGCCGACCGAGCGTTTTATCGGTCCGGAGTCGTTCTCGAACATCCCGCCGATGATTGCGCTCTCGGTGCGCGACGAGGGTCCGGGCATTCCGCAGGACGTTCTCTCGCGCATCTTCGAGCCGTATTTCACCACCAAGGTGCAGACCGGCACCGGTCTGGGCCTGGCGATCGTCACGCGCATCGTGCGGCACCACCACGGACTGATCCGCGTCAAGACCGCGCTCGGCCAGGGCACGGTGTTCACGATCTATCTGCCGGCCAAGGAACCGTCGAGTTCGGGTAATCCGTTCGCCTGATTCGGGATGTAGGGCGGCATTGCCAATGCCGCCTAGACCGATCCCGGAATTCTCCGCGGATAACACGGATATCACGGATTCCCCAATTCTCGGAATGAGTTGACCTGCGCAACTTGCGGTCAGCTGAACAGGGACATCGGCGGGGTTCGGCAAGCGCGCCCGGAGGTCGCGCTCCACCATTCTTCCCGCCTGAGGGCTTGCCCGCCGGCATCGGCCGGCTTTCACTCGCGAAATGGACCTGCTCATCGCCCTCGCCAGCCTCGTCGTCGGCGGAGCCGCGGGCTGGTTCATCGCGCGCAGCCGTTCCGCCGCCCTCACCGAACGCGCGCGCATGCTGGCCGAAGAACTCGAATCGGCCCGCCGCCGCGTCGCCGAACTGGAAACGCTGCGCACGCAGGCTGAGGCGGCTCTGGCCGCCGACCACGCCGCCGCCGCCGAAAAGATCGCGCAATTCACGGAGGAGCGCCAGCGGATGCTCGAGTCGTTCAAGGCGATTTCCCAGGACGCCCTGAAGTTGAATAACCAGGCGTTCCTGGACCTGGCCCGTCAGTCCTTCAGCAACCTTCACCAGCAGGCCACCGGCGATCTCGAAAAGCGTCAGCAGGCCATCGACGCGATGGTGAAGCCGATCCGGGAATCGCTCGACAAGGTCGACGGCAAGATCGGGGAGATTGAGAAGGCCCGCGCCGAAGCTTACGGAAAGCTTTCCGAACAGCTGAAATCACTGGGAACCGCCCAAACCCAGCTCCAGGCGGAGGCGAACAAGTTGTCCGTCGCGCTCCGGTCAACCACCACTGCGGGAACCTGGGGCGAACTTCAGTTACGGCGCGTAGTCGAGATGTCGGGCATGTCCTCCTACTGCGATTTCGTCGAACAGGAATCCAGCGGCAGCCTGCGGGCCGACATGGTGATCCGCCTGCCCGGCGGACAGCAACTGGTGGTCGACGCCAAGGCTCCGAACGACGCCTATCGCGAGGCCGCCAATGCCACGGACGAGGCGGTCCGCGCCGCGCGGTTGGCCGATCATGCCGCCAAGGTGCGGACACACATTGACGCGCTCGGCGCCAAGAACTACTGGGAGCAGTTCCAGCCTTCGCCGGAATTCGTCATTCTCTTTCTGCCCGGCGATCAATTTCTCTCCGGCGCGCTGCAGGCGGATCCGACGCTCATCGATCGTGCAATCGCCCGCAAGGTGCTGCTCGCGACGCCGGCGACCTTGATTGCCCTGCTCAAGGCTGCTGCGTACGGCTGGCGTCAGGAGGATATTTCGAAAAACGCGCAGTTCATCGGCGAACTCGGCCGCGAGCTCCACGATCGCGTCGCCGTTTTTGCCGACCATCTGGAAAACGTCGGCAGCGCCCTGAAGTCGGCCGTGACGCACTACAACAAGGCACTGGGCTCCTACGAAACGAACCTGCTTTCCGGTGCGCGCAAGCTGGCCGAGCACGGCGCGAAGGGCGCGAAGGAAATTGCCGAACCGGACCCGATCGAAGTGGCTCCGCGCGATCTCGTGAAGCGCAACTGAGCGGTCGCTTTTCCCATGGAAAATCTGCACGCCTTCGAGGGAACGTGGGTGCCCATCGAAGCCGAGATGGATGGCGAGAAGGCTCCGCGGGAATTCACCGATTATGCCGAGATCGAGCTCGCCCGCGGAAACTACTCGGTGCGATTCGGTGGCGTGACCGCCGACTCCGGCACCTATTATTTTGAGGAGGCTGGATTGACGCTGGCCGGCATGCAGGGACCGAACGCCGGCAAGACCATTCCATGCCTGCACAAATTTGAAGGCGAAATCCTCGTGGTGTGTTACGGCCTCGGCGGAATGCGTCCCGATCGCTTTGGCACCTCCTCCGGCAGCCAAAGATACCTCGCGCGGTATCGGCGGAAGAAGTAAGACCTGATGGAAGGCGGGCGACCTCGGGCTGCACACAGCCGGCTCGCAATCGGTAGGGGCGGATGTCTCATCCGCCTCATTCACGATAATCCAAGGCCGGCACGGAGGCCGTCCCCTACCGCAACGCACCCTCAACCACATGCGCCTCACCTTCACCCGTGACTTTTTTCCGCGCGCGACAATCCTAAGGCCCGATCGCCATGCCCCGCGTCGCCAGCCTGCACATCTATCCGGTGAAATCGTGCCGCGGCATCGATGTTTCAAACGCGCAGGTCGACCAGTACGGATTCGTCGGTGACCGTCGCTTTCTCATCGTCACCCCCGAGGGACAGTTCATCACCCAGCGGCAGGTTCCCGTATTGGCGACCATTGTGACGGAGCTTCGCGACGCGGTCTTGCGCTTGTCCGCGCCCAATCGTTCGCCCCTCGACGTGTCGCGCTTCGCTTCTCACGGCACCCGGCAGGTAACCGTGTGGCGCGACACCATGGAAGCGGACGACTGCGGCGACGAACCCGCGGCGTGGCTCGGAGGCGTCCTCGGATTCTCCGTCCGGCTCGTTCGCATCGGCGCCACCTATCACCGTCCGGTCCGACCGGCGAAGGCAATGCCGGGAGATGTGTTCAGTTTTGCCGACGGCTATCCGTTCCTGATCCTCAGCGAGGCATCGCTGACGGAATTGAACGACCGCATTGTCGAGCGCGGCGCGGATGGCGTGCCGATGAATCGATTCCGCCCGAACATCGTGGTAGTCGGCTGCGCGCCGTTCGCCGAGGATGGCTGGACACGCATTCGCGTCGGCGGCGTGACGCTGCGGAACGGCGGTCCGTGCGCGCGCTGCATCATCACCACAACCGATCAATCTTCCGGTGAACGCCAGGGCAAGGAGCCGCTGGCGACTCTGGCGACCTTTCGAAGGTCACCGGCGGACCCGAGCGATGTGAATTTCGGGATCAACCTGATCCACGAAATCCGCTCCGGCGAAATCCGCGTCGGCGACGAGGTCGAGGTGCTTTGAAAACGTGACAAACGTCTGACAAAGTTTTACGCGGCCATGACGCGTTTCTCCGCACTTTCGGATAGTCTCGGGTTCATGCGAATTCCCTTTCTCACCTTGATCCTCGCGGCGCTGCCGGCCGGACTGGCCGGCGCCGACACCGCGCCTTCCCTGACCGTCGCAACCAATCGCGACCTGTACCTGGAAGGCGTTCCCAATCGCGTCTACCTCGAGGCGCGCGTCAGCGTCCCGCCCGAGGACGCCGCCACACCTCCGGCGCCGCTGAACATCGCCTACGTGCTCGACCGTTCCGGCGGTCTGGCCGGCGAACCGATCCAGTCTCTCCGCCGCGCCATGTCCGTGGCCCTGAACACGCTGGGCGCCTCCGACACGGTCTCGCTGGTGCTATTTGGGTCTCAGGTGGACACGCTTGTGGAATCGCGCCACCGCGACCAACTCGGTGATCTCGACCAACTGCTCGCGCACATCGAACCGGCCGGCGGCTCGGCGTTGTACGACGCACTCAACCAAGGCGCCGCGCAATTGCGCCGGTCGGCAGGTCCCGGAGTGATCAGCCACTTGGTGCTCGTCACGGCCGGCAAGCCGACCAAGGGCCCAACCGAGCCGGGCGATTTCGCCAAGCTGGCGGCCCTGTTCAATCGCGAGGGGATAACGCTGTCCACGATCGGGGTCGGACCGGATTTCAACGAAGATCTTCTCGCCGGCCTTGCGCGCGCCGGCGGCGGACGGTTTCGCTTTGCGAGCCAGCCCGCCCGCCTGGCGGAAGCGTTGCAGGCGGAAACCACGCTGCAGCGCTCGATCGCCGCGCGCGACGCGGTGCTGACCTTCGAATTCAATCACGACTGCACGGAAGTGAAATCGTACGGTTGGGCCCCGACCACCGTGGTTGGCACGACCGTGGCCGTCACCTTGTCCCAGCTGCCGGCCGGACACGAAATAAGCGTGCTGGCATCAGCCCAGACGCCCGATGGCTCCATCCGCTGTAACGTTGCCACCGTGCGCCTGCGCTGGCTGGACAACGTCGAGGGCAAGCCGCGGGAAACCGCCGTGCCGGTCACCGTGATTCTCGACCGCAGCTCCGACATGGTGCACCGCTCGATCAATCCCGCCGTGATCCATGCGACAGTGACCGCGGTGATCAGCGACGCGATGCAGAAGGCCATCGAACAGATCGACCGCGGAGAATTTCGCCGCGCGGAGCGCACACTGCGCAGCGCGCGGGCCGACGCCCTTTCGCTGAACGCCGATGCAGCTGACCCGGTGGCTGAAGCCCGGATCCGGCAGCTGGACGCCTATCTTGCCGAAGTCCAAGCGCGCGGCCTCAGCCAGCTCGATCGCAAGATTCTCCGCTCGGGCTTGTACAACCAGTTCGAACCGCCGACGTCCGACCCGCACGCCGACGACCGTTGAAAGAACGCCCCGTCAGCCCGCGGCGCCTCGCCGCCCCGTTTTTCTGGTCCGTCCTTCTTGTGGCGGCTCTGGCCACAGCCTGGTCCGTGCGGCGCCTGTACCTGACCGCCCGCCAGGAAATCGAGGAACAGAGCGAGCACGCGATTCAGCAGGAAACCCATCGGTTGCGCACCCGCATCGAGAGCTACACCGAATATGTGCGCCACTCGATCATCACGGATCTCGCGTCCTTCCATGCCAACGGATTGGGCGCTTCCCTGCGCCAGTGGGACGAAGCGAACCAAATCGTCATCGGCACCTTTCGCTGGGACGCGCAGACCGGTTTCGCTGCCGACAGCTCCCCGGCGCGCACCGCGCCGGCGCGGGACGCGCTGACCGCGCTCTGGCAGGATTCCCGCGCAAAAAACCTGCCGGGGCGTGCGCTGGGCTCCGGGGAGGCCGGACAAACGGGCGAATTCCAAACCCGGGTCTATCGGCTGACCGACAACCCGGGATTTCCTGAGGCCGACCTTGGGTACCAGGCGGAAAACGTCGAGCTGGTCACGCGAGCCGGCCATCGGGCCGATCCTCGCGCGGGCTGGGCGGCCTCGGCCGTGCCTGGGGAACCCTGGATTTTCTGGTATCAGGCCGGACCCGATGAAACGGTTCGTGGCTGCTTCGTCGACAGCGTCCCCGTGGCGCGGGTGCTGCGCTCCGAAATTGTTTCCGGTGGCACCGTGAATCTTCACCTCGATCCGGTAAACGGCGCCAGCCACGTGCCGGGCTTGCCCGCCTATGAACTTAGGGCGGACCCGGGCGAGGTCTTCACGCGGAAGTCATCCGAAGCCCGCCTCACGGCGATCGCCGCCGCCTCTCTCCTCGGCACGTTCCTGGCCGCTGCCGCCGCCGTGGCCCTGCAGAGTCGCCGGCGCGCCCACGAGGCCGAACGGAAGATCACCTTCGTCGCGCAGGTCTCGCACGAACTGCGGACGCCGCTGACCTCCATCCGGATGTATGCCGACCTGTTGACCGCGCCCGAGGTCACGTCGGATAAACGCACGCGTTTCGCGGCCACGATTGCCACGGAAAGCCGGCGGCTCGGCGATCTCATCGAACGGCTGCTCGCGTTCAATGCTCTGGCGCGCGGCCCCCGCGTCGTGACCTGCACTGCCGTCGATCTCGGCGCGTTGGTCCGTGCCATCGTCGAAGACCTGACGGGCGACCTGCAGGACGCGGGCCTGCAGGTTGATCTGGCGCTGCCCGGAGCGCCCGTGCTCGCCTGGACCGAGCTTTCCGCGGTGAAGCAGGCGATCATCAACCTGCTCGACAATGCCATGAAATACGCGCCGGGCAGCGGCACCCTTGACGTACGGCTGGCGCACGAGCCAGGCAGCGTGCGCCTGCGGGTCACGGACCAGGGGCCGGGCGTGCCGGCCGCCATTCGCAGCCGCGTCTTCGAGCCCTTCGTCCAAGGCGGCCAGTCGGTCACGGACAAGTCACCCGGCCTCGGGCTCGGACTGAGCATAGCGCGAGGACTCTTGCGCCAGGTCGGCGGCGAAATGGTCCTGCTCGACTCCACGGTCGGAGCCGTCTTTGAAATTCGCCTGCCCGACTCGCCCGGACAGATCCCGCCTCCCCCATGACCTCCTCCGTTCGCCAGATTCTCATCGTGGAGGACGACCCGGCGATCCGCGGCGCCCTGCAGGAGGCCGTGATTGGAGATGGCCACGTGGCGGTCGTCGCCGCGGACGGCGCCCAAGCGGTGCGTTCGTTCCAGGAAAACCACTTCGATCTGGTGCTGCTGGACCTGATGCTCCCCCATCTGAGCGGTTACGATGTCTGCCGGAAAATCCGGGAGAAGAATCGGACCGTGCCGATCATCATGCTCACGGCGAAGGGCGAGGAGATCGACAAAGTGCTCGGGCTCGAACTCGGGGCGGACGACTACGTAACCAAGCCCTTCGGCGTGCGCGAAATCCTTGCGCGCATCCATGCCGCCTTTCGGCGCCACGAGGCGCTGACGGGCGCCGCGATGGCACCCGCGGCCGACACGTTTTCCTTTGGCGCGACCCTTGTAGATCGCCGGCGCTTCACCGCCACGCGCGGCAAGACGTCGGTCGAGCTCACGGCCCGCGAGTTGCACCTGCTGGAGGTATTTCATCGCCGCCGCGGCGAGGTGCTCTCGCGCGACCAGCTGCTCAACGAAGTCTGGGGCATCAACTATCTCGGGACCACCCGCACGCTCGACCAGCACGTCGCGCAGGTCCGCAAGAAGGTCGGCGATGACGGGCCCGCCCCACTGATCAAGACGGTGCACGGCGTCGGGTATCAGTACCTGGGTTGACGTGGGACGCGCGGATGCGCCCCGTCTCATTTGCCAAGCGGGGATTTCCGCTCGGTCGACAGCGCGAGCCGCCGCGGTCGCGCCGACATTGCGATGACAACTCCTGACAAAGTCTTACCTGGCCCTGACGACTTCCGCTGCGGCCATCGCTATCGTGGGCGGACCAATGGCGCTCCCGCCGCCATCCGCACCGCCTATGAACATCCTTCTCTCCATCCTCGCTCGCCCCCTTCGCCGCTCACCCATCGCATTGCGCGCTCGAAATGGCGCTCTCTTCCTCGGACTCATTCTTGGCGGCCTGGACGCCGCGCCTTCGGAAACTGCCGGAACCTACGCACGCGGGACCTGCTATACCTTCGCGGCCGACGGCCGTGTGCAGGCGCTGCCGCTGGAATCCACGGTGGTGTTGATGGACGTAATTCCCGGCCTGATCGAAACCGAGATCGTCCAGACCTTCACCAATCCCACCACCGTCGCCCTCGAAGCCCAGTACGCCTTCCCCCTGCCGTCCGGCGCGACGATCACCGACTACGATCTGCGCTACGCCGATCACGTCGTCACCAGTGTGGTGCGGGAAAAAAACGCGGCGGCGGCAGACTACGCGGCGGCCCGTGCCGCGGGTCGCAAGGCCGCTCTGGTGGAGGCCCGGGATGCCACGCTTTTCTCGACGTCCGTCGCAAATTTCCGGCCCGGTGAAAGCGTCCAGGTGACCATCCGCTTCATCGAACCGCTCAGGTTTTCCCAGGACGCGATCGACGTGCGGTTTCCGATGACCACAGGACAGAAGTATTTTCCCGGCGACGTCGCCCCAGGAACGCCAGGCAACGCCGCCCCCAACCGACCCCAAGTCGAAACTTCCGCCTCCGTACCGCTTCCTACTTACGCCTTCGACCTGAACATCGACGGCTTTCCGATTCAGTCCATTGCGTCGCCGTCGCACCGAATCAAGGACGAAGCCACGGCTGCGGGCGGGCACCACGTCACGCTGGCCGACGTGCTGACCGTGCCGGATCGCGACTTTGTGGTGCACGTCGATCTCGCGGCGGCGAAGCAGGCGCGTTCCTTCGTGGTCACTCAGAAAACGGCCTCCGGCCTCTATGGCCAGCTGGCGATCTTCCCACCCGCCAGCGCCCGCCGTTCTGCCGGCGCCGTCAACGGTCGCGACGTTCTCTTCCTGATCGACCACAGCGGATCCATGCAGGGTTCGCGCATCGCGAACGTCCGGGTGGGTGTCACGGCCTGTCTCGCGTCGCTGGCGCCCGACGATCGGTTTCAAATCGTGGTCTTCGATTCGGACTTCTCCTTCTACCGCCAGGAATGGACGTCCGCCTCGGCGTCCGAGCTGGCCGCCGCAACCGAGTTCATCGCGAACCTGCAGGCGAATTCCGGCACGGAAATGCAGGCGGCGCTCTCCGCCTGTTTCGACTTCATCGCCCGGCAGGGCGGCGGTGGACGCGACACCGACATCATTTTCCTCACCGACGGCGACGTCGGCAACGAGGCCACCCTTTTCCGCCTGATCGACCGGCAGGTCGGCCACACCCGTTTGTTCACGATGGGCATCGGCGATGCGCCAAACATGCACCTGATCGACCGCATGGCGGAGCTCGGACACGGCCAGTCGCGCTTCGTCCCGGACAACGGCGCCGCGGCGCAGGTGCTTGCGGACCTCTTTGCCACGCTCGACTCCGCCGTGCTGTCGGACGTGCATCTGGCGCTGCTCGACGGCGCGGGCCATCCGATCGAAGTCGAGTTGCAGCCGGCGCATCCGGGCGATGTCTTCGCCGGCCGGCCGCTCCAGGTGATGTTCAACGCGAGCGGAACTCTTCCCGCCGCCGTGCGTCTCGATGCGGTCGCGGAAGGTCAGCCCGTTCACTATGTCCTGCCGGTCGACGCGCCTCCCCTGCGCGGCGATGGCCTCGAAAAACGATGGGGCTCCGCGGTCTATCGCTCACTCGAGGACGAGCGGATGCGCCTGGCCCCGAATGCCAGCCGCACCGAGATCAACCAGCGGATGCTGCAGGCCGCATTACGCTATCAGCTCGTGACCGAACTCACGAGCCGCGTGGCAATCGACCAGCCCATCTCCCGATCGCCCGGCGACCCGCTGACCTTCTGTTCCGTGCCGCAGATTCGGCCCGCCGATCAAACGGCGGGCGCCCACGCCGCCGACGGCTCGGACTCGATCACGCTCGATCCTTTCACCGTCGAAGCCGCCGAGGACGAAGGCTATATTTGCGGCGATACGTTGGCCGGAACCCGCGTTCGCACCACCCTGCAATTCCTGAGCGGCCGGATCATCACCAAGCAATTCATCCAGGACAGCGCGGCCTGGACGTCCGAAGACCTCCTGCCTTATTTTGGCGAGCCTTTGGAATACTCGCTGCGGGCAGGCGCGCCGGGCGCCGAGCACGCGCGGTTGAATGGCCTGCCACTCGCCGCGCCGGTCGACCTCGGCACGGTGGAACGCCTCACGTGGAGCGATACGAACCTCGTCGGATCCAGCATCGAACAGGTCCAGCCGTCCCCGATCAATTCAGGTGAATTCAGTATGCAGTTCGGCTCCGACGGTCAAAAGCGGGCCACCCTGCAGGCGAGACTGCACCCGGAACAGAACGACTCCCTGCTCGTCAATCTCGGCGCCGCCGACCTCGGGCACACGCAGACGAGCGCCCTGGTTGGTTGGCGTCACGACTTCGGCGATGATCGCCTCTCCTTCGAGGCGCAAGACCGATCGCTGGAAGGCTACGGTCGCTTCACACAGGCCAATTTCTCCTTTCAAGAAAATACGAGCGAGAAGATTTCCTGGTACGCCACGGTGGCCGCCCAAGAGGCGAACCGGAGCAATCCGACCCAATTCGCGTCGAATTCCGTCACATCGCGCTATGACGGCTTGGGCTTGTTCAACCTGGACTTGCTTACCGCCGACCTTCGCCGTTGGACCGACCTCGTGGCGGACCTCACCGTCGGCCGCGAACTCGGTTCGCTCAATGACCAATTCGTCTGGCTGAGGGCCACCGCACATCGGCAAACGCTCGAGGCGCCGATCCCCCTCGCCCCAACCGATCTCTCGGTCCGCCACGATTCGATCGATCTCACCGCCACGTGGAATGGACGCTTTGCCGACGATCGCCTGCGCCTCGCCTTCCTCGGCGGCACCTCGGCGCTGAGCGACCGGGGCACGATCGGCGCGCCTTCGTCCCTGCACTTCGTAACGACGAATGTGGAATGGGCGCTGGGGAACGGGTTGGTCGCGCTCGCGGACTGGCAGGAGCAGACCTCGGCGTTGACCATTCCGTCGGGATCGTTCGTCGCCCAAGGCGGAGTCTTCGAGAACGTGGCCTTGCCGCGCGAAAACCGACGGCGCCTCGATGCCGGACTGCAGTTCTCCTCGGCGGACGGCCAGCTGGTGGCCACGGTCGATCTGTTTTCAGAAACCACGGACGATTTCGTATACCGCGATTGGGGGTGGGAAGCCGCGCACGCGAGCGCCGTCCCGGTCGGGACCGGACAGATTCGCCTCCCCTTCAGCTATGGCAGCTGGCCGCGAGCCGAACGCGAAGGCTGGTCCGGCTCGATTGAGTGGCGTCCCACCTCCTCGCTCGACGTCAGCACCACCTGGTATGTCGACTGGCGGGATCGCGGCCCCTATCACGGCGGCAATCGCCGCGCGTCCCTAATCGCCCGCTATGAGTTTAAGTCCGGCGCTCTCAATCACGGCTTCGTGGGTTCCGCGCTGGCCGCCCGCAATACACTGGCGTTCGACGACAGCTTGAAGATCCAGGGCGCCACGCGCTGGGATCTCTTCCTCGGCTGGCGCCCACGACTCCTCCGCGATCGGCGGATGACGATTCAGCTGAATTTCGTCAATCTCAACGATGCCCCGTGGCAGCCCACGCGCTTCTCCACTTTGCGCGGTCGGAGCACTGTTCTGAGTTTCCGGCAGGAGTTCTGAACCGGGCCGCGACCAGTCGCGTCGCGAGCGCGGCGCAGGCCGGCGGAACCCATGACAACTCCTGACAAAGTCTTACGCGGTCGTGACGACTTTGCGGCGCCAAGAAGGTAGTCTGTCCGTGTCTTCCCCACCCCACGTCATCACCATCCCATGAAATCCACCCACACGATTCGATTCGCGGCCGCTCTCGTCGCCGCTTCGGTGCTCGTTCCCGTCCTCACCTCCCAGGAGAAGGACAAGAAAAAGGATCCCGCGGACCAGGCGATCGTCCTGAGTCCGTTCGAAATTTCCGCCGGCCCGTCCGTCGGCTACTCGGCCGCTTCCACGCTGGCGGGCACACGTCTCGGCGCCACGGTCGGCGGCGCCAAGGACGCGCGCTATTTCCGCGACACCGTCACGCAAGGCGGCTTTCCCCATCCCAACACGATCACGGCGGAAGGCCTGTTCAGCGAACACGACCTGCCGGTGCCGACCGAACCGCCGAACGGGCATCTCCTGCAGCTTTCGGGCGAGGCCACGACCGCCTCTCTGCTGACCCGTCCCGAGGTGCGTTACCTCGGCCAGATCGGACTCGCTTCGGGCCTCGACGCCAGCACGTGGCATCGCCAGCCGCTCAACCTCATCGCCGTGGTCGACAAGTCCGGCTCGATGCACGGGTACCGGCTCGGCCTCGTGAAGGATTCGCTCCACCGCCTGCAGAAGCAGCTCGGCCCCGACGACCAGATCTCGATCGTGCTCTACGGCGACCGCTCCTACGTGCATCTCGAGCCCATGCGCGTGACCGCGGCCAACCAGGGCGCGATTTCCGCAGCCATCGACGCGATGGAGACCAACGGCTCGACCGACATGGAAGAGGGTCTGAAGGTCGGCTACGATCTTGCCCGCCGCACCCGGCGTAGCTTTGCAGGTTGCACCCGGCTGATGCAGTTCACCGACGAATGCCCCAACACCGGCAATACGACCGCCGAGGGATTCATGGGCCAGATGGAGGAAGGCGCGCGCGACGGCATCGGCCAGACCACGATTGGTATCGGCGATGAGTTCGACGCTGAACTCGCGACCAAGGTCAGCGCCGTGCATGGAGCCAATCTCTTCTATTTTCCGAATGCCCAGGAGATGGAAAAGACGTTTTCCGAAGAGCTCGACATGCTAGTCACGGAGCTGGCTTTCGATCTCGACATGACGATTCATCCGGCACCCGGTCTGCGCATCGCCGGTGTTTACGGGATCCCGAGCGATCTCCTGCGCTGGGAGGGCGACCGCAACCTGACCTTCCACGTCAACACGATCTTCCTCAGCAAGCGGAAGGGCGCAATCTACGTGGCGTTCGCGCCTGAGGATGCCGACCTGCCCGAGCACGTGTACACCGAGGGCCGACCCCTCGCGACGCTCCGGCTGTCCTACCGCGAGACCGGTCGGGCCCTGCTGACGAAAGGTCGCCTGGAGCTTCCGTTCGTCGCGGCGGCCAGCGCCAGCCCCGGGCTGCAGCGCGGCTCCTATCTCGTCAGCGAATACCTCGGACTGAAGGCCGCGATGACCGCGCACGTGGTTGAGAACAATCGCGGCAAGGCCTACGCGATGCTGAGCCAACTGCATCAGCTCCTGTCAACCGCCGATGCGTCGCTCGAGGGTGAGCGTACGTTGACGGCTCAGCTGCTGGAATTGTCCGCCAAGGCGTCCGGCCATGACGCCGGACCGGACCAGGTTGCGGCATCGTCGATCATCTTGGACCAATAAGCGTCCCGATTCGGTGTCGCGTCCATCCGGGGGCGGATCCGTTGCGGGTCCGCCCCTTTGGCGTTCCCGCCGATGCTACCAGTCGCCCGAGCCGGAACGGTCTTCCTTCCTCCGCGCCCGGTGGCGCTTGGAGTCGACCATCCGACGTTTCTGCGCCGGCGACTTCTTGCGGTGGCGGCGCCGGGCCTTTTCGCGAGAGTTGAGCTGCTCCTGAATCACGGCAGCCCGTGCGGCGGCGATCTTTTCTGCCAACTTGCCCCAAGCCAGCTCCCGATTCACCGATTGGGAGCGCTCCTGCTGGCACCGGACTTCGATGCCGGTCGGGCGATGCCGGAGCCAGACGCTGGAGCTGGTTTTCTGGATCTTCTGGCCGCCATGACCGGACCCGAGCACGAATCGCTCATCCACGTCGTCGGCCGAGACCGCCAGCGCGATGAGACGCTCGCGGACTGAAGGATCCACGACTGACGGGAAATCGCCCATGAATTGCGAGGCAGGTTGAAACCATTGACGGCCGTCGCAGTCAAATCCTGCCCCGCTGTCCCAAGCCGTGGGATGCCACGCGCCGGGTGCCGGATTCGCCGGCACTTCCCGACCGTTCATCCTTCGATTCTTGTCAGCGGTCCCTCCACACCCTTCAATTACCCTCTATGACATCCGGGTCCGTCTGGTCTGACAAACTGCGCAGGGAAATCGGCAAGGCCGTGATCGGCCAGGAGGCGGTCGTCGAGCGGATGCTGGTCGCGCTGCTGGCCGGCGGCCACGTGCTCCTCGAGGGCATGCCCGGCCTCGCCAAGACGCTGCTGATCAAGTCCCTCGGCACCGCCTTGGGTGTCCAATTCGAGCGCATCCAGTTCACACCCGACCTGCTTCCGAGCGACGTCGTCGGCACGATGATCTATTCGCCGAAGGATGGCTCTTTCCACACCCACAAGGGCCCGATCTTCGCCAATCTGGTCCTCGCCGACGAAATCAACCGTGCGCCCGCGAAGGTGCAATCCGCCCTGCTCGAGGCGATGCAGGAGCGCCAGGTCACGATCGGCGGCGGTTCGCACAAGCTCCCGAAGCCGTTTTTCGTGATGGCCACGCAGAATCCGGTCGAACAAGAGGGCACCTACCAGTTGCCCGAGGCGCAGACCGACCGGTTCCTGTTCAAGCTCCTCGTCGACTATCCGTCGGCCAGCGAGGAAGCCCAGATGGTAGAGATGTGGGGTCAGGTCACGACCGCACCGGCGCTCAGCGCCGTGTCGAGCGGCGAGGAACTTCTGGAGCTGCGCAATCACGTCGACGCCATTCACGTTTCTCCCGGCGTGCAGGCCTACATTCTGGCCCTGGTGCGCAGCACGCGTGATCTCGCCCAGACGCCAGAGGCCGGCACCGGGGCCACGAAACGCCTGCTCAATTTCGGCGCGTCGCCGCGGGCCTCGCTCGCCCTGTTCCAGGCCGGCCGCGCCCTCGCGTGGCTGCGCGGCAGCGACTACCTCTCGCCCGCCCTCGTGCAGGCCATATTCCACGACGCGCTGCGCCATCGCATCGGCCTCACCTACGAGGCGGAGGCGGATGGTCTCACCGCCGACAGCATTCTCACGCAGACGCTGGAACGCACACCGGTTCCGGCGAATCCCAAAGGCTGAAAGCCTGAAAAGCTGAATGGCTGATGCTTCCATTCGGCCCTTCCGTGTTCCTCAGCACTCAGTCTCTTAGTCAATTGGTCCATTAGTCACCCAGCCATTTCCAAGTTCAGCCTTTCAGCCCTTCCGCCTTTTCCGCGCCGGTGCCCTCCGTCCAAAACCAGTCCTCCCTCGTTTCCTCGCAGCTCGCGCTTCTGCGCCAGCTCGAGTGGCGGGTGCGGCACGCCGTGGAAAATGTCCTGAGCGGAGAATACCGGTCCGCGTTTCGCGGTCGCGGCATGGAGTTCGATCAGGTGGTCAAGTACACCTTCGGCGACGACGTGCGGGACATCGACTGGAACGTCACCGCGCGGCTGGGTGAACCGTACCGCAAGAAATTCATCGAGGAACGCGAGGTCACGCTCCTGCTGGTTTTCGAGGACAGCGTCAGCCTGCAATTTGGTTCCGGCGCGCAGTCAAAACGCGAGGCGCTGATGGAACTTGCCGGGCTCGTCATGATGCTCGGCGCGGTCAATCGCGATCGCGTCGGCTATCTCCATGCGACGCCCTCCGGTTATTTTCTGCAGGAACCGGTGCGCGGGCGCGGGCAGATCATGCATGCCGCCGCCTCACTGCTGGGACGCACGCCTCCGACCTTTGAGGGCGATGTCGGCGCCACCCATTTCATTCCGTGGCAAATGCTCGCGCGCGCGGCGCCGCGCCACAGCATCGTGATCTGGCTGGGCGATTTTCCGCCGCGTTCCGAACCGGAAGGCTGGAACGTGCTGACCCGCCGCTATCAGACCATGGGGTTCCGCGTCGACGATCCCTGGGAGCGCGCCCTGCCGGACGCGCGCGTGCTGACGGCCTACGATCCGGTCGGCGGTCGCCTGGTCAATCTGGACGGCTCCGCCAGCCAGCGCGCCGCGCACGCCGCGTGGGTGGCCGAACGCGAGGAGACGTTTCGCCTGCTTTTCCCCGACCAGCTGTGCCGCCTGGTCGTCGGCACGAACGAGGACCGCCTCGATGCGCTGGTACGGTTTTTCCACGCCCGGATGTTTGCCGGGACCCGCCGCTGATGTCCTTGATGAATTACCAGTTCAAGGACCCGTGGTGGCTGGTGGCGCTGCTGGCCATCCCGCTGGTCATGTGGATTCGCGGCCGTCGCGGGGCGCCGGTCCTGATCGTCCCCTTCGCGGCGGCGTGGCATCGGCCCTCGCTCATTCCCTCGTCGCGCCTGCCGACCGCACTCGCCGTGGCCGGGGCCTGTCTTGTGATCATCGGTCTCGCCCGGCCGCAGAAGGTCGAGGACAAGCGCGAGGTGAAGCAACAGGGCTACGATCTGATGCTGGCGATCGACCTGTCCGGGTCGATGTTGTCGGAGGACTACGTGCGCAATGGCGAGCAAATCAATCGCATCCAGGAGATCAAACCGGTCATCCAGGCCTTCATCAACGACCGCAGCGGCGACCGCATCGGGCTCGTGGTGTTTTCGGGGCGTGCTTACACGCTCGCCCCGCTCACCTTTGATCACGACTGGCTGGCCAAGCAGGTCGAACGCATCACCGAGCGCATGATCCTCAGCATGGAGGACGGCACGGCGATCGGTGACGGACTCGGCATTGCACTCACCCGCCTCGACCAGGCGGGGCGCGAAGAGGGCAATCATCGCAAGGGCGCGTTCGTCGTGCTTCTCACGGACGGCGCGAACAACCGTGGCATGCTGACGCCCGAGCAGGCCACCGCCATTGCGAAATCGCGCGCCATCCCCGTCTACACGATCGGGGCGGGACGCGACGGGTTGGTCGACATGCCCGTTTTCGACCAGGGGCGGAAAGTCGGCTATCAAAAGCGCATGGCGGATCTCGACGAGGACGCGCTCCGCGAGATCGCCGACGCCACCGGGGGGAAGTTCTTTCGCGCCGCCGACTCGGACACCATCGACAGCGCCTTCGCGGCGATCGACAAGGCGCAGAAAATCGAATTCCGCACCAAGACCTTTCTGCTCACCACCGAACTGTTCGGGTGGTTTGCGCTGCCCGGCGCCATCCTGATTTTCGTCGGCGCCCTGATGGTCCTGCCACCCCGCCTGCCGCAGTGGCGCCGCACACCGGCGGCGGCGCCGTCGCCATGAGTTTCCACGCGCCCTATTTTCTCTGGCTGCTGCTGCCGCTCATCCTCCTGTTCTCGTGGGAACTGGCGCGGCATACCACCACGGCGTCCCAGCGCTGGCCAAAAATCCCCCGCGCCTGGGCTGGCGCGTTCGATGTTTCCCTCGGGACCCGGCACACGACGGTCGAGACCCGGCCGCGGATCTGGCTCTGGGTCGGCCTCGTGCTCGGCGTCATCGCCCTGGCCCGCCCGCAATGGGGCGTGTCGGAGGAACAGGTTTTCGACCAGGCGCGCGAGGTGCTGATCGCCGTCGACCTCTCCAAATCGATGCTGGCGCAGGATGTGAAGCCGTCGCGCCTCGAACGCAGCAAACTGCTGATCTCCTCGCTGCTGGACGGACTGCAGGGCGAACGCGTCGGGCTCGTACTTTTCTCCGGCACCGCATTTCTGCAAAGCCCGCTCAGCGCGGATTACGAAATCCTGCGCGAGATGCTGCCCTCGCTGAATCCCGACTATCTGCCGGAAGGCGGCACCAATTACCAGGCGATGCTCGAGACCTCGATGCAAGCCTTCGGCACTTCGGCGGCGGACCGCTATCTGATCGTGTTGAGCGATGGCGAGGCGACCGACGAGGACTGGAAGTCGCAGGTTGACGCCCTCAAGACCAAAGGCATTCGCGTGATCGGCCTGGGCGTCGGCACCTCGCAGGGCGCCTTCATTCCCGAGGCCGACGGCGGATTGGTCAAGGATGAGCGCGGCGCGGTCGTGCTCTCGAAACTTGAAAGCGCCACGCTGCAGGAACTCGCGCAGGTGACCGGTGGGGCCTACGCCGACGCGAGCGGATGGATCGATCTCGCCGCCCTCCTGCGCCAGACGGTCGACGCCGGCCGCAAGGGCGAATTCTCCGAGAAAAACACCGCGCGGCTGGTCGAGCGCTTCCAATGGTTCCTGGCGCCCTCGTTGTTTTTTCTGCTCGTCAGCTTCTGGGCCGAGTTTCCAATTCGCCCGCGGGAACGGGCGCTTCCACTCGGTCGCCGCGCCTCCGCCGTCCCGCCGCTGGCGGCCCGTGCGGCCGGCCTGCTGCTGGCGGTCGGACTGATCCTGGCCACGCACCGCCTGCAGGCGCAGGAAAACACCAAGGAGACCTTTGCGGGCCCGTTGTCCGCCACCGTCGGACGTCTGGCCGGACAGGACTCGGTCGATGCCAAGGATTGCGCCGAACTCGCCCAGACCACCATCACCTACGGCCAGCGCCTGCAGGGTGCGCAGCAGCAAATCCAGCCCGGAGTGGTCCACGACGGACTCGCCGCGGTCGACCGCGGCGAGCAGCTCGACGCCCATGCCGCCGACTGGCCGACGTTGCGCAAGCAGCTCGAGGATCTGCAGCGCAAGCCCGAGGACCAGAAGAAGGACCAGCAACAGCAGAAACAGGACGAGCAAAAGAAAAACGACCAGCAGAAGCAGTCGCAGCAGAATCAGCAAAAACAATCCCAGGACAATTCGGGCCAGAAAAACCAGGACCAGGATCAATCCGGCAAGCAGAACAATCCGCAGTCCTCGCCGTCGAAGCCCACGCCGCCGAAGGGTGAGGACGGGAAGGACCAAAAGCCTTTCGGTGACATGAAGAACAACACCCCGCCACCCAAGCCCGCCAATCCGTCGGGCACGCAAAAGGTCGGCGGCCAGAAGGAACGCAAACCCGATTTCGATTTGAACCCCGAACTCGCCCTCCCGTTGCAAAAGCTCGATCAGGTGAAGAATCAGGATTCCCCGGCCGAGCTCCAGCAGTTGATGCGCGGCACGCCGGAACAGCCGGTCAAGAAAGGCAAGGACTGGTGATGACCCTGCGCCGCCTTCTTTTCGTGATTCTTGGCCTGGCCGGCGTCGTTGCGCTCCGCGCCCAGGACGTGCACTGGGATCCGGCCGCGGACTCCCTCGCGTTCAATCGGACCAGCCAGATGGTGCTGGTCTTCGAGAACTGCGAACCCGATCTGCAGAAACTGAAGCTGCCCGATGTGCCCGGACTCGCGTTCGGCCGGCCCTCCTCGAGCACGAATGCCTCGACCATGATCATGAACGGCACGGTCAGCGAGACCCGGACCTTCAGTCTCACGTATCCGGTCCGCGCTTCCAAAAAGGGATCGATTGCCATTCCGGAATTCTCCGCGCCGACCGACAAGGGCACCCTGACCGTGAAGTCGTTCACCGTGAACGTCGCCGACGCGCCCGCTGGCCGCGGCGGGGTCGCGCTGGAGGACATCACGACGACGACGCTCGAGACACCGCGTACCTCCTATTGGGCCGGCGAGGTCATCCCGGTCACGTACACCTTCAGCGTCGTGAAGCGCTATTTCAATTCGCGCGCGAGCAAGATCAACTGGGATCCGGCGCCGTTCGTCGCCGAAGAATGGAGCGAACCGCAGCTTTCGGAATCCGTGGTTCAGGGCGAACGACGGGCGGTGGTCACGCACACGACGCGGGCGTATTCCAAGCAACCCGGCAGCTACACGCTCAAGCCCGCCACCATGCTGGTCAACATGGTCGTGGGGTACGTCGGTTTCGGGTTCTTCACGCAACAGCAGATCGAAACGCTGCAGGCGACGACGAAACCGATCGACATCACCATCAAGCCGCTTCCCGCCGCACCCTCGGCCTTCAGCGGCGCCATCGGCACGTTCACCCTCAACTCGAAGGTGGTGCCCACCACTCCCGCCGTCGGCGAGCCCATCACGTGGACGCTCGAACTTTCCGGCGTCGGCAACTGGCCCGACATCACGGGTCTGCCCGAGCGCGAAGTCTCGAAGGATTTCCAGGTCATCCAGCCGAAGTCCAAGCGGACGATGAAAGATGGTTCGTTGTTCGAGGGCACGCTGAGCGAGGACGTCGTGCTCGTTCCGTCCCGCGCGGGCTCCTACACGCTCGGCGCGGTCAAGATGGTCTACTTTGATCCGCAGAGCGGCGAGTATCGCACCCTGACCACGGAGCCGGTGACGGTCACGGTGGGCGCCGCGGCCCAGGCGGGAACGAATCCGGCTTCGACCGGTCCCGTCCAATTCTCGCTCGGTCCCGCGACGCCGAAGCCCACCGCACCTCAGGCCGTGGCACCATCGGTTCCGGAAAACCTCCCCCGCGACATGATTCCGGGTGAGAAGCACGGCTGGGTCCCGTTCACCTCCCGCGGTGTCGTGATCCTTTGCCTGATCGCCGCGGTCGCCTGCCCCCTGGTGTTTTGGATTGTCTTCGCGATGATCCGGAGCCGCGAGACCGATCCCCGTCGCCGGCGCCGCGAAGCGCTGGCCAATCTGGGACGGGTCCTCGGCGAACTGAGGAAAAACCCCAACGAGGCCGCCTCATTGCTCCGCGAATGGCAGTCCGAAGCCGCCCAACTCTGGGAAATCCGTCACGCCGCTCCCGATTCCCACCTTGTCCATGCCGTCGTGGCCGCCCGCGCCAAGGATGCGTCGTCTCCGTGGGCGGCTTTGTGGTCCGAGGCCGATCGTACGCTGCACGGACCCGGTTCGCCCCTTCCCGCCGACTGGGTTCAACGGGCCCAGGCCGCGCTGCAACATGCGCACGTCCCCGAATGGTCGCCAGCGACCCTGTTCCTCGGGCGCAACCTGTTTCCGTTCGTCACCGCGCTCCTCGTGGTGCTGTCCACCCTGCATTTGCGCGGCGAGGATGGCGCCGAGGCCTACGCCCGGGCCGATTTCCCCGCTGCGGAGTCCGCCTGGCGCACCCAAATCCACGCGGATCCGGCCAACTGGAGCGCGCGTCACAATCTTGGACTCGCCCTGGCCCAACAGGATCGCTGGGCCGAGGCGTCGGCGCATTTTGCCGGCGCGTTCCTGATGGCACCGCGCTCCGACGCAACGCGCTGGGACCTTGCCCTCGGGCTTCAGAAGGCCGGCATGGCTCCGCCAGGACTGGTCGAGCTTGGGCGCGGACACGGACGCTTTGCCATCGCCCGCTGGGCCTCGCCCGGCGAATGGCAGGTCGCCCTGGTGGCCGCTTCGCTGCTGATCGCCGCCGCCCTCGTGGTCCTGCTTTTCCGCGGCTACCGGCGCATCGGACCCTGGGCTCGCCCCACGGCCCTGAGCACCATTCTGGCCGCGATCGTGGTCGCCGCCCTTGCGACCGTCGCCCTGCGCGCATACGGCGAACTGGCCAATCCGCGCGCGGCCCTCGTCTGGAAGGCCACCGCCCTGCGCAGCATTCCGACGGAAGCCGACTCGACGCAAAAGATGTCGCCGCTATCCGCCGGCTCCGTGGCGCTCGCCGACCGCGAATTTCTGGGTGGCTGGACTCATCTCACGTTCCCGGGTGGTCAGGCCGGATGGGTGCGCACGGACGATTTGGTGCGGTTGTATCGGTAGGTGTAGGGCGGCATCGCCGAATGCCGCCGGTAGGGCCCGATGTCCCCATCGGGCCGTGCATCTGGGACGGGCCTAAACGGATCGATGAGCCCCGCGACAGGCTCGGGGTCCTGAGCTTGTCGAATGGAGACATCGATCCCTACCAACGATTCGTTTCCGTTGGCGGCATTCGGCGATGCCGCCCTACACCGCTTACCGCGTCTGAAACCACGATTTCTCCGGCACACCCGTTTTCCAGCGTTCGATCAGGGTGAAGATCTGCTCCACCGACGTCGCCACTGCGTAGCGCTGGCGAACCGCTTCGTGCATGAAGCGCTCGCGAATGATCTTGTCGAACAGCGCGAGAAGCTCGTCGAAGTAGCCGTCCTGATTGAAGATCACGATGGGTTTCGCCAGGGCGTCGAGATGTGCGAGCGTGAGAATTTCCATGATCTCCTCCAGCGTGCCCCAACCGCCCGGCAGCGCGACAAACGCATCGGCCCGGGTCTCCATCAGCATCTTGCGCTCGCGCATCGTGATGACCGAGATCAGTTCGTCGGCCTCCGTGTAGGCGAGTTCACGTTCCTTCATGAACTCGGGGATGACGCCCACCACGCGCGCGCCGCTCTCCTTGGCCGCGCGCGCCACGGCACCCATCAGGCCGGACCGACCGCCGCCGTAAACCAGGGACCACCCGCGCCGGCCGATGGTTTCACCGACCTGGCGCGCCGCCTCGAAATATTTCGCGTCGAGTCGGTCACTCGAGGAACAATACACACACAGCGACTTCATATCCTGAGCGGCATTGATGAGGTTTCAGGACGGGAAACACAATCTTCCGCTACGGCGCACGACATTGCAAAGGTGACCTTTCGGATCGGACAGGCCGGAGCCTGCCAGCAGGCGATCATTGCAGAGGTGGAACTGGACCTCAGGGCCAGTTTATCGAGAGGGATGACGGTCAACCGCGGAAACTCGAACCCACCCACCTCTCGACTCCGCTAAAGGCCCAGCGCCCGTCGAGCAGGGACGTTACGTTCCACTCGATCGCCTGCAAGCAGGCTCCTGCCTCGTCCAGTCCCGTCCATGGAAATGGAAACGCGCCTGGCCGCACCCCTCCGCATTCCGCAATCCGCATTCCCCATCCGGGCAGCGCCACCTCAACGCTCGACCTCACGCCGCGGAACGCTTCGATTGGCCGTGTGACTGCCGATCCCATCGCCCGGCCCTATCGCGGGCGGCTGGCGCCCTCTCCGACGGGGTACATGCACCTCGGACACGCGCGCACCTTTTGGACGGCTCAGGAGCGCGCCCGAGAAGGCGGTGGATCCCTCATTCTCCGCAACGACGATCTCGATTCCGCGCGCGTGCGACCGGAGTTCGTCGCGGCGATGATCGAGGATTTGCGCTGGTTCGGACTGGATTGGACCGAAGGACCCGACGTCGGCGGACCGCACGCTCCCTATGAACAGAGTCGCCGCCTTGCCCACTATGCCACCGATTTCGAGCGCCTGCGCCAGATCGGTCTGATCTATCCCTGCACCTGCTCGCGTCAGGATGTGCAACTGGCTGCGGCCGCGCCGCACGAGGCCGCGAGTGAACCGGTGTACGCCGGGACATGCCGGCCGGAAAACCTGACTCCCGGGGAGCGAGCACGACGCGCCCAGTGGCCCCGGGCGGGAGTCAATTGGCGCCTGCGGGTGCCCGACGGGGAATTGCTGCGATTTTCCGACGGACGCTGCGGACCGCAATCGGCCACCGGCGGCCGGGAATTCGGCGACTTCCTCGTCTGGCGCAAGGACGACGTCCCCAGTTATCAGCTGGCGTGCGTCAGTGATGACGTGGCGATGGGCATCACCGAGGTCGTGCGGGGCGAGGATTTGCTGCTGTCGACGTTTCGTCAGCTGCTTGTCTACCGGGGACTCGGCGCAACGGTCCCGGAGTTTTTTCACTGTGCCCTGGTCACGGATGATTCCGGGGCTCGTCTCGCGAAGCGCCATGATGCCTTGGCACTGCGCGAGCTGCGCGCCCGGGGTCGAACCCCGGAGGAATTGCGGGGCGGCGCTTGAGTCCGAAAGGTAGGAGTCTGCTTGCAGGCGATCCCGTTTGCCGGACCCGGAACAAGGCAAAGACATTTCTTGCCGCAAAAAGGCGCAAAGAACCCGCCTGTCGACGCACGTTTTCCGCGCGCCTATAGGCGCCTTTGGATTCTGTCGGCAGAAGAGACTTTTGTGCCTCTTTGTGGCCAAATTTTGGCTCCGACCCGATGGTTGTCTGGATTTCGCTCAACCGTGAGCGCTCCCTCAATGATGCAGCCCGTTGCGCCAACCGGGCGGCAGGATGGAACCGGCTCCATACATGTTCGTCCGGTAGTAGAGCCAGAAGATGGCAAACCCGAGGATGCATAGGAAAACGATCTCTCCCATCTTACCCGCCGCGGAACGCGATGTCTGGCGCATCGATCGCACCACCCACGTGATACCCGGAGCCACCGCCAGGGCGACCAGCGAGGACCCAAACAGAACCATGCCCATGACGAAAAGTGTACGCAGAATGCCATCGCTGATCACCTGTCCCTTGTAGGAGATCACGGCGTTCAGCAGGTTCAGCAGCAGCAAACAGCACGGAAGGACATAGTAGCGCTCGAGCGCGGCGGAGGATTTCACAGGCGGGGATTGCCAGATGACATTCCGGCCAGCAACCGGGAAGACTGGAAAAGGCGGAAGGGCTGAATGACTGAGACCTGAGCCGGACTCATGCAGTTGAAGGTTGAGGGCACGCCTGTCTGATTATGAGTCATTGATTTTGAGCAAGTCGCAGAAGTCGGTTTGTCGATCCTGAGGGGGTGATTTGGTAAGTAGCTCGGAGAGTGGAGTTTTCTCCCAGATGCAGACACTGACGATTTGCA